>CAXBML010000026.1:0-37466 GCA_963976875.1 uncultured Coxiellaceae bacterium
TACCAGTAACTGAAACCGGAATAGCGTTTATCCAGCTTGCTCTGAGGTCATCGTTACTACGCAAATTACCAGTAACTGAAACAGTACTACAACCAGGGAGCATGGGGAACTGGTCATCGTTACTACGCAAATTACCAGTAACTGAAACCCATAGCTTTAGCTTTGCGTATTTGTAAATGTCATCGTTACTACGCAAATTACCAGTAACTGAAACTGATCGGGCGTAACCTATTGTTTTAAATAAAGTAACTAGCAATTTAAGTGATGGAAATCGGTTATGCCGAACCCGATACGAGCTTGCGTATCGCGGTTTTATCCACCATAAAGTTTCGAACCACAGAGCGGGTAAGCCGTGAAAATCACGATCATACGCCCATCTCCACAGAACACGGAGCCAATGACTAAGGTGCATTTGCATGAACCCCGACCCCGCTTTTCTGATCGGCGAACCACGCCGAAAACTTTTCATGTTCTTTTAGTTTTTTCCCCTTTTTTATTCCTTTAATAAGTGTGTTAAAATGAATGCCTTTTCCAGCAATCATTGTTGATGCATTAATATCAGCGTTTTCCTTGTGCTTGCATTTGGTGCAATGAAAGATTGCCTGAGAACTTCGGCTTTTCTTGTCAACATGCCCACATGATGAACAGGTTATCGAAGTATAGGCAGGATGCACTTCAATGTAGCTAGGTTTATTTCGCCGGATAGGTGGAAAGCCTTCCAGCAATAACCTGTAGCCGACAAAGTGTTTCAACTTCATATACTGCGCTCTAGTAAGCAGCCGCCGCCACCCACCCTTACGCGCTCCTTTTGGCCGTGCGTGATGTGGCCCCATAGCAATAGTTTTCAAATCTTCCATCACAACCTGGGCGTTATACTTAACCGCATCCGCGACAATCATGTTTGCCGCCTTATGAATTTCTTCGTCAGCAATGACGCGCCGGGCTTTTGAACGATAGATTTTCCCCTTCCCCTGAACGTCCTTCTGCTTCTGTTCTTCGCGCCTCTGCACAGAACGCAAACGCTCACCGCTTATCCACCCTTCGTCCAGACGGTTTCCTTTTTTATCAACAACTGTCCATGCAGCGAGAAGTTCAATGCCCCGATCAACCCCCAGATAGGCTGAAGTTTCTCTCACTGTCGATGCAAACCGAAAACTACAGGCAAAATAAAAATCCGCACCATCATAAATAAGTCGGCTTGACTGCAAAGTTCCACGCTTCATAAATTTGGTGTTATGCCACTTACTACCTTCCAACGGGAAAATATCGCCACTACTGGTTTTTTGCGTCATAATCTCGCCTGTCCGTGTATTAACCAACTCAGACAGATCAACGGCTCTCTTACGTTTAGCTGTCTTTGGAAGCAAGTTAATAAAAGCGAACAATCGTCCTTTGTCATCTTCAAGAATAAGACCGCCATCGTTAACCCTGTTCGCTAAAATATTTAACGGACGGGGAATCCCAGGACGCGAAAGTCTAGCCAGCAAATCCCGAAACTCGTTTTCTTCAAAAATAGTCTTTGAACGGGCAAGGCCATCAATACTGGCATCAAAATCTGTCTGATCAATATTTAAACGTGGAGTTGTCGGATATGAAGTATTCTCATCATCACCCTTCAGTTCCACGTAGCTCTTGGCCTGTGCCAGCGCATCGGCAATAATCGCCTGTTTCGGCCCATTTCCAAGTGGAAGCGGCCTGGCAATACTTGAAAGCTTGCGTTTTAGCTGCCGATACCCTTCGTACCGTTCCTTGCCCCCTTCCATCTCTACAATAGCCTCTACGTCAGGACGCACTGCCTTGAGTAGTTTATCGTAGCCCAGATGTGCGCGGCGCATAGCATCAAGCAAAAGAGCGCAACGACGCTTCGATGGGTTGTGCAACTTGTACTTCACAGTCAAAAACGAAAATTGTATGTCATCCATATATACATACTAGCAAGTTTTTATACTATGTAAATACAAAAGTTTCTAAAAATACGCCTCGCAATTAGGTGGGGGTACCATGCATCTATGTGTGTGGGCGCAAATCGCGGGGTATCCCTTCCTACATACCCCCACACCTTTATTTTTATTTTGGCAGGGAATTTATTTTTTATCTGATGCTGTTAATAAAATATTTAGGATAAACATTTTTTGAACATTAATACTTAATTTTTCGCAGCCCTTTAAACGTTTAAACGATCGATAAACAGTTTATATGCAGTCATTATTTAGCTAATATATATCAATATAGTCTATACGGCTCAAATTTGCTTACTGATAAGTATTGGCAAGTTTTGGATAGTTGCTATCATTTAACAAGTATATACTTATGTACGGTTAAATTTGGAGACGTTTTTAAAGATATTGCGATTATTGGGCGCGAAATTGTGAACAAACACACATTTAAAAATGTTCCAACCCCCCAAAACCCGCCAATCCATCTAAGCTATTTCCCTTGTTTTGTAACATTTTTACCACAAATAACAAATTTTTATAATTTTATTGCCTGTATTTACACATAACATTTGACTAATTTATAAAATGCTATTTATATATGTATATACATATATAGGAGCAAATAAAATGAATAATGATATAAAAGTAGAAATCACATCTGCGTATGGTCAAGAGCGAATTATACCATTAACTCAAAATGGGAAAATTTTAGCAAAAATTGCCGGAACTAAAACTTTAACATCTGAAACAATAGAATTAGCTAAATTACTTGGCTACTCATTCACCGTTGTAACAAGGGAAATATAAAAATGACATATACAGATATCGAAATAATCTTGTGGACGCTATCCCCCAGTATCGCAATGCTGGTTATGTTGCTGATTATTCATTTTGACATGGACAGAAACGGAAAATAACAATGCAAATTAAATACCATAACCGTGACGTATGGCTTAGTGTAGCGGTCGGACTAATAAACAATGATGTTTTTGACGACGCCGGAATAGAGCGTTTAAACGCTAGCTGGCGTATTTCATGTTCCTGGCCTGGCGGCGGTAGCGCACGTAAAAGAGTTGGCGAGTGCTGGCCGTCCGGCAGTAGCAACGACAAGACCCGTGAAATGTTTGTTTCACCGATTGAAGATAATCCAATTGAAGTCTTAGGCATTGTTGCACATGAAATGATCCATGCTATTGATGATTGTAAACATGGGCATCGCGGACCGTTTCGCAAAATGGCACTTGCTATTGGTTTAGAAGGCAAAATGACTGCTACAACAAGCGGCCCGGAATTAACAAAAAAATTAAAAATAATTGCCGATATCCTTGGCCCGTACCCGCACGCTAAATTAAACCTTAATGACAGAAAAAAACAAACTACCAGAATGATTAAAATGACATGTAGCAATTGCGGGTTTATCGCTAGAGCGTCAAAAACTGCAATCGAACAAGCTGGTTACCCTATTTGTGGGTGTGGAAATAAAATGGCTTAAAACGTTTAAACAGCGCGAGTTTATCGCCCATTTGGTTCGGTGCATTGCATGGCGGACCATTTGGGATGAAAGCTTAATAAAACTAGGAGCAAATAAAATGAATTATGAAGAAAATTATTTTAATTATGAAGAAATTAAAACTTATTTTTATGATTTTTTAAGTGATCAAGATAATAATTGGATAGACGAAAATATTGAAGATATTCACCATCATTCATTTAACACAGATTATTTTATAATTGGAACTTATCGAGCCACACAATGGCTAGGGAATAAGGCTTTTGAAGCAATCCGCATTATTAAAGATTATGAGGAAGATAATTTTGGTCAAGTTTCAACTGATCTTTCAAATCCTGAAAAAGTTGTAAATATGTATGCATTCATCGTTGGTGAATGCGTTATTTCGGAATGGCGGATAAATAAAAAATGACTGATTTAGTAACAGGCATGAAAATTCAAATTAGTGAACCAGTTTTTCACGGTTCTTTTAAAAATCCTAAATTTCTTGGCAATCGTGAATTTATAGCCGAAATAATTAAAGAGAATTACGGTGGATTGCGGGGACAACATACTTTTACTTTAAAAGTTCACTCAGCTGAGGGCATGGAAGCTGAAAAAATTTTACGTAAAAAAACAATTCGCAGAAAAGGACGAAACTTATACAAAAATTTAATACGAATTATTTCGCAACCTGAAAATATGGAGGAACTACAAAACGAAAAACACAAAAGAGGAAAAATAGCACATAAAAATAAAATTCAAAATTGGATTTATGAAGGAAAAATAAAATGAAAACACCACAAATAAAACTTAATTCGGCATTTGATGCTGTTGTGGCTGGTTTAACACTGGCTATAACTGCACCAACAAAAAAAGATTCGCAAAAAGTATTAGATTTAATCTTGCCGTCAATAATAAAATTAACAAAAAAACAAGTTGAACAAGCAAAAAAACTTGCTTTAAAACAAAGTTTAAAAACTAACTAATGTAAATACATTTTTTTCTTGCTTAGTACAATTTTAACGATTATTATTGTATATACAATATAAATAGAGGAGAGAGAAATGACTAGACAAGAACTTGAAAACCAACTTTGCAGAAACAATAACGTATATAACAGTGACATTAAAGAGCTTGAAATAATTACAACGGGCACAAAACCTAGCTGGAAGAATTGCGAAGGTCGCAACACAATTTCCTTTAGAGCATCAGGATTGAATCCTGAAAAGCCAGCGTCAGGCTGGGTAGAAATATTCGCATCAGAAACCGCATATGCTGAAACCGACAACGGGCGTGACGTTACAAAAGAGGTTTACATCACGCTTCGCCTTGATGCGGCTAAACAACTGAAAGCCATGCTGAACGAATTAAATATTTAACACCCACCACATACCCCAGCGGAGCCTTGCCAGCGTTACTAAATGATGCAAAACAAAACGCTAAATTTGTACCAATGCCGGGAACAATTGGAGATTTTTACAAGTATTAAAAACTTTTAAATGGAGTAATTAAAATGCCAAAATTTGTAATAATGATGCCAGACAATAAAACTTTTGATATAACAAAAAACATTAAAAAAGCAAAATCAGAAAAAGATATAAAAAATATTATTGTTAAAAAATTAAAATCATCACAAAATAAAAAAGTTTAATTTTAAAAACTAAATAAAAAAACCCGCATATTAATTTAAATATATGCGGGTTAAGTTTTTTTAGGGAGCAAAAATATAAATGAACAATCAAAACAATTAAGATTCAATCAAAACAATCAAAATTTAATGTCAAAACTGCAAATTAATTTTTTATAATACCTAGTCCGGGGGTATGTCAAATTATTTATTTATATTAAAATAATTAATCAAACCATCGAGAGAAATTTTTAGCATAGTCATAGCCTTCTCTTCACGGCGATTATATTTTAAAACACCGTCCCAAGTACCAGCTGGGCAACCCAGCCCACAAGTGTGAATCAACAAATTAATCAAAGGTCGTCCAATATAATCAAAAATCAATTTAATCTCTTGTCGTGACTGTACTGCACTATCAGTATAGCAGTCAGCTGAACGACTATACCTAATACCATCAAGATTTAATTTTGCATACTTTTCAATCATACCAGCCGTTCTAAATTTCACGTGAAACAGTTCAGCAGCTTCGTATTGTTCTTTAGTTATCCAACCTCTTTTTCTGTACATTGATATCACATCAACTGTTTTGTTACGAAATCTTGCAACCCCAGTATCAAGCTCATAAACACCGTGATTTTTCGACTCATCGGTGCCTAAATCAACAGTATCAACTTTACGTTTTCGCCTTGGTTTCGCCATTAAAAATCAATTTTACTATCGTTATTGTTTCTAGTGCCATCATCAAAAAAAGCAGAAACTTTTATTTCAATTTGATTTTCTTCACTAATTTGTGGCAATGGCAAAGCATTAATATTTAAAACAAAACCGTCCTTTTCTTTCATCGGAAACATAACGCCAATGTTTTGCCAATACGTTTTTCCATCACGCCCCTGTCTACCTTGAGTTAAATTATATTTTTTAGTCATTTTTTATTCCTTTCAATTAAATTAAAAACCAATTTTTTTTCTACTTCTGCTAGCATTTTTTTTGTCGTATCTCTCCACTCTAACTCCTCTTTTAAATCATACCAGGTCGGAAACCATTTGCTTTTATCGGGCCAGGTTGTCAAAACCTGTCTAACAATTTCCCCAGTGTATTCTTTCAATCGTGATGTATAATTTTTAATAGTCGCCTTAAAAACATCTACCTCATGGTTTTTAATTGCCGTCATGGACATCAGATCGGCAATCAAAACCTTAATCTCCCTATCAGTACATGGATTTAAATTTTTTTGCAGAATCTTAACTGCCTTATGCAAACTTAAATCATCACCATCAATTTCGTAGCCAATCAAATCAAAATTACTATCATACTTCTCCTGTATCTTCAGCTTCAAGCTCTTTAAATGCTGTATACCAATTGGTGGAACCAGTTTTAGATTTGTCACTTTTTGCATCTCCATTCAACTTTCTCATCGCTTGTACTTTTTGAAAACTGTAGCTTGTATTCATCCACTGCGTGAAAGCAAGTCTCCAATTTAATTGTTTTCTATTTTTTTGATTTGCGTGATTAATAAAATCATCAAACAATGATTTTATTTCTTTTTCATTAAAGCCAATTTTTAAACCTGCATCAATTGATTGTTGTTCTAATTCAAAATTATCTGGTATCTTTTTTGGTCTTTTTTCTTTTTTATTTTTTTCTTTCTCTACTCTACTCTTATTTACTCTACTCTCCTCTAGCATAGCATCTTGATAGCCATCTGCTAGCATCTTGCTACATGATTGATTTATAAGAATAAATCCAGACTTAACAAAAAAATCTAAATCAACTGGTTCAGTTGCATTTATTTTGTTAGCAACAAATTTATCATCAAGTGGAATATCACCTTGATAGCGACTCGCTAGCAACCAGATAGCAAACAGATGCGCCTTTTTTACATCATCAAGTTTCGCAATCTCGTAGTCTTCCAAAACGTTATTATACAGTTTTATCCACGGTGGATTGCGTTTATCGCCGTAGTGCTGAAATTTTGAAAATCCTTTAACCTTGAATGTTCTCTGCATCTTGTCACCTATTGTTTAATAATCGTCAAATGCTTAACTTTTTTTGATACAATATAATCTTGCTCACTCACAATCTGGCATAAATTACAGGCATCAACACCACCAATTTGACGCTGCTCATCCTTAATCTTTATAGTCCTAATAACCCTCTCGATAACTCTGCTATCGCCACACTTCTGGCAAGTCATGTTTTATTCCTGTTCGCATAATTTTTGATATTTTAATAGCTAGTTCTTGTAATTGTTTATCAATTTTTTTGTAGTTTTTTCTACCAGAAATAAAAACTTCAATTGGTTTCTGGGAATCTGGACAAAATGAAACAGAAAAATGGAAATGCTCTGTGGAATCAGTTACACAAAATCGCCTATTTGGCATTAAAGAGTTTTTCCTGTCGTTCATACTTCAACAATCTTCATGCCAGGGTACAGTGCTTCAACCAGCTTTTTTTTCAATTTGTACACTGGTGTCTTGTAACCCTTAACGTCTTCGATTACACAAGATTTTTCATCAAAATATCTAAAATCTGCGCGATAGCTGCATATTTTTTTACCATCTACAACGCAATCATATTGTGGCTGTAACTCTAAATGCGAAATTACGCCAGATTTCTCTAATAAAATTAACTCTTTATATCGCGCAGCTTCTTTTCTGCTATCAAAAGTAATTCCATCAACTTCTGTTTTAATTGCACGATACTTCGTCATCACTACTGATACCCAGCGGCATTTTGCAGCTTGTCTGCTTCGCTTTTGCGCTTATGTTCTTCTCTATCCAGAAATTCCCGCACAGAAACTTCAATAATTTCCGTTAAAGATCCACATCCGTCTTTTTTTATAAACAATCTCATGCGTTCAAGCAGAGATTTATCAAATCTTAAACTAAACATTTGCTTCATATTAAAACCTCTTTAAAAACTACTTGACAAGTATATACTGATAATGGTAGCTGTCAATACGAAAAAACATACAAATTATGCAGAAATGGGGCAAAAAAATGGACAAAAAAAAAGAAGAAGTGTTTAAACGCTCTTTACATTTATTAGAAAAAATTAAGCAAACCCAAAAAGAAGTAGAGAAATTTATTTCTACTATAGATAAGAAAATATGAAAAACATATTGGAAATAATAATAGGCGGTGTGTTTTGTGCTGTTTATTTGTTTATTTTAATATACACAATCATAATCGTGGGGACACTATAAGATGAAATTTTCAAAAACAGGTTACGAATCCGGGGCATCTGATTTAGGGGCGATTGTTGAAGTTGAGGGTAAATTTTTAATGCCATTTGGGCTTACACCGAATGATATTATCGAAAGGCACAAAAATGCTCTTGCAGGAATTGAGCAACGGTCTACAAGAGTTATGGAAGGTGGTAATCGATATGAACAAACAAATCGAGAATGGTTTGAAGATGATTTTCAAGTTAAAGTTGACTGTCCAAAACAAGGGTATAGAAATAAAACATGCAATTTAGTTGCATCTTTGGATGGAGAGATTAACGAAGAATTTAAAATTATTGATTATAATTCTATTGAGCATTTTTTGAAACCAAAAACAGTTATTGATTTTAAGTTTACCAGAACTGCACCAAAAAATCCAGAAGACATGTCGTATCTTTTGCAAGTTCAAGGGCAGATGGACAGCGCAGATGCAGATAATGCAATAGTTGCATATTTATCAAGAGATAAGCTGGAGTGGACAATTGTTGTTACTCAGCGTCATCAGCCAACAATAAAAGCAATTCATCAAGCAGTAGACACGTTTTGGCAACACATGAAAAATGGAACTATGTACGAATTTGTCACAAGCTCTGAGGCAAGTAAGTATATTGCAGGATATGGCAATAACTTTATACAACCACATGATCTGAGGAATAACAGCAATGATATCTTCTCAGATAACGACAGAGAAAAATTAATTTTATTATCTGATAAATGGAAATTAGCAAAATCTCAAAAAAAAGAAGCAGAAAATACTCTTGAGGAAACATCGCTTGAGATGAAAAAAATTCTTGGTGGCGTTGAGCAGGTCTTGCTGCCCGACACGAAAGTGTCACACAAGACAGTAGAATACAAAGCGCAGCCAGAAAAAACAAAAATAATTCCGGCAAAAAAAAGCCATACGCAAAGGAGATTCACCTGTGATTAAGTATCAAATTTTAATAAAAAAATTAAACAATGAGGCAAAACATGTTGTGACACATGCTCACAAATATTTACCGAATTATGTCGCAACTTGCTTTCGCTATTTAAAATCGCAACAGAAAAAACAGAAGCAGAGGAAACTTTAATGGGTAACATTATCAAAAACACCAGCATGAATGACTTATTAAAACTTGCTGAGATGTTGGCAAAAAGTAACATGGTGCCAGCACAATTTAAAAACAAAGCAGAAGATGTGGTGATAGCTGTGATGTGGGGTGAAGAAGTTGGACTGCAGCCGATCCAGGCGTTACAGAATATTGCCGTGATCAACGGTAAGCCCAGCATTTACGGTGATGCTGCTCTGTCTCTTGTAACTGGTCATAGTCAATATGCGGGGCACAAAGAATGGTATGACAATAAAAAAGAAACAGCATATTGCCAGATAGCGCGGAAAGTTGATGGAAATGTTATTATGCATGAGCGAAAATTTAGCGTTGCAGATGCAAAAAAAGCGCACCTGTGGGGTAGGCGTGGCCCGTGGGAAAATTATCCAGAAAGAATGTTGCAGATGAGGGCAAGGGGGTTTGCTCTCCGTGACAGTTTTCCAGATGCACTAAAAGGTGTAATTACCGTGGAAGAAGCCCAAGATTTTCCAGAAGTAATGGAAAATCCACTAGATAAAGCATTTGGTGGAGAAAAAGTAAAAATTGAAGCTGAAAATTGCGCGGAGATGCGCGAGAAAGATGTTTTGATACAGGAAGTACCAGAGGAAACTAGCCCTCATTCTGAGTTAAATATGACTGAATTAGGATACATCTTAACTCTAAAAGACGAAGGGTTAGAATTTGGCAGCGCAGAGGAATTTTTGAAAGAATACTCTACTGAGATGCTTAAAATAGCAAACGATGAAGGTATAAATCTTGAGGAACGAAGGCATAATTGCTCTCTTTTAAAAGAAGACAATCAGCCTACACTCGACAGGTGTAATTCTAAAATGCCAGAAGCGATTGATGACATAAACAAACGTTATGTAAAGCTTATAAAAAAATTATCGGCGATGATTGAGGATGAAAAACATGAAACTTCCTTTGACAAAAAAACAGCGTAAACTTTACGAGTACATTAAGATGACTTTAAAGGAAAAACAAAGAAATCCTAGTTGTCAGGAAATGTCGATATTTATGGGAGTGAAACAATCTGCTATTTATCAGATTATAGATAGGATTGCAAAAAAAGGATGGATCATAAAAAAGAAAGGCACTCACAATGGATTTTTTTTAACATCAAAATTAATGCAGGACAATTGGCATCCAGATAGCAGAGAAAAAGAAATTACAGAAGAATATATTAAAGAATTACTTTTTAATTTAACCGTTAAAGATTTTGCTAATGACAAAATTTAAGGAACAACAAAAATGTTAAATCAAAAACAAACAATACTGAAACACTTAGAAAAAAAATCAATTACTGCATTGGATGCTATGGTTGAACATGGCATCTATCGGCTGGCGAGTCGCATTCACGAATTGAGAACAAAAGGGTACTTGATTACAGATAAATGGGAACACAATGTTCCTAGTGTAAATGTCAAGCCTAAAAAATGGAAAAAATATTCATTAAAAAAATGAAATTTAATTTTGGAAAAGAAATAAAAACAATCAGAGAAGAACAGGGGTTATGCATTAAAGAGTTAGCGCATCGTGCCAACATTAGTTATGCTACCTTGTGCGCTTATGAGCGAGGGGATTCACACCCTTCACTGCCTGTAGCCGAAAGTCTGCTAAGAGTGTTAAGTTATGAACTTGATATTCATAAGGTAGAATGAAAGAATGAATAATGAAATATAAGTTGTCGTTTAGCAAGCCGCTACCTAACGCCCAGCTTCGCATCATTAGTTTGGGTGCAGGGGTGCAGTCTTCAGTAATGGCTCTCATGGCAGCGAAAGGCGAGGTCGGCCCTATGCCTGACTGCGCTATTTTTGCTGATACGCAATGGGAGCCAAAAGAGGTCTATACCCATCTTGATTGGCTAGAAGCACAACTGCCGTTTCCAGTTTATCGGGTGACAGCAGGAAACATTAGGGCTGACCACGTTGCGCTGGCAAGAGGCAAACGTAAACGTGTTGGATTCATGCCTCTGTACGGCGGCGGCATGGGAATGGGGCGAAGGCATTGCACAAGCGAATATAAAATCCAGCCTGTTCGTAAGAAGATTAGGGAGCTTCTTGGTTTAAGACATCGGCAACGTGCATCGAAAACGCCAGTGGTGGAAAGCTGGCTTGGCATTTCTACCGACGAGATACAACGGCTGAAAGAATCTCGTGACAAATGGATGGTGCATCGCTGGCCTCTCATTGAAGAAAGCATAGCTCGTAGCGATTGCTTGAAGTGGTTTGCTAACCATTATCCCAATCGGGTTTTAGCAAAATCAGCGTGTGTCGGTTGCCCGTTTCACTCCAATGCGGAGTGGCGGCGTATACGGGATGAAATGCCTGACGCATGGGCTGATGCGATTGAGTTTGACAAAGTAATACGAAACGCTGGTATTGGGTCTGCAAGAGAAGCCCAGTATCTGCACCGTTCATCCGTACCGCTGGATGAGGTTGATTTATCGACTCCTGTTGATAAAGGTCAAAAAGAATTTACGTTTCTAGACGAATGTGATGGGATGTGTGGAGTATGAACTTGATATTCATTTGAAAGAATAAGCGATAAAATTAATTTGGATGCTTACCATTATGCAGTGCCAGAAGATGTGAAATTTGGCTTTCCATAACATTGATTTTTGCTTGCATTGTTGCGGTTTCTCTATTTCGATGTTCCAGTGCAGAAACAGAATTAATATCTTTAAGCACCTCGATCTGTGATGCGAACACTGCTCTAGATTGGCTAGCGTCATCAAGACGAGAATCAAAATCTGTTTTAAACTTTTCAAAGTTTTTGTGAAAAATTTCTAGGTCTTCCATAACTCTTGCTAAATTGCTTTTTGTAACGGCGTACCCACCCCCTATGGTCATTAATAGCAAAAGACCTTGGATAGCATGCGATGTAGTTAACTCCATTTATATTAATCCCCAAGCTCGTGCGCCTTTATTCGCAGCCCACATCAAAAAATATGCCAGCAAACCTAGCATAGTTAAAACAATTAACACTTTGCCTGTTTCTTGTAACACTTTACGCCAAAACTTTTTACTATCATCTGCTTTTCTTCTTTTGTTTTCTTGAGAAACTCGTTCCATTTCTTTTCTTTTTTCAACACGACCTTCTCGTATTTTTAAAATTTGTTGCCAAACTCCAGGCCCAAACTTGTTATTTATTTGAATGCCTAGATTAAGTATTTCTCTGTCAATTTTTTTTTGTTCTAGAACTTCTGTCATAACAGAACTTAACGAATCATCATCGCCCTCAGTTTCCCCAGTTTTGCGATTTAAAAATTGCTTTAACTTTGATGGTTCTTTTTGTGCTGCTTTTTTTTTGATTTCCGATGAATGATGGAATAAAGCATCAAGACTGCTGGCTATTCCTTGAACATCTTTTGCCGTTTTTAGGCCAACTTTGACTGCAGCAATAGCCGCAAGAGTTGCGGTGACAGGTTCCATTATTTACTCCACATTTTTTGCCACAGCCACGAATGACAATAATTAATTTTTTTTGAGACCCAATACATAAAAAAAGAATGCCAAAGCCAATGATTATATCTTTTACTTTGCATGCATGTATCCCCGCTGCTTATCCTTTATTCAATTCAAGCCACTTTAAAATTTTATGCATTTTAAAATCCCGCTAACAGCGTAAGCATACACCCAGCAACGACGCCAACAAAAAAAACTGTTGAAGTTTTTAAATAATCGTTTTCATGGTTATTCATCAGAGCACTCCGACTCGTTGTAGTAAAATCGTAATAAGCATTGCGGCGGTTGAAATTAAAACCAATTCGATCCTACGCAATCTGGCATTGATTGCCGTATGACGCAAAGTGCAGATAGCTTCATGTTTATCCAACGATGCTGCCACATCTTTTGCATTTTTAGTTTCTTGATTTCCTTCTAAATGTTCTAATTTTAGTGGGAACGCTTCTAAATATTTATCGTTTTCAGACATTGGTTTTCTCGCTAATCTACAAGTCATTAGTGAAGATGCCGCTCTATGACATCGTAGGTTCGTAAGATTGCGCCTTTGGTAGCCGCTGCTGCAATACAACTAACATCTTGTCCATTTGGCATTCTCGTTTTAACAAGTGCCGTCCATTTTTCGCCGCCCTCATCATACCAAATTTCTAAAAGCGTGTTAGCTTTTTGCCCAACCATTTGCAGCCGCAACTTTTCAGACGAAAGCTGCAGTGCTGTATCTAAAGATTTTGAATCATAACATTGATGAATGACATTTACCGAACCTAGCGGAATAATTTTATCTTCAGCTAATAACTTGCCCGATGAGAATAATAATAAAAGTAATAAGAGATATTTCATTTTTTATTACTTTTTAGGGCGCATAGCTCTGTCACCAAACCACCACAAAACCGCCGTTGATGACATGTAAATTACTGATTGAATAATTGTCTCTTGTTGGGCTATGTCATCGCTTTTTGCATAAATATACCAGACGATGCCTACTAGCATAACCGTTAGTGTTGGCCGCATTAATCTAAGAATAGCAGCCACCCAGGGATATGGAACTTCAACGCCACTCATCATCCCATATGATGCTGCCCTTGCTGCACCCGCAGACTGCTCTTCGACAATAGCCCTTTCGTTCTCTAGCTCTTCTGCCCGAAGTTCAGATTGAAGACGATGCATTTCCATTGCTCGTTCGTGTTCGCCTTTAGCTTTTTTTTCTTCAATAAACACATCAACAAAATTAAAAACTTTGCCTAGAACGCTTCCCAAAATGCCAGTAGCACCGCCTGTTAAAACACTAAAAATCATGTCCATCATTACCACTGTCTCCTACGGCCCATATCAATATGAATAAATGTTTGGTATCGCATTCCAAATCCCTTAAAGCCACAGTCTTGTGCTACTTTGCGGATTACTTCCTTGTCGCGCCCTTGAAGCTGGACATCGAACGCGTATCCTTCAAGATGGCTTGACTTTGGTGCGCCGCCGACTTTGGCGTTGTGGTAGGGGCTGCGATATGCGGAGGATAGACGGATAGAATGGCCGAGATTGGAGCGAAGAGCATCGAGGCAAGAGAGAGCTTCTTCATTAATTTTAATTTGGCCTGTTCCCTTACAGGCAATTTCATGGGGCTTAAAATAACGGAAAGGCCAGTTCGCTATTGGAATTTCGTTGTAATGAGAAAATAGCATTACAATAAAAACGCTAAACAAATACAAAAAATTAAAAACAAACAACCGCCAATCACAAATCGGTGGGTGAATTCATCTGGAATTTTTGTACTAAATATTTCTGTTGATGAAATGTTTTTTGGAATTGCATCGTGAAATTTTTGATACGCGTCATTAACATCTTTAATAATTTTTTTGTTAACTTTATCTTTTTTTTTCTTAATCATTAGCTTAACTCATTTTGCTTAATCAGGTTTTGCATTATCGGCTTTAACTTTGGCAACATGGTCTTTCCACGTTGTTGTGCTATTAACTTTATCCCAATAAATCATGTCCAGTTGATCGCCTACGCTGGCATAAGCTGCTTGACGTTTGGCCAAACATTGTTCTCTTAGCATTTCTCCTTTTTCGTATTCGGTGATCCAAAGTTGGACCGTAGCGTCATCGGGTCGGGAGCCTAAAGATTCTGGCCATTGTTCAATATTATAACTGTCTGCTTCTCTGTTGTAAGAAATCACCATCCCTGACGTTCCAGAATGTTTCGTTGATATTGCCGCTGGTGCGTGTTTATTTGCCATTATAAAGCGTACTCCGTGATCATTATGTGAGTCATAAATTGAGAACCACCAAGGTCACCGTTTCCCCCGCCTCGCTCTCTGTCATTAACGGCCACCTCGTTAGGAGAGCCACTAGCTCCGAGCCTAACCTTAAAAGTTGTCGCTGATGTCGTTCCTGCGGCCATCCTATGCCTAAAGATCATTTGGAATTGGCCGTTGGCACTGCTTTGTGTTGTATCTTCAACTGCCACTGCCGCTAAAGCATTTGCGGTTGTGTCTTGAAAAAGACCAAGAATTTTGTGGCTAGCCGATGCGCTATTACCAGTAAAACCACAATTTACAATACCTTCAATAACGAGAATATTCGCTGAATCGTTTGGCGTTATCGCACGAGTCATTAATTCGGCTCCTTCCGTATTCTGAGGAATGCTGTCGTCAGGGAAGACATCGCCAGTTAAAAGGATAAAATCTTGCTTTAGCGTAATGACTTGTTGCTTCACAACTCCACCACCACCGCTTGCTTTAACCAGACCGCCTGCACGCCCGATATTGTCGCTAATAATTCCTGACATTTTTTTACCTCGTTTGGTCTAAAAAGCTAACAACAATGTCTACATTTGCCGAACTCGCAGTTGCAGCGCATAAATGATCTGTGTCTGTAATCACAAATCTATCATTCCAAATAAAAGTTTCGTTGGCTCCAATTGCTTGATCTGACAAAATTTCAAAATCCGTTCCCCCGCCATTTTCGTCTATGTAAAGATCAAATGTTTCTGCTGCCCCAGCAGTCTCTGTCACTAAAATGCTAATGATGGTGTATGTGTGGCCGTCAACACCATTTAAAATAACACTTTCCGAATTTGACACTCCCGCAGTTAATGTATAACTTAAAACTTCGCTTGCCATATTTATTCTCCTTTAAAATCCAAAGACGATTGCTTTACCTGTCGTTGAAACAGACGAGTTCATTCCACCGCCGATGATCACATCGCCAGTTCCGTTTGGCGTGATAGCAATATTTCGGTTACTGGTGCTAACGATAGAATTAGTTTGAACATCCAAATCACCGCCAAGCTGCGGTGAAGTGTCGTCAACAACGTCGCTCATATCGCCAGCGCCATCAGTCCCGGCATTGCCTGTAGCAGAAAATTCTATTGCTACCGCATCTGCGTTGCTGAACGTGGAATTGCTATCAAGATGAGCCACGGCTAATTTGACATAGCCTGATGCATCAGTGGACGCACCTGAGATTTTAAAGATAGCATAAGTCGCAGGGGCAGCTTTCTTTGTAAAGCGAATTTGACCACGATTTGCAGAATTTGTGCTATCGTCCCAACTTAAAAGATAAGCGGAGACATCTGCCCCATTTGCATCCGCATCGTCAATATATATAGCCGTTGCACTAGCATATGTGCCATTGTTAAATCTTACTGTGCCGGAACCAGGGTCACTATCCGTTGTTGTTGTAGAAAATGTATAATCAAGACCAGGATAATCTCCATCACCAGCAGGGGAAAAGGCTATGGAAACTTCAGCACTGTTTGAAATTGATGTTGAGCCAGCCACATAAGCAACAGGTATTTTCGTATATCCGCTTGCGTCTGTTACTGCCCCAGTAACTTTAAAGATTACCAGAGGTGAAGCTGGATTTGGATTACCTGCAATTGTAATAAAACCTTTACTGCCCGAACTGCTGTCGTCCCAACTTTGAACCCAAGCTGTAATGTCTGTTGCACCATCTGAATCATCAACATACATTATTGTTGCTGAATTTAAGCTGGCATTGTTTAAACGAATAAAGCCAGCCCCAGGGTCTGCATCAGCGGTTGTGGTGCTATACTGCATAGACACACCGCCCATCATGCCTGTTTGTCCTATGGGCAGACCTAACGCTAAAGCTCCTGTGCTAGTCGTAAATGAAGCTGTTCCTGATCCTGGCGAACCACTTGATGTTGCAACATTTGATGCAGATACTGACGATACACGGCCTGTGGTGTTCTCTAGTGCATCAGCAGCAGCATTCCATCCAAGCAATTTTGACGCTTCTGGTTCTGGAACAACGGTTGAAGCATCTCCTGTGTAACTGTCACTATAAGCAAAACTTAAATCAGATGCACGCTCACGGTCTTGAACAGACATTGTTAATCGATCAAGATTTGTTTCTAATGTGTCTGCACTAAAAGGGTCGTTGGTAACATAATCACTTGTTTGCGTTACCGTTGTGTTTCGGCGAATGTGCCATTGTTTAGTGTCAGCAGGAATTGATCCAGAGGCTGCTGTTACCGTACCCGTGCTGCCATTGCCACCACTTACCGAATAATGGTCAGGATTTGTTTTTGTTGTCTCAACACCTGTTGCGATAACCCGTTCCACAACTATAATTTCTGCACTTGTACCAGTTCCCATAAATGGAAATGTTACAGCAAAAGCACTGGTACTACCGTTCCCTGTGTAAGAAACTGTTTTTGTGGTACTGCTTACGGTCATCGTATGTCTCCTATAATAATTATCTAACTGCAACAGTTGGGGGAACAAAAGGAGTGCCAGGAAAATTCATATAATCTTGACCACTATATTCCTTAACTCTTTTTTCATAATTTCTTGCCCATCCTGGGTTCAACCATTCACTCATTTGCCAAAAAACAAGATAATCTAAAATTTGTTTTGCATACCATATATTTGCCCCTGGAAGTAAAGATTTTGCAATTTGAAAACTGTCTTGCCCAGTGTCACCCCAATCACCAGATATTGCGCCTTGATAAACATTGCTAAGTTCATTTATTGTTTTTCCAATTATATTTAAACCTGGCCCACCTAGCATTTCTGCAATTCCTCTACCATATTTTTGCTCTGTTGTAAGCATACCAATTAGAATATCTCCATAAAAACCTAGACCACCAGCTTGAGCAAGACTTCTTCCCATAACTTTTAATGGATCATCAAGAATATTTTGAGGCTCTCTATTTTTAGCAATATCTTTTAATGTTGATGCTAAATATCCATACATCGTTGAAACTGTTAATAAATGAACAAGCGTTCCAAATCTTTTCCCTTCATTACTTTTGCCAAATATACGAGTTAAAACTTCATTTCCAAATAAAACAGAAAAACTTTTTAAATGCCAAAATAAATTATTTATTTCTCCTTTAAAAGTTCCTCTTTCAAGCCCACCTCGTATAAATTCAGTTGATCTTGTGTTTGGAGTTAAAATAGCACTATCAACAAATCCAGTAAAAAAAGATGTTATACGAATTTTATCAAAGTTATTTTCCATTTCTTTTAAATTAATATATTCTTTGCCATCATGGGTTGTTCTTACAAATTTTTTCATTGTTTCAAAATCTTGAGAAGTTAACCCATAAGATAACATTTCGTTACGCAAATCTAATGAAAGCTGATCAAAATTTTTATTTTTTTGTTTTGCAATAAAATTTGAAAGAGTAGTTCCTACTCCAGTTTTTAAAGAATCATTCCACCAATTCATTCCACTGTATCTCATAACAGCAGAAACATAATTTGATCCTTTCCCACTTAAAGCATCACCCCCAAGCATACTACTTTGTGCGCCAGATATTAACCCTTCCATACCTACGTTAATACTGTCTGCTATTTCTCTTATTTCTTTATTACCCCTTCCTTGCAATAAACCTTGAATGGGAGCAAGATTTGATTCAAGAAATGGTTTACCTATACTTTTTAATCTTAAAGATGCATTCCCAAGATCAGCTATTGAAGAAAATGGAATCATTCCTAAAAGGGCAGCAGAACTAAGATTTTTTATTATATCTGATGTAGTTCCTATCCAATATGTAGCCCCATGACCATAAATTACATTATTATAATTAAGGTGAGTATCATATAAATTTTCTAATTTAACTTTTAATTTAGGACTTGTAAGCTTCGTTACTGTCTTGTATCCCTTATCAATTGTTTTTGCATATTCTATAGTATGATCAAGCAACCCACCTTTTCCTAAAAGCATAGCCCTGGGGTTTGGCCCTAAATGCATCATCATTCCAATTGTTCTTGACATATTATCAATGCTATTAACAAAAGAAGAACCTACATCTGACATTCCATATGCTTGCATATATTTAAAAGAAGATGTTCCATCTACCTTAAAATGCAAAGACCTTGCATGGCTTGCTTTTTTTCCTAAATTGTCTGATCCAGTAAAAGCTGTTGGGGCATCTAAATCAACAACAGATTTTTCAGTATTTCCATAAACAATACTAGTCCATGCCTCGCTTAAAAATTCATTTTTTTCATCATTATTTAAATTCTTTGCGCCATATGTTCTTTCTTCATCAAGTAATGGTTTAATAAACTCTATCCATGCTTCTTTATTTTCTCCACTTAATCCAGCAACTTTTCTTGAATCATGTGATTGTTTCATAAGATACCCTGGGATGCGACCAACATCACCACCATTTTTATTAACTAATTTTCTTAAAAACTCATTTGTTGCTTCAATTGCATCAACAACCGCAATTGAAATTTCATTGTCAGAAGATTTTACATTATTAAAACCATTTTCTTGAGATGCTTTAAAATCTGAATCTCTAAATAATAATTCAGAATTTTTCTTTTTACGCAAAAACTTTATTGCAACTTCTCGCGGAACTCCATTTTCTTCAACTTTTGTTAAAAATATAACAGAAGCCATATGATTAACAGACCTGGTACTGCTATCAGCAGAATTTTTATACTTACTTACTCCCATTTCTGCTGCTATTAAAGTTTCTAATAATATAGGAAGTTTATCAACTGGAGTATTTATCATTTTTGTTATATATGATAATCGTGTTTGCAAACGGAGAACTCTTTGTTTTTTTGCTAAAACAGCAGCATACTCTACATCTGCTACACGTTTATTTACTGCTGAACCAAATCGCTCATTAAATGTAATACTATAATTATTATCTAATTGAGTATTTTCATATATATCAAAAACTTCATCTAATACACTTTCTGCTTCTTCTTTAGACAAATTAGGAGCAGCATCCATAATACTATTAAGACATTTTTGTGGTGCAGCAGAAGCCATTTATTTAATTCCCATTAATACAAACAACAGCTTGCAAATAAGCTGCTTTTTTGTTTTCAGTATTTTTTATTTCTTTTTCAATTTTTTGTAATTCTAAAGTATCTTCTTTTACTTCAGCCATAATTGTTTTAAATTTATTTAAATTTTCTTCCCCTATTTCATCCATTAATTTTTTATTATTATTTAACATTTCATCTATTTCTAAATTTTCCATTTCCACAGTTCTAGATTCAAAATTATCAAAATCTTTTAAATTATTTGATATTTCATTTGCTTGAACAAAAGCTTCTTGCTCAATATCATAATGCATTAAATTTTTATCAGAATTAGTAGTTTTAATAGCATTTGAAACATGCTCAATAAGAGAAAGACCTTTTATTTCAGGGTCTTCAACAAATTTAATTACTGGAACTTCAAGAGGCATTTGCAAATCATCGGCACTTGCCCTTAAAGCATTAACAATACCTTTTGAAGCAGGGGAAGATTTATCAGCTTTATAAATTAAAAATTCATTATTTATCTTAACAATAACAGCTTCTTCAGTTTTAGGTTTTATTTTTACAGATACGCCTGACTTTTTATCTTTAATTTTAGAAGGTAATTTTGTAATATCTTTAATATAATTTTGTGCCTGTTTAATTGTATTAAAAATAATATAATCATTATCACTACCTTTAATAAAATTATTAGGAATTTCAAGCTGAACACGGTGGTCATCTTTGCCTAATGTAATAACAGATGCTTTTAATTTATCTTTTGCAAATTTTTGTGTATGTTTAATTGCTTGTTTTTTTGTTTTAAAAGAAATTTGAAAATTATTTTCATCACCAGCACGGACTTCTAAAACTTTTCCATAAACAGGATCATCAGAATTTAAATTTTTAGGTCTATTAGTATTGATAACTTTACTATTAGGATCACCAGATTTTCTTAAATTATTTCCTTTTTCTAATTCCATTCTTAAAATAACATCTGTACCGTGAATAGACCTGCCAGCAAGCACTTGGCCCATAGCTGTTCTAAATGCAATAATGCGTGTATCTTCTCCAACTTTATTTACTGATGTTTCAATACGCTGGGTAAATATATCTTTTACATAACCACCGCCACTTCTTAAAGTGCCGCCTATAATTGCACCAAAGGCCATGTTAAAAAAAGAATTATACAAATCATAATCGTATTGAGTTTCCGTTGTTGCCATATGCAATGGAACTTCTACTAATCCTGCACCAATAGCCCCTTCAACAGCACCTGTTCTAAGCCTAACTGAAAATTTTGCAGCTTTTGACCCTGCTTCTTGAAGTTGTTTAGCATATTTTGCTGGGCCTACAATTGGAACAAATCCCATTCCAAGGTTAATAGGATCAAGAAAAGAAGCAACTAAACCAGCCCCAAACCCGCCCATAGTTGTTAAAAATGTATTAT
Organism: uncultured Coxiellaceae bacterium; assembly: GCA_963976875.1. Taxonomy (GTDB): domain Bacteria; phylum Pseudomonadota; class Gammaproteobacteria; order Berkiellales; family Berkiellaceae; genus Berkiella_A. The sequence goes on from CAXBML010000026.1 coordinate 21,522, forward strand.
CAGAATTAGACATAACAGACATTCTTGCCAATTCTTCTTGTTTCCATTTTATTCTTAATTGAAGCCCCGCAGTTGTTTCATTTTTAACAGGAGTAAGATATTTTTCTAAATTATTATTTTTAATAATGTTAACTTGTTCATCTGTAGAAAGATTTTTTTCAATAATATTTGTTGTATTATCTAAACCTTTATTAAATCGTTTTTTTGTATGAAGTGTTCTAGCGGGAAGTTCTTGCCCTCTTGCTTCAGGTAATTCTTTATAAGCCCGTGTAAGTTGTTCAAGAGGATTGGTTGCAAGAGCGTCTTCAAAATATGCATCAATTACATTACTTCTACTAAAGTCTTTTCCATAATCAAGAAAATCATAAGTATCTGAAATGCTAACTGGATTAAAACGATATGTCATTAAAATGTTCTTTTTGATTTAGACATAATTTTTGCTCTTGCAGAAGATAGATTTTCGTTTTGTTCACGGTAAAAATTTAAAATTGTATCAACAGGAATTTCAACAAAAGTTCCATCTTTGTATTTAATATTTTTTCTTGCTTGTCCTAACATTACAAAATTTTCTCCACTAGGATCAAGTGTCCACTGTATATTATCTAACAAAAAATCTTTTTGTAATTCTAATTGGAATTTAGGCGGTACTCCTTTAAAAATCCTAAGCCCAGAAGCATCTAAATTAATTTTTGTATCGCCATCTACTTCAGGTGAAAGCAATGAATCTATATTTTTTGCTGTCCATTCATCAAGAGCATCTAGTATATTATCAGAACTTCCAAATACTTTTAAATTCGACCAACCTAAATCTTCTTTTGCAAGAATAGCGTTAAATCTAGCCCCATTAAAAACTTGGTATTTGTCTTCAATAAGAGATTTATATGCGTTATCAACAGCAATGTCTGGTGTTAGGTTCCCATCCTCATACATTAACATAGTAGCAAGATTTTCTACGGCCTCTTTTACATCTAGAATATTTGTTAAATTATTTGACCCTCCAGCTTTTTGCAAATCGCTTAATTTGTCGTTTAAAGAACTATTTAATTTAGATTGATCGCCAACTAACTTTCGTAAATTAGCAATTTGAGTTGGGTCGTTTTTTGTAGCAAGAAACAATTTAGTTATTTTCTGTCCTGCGAATGTCCTTGGGTCAGCAAATAAAAGAGATTTTATTGGCCCTTTAACTGGGCTTGAATTAAACCCTTCAGTTTCACCTAATAAATTAAGAAATTTGCTAAAATCATCTTTACCAAAGATTTTTTCTAATTCTTGAAATTCTAATGTAAATTTTGATATTTGGTCTTGATTTTCAAAATTAATAGAAGCTATTTTATTTCGTTGAAGTTCAATAAATCTTTTTGGAAAAACTCCAAATTTTAATTTTTGTGCTAAAAATTGTTGTCCAAATTGAATTTTGTATGCGCTGTCCAATGCAACTTTTACTTGATTATAACTTTGTTGTAAATCTTCGGTATTTTTTTCCGTATTCGTCCCCAACTTAAAAAGTTCTGAATAAAAATTCTCTACATTATTTGCATCCTTTTCATGCATTTGTTTATTTTCTTTTTGAATTAAATATCCATTTAGGTCGTTTAAAATTAATCTTGCATTCGTAGCTGATAATCTTTCAAGAGACGTAATTGTAGAATCAAGAATTCTGTTATCTTGAGTTTTTGGCCGTGATTTTAATGTTTCTTTTAACTCTTTAATTTTGTTTGTTTGGTCTATTAAAGGTAAACTTAGAAATCCCACTATTGTTTCGCTAACAACTCCAGCGTCGGTAAGTTGTTGTTTTAGTTTATTTTTTTGCCAATCGGGTAAACTAGAATTTTCTATTTTAATCTTTGATTCGGCAGCAACATCTTCATTGTTTTTTGCTGTTTTTGGATTAGTTGTGTTAATAATATTCCTTACCACATTAGCTGTTGTACTAGTTATTTCAGCATTATTTTTAGTTGTGCCATAACTAATAAATCTTTTTGTTTGAACTATTAAAGCACGTCTTTTAGTTGCACTTAATTCAGATAAAAAATTAGAGTTTTTAAATTGTTTAAGTAAGTTGTTTGCTCCTGACAATGGGCCATCAGTCTCGTCTAACATCATATTAGTTGCCCGTGCAATATCAATATCTTCACCTAACCCTTTTAACTTAGTAACTAATTGTACTTCTGTTAAGCCTTTTGCACGAACAGCCCTTTTACCCAATCTTTTAGCTTCCATTATAATAGAATCTCTGTCTTCATCATCCGTTAAAGACGTTATTTCTTCGGTAGACGTTGTTACAAAATCTATAAAATTAGCAGCTATATTATCACCTAAAATTTTTTCTAAATTATCTTTAAATGATATTTTTAATTTTTCACCTTTACTTGCGTCAATAGCATTGCCTTTAATTAAAGCATCTATATCTTCATAACCTAAATTTAAAATTTGTTGAAATTTATTAAAATCAACAACATCATCTCCTGGGCGACCAATTCCTTCTGATGAAAGTAAATTAAGATTATCGTCTAAACCTTTAAGTGTATCGGCAACCAATTCATCCCGTTTTTTAATAACAGCATTTCGTTTAATTGCTATTTCTGTATTTGCAGATAAAGATGCAAATTTTAAATTAAATGCTTGTTTAGCAATAGGAGATAACCCATCACTTCCTTTAGCAAAAATAGTTTCAAACCGTTGTGCAAAATCCTCCAGTGTAGGAGGCGTTGCATTTGGAAGACCTTCTTCTGATGGGAGAAGGTTCCCCGTACCTATAGTTTCTTTAAGCTCATCTAATTTTAAAATAGCAAATTTAGTTGCTTCACTTGCTTCTCTTTGTGCTTGCATTTTTAAAAGATTTTCTCCAGCATCCTGTATTACATTGCCAAATTTTTGTAATCCTTCGCCTGTTGTATCTTGAATTGGAACAGGGCGCGGAGAGGGAACGCCTGTTTGTGACGGCAACTGTGTTTGTCTTGTTAACGATTGGATTCTAGCCATACTTACAACCTTATGCTAATAAACTTCTGCCAGGAGAATACATATATCCTGTATAAACCCCTGAAGCGAGTGAACCTAACGCACTTGTATAACCTGACCTTTCTGCATTAGCAGCATTTACTATATAACGCTGTTGAGAAGCGGCATGTTGCTGTGCTTGCGCTGTATAAGCTCCTGCTTGCGTTTCAGCCCCATAAAGAATAGAAAGTCGTTCCTGTTCTGCTACAGCCGCCGTATCCGCTGCAACATCAAGTGGAGTACCTTGATTAATAACAACACCACCTTTAGCATAAGCAACTTTCTGATTTGCAAGAAGTCTTCTTGCTCTTAAAGAAAATATATCAGCCCTATCTTCCCCTGCTCTTTTTGCCATTAACGCATTATTTTCTGCAACTTTTGCATTGTAAGCATAGACATCAGCCTGATACTGCATATTTGCAGCAGCAACTTGACCCTGATAAGCATTACCATATGCACTTGTTAATGTCCCAACAGCATTAACAGCCTGTCCTATATTTGATAAAGCAGAAAACATTCCTGAAAGCATTCCACCAGCCCCAAAAGACCCTCCAGCCCCAAAAAGGCCAGCAGTATATGGCGTTACAATTGAACCCATAGGGCCAGCAGCTGTTAAAGCAGTTCCGATAAAAATAGAAGGACACATATTATTCACCCATCATTTGTAATTAATCTTAAAATAATTGCTGCAATATGCATAGGCAATGGTTGCTTTTGCTGAACAACAACTTGGCCTTCAGATTCCCAGCTACCACGAAACTTAATTGTTTTGTCGCCCGTAAATAACGGTGGTGCGCTATCCATAGGATCACTACCCTGACGAAACTGAAGTTCATCCAATTCTGATGTTAACGGGCCAACAAATGCCCCTAACGTCTGAATAAATCTTATTGTTACTTCAAAAACTCTTTTTATTTTTCCTTGAGCCACCCCATCATCTGAACCAGCTTCCGGCCTTAATGTCTTTATGGTGGAATAATACGGCAATCCAATCTGAGCTTTTTTTACCGTTGGCGATATTGACGACAAGCCAGAATAACCAACCGAATATCCTGTTATTGCTTGTGTTGAATAAACATCTCCATTGCCTAAAAAATGAACTGTGTCATTAAGCAAGTGGTCAAGGCCCGATATTGTTGCTGTTGCGCTACCATCATACGATAATCCACTATCAACAAAAAATGCTGTATCCTGTGTTTTTCCTTCATCAAGGTCAAAACGTGCATCCATAAACTCAACATATCGTCGTGTTGAGCCATTTACGGTACGTTGCACAATCATCCATAATTCGTCTTCACCAGATGTTGTAGACGGAATAATCGAAAGACTTTCAACCAAAGCAATACCCTGGTCAGTTGTTGCAAGTCTTGTTGTATCGCTAGAAACAACAGTTAATGGATTAACTCCTAATCTAGTTGTTTCTGTAACCGTAACTACATTAGCAGCAGGATTAGCCACCGTAAAATCAGCGTGTAAATTAATAGCAGTATAAATATTATCTGCTGTTGTATTATTTGATTCATTGTGGAAAAATTTATTTGTTTCTGGTGATGGTGAACTTCCAGCCCCCTGGCAAGTAAAAGTAACAGTTGAGCCATCTGATTTTGTTAATTTTAAAGTTGCACCTGTAGCAATATTTGCGTAATCCGTTACGGTAATAGTACATGCTCCCGACACGCCACCTAGTTTGTGCCGATGCCAAGCCACAACATTTTGATCGCGGAGATAAGTCATCCCAACAAGCTGTCCATCAGCTTTAACTGCCCAAACAATTGTTGAAGGTTCTTGCTGATAAGCAATTTCAGTAATGCCACCTTTAGCAACTTGATTGCTTAATATTGTTAAGTCAGGACTATTATAAGCATCAGATTCAAAAGAATAAGTAAATTCACGTAACTTTCGCTGTTGCCGTTGAATAAAAAGAACAACATTATCAACCCGCACAGGTTTATGATTATGAGAACCTCTTGTTCCTTCTCTAACAACTCTTACATTTGTTGGAGTTAAAGGGTCGGCTGTGGTTGATCCTGAAATAATAAATTCACCGCCAACCGTACCCACAGCCATAACTTTTCCTGGCGATAACCAGCGAATAACATTAACTTGGTCTGTTGCCAGTGTATAAGTAACAGGGTCATCGTCTAAAGTTCCAGGCGTAAAGTTTTCATAATCTCCTGATTTTGAACCATAAATTGTTTGTGGATTAGCAGTTGACCCTGCAAAAAATAATCTTTGTTCAAAAAATGCAACAGTAGCTGGATACCCAGTAGTGCCTGACCATGCCCCTAAACGCCATTTTGTTTCACCACCTGTTCCACCAAATGTGGCATTAACTGTAACTGTAACTTCCGTTGTGCTTCCTCTTGCCGTAACCGTGGCATAACCCCACTGGATGCCGCCATCTCTAAGAAATTTCCAAGTACAACCATTATCAACAATTTCATCACCTTCTCCTGAAGGCCCACCAGAACTTGCTGACGTACCAGCCTTAATGCATTCATAGACATTTCCACTGTTACGCTTAACATCACCGACTGCATAGCTTGTATCGGCTGCCCATGCTGCTGCCTGATGACCAATGGATATGAGGCGGCCTACATCTGTCGTTTGAAAGCCATCCCCACCATTAATTCCAGTTATGGCAGATGCTGTAATTGTTCGTGAACTTCCCGTTGTATGACTTGGCGTTAATGTTGTTGTTGTTGAATTTTCTTCAAGATATGGGCCATCAGTAAAAGCAACATCGGTAATTGTCCAACTAGTATGTGCTGTTCTTGTTAATTTTCGTGGCGTATAACTTGGGTGTGTTATATATAAAACATCAGCAGATTGGGCAAATTGTAAAGTAGGAATATTTGCTGTAAGATAAGTTGTTGTTAAAGTAAAAACTCTTGATGCTGTTCCACCGCTAGACCATGTAACAAAATCCGATGAATTAATATTGTTTCCGTCAATGTCTGTTAGTTGAAATGTATGCGTTGTTTTTCCTGCAACAAGAAAATATTTGCCGTTTAATTCCGTCATACCAGAAATTCCAGTAATAAAAACTTCATCACCGTTTGAATAACCATGACTGCTAATTGTTACAACAGCTGGAGATGCTTTTGTAACTGCTGTTATATTTTGACCTGTTTCAAGAATTGACCCTTGGTCTTTATAAAAGCGCATATAAAGATTGCCAACTTCAATACAGTAGGCTTGTGTTGTTGAGAACTCAAAAGGAATTAACCGTGTTTTTGCAGAAGAAGTTTTAACTTCTTTAACAAAACGTGTTCCTGGTCTTCTAACAATTCCACCATGCGGCTGAACAATAAAATTTTCAAGAGTGTCTGCACCATTTTTATATTTGGCAATATCAATTCTACCATGCAAATCTTTTGATAATTCTCCAGCCGTAAAATTTGTTTGAATTGTTGAAACGCGAGACATTTACGTTCTCGATTCAAGCCAGCTTGTTTCACTTGCAGACAACGCTTCTTGTCCATCTATAATTCGCGCTTCTTTTAATAAAACAGCAAATTTATTTTCTGCATTTTGTGCAACTGTTTGTGAAGCAGTAACATCATATGCTATATCTGCTGCAAGACGCAACGCATAAACTTCAATAAATTTTACATCAAACAAATTTGGGTCTGTTACTCTTTCTGTGTAAACAATATTTAACGGCGCACCAGCATCCGTTACAATTTGACGACCCTCAACAACCCATGCAAGCGTTGTATCTACTTCAATAATTCTTAAACAACTATCTGGAAAATCAAATGCATTAGTATATTCGTAAACAGGAGCAGTTGTATTTGCAGCCAAAGCAACACGTTTTAAAGCAAAATTCCAAGGATGGTCGCGCAACAACTGGTCAAGGGTCTGTGCATAAAGACGATTACAAGATCGCGCTTCCTTAGTATCATCAACCAAAGACGTAATAGGATTTGCTCCTAAGTATGTTAATGACCTGTTTGCTATTTCAACAAAAGTTGTTGCCATTTAAAAATTCCTAATATTCTTAATAAAATAAGAAAAGGAGTGGGCGCAAACGCCACCCACTCCCTATCCTAACTAGTCTACGACATAGTGGATAACAAACGACATATCGCCGCCAGTACCACCTTCTGCGTGCATTGTTGCAGCAATATAGTAGTACCCGCCTGGATCAGTCGAGTCACCCGCTAGTTCGTACATTTTTTGACCACAGGTATTAATATCCGCAGCCTCATGTCGAACGTCAGCAAATGCACCTGCATCAGCAACAGCCGTGGCAAAAACGTCTTCGTCTTTAACCACACCCGCCGATGTGTAGATACCAACGTTGAATGTGCAACTTCCACCAAATGTATCAGACGCAATAAAAACATGCGGTACAGACGCATTTGAAGGAATTGGAGCCAACATGACAATATCATTGTCATTCGTGTCCCCAGCAGCACAAGCAACAGTGCCTTGAGCGATACGCACACGCCCATGCAAGTTGGATGCATCACTAAGAACAGGAGGTGTTGCCTCAAAGTTGCTAACTAGAGTTGAGTTTTTTGTACCCATTAATCAGCCCCCCCTTATGTTGGATCACATTCAATGTAGCCAACCAATTCTTCTTGCATACGGGTTGCCCCGATTGACATAGAAGCAAATACCTGAGTTGCGTGATTCTTGTCAGGACGCTCAGATATTTTAATGGATGGTTCTGCCCCAATGGCAAGTTTCATTCCAGCTTTTTGCCAAAATAAAACTTTATGATCGCTGTTGCTATCAACACCAATTAATTCAGTGCGAACAAATTGAAACCCTAAAAAGGTATCAACGTCTCCGCTTACAAGAGCTTTCACACTTGCAAAGTCTGAACTAGTAACTTCAGTTTGACCTAAAAGGTTTTGAAGTTGTTTAGCATTAATAACGCAATAACGATCTTCGTCTTCAGCTTCATTAGCATCAAGAACCTGTTTAGCGGCTCTTAATTTGCCAACGTTAAGGCCAGTATCTGCTGCTGGAGAAATTCCAACTTGCACATCAACGGTATTACCCGCTGTATATGAAGTTGACGTTCCACCTGCAACTCCTGTAAAAGCCGTTGCATCAGCAGCAGTAACAATTGCTGAATCAATGGCTCTGCCTAAAGCGTTAGCCGCTGCCATTGAGTATGGGCCTTGCGGATTTATAAGCAAGCGAACTTGATCTTCATTATCAATCAAATCTGCCCAATCATAATCTTCAAGGGATACTCTGCGCCTAGCATGGGGTGTGTCCATTCTTGGCGTGTCAGCGTGGCGAGAAGTACGCAATTGCGCCGCCGTTGATCCTATTTGCTCAAAGAACGCATTCTTACCTACTACAGTTTCAACTGAAACTGTGTCACGCAAGCGCGAGCCTTTTTGCTGAACAAGATGTTCGACATTGCCTTTGTACTGCTCCACCATTGCCGTAGTAATTTGTACACTCATTGTACGAACTCCTATAGTGGTTAAGTTTTAAAGTTTTTTTCGGGGAGTTGTCTGCAATACAGGCTCTGTCCTGCGCTATCGTGCGCTACCCGTTAGTCTTTCCTAAAGTCAATTCCGGCCCTAACGGGTTATCGGATAATTCTAAAAATAGATTTACGCTTCTTCTTTTCCATAAGCAAGCTCATGAAGATTAATTAATTTTTCATTTAATATTTTATATTCAGGATGAGATTCGTCATACAACGCAGGGTTTGCCCTAACTTTAGAAATTTGTTCTTTTGCCATTTCCGGCGTAGTTCCAAATTTTCCTGAACTTTCCATATCTTTAAATTGCGAACCTGAACCTAACTCCATACCAATTTTTGTCCATGCTTTAACAAATTCAGGGTGTGAGCCAAGACCAGTTTGATTTAACAAATCCATTAAACCTTCAGAGCCAAAAGCACGAACAGCCTTTCTTGCTGTTGCAATACGCTCATCAAAAGCTGTTCCATATTCTTTCTGCAATTCTGCTGTCCAAGTTTCTTGTTGCGCCGCATGAGATGCTTGCACTTCCTCTTGAGACTGCATTGCTCTTTCAACAAATTTATCATGTATTTGCTGTGCCATTACAGCAGGAATTTTTGCTCCATGCGCTGTTTCACGAAACCAATCAGATAATCCCTGGTCATATGTTTCATAGCCGTCAGGGGCTGCTAGAGCATAATCTTCTGCTTTTTCAGGCGTTCCAAGTTTTGCCCAACCATCCCATTCAGAAAGGTTTGAATCAGCAGACGGTAAAGTAATTTTATCAGCACCTACTGTTTTTTCTAAATTAACGTAACTTTTAAGAACATCAGCGTTTGACTTCCAGCCTTTTGCTTCAATTGTCTCTTTGTAATCGTCTAACCCTTCTGTCCATGCTGAACTTTCGGGGTTGCCTGTTAATACAGACCCTTCAGTTTCTTCACTCATTTTCTTCTTCTCCTTCTCCTAATGCTATTTGAGTTAATTTATCTTCATCAATAGAAAGCATATGGATGATACGACGCACCATGTCGCGGCTTCCTTCCATATGTTGCAATTCACTATCTTGGCGAACGCCTGTAATACTATAAAGCCCAGAAGCCTTTATCATATCTCCAAGAACAACACGGCCTTGTGGCGTATTAAATATATCTTTATACGCTTGAATGCTGTCTTTTTGAGACTTTATATGGTCGTCTGTCATGCGCTAGGCGGTAATTGCGCCTGATTAGCAATTTGGCTAACTTTTAACGCTGCATCTGCTGCCTGTGGTGCAGCGGAAAGACCTGCTTGAATAGCCTGAGCCTGGTTTCGTTGAGTACGCATATTTTCAATATCATCTTGACCACGCAAGATTTTTCTTGGTGCACCATTTGTGTCAGCAAGAATGCGGGTAATTTCATCAAAATCAAAATTATCCATAACACTTGGGTCAACCGCTGCTATTGGCTGAACCATTTCCATTGTGCGGAGAATCCCAACACCTTCTTCAGCTTTCATTGCTCTTGATAACGGAGACACATATTCAATTTCATACTCTCCTTGCGCCTCTATCATTATCGGTGGTGGCGGTGGAAGCACACCTTGTTCATCAAGAATATTTAATTCACGTTCAATTAACGGCCCAAGTGTTTCGCTCTGCTGTCTGCCAACCGTAGGAGCAAGAAGCGCGCCTTTTTCCTGCGCCCTCTGCAAAACTTCTGTTGCTGTCATTGTTGGTGTTTCAACAAGTATTTGAAACAGTGTTACCAAAAACGCATCATTAATAACTCTACGCCGTTGCTCCATCATTTCAAAGCCAATATCAACTCTTGCCCCTGTATATAATGGCTGAACAGGCGGTTGTGTGCGTCCATCAAGACGGGCGAAAGTTGTCCCCCCAGGCGTGGTGTTAACTGGGAAAATAACACCATCGTCTGCAATTAGGAGGGGTGGGTCTACAACTTTCTGTCCCGCCCTGATAACTGTCCTAGACATTTCATTAATCATTCGGATGTCTGGCAAAATAGTCATGGCTGGGCTTCTGCCATAAGTTTCTCGCGGCCCAGTAACATATCGGCTCATAATATAAGGAAGATTTTCAAATCCCCCTTCTTCAATTAAATTTCTTGTTTTAATTTCAAAATACCCAGACGCAAACGGAAGATTGCGCCTATCCCTTCTTGTTGGGTCACGGTCAGTTCTTGGCATAACTGCATGAAGAAGTTTAACTCTTTCATCAGGACGTTCATTAGCAAGTTTTTGCAGATCACTTGAAAGGTCGCCATCACGAAACATTCGCAACGCTTGCCGTGCTGTCATTTCACAACGTCGAAATACCGTATCGATCATTCCGTTTTCATCTTCAGAGATAAAAATATCTGAAAGATGCACGGCCCTGTACGTCATGCCACGCACATCACGTTCATCTACAAAAAGTGCCGCTGTCCCAAATGCACCAAGCGACATGTAGCATTCATGCATTTGTGATGCAAAATTGCTTTTAGGCGAATAACGGAAATTAAAAAGAAGACTTTCAATTTGGTCAAACCACAGGCGAACATTGTCATCTCGGTCAACAAGTGGGTTCGTTGCTCTTAACGTATGCCATTTTGCGCCTCTTGGCGTTAAAAGACTTTCAACAGCAGAGGAAAATCGTTCAAGGGCCAAAGCAGCAGTAGCATCATATAACTTGCTTGTGCGTTTTGTTCCTGCCTCTTGTTCGCCAGTAAACTCTGCTGAACGTGGAAGAACTCTTTCTGCTATTTCTTCCCAATGCTGTTCCCAGTTAGCACGTGCTTTCTGCATTTGATCATAACGAGTAAAAACATCATCTATATCCATTTAAACCCCTAACATTGTTGTTTTTCTAAGTGCATCAACACCTGTATTTGCAGGTGTACCCGTTAAGATTGTGTTGCCACCATAGGAATTTCCATTGTATGTGCCGCCGCCAACAGTTGCAGATGCCATGCGTTGAGCCTGGTCAAGTCTGCCGCCCATACTGTTTTTGTTTATTTTCTTATTTCCCGACTGCATTTGGGAATAAATTGGTGAGGTACACATATTTAACGTTTTTTATTTTTAACTGTTTTTGCAGAAGCCCTAAAAGCAGCAGCTGTGGGTGCGCCTTTAGTGCCAGGCTTTCTCATAGAACCTTTGCCTGTTCTAGCAATTCGTTTGCGTTTTGCATGAATATTAGCGTATAACCCTGGTTTCTTTGCCATTATGCTTTCCTTGATGTTGAACCAGAACATTTCCAACGTTTACGAGAAAGCCGTAACGGGCTGTTTGGATTCTTAGCCGCTGAAGAATGTTTTTTCATTTGACCAGCTGAACGAGCGCAATAAGCGTTGCCCTTAGACGTTCCAGGCTTAACCCTTGGGCCACCGCCCCTAGCACTTCCAGCTTGTCCGTAACTAATTTTTCGACCACCTACAATTTTAGCTCTTGCCTTACCTCTAGCTGGCGTTACCATTCTTATTTTCCTTTAGGCTTTTTTGGTGGTCTTCCACGTTTCGTTCCATAACTCCCCTTTCCGCTTGGCATTTTTTTTCTCCTATCCTAAAAGCGTTCTAATTCCTAAATTTGGGTTTTCAGTAACACCTTGAGAACCCGTTAACATTGTTCCGCGACGACCTCTTGCTTGAACTCTTGCCCTACGACGGTCTTGTGCAGCCTCACCACTGTCATCTTCACTATCTGGGGGAGCCACGCGAGGACGCTCAATTATTGGTGGCGGTGGTTGTGGTGTTGGATCACTTGGTGGACTTGGTGGGCTAACACACATATTTTTTCTCCTAACTTCCTAAAAGAGTTTTGCCAACGTTGGCTTCAGCAACATCACCCATTGGCCCTGTAACGATTGTTGATTGACGGCCTTTGGCTGCTAAACGCCGCCGTCTTTCCGCTGCTGCTTCCGCATTCACTGCCGGATCGTCCCTTGTTGGAGGCGGTTCTGGGGCTTCTGGTGGTGCTGGCATACTCATTTGCGGCATTTTTGGCGGTTTCGGCATCAACATTGAAAGACACATTTTCTTTCTCCAATCGTGTTCTTGTCCAACTGTAACAATAATAAGTTTTTCTATTTGGCGAATAATCTTCAAGGGATGATTCACGGACTGCCCCAAGCGTTTCTAACCATTGATGAGCTTGATGATGGCTTTCAATTGACCAGCAATCGGCCCTAACTGCCCCTGTATCAATCATTGTTGGCATAACATCGCGTATAATGTTTTTTGTAACAGAAAGCGCAACGGTAGGCCATTTAGCAGAAGCAAACATAAACACCTTCCAAAATTTGGGCATATGCTCACCAGCACCAAATACGGAAACAGGCTCACCATCCTTCAAAGCAACCTTTGAAATCTGATGATGCAATGTAGATACTGCCAAATTTTCCGGCGTTGGTGAAAACATTAAAGGGTAGATTTCTTCTGCATCTTCTTTTCTTATGTTTCGTGCGACAAAGACAACATCGCTGTAAATTGCTGGAACAATTTCAACACTCATTAGTTAAATTCATTCCATTCACTAACAATTGTTTTTTCACCGCCTGACATTTTACCCGTTCTTGCCATTGACGAAAAATCCATTGAATCATCTGCATCACGCATTCCCAGTGCAAGATAACGAAAACTATCCGCTGAATGACTTTCAGGCCCATGATGAGGTCTATCACGCCAATCGCCTGTACGATGGTTAAACTGACGATGGTAAGATCGTAAAAATTTTAAACCTTGCGAACAGTTGGAACGGTCGAAATGGCACTTTGGAATCAATGCTCTCACTGCTTCAATACCGTCTTGGACGGTTAGCTTGGGTATTACAGTAGGCCGTATCCCCAGTGCCATTAACATTTCATAGCGCGAATTGCCACTACCTAATTCCCGCACCATAACATCGTGTGGAAAATAGTGTTTGCCGTAAATGTACGGCCTGTTTTTCAACTCCGCTATATAGTGGTGAAGCCCTTCACCAGAACTTTCATAATAATCAATAATGCGAATAAACGCTTCGCCCTGCATTTTCTGACCAAACCACACTGCTGTGCTGTCGGCAATGCCCAAATCCCAACTTGTAAAAACCTCTAAGTTTGGTTCCCACGGACAAGACCCAATACGCCCTGCCAAATCCGCTGAATCCAATTGTGAAGCGTAATAAGCCCCAATAAGAGCAGCCGACCAAGAAACTTCAAACTCTTGAAGATACTGGCTTTCATCCATTGTCGCTTTTGCCGCATCCAGTTCTTCCTGTGCCAAGACCTTGGTTTCACTTGCGGGAAATCGCATAGCGTACCACTCTCCATCGGCTTTTTCCATTCGTTTAATTGCGTGATCATATATCTCCTTAAACTGATTTTCGCCCCGTGGGGTTCCAATCCACAAACATGTTCCGTCACCATAATCCGACAGCGCAGGTCGAATAACTTCAGGGTACAGTCTAGCATTCATATCAGCGTACTCATCCAGCACAACTGCTGCCAAACCCAAGCCACGAATAGAATCTGGGGCTTCTGACCCTAAAAGAAAAATTCTTCTGCCATCCGGCAAATCACAGCGCAACTCCGCTTCATTAAACTTTACCCCTGGAATAATTCCGGCATATTCCCGTAGCATCTGCCAGGCAATACGCTTGGCAGCACTATACGTTGGAGCAATATAAGCCCCCATTGCCCGTGGACGCTTTGACGACAGCACTTCCTTCAGCAAATGATTAATAGCCATAACCGTTTTGCCAAACCGTCGATGGCAAACAGCAACAGAAAACCGTCGTGCATTCTTGTGAAACTTATTCTGCAATGGTCTTGGTTTATAAGGAATAACTACTTTTTCAGGTGTTGCGTTCATTATTAGACATTTAACGCTTGAAAAAACATAATTAAAACCTTTCGACCACCACTATTTGACGCGACACAATGCTCATTTTCCTTGCCACTGCTATACAAAAGGCAGTCACAATAATGGAAAACAGGCGTGTCTGGCTTATCCTTAAAATAAAACCCGCCCCCGTCAAATTTTTTTGTTAGCAAAACACTGGCAGAATAGCCACACCATGTCATATGAGAAGCCGAACCCGTATCATTGTGCCACGGATGCCCTTCCTTCTTCTCCTCAACACGGCAATAAGAGGGCGACTTCAGAGAAACAGGAGCAAATTTGCGTATCTCATCAACAACATACGCTATAGGACGCTCATCAAACTTCCTGTATCCTACACCACTAGCAAGAAACTGCGCCTCAAAAGGCGACAGAACATTCGGTAGATACCATCGAATAAGATCAACCCTGCCTAGCCAATTAACTTGCCGCCAAGATACCTACCACCAGCAGCCCGTTGCCCCTCTCTCCGTGTAACCTCAACCTCTGGTGGCTCAACATCAGACGGAACATAAATATACGCTTCATTAACTTCTGGCGTTGCCGGATCATCTGCTTTAAAAGACCCATCAACATTATGCGCTCTACGCCGTTTAGTCGTTACTTTTGCCTTAGAAGCCTTTGCCATTAAAAATCTCCTCAATGTGTATAATTAACTTCTTCTTCCTTCTTTTCCTCAACATCATCGGTCTGCCAACCAATAACCATTGGCCCCGTATGTGAAACTTCCTGTTTATCCTTATACCGATTGTCAATCTTCGACAACTTGGCATTCGCCTGATGCCCCATATTATTCGCAGCCGTTACAATTGCCTGTAACCGTTTCGGGTCATCTTTGGCAATACTGCCATTAATAACCGCCCTCTGTGCATCAACAGCCTCATCAGCCTGAATCAACGTTCCCCTGATCCTCGCACGATGCATCCTGTCATCAAGAACATTATCCCTGACACACCACTTCAAAAGTGCACGTAATGTTGGCATATGAAAATCCTGGCAAATACTCGTTAACGTTTCCCCAGTAGAAACACGTTCCAAAATTTCATTAATAATATCTTCAGTGCGAATACTGGGTCTAGCCATTTTTATTTCCTTCCGACATTATTACTCTGTAAATCATCAGTAACTGAAACTTTAGAAAATGTGCATAGTCATTGTTACCCTACAAATTGCCAGTAACTGCAACAGATTGGGCTACCTATATACGTACTAAACAAGTCATTGTTACTCTGTAAATCATCAGTAACTGCAACGTTATCAGCTTGCTAAAGAAGACACGAAGCGTCATTGTTACCCTACAAATTACCAGTAACTGCAACCAGGTCGGTATCTGCTCAATGTATGCCGAGTCATTGTTACTACGTAAACTACCAGTAACTGAAACCGCCGCGCAATCTAAATTAGATAGACGGTAGTCATTGTTACTACGCAAATTGCCAGTAACTGAAACAAACCTCTGAAGACCTGCTTTCGATCGCCTTGTCATTGTTACTACACAAACTACCAGTAACTGAAACAAACTGCTTATACAAGGTCGCAAAGTCGTCGTCATTGTTACTATGTAAACTGCCAGTAACTGAAACGAGCCGCAATGATTTGATGACTTCTATCCCGTCATCGTTACTACGTAAACTACCAGTAACTGAAAC
>CAXBML010000027.1:0-37322 GCA_963976875.1 uncultured Coxiellaceae bacterium
CTATCTGACATAACAGCCTATAAATAAATAATCTATTCTCCGTGTTTTGTGAACGTGGCGCTTTATCTGTGGTTTTAAACTATGATTTAAGACTTTTATTGTATAGATCGTACATTATTCTGGTTAATTTTATACTTTTAATGTGACATTGAGATTCAAAGTTATATTTTGACATTTTGACAGAATGTAAACAGGGCTGTCCCAATAAGTTAGGGCTATCCCGATAAGTTATTAGGGCTGTCCCGATAAGTTAGTCCCGATAAGTTAAACAAATTATCGAGGGTGGCCTATTGTGATTTTATCCAAACCGTTTGCTGATTTTGACACCCATTAAGCTGAGCGCAAACAAAACAATACCTAGTATAATCAAAAGTACAGGCCAGCCCAATGAATCGGAAAAATATTCTGTAGTGAAATACCCCAGAAATGCAAATAACGATACAATACTGACAAAGAGCAAAGATTTGCTTTTGACAAAAGTGCTCATGTAAACAAGAAAGCAAGTTGGCAGTAAAATGAAGATATCTAAATCTGTTTTTTCTAAAATACTAAATATGCCACCAAGACACATAAAACCTGCAACAAAATACCAAAAACCAGTTAAATTTTTGTATTGGGTCTTTTGCACAAAATAGGTGCAACCTAGTAGCACGATACCGATGACCGATATGCTGTAAGATTCATCAAAACCTATCATATCAAAAAAAGCAATTAAAACACCAACGGAGGATAGCATGGTGCAAAATAAAACAGCTGCATTTTGCTTGGATAAAAACGTGAGACTTTGTTGTAAAAGCAGGACACCAAAAACAAATAAAGTGGGCTTGTCCCACGAACCTGTATGTTCAAAATACTCATATAAGAATACATATAAACCGGATAACTCCAAAATATAAGATAAAACATATAGGGGGGTTGTTATTTTTTTGAAATATGGGTTTTCATTTAATAAAACAGCAATTAAATAGAATACAAATCCAGGAACCAATAAAAAAGAGACCCTTGAAAATGAGTTGAAATTGTCCCAATATAAAGAGATAAACGCTGCAATACCACCTAAAATAAACACGCCGCCTAAATACGAGAAAAGTTTTGCAATTAATGAACTTTGTGTATTGTCTTCAGTGCTAGGTATTTGATCATTTATGATGGCTTCAGAAATTTCGCTGGGCGTTAGCTTAAAGTTTCTTGTCAATGCTGCGATAAACTCAAGTGCTTCTTTTTTATTTCTAGGATGGTCGTTTCTATCGTTCATATTGATTCTCCGGAATAATCCACCCAAGTATCGTGAATGATTTTTTTTCTAAGTCTGGAATAGTCAGTTCAAATCGTTTCCCTTTTTTAACCAGTTCGGGTTTGTTTTGTCTGTTGTTATGAAAAAAAATAAAACCGTGGCTGCGAGCGTAGTATTGATAACGATATCCGTCAGGGGAGGTACCAGAGGTTCTAATGGACGCATTTTTAAATTCGTATATCTTTATGCGTTTTGACTTTTCTGATTGAAGGTTAGGTTTTTGATAGTCTATTGACATTGATGTATTATTATTTACGTCATAAATGTATACTTCTGGGAATGATACTGTGCGTCGGTTTGCTTTCGGTAATAGATAAAGGCCGTTGTTCTCAATACTTAACTGAAAGGCTGAAACAGTTGCGTAGCTTCTAATCGTATAAATAAAATTATAGCTCGGCGCTGCTAGTTGGGATTGCCTTAGTTGCACTGCAAACCAAAGTATAGCAACCAGTATAAGTGGCAAGCCTATTGCTAGAGCCAGAAATAAATTTTTCGTTGATTTTCTATGCATTGATGCTCTGTTGGTAAGTTTTATAACAATAACAATAAGTATATGGTAGAACTTTTTCAAAGTATTAACTACTGAGTAAATATACAAGGACTGTTTTTCATGAATTATCCTCAACTGTTTCAACCCCTTGAGCTTGGATTTACCCAGCTTAAAAACAGAATGATCATGGGGTCAATGCATACTGGTCTGGAAGAAGAGAAAAATGGTTTTGAGCGTTTAGCCGCTTTTTATGCCGCTCGCGCCAAAGGGGGTGTAGGTCTGATCGTGACAGGTGGTGTGTCACCTAATATTGCAGGTTGGTTAGCACCATTTGCTTTAACACTGAGTAAACAAAAACATTGTTCAGAGCATCAAATTGTCACTGAAGCCGTGCATGCAGAAAATGGGAAAATTGCATTACAAATATTACATGCAGGCCGATACGGATATCATCCTTTATGTGTGGCACCATCAAGAATAAAGTCGCCTATTAGTTTATTTAAACCCTGGGCCTTATCAAAAAAAGGGGTTTTAAAAACAATTAGAGATTTTGCAAACTGCGCATCACTGGCTAAAAAATCTGGTTATGATGGCGTGGAAATCATGGGTTCGGAGGGCTATTTAATCAATCAGTTTATAGCATCACATACAAATAAAAGGTCAGATCAATGGGGAGGAGATTTTCAAAATCGAATGCGTTTCCCTATTGAAATTGTGAATGCTGTACGTCAAAAAGTGGGCGATGATTTTATTATTATATTCCGTTTGTCCATGTTAGATCTTATTGAACAAGGCAGCAGTTGGGATGAAGTCGTTTTATTGGCTAAGGCGCTAGAAGAGCAGAATGTCAATATTATTAATACAGGTATAGGTTGGCATGAGGCTCGCATCCCAACCATAGCACAAGCTGTTCCCAGAGGTGGGTTTGCTTGGGTAACGGAGAGGTTAAAACCTCATGTTCAAACCCCATTAGTCGCAACAAACAGAATCAACACACCCGAAATGGCAGAGAAAATACTATCTTCAGGACAGTCTGATTTAATCTCTATGGCGAGACCTTTTTTAGCTGATCCTGAATTTGCAAATAAAGCCAAAGCGCAAAAACCTGAAGAAATTAATATCTGCATTGCCTGTAATCAGTCTTGCTTAGATCATGTATTTCAGAAAAAATTGGCTTCTTGTCTAGTGAACCCGGTAGCCTGTCGAGAGACAGAGCTCATATTTAAAACCACATCGAGACAGAAAAAAATAGCTGTCATTGGAGCAGGCCCAGGGGGATTAGCTTTCTCTGCTTTTGCGGCAGAAAAGGGGCATAATGTCACTTTATATGATAAAGCCAATGAAGTGGGTGGTCAATTTAATATTGCGAAGCAAATTCCAGGGAAAAGTGAATTTGGTGACAGCATTCAATACTTTAAAAATAGGCTGAGTTTATCCAATGTAACAGTCAGACTTAATCACGATGTGACGAGCGAATATTTATATAGTGCGGGGTATGATATTGTCGTATTGGCAACGGGCATCAAACCGAGGATTCCTAATATCAAGGGTGTGGATCATGCAAAAGTCATTACCTATATAGAAGCGATAAAACAAATTAAGCCTATAGGACATAACGTTGCAATAATTGGTGCTGGTGGTATTGGATTTGATGTGGCAGAGTTTGTACTAGCTCTAGAAGAAACACACCATGAAGTCAATCATCCATTTTATAAAGAGTGGGGAATTGATATGCATTATCAAAATAGAGGCGGAATTATAAAGCCCGAAAAAGACCAGCCAAGTAAAAAACTCTATTTATGCCAACGCAAAGAGACCAAATTAGGTAAAAACTTAGGAAAAACAACGGGCTGGATTCATAGAACTCATCTGAAGCGTAATGAAGTTGAGATGCTAGCAGGGGTAAAATATAATTTGATAGATGATAAAGGTCTTTGGATAACACAAAATGAAAAGCAAAGGTGTTTAGAAGTTGATACAATTATTTTGTGCGCGGGGCAACAGTCACTGAATGACTTATACCAGCCATTAATTGATAAGCAGATGGACGTGCATCTGATTGGTGGCGCAGAACTAGCGGTTGAGCTAGATGCAGCACGCGCAATCAAACAGGGAGCTGAGTTGGCAGCGATTTTATAAAAAGCAATGAGGAATATATGGATATATTAAATAATCTAGAAACCACTCAAGTATCTGGTGGTTTTATCTTTGGCCCAGCCATGATTAATGGCATTAATTCTCACATTGTCATGCTTGAAGATGGTGAAGATTTTTATTATTATAATTTTAATAAGAATTCAGGTGTCTACTTTAAAAATGATGGTAGTGTTTGGGGCCCAAACGGTCCTATGGCAGATAATGCTTTATTCAGAAGCTTTATTAACCAGCAGGGCTATCAATCTTTTTTTATATTTGAGGGCTTTTTTGATAGTGTTATTTAATGTCATATGACAATTTTAATGTTTTAGACCATCAAAAAAGACTGATGCAATGTTTGTCTTGAATATGGCATCTATCTCACGTAAACAGGTTGGACTTGTGATGTTTATTTCTGTCAAATATTGACCAATCACATCTATTCCTGCAAAGTAAATTCCTTTTTCCAATAATTTTGGCCCTACTTGCTCGCAAATCCATTGTTCTCTATCTGTCAACTTAAGCCCTTTTGCTGTACCACCTGCAGCTAAGTTACCTCTGATAGATCCTTGTTTGGGGATTCTGGCTAAAGCATAGGGGAAAGCCTCCCCATTCAGTATGAGTATTCTTTTGTCTCCCTTTGAGATCTCTGGAATGAATTCTTGAATAATAATGGGGGTTGTATGGTGCTTTGTTAATGTTTCAATAATTACTTCTGAGTTTGGGTCGGAGGCAGACGCTATAAAAATATTCTTACCACCCATTCCATCCAATGGCTTCAAAACAGATTTTTCATACTGGCTTATAAATGATGTGATAATATTTGGGTCAGAACTAATTGTAGTTGCTGGGATACATTCAGGAAAATGTGTTATAAATACTTTTTCATTATTATCTCGCAAACCCTGAGGATTGTTAATTATCAAAGCGCCTTGACGACTAGCATGTTCCAGCAGATATGTCGCATAAATATAATTCATATCAAAAGGGGGATCTTTTCGCATCATAATAATATCGAATTTATTTAATTGAATTTGTTGCTTCTCGTTTTTCGCATGAATGGCTTCTACAGGCGTGGTAGTGACATTAATTTTACTTCCAACACAGAAAACGTCATTTTTTTGATAAAAAAGTTGAGAGGACAAGCAATAATATAACTCAAATTGACGTACCTGGGCTTCTAGCATAAAGGCAAAGCTTGTATCTTTAGAAAGTTTTAGTTCTGAGATAGGATCGATGATAAATAATATTTTAGGCCTCATCAATATTTTCTCCTAGTGCCGTACTTTCATGACAGGTTGCCAATAGTGCCAATCTTGCAATAATACTATAGACATAAAATTTATCATGCCAGTCATGCTCTTGATTTCTATCATTAGGAAGATTGCAGCAGTCTTCAAATGTTAGAGGTTGAAACTCCATCCCTGGCGTATTTAAAACTTCAGAGGATGTTTTTTGTGCGTGAAACCGATAAAACCCACCAATGACTTGATTGCCAATCATATAAACGACAGGTTCTGCTGACGCAGTATGATTGATGCTTTCTTTAGTATAGACACCTTCCTGGATCAGAACTTGATTCACGACTTGTCTACCCTTGGATTGAGACATTTTTTTACGTTGCTTTCGATTGAATTGTTTTATTTCTTCTGGATTGTTGATAGCAATGACAGCCATACCATATGTCCCTTGGCTTGACTTTATAACCAAAAAGGGTTTTTCATTGATATTATGTTCTTGATATTTTTTTT
This sequence comes from uncultured Coxiellaceae bacterium, assembly GCA_963976875.1. GTDB lineage: Bacteria > Pseudomonadota > Gammaproteobacteria > Berkiellales > Berkiellaceae > Berkiella_A. Next base: position 5,672 of record CAXBML010000027.1, read on the forward strand.
GTATGTTTTCGAATACGTTAGTGGCTTTGTCTATTAATAATGATTCGTTTTCTCTCGTCATGAAATCAACATTATGACAACTCTCAAAGTAAGGCATAATTAGCCACGGATCAAAGCTAAAGTGGCTTGCAAATTTTTGGGCAATCTCCTCATAATGTTGCGCGTGCAAATCTTTGGTTCGATGTGTCCAGCCAAGATGAATGCTAGGCATAATAGGTTGACGAATATTTTTTAGAATATTGGGTATGCCGTCAGATAAATCATTATTGAGAAGTAGCATGCAAGGATCAAAATTATTTATCTTCAGCCTGCGATTGTCTGTGAATGTTGGATGAAGCGTTAGCAGGCCTAATGAAGTTTCTACTTCTAAGGGTTTTTCTATTTCTAGTAACGATCCTACTTGGACATCAAACTCAGCAAGCATGAGAATATTTTTTAAAACCGCGAGACTTTCAAAATAGCCTGGATTTCGTGTGTGATTTTCTGGGACGATTAATATGCGTTTACAATTTTGGTGAAACTGTTTCAATGCGTGTTTAAATGCACCTGCCGCAGTGAGATAAAGTTCAGGACTTAAGTTATTAAACCCTGCTGGAAAAATATTTGTATCAATAGGAGATAGTTTATATTGTGCATTTCTAATATCAACAGAAGTTGTTAATAAAATGGATTGGTTCATAAACTCATGTTTGAACCATGATTCTATTTCGGCACGATGATAAATAAGTTTTGCTTCTAGAATACTGGGTGTCCCGATATTAAGGGTTTTTAAATGCGGGACTGTATTTGTATATTCCATATGACTAACACCGTTTAGAGTTTTCTTAAACCTACCACGTATTAACATAGTACTACAAACAGCGGTATGTAAGTAGATAACTTAAAAGCTTGCATTTCACTAAGTTTCGTTTCAAAATATTAACCAATCATGAAAGTAGTAAATTTAATAAAGAGGTTTATGTGATTTGTCTAAGTGAAAGTGAGGCTAAACTTGTCTCTGGTGGTACAAGCACCTATGAAGTAATGGCCGCATCAGCTATTGTCGGTATTTTCTTGGGTGTGATAAAGAGTGACCCTACATGGTGGGGACTTAGCATGATAACAGGCCTCATGATTTCTGGCGCCCTAATAGTCGATGACCATATGGGGTTTCAACCTAAAATGGTAAGGTCAGATACGACAGAATTACTTGATGTCTTTAAATAAGTAGGTCTAAAAATGAAGAAAGGTATAACTCAAAATTCAAGTATTCATGATTTTAATATAACTTGGGAGAAAAAGCGTTCTGAATTTGTGTTGGCACATCCTCAAATCTTTCCAAGAAAAAATTACTATTATTTTAATAGCAATTGTTTTTCTGAATTTTACCGATTGCTTTCACCCATTCAACGACAAGAATTTAATGCCACTTATTTTCAATATTTCAATGAAGAAGAGCAGAACATAATTTTTCAAATTCGCGGGGGTAAAGATCACCTTGCTTTATTTGAAAAATTTCAATCTCTAGAACATGGGCAATATGAGGCATTAAAAGAGAATTTTTCTTTTTGCTTCCTCAATGATATTTTTTTTGTAGGCACATTTCTAACCTGGCGTAACTATGCTCACCCGAATGATAAAGATAGGTGGATGCCCTATTTTCCGATAGATATACAAATTCAAACATTTCATGCTAACCCATCTATTATGATCTCAGGCTTGTTTGATTATTATATAAAACTAGACTCAACCCAAGAACAAGAGCAGTTCTTTAAAAAAGTATTTGCATTTTGCTTTAACGGGGATGAGTTTAATCAGCAAACATTTGATAGATTTACAGCTAGAATTGCGCATCCGGTTGAAAAATTTCGCTGGCGTGATCTTTGTCCTAAAATGATGAAAAAGGAAGTGGAGCAAACAGTAATTCCGCCGCCACCTGGTTTTAAAGGCTTTATACCAAGGTTTGAAGCGCTATCAATCGGCGGCATGCCTAATCCGTGGACAAATTGTTTGGTTCAAGATTCCGGTAATCCAGATGAAGAAAAGCAAAAACCCGCTGCCCGTAAATATAATAATGGTCAACAAGGTTGGTAGCTCTATCGTAATGATTTTATAATAAATTTATAGCTGCTGGCTTTTTACAGTTTAGTGGCTTTGTATTCTATACTATTCCTCGACTTTATTACTCCAATTTTCGTGGTATTACACCCATGGTAAGTCAATATAAATAGAACTTTCCACCTGTTATTTACTCTAATTCTTAAAGAGTTAATAAAATAGGTTTATTCATGGGTGAATTAGTAACGAAACAAGCAATAACAGAAGGTTTAAATGAAAACCACTTTAATTGGACAAAAAAACCTGATGGTTCATCCAGTGTTTTTTTGAAAGAAGAATTTAAGTCAACATTTTCATCTTGTTTAATCGCTGGTACAGATGGAATTTGGGTTCCTGTTTTAGATGAGGAATTTTCCTCAATATTAAAAAAGGATGAAGACAAGAAAAAAGCCCTAGAAAAATTTTTAAGAGAACAAGAAAAAATAACTTATCAAAGAATTATTGAAGAGACGCTTGCAAAAGAGCTCAATAGCACAGTAAAGGAATTATTATCAGCCATGGAAGGCGAATGTTTAATTGAATTCAGAAAAAATGAAGTTTTTAAAGCAGCGCATGATAAATATATAGCGCAGGGCGAAGAGCCTGATTATGCTGCGGTTAGTCAATTTTGTGTCATAATGTCTAATACAGCGAATGAAAAAAAATCTGAATTTGAAACTTCTAGGCATACAAATGCAAAATCTTATAACAGCATTAAACGTGCAATGGATCAAACTAGCCTTTTATACAACTATGATGTACCGAAAGTTGTTGCTGGATGTCGGACAGTATTAAATTTAAATGAATCATTGCATATCAAAAAACCCATGAAAAAATCTTGGTTTCGTAGATTTATCGATAAAGTAAAAGTGTTTTTTGGTGCAGAATTAAGAGAAGAGGTAGATGCCCAATTATACCGAACTGGCAGCATGGAAAAAGCCGCAGTTCAGATAGTTACCACTCAGGTATCAGGGATGTATAAAAATAATGCGATTGATTATATAAAACATCTAAAAGCCAATAAAGCTGCCAGACAAGAACGAGAAGCGGGTAAACGTGTAGATTTTCAGTTGCCGAGTACTGAATTAGATGACAAAAAAAGTAGTGTTCCAACTGTTTCAAAAACCGGTATAGCAAAAGGGGTTGTTAAGGGAGTTGCAACCGGTGTTGCTGGTGTTACATTAGCAAATGCTCCAACAAGTTTTTTGTCTGGAAGTAAGTATCAAGATGGAGAAAAAATAGAAGCCAAGAATTTAGCAGCACATATTGAAGAATCTTTTACATTTGAGGCCAAAAAACAAGCTTTTGAAACAATGATGCAATTTGTGCGTGATATGTATGTTCTTAGTGACCAAGTTTACGCTAATGGGGAAGATAAGAGTATTGCTGAATCGATGAGTCTACAAAGTTTAGGATTTGGGCGTTTGGAAGATGAAGCGTTTGCAGATTTTATTACTAGATTGTCTAAGTCTTTGGGTTTTGATTTGGAAACCTATCAAGCGTCGCATCCGGAGTTAGAAAATATCAATGAGTTAGGTGTTGCAGTGCATTTGCTCTTTAATGCGGATGATAAAATGCGAGAACAAGCGTTTGCACAATTTTTAAAAGGCAACCCAGAAAAAGGTATAGGCTTACAGTTTGCCGCTGATGCTTTTAATAAAGAATTTAATAAAATGAAAGTCGGTGCAGATTCTGAAATAGCTAGTTCCGACAATTACTTTTATATATTAGATCTAAACAAGCAGGTGGTTGAAGATCTTTGGATGAAGACTGTGAATAAAAATGCGATACATGTTGCATTAAACCATAGTGAAATTGAAGAAAAGTTATATAATCCTGAAGCCAGTGGTGCTGCTACGATAATGACAACTGCAGTGAGAGATCAATTAGTTTCAGCCTTGCCCAGTTGCATGAATTACTACATGGGTTCTGCTATAGCAAAAAGAGAACAAGCACAAAAAATGAGTGCTTCTCATTGCCAAGGAATTAAAGAAGAGTACGATCGTCGTTATGAAGAAAAACATCCTAAGCCTAGTCAAGTTGAAACACAACCAGAGCAAAGTTACTTAGAAGCGGCTAATGAAACCTTTTGGTGGTTATTAGGTTATGGAGAACAAACTGCTGAACAAAAAACAAAATCAAAACCTGTAACAACCCCATTATATGCTGCGCAAAAAAGGAATCAAAACAAATGGGAGGCGGCAGAATCTAGAGTGCAAGAAGCGGGCGTTCCAAAAGCGATTAGAAATGAACTCGCAGACATTGTAAGGAAAAAAACAAACAAAGTATGGCAAAAGCAAGCAAAACATACGACCAAAACAATTTTAGATTGGGGGGGGGCAACTTTACTGAAAGATCTAAATGAGACTTTAACAGCTGAATATGCAAGGTTAGTGAAAGAGCAAGCTCACCCCAAACTAATAGCAGATGTAAAAGAGCAGCATGAAATGTTGACTCATGTTTTGACAACCTACTCTAATGACCCTGATATGTTTATGACTATGCCGCTAGATGATTTTAAAGTATTCTCAGATGCGATTCGTTCAGCGATTACATTAAGATATACCCAGGAACATTTTAAGAATATTGATGAGCAAGCTGATTTATATATGGCGATGATGGCACTGAATCAGTTAAACAGTATTTATTTAACACATGATTTGGCTTTAAAATTATATGAGGATGTTCTACCGACCGAGTTTGATGAAATACAAACAGAGGAAATTTCTTCAATGCAAAGGAGTGCAATTGGAAAGGTAGTTGAAATTAGCGATAAAATGTTTAAAGATGCAATGTCTGGTCCCATTAAGCAATTTGAATATTTTGCGCAACAAAGAAAAACGGTAGGTTATAGATTAGCAAATAGTGAATCAAATAAAGCCTTACCCAGCATTTCGGATAAACCGACCGAGTCAGAGCAATCTTGGTTGGCTTGGGGCGCCAGTAGTGCGTGGTCATTATTTTCTGGTACTGCTAGTCTGACAGCAGATACGATAAGCCGGTATACAGGATACAAAATTTCTTCTGTGGAAGTTAAGACAACAGAAGAATTAAATCAAGTTATTGTGGATAGTACGCATGAATACATAAGGGGTGAGTTTTTTGACTCAACGAGTCACGTTGTTTCAGAATTATTTGATTTAGTTCGTAAGGAAGATAATTTTGCATATCTGCAAGGCCTGATAGGAGATGATGAGAAAGTTAATGTTTTTGCTAAGTCTGGTTTCAGTAATAAAGAGGATGTCCTCAAGTTCATCAATGCTTTAGCCCAAGACTTAGGGTTTGATGATGCTCATGAATTATACTATGTCATCACAGCTGAAAATAACAAACCATGCGAAGCAAAGTTAGAAGAAAAGAAAAAATTATTCTCTAAAGTACGTAAGTTAAAAGAAGAGAAGATCAGGGATCCGTTTGTCTCTGCGAAACTAACAATTCGAGATGAAAACAATAGATTGATTCGTCAAGCACAAAAAGGAAAACTGAATGACGCAGCCAATTATATGGTTGTTTTATCGTCATTAGATGGCATGACAGCCTCAGTCGAAATGGCGCAACGCGAAACGTTAGCCGTTGAACTTTTATTACCAGAGGCTGATAAAATGTTAGGTTTAAATGCAGAGCAACAAGGCTTATGGGATGCTTTGGTTGCCGCAAGCGAGCAGCGCGCAAAAGAGTATGGCCAAGATGTTTTGCGACGTGGGATTGCTAGTCAATTAAGCGATTCTGTTACACGGGCTCAGCATTTCCCTACCGCCATGATTGAAGAAATTGCTTCTAATTTAAATAGTGAGCTAGAATTTAAATACAACAGTACCGTTATAGAAGAAGATATCATTGATAAATTCCTTGTTAGAGCAGGATCGATGGAGCAAGCTATAATCTTTTTTCAGTTTCAAAATAAAGAAAATATTAAACCTTATGTTTTGAATGCATTGAGCCTGCATATTGTTAAAATGAATCAACCAGAGTACTGTCAAAATTTATTGGCGCTAGAAAAAGAGAAGTTGGGCACAGTAGATGAGATTTTCTTTTGGACAGATTTACTCAGCAATGCTTTTGCTGAACAAAACCATCAGTTTGCGGCTAACCTTTTAAATGAACATATTCCCAAACCCCTTCAGTCTGAAATAATTAATAAGTTAGTGAGTGATTTTGATCAAGACGCTAAGCTCAGCATTGATATAATGTTAATGTTAGCGCTTACAGACTCTGAGGAATTAATTGAGAGTCATATGGACATGATAAAAGATATAAACTCTAATTGCTCGCTTGAATATGAAAGTTTCAATCAGACTATCAGTGTCACTCAAAGAGGATGGTCTCAAATGGTCTCGGATAATGATGGGGTTATTTTAGATGATATGCGTGAGATATATGTTTTTATGGACTATGTTTGCCAGCAGCTTGAAAATGAACTTGTTGAAATGCAGGAGAGTCTGGCAGGACTAGAGCAAGGCTCAGAAATGGCTCGGTTAAGTGTTGATGCCGCTACCGATAAATTAGAATCCTACTTGAAAGTGGTTGGTAAATTTAACGACTTAAAAACTCAATGGTTCGAAAAAGAGAAAATTGTACAATATCATTTTGACACAGATGATAGGGTTAAAGATAATACGGATGTTTGGGACGCTGAAATTGAACGTACCATTAAAGCAACACTACAGAATGTCCAGAAGACGCAACATAGGGTCGAGACACACCGGAAAAGGCTTGGTATTAAGGAGGTCGTGGTTCCTGAACAAGCCTCTCCTGGAGCTGAAATAAATCAAAAAAGGTCCCCGCGTCGAAGGGTGTCTTGATGACTATAATATATTATGTGGATGAATTATCTTAAAAGAATCTCTAATTCTTTTTTATCTAAAATGCCCGCAACATAATATATATGTGGTTTTCCATCGGAATTTTGGCCTAAAATAAGAAAAGTGGGAGTTCCGGTAATTTTTAGAGCTTGGGCTAAACCGTAATTATCAGAGATTTCTGTATAAGTTGTTGTTGATTCCATGTCTTTAGCTAATTGTGTTAAATCTAAGTTTAATGAATCTGCTTTTGTTAAAATTGTTTTTTTGTTAATAGGCTGGTTTTGCATTAATAGTTTGTGGAATTCGGGAAAGTGATTTTGAGCTTTGCTTGCTATAGCGGCACGAGCAGCAAGCCTTGCTTTATCACCCCGAATTGGAAATTGCTTATAAATAAAACTTACATTCTTTCTAGCGTCACCAATTTCATTTAAAATTTTAGCCATGTTTTTACAATGGCCGCAGGTATAATCAAAAAACTCAGTGACAACACGTTGGTCTTCAAGCTTTGGTATCTCAACCTCAAATATCTCAGTAAAACGATTGATAATCACGTTTTTAACTTGGGCTTGGTATTTTTGATTGTTACCAATAATAAATTTTGGCGCAATAATAGTGACATCTTCTGGCTGTAGGCTGTCTACGGTTGCACTGAGAGATAATACAGGCAAAAACAAAAGAAGAATAATAGATAAAAATTTGTTTGGAATAAGCATGTAACAGGTGCCTTTTGAAAGCAGAAGTTAATAAAATAATCTATAAAAAAACACCATTGTTAGGCACCTTTCTATAGCCACTTTTGGAATTTACTTGTTTTATTATTATTATAGCCGTATTACAATATTTGTATATGAACCTATAGTATTTTAGCAGGGATGCTTAAAATAACGCTCAAATATTGAATGATAATAATTTGTTTTAAATCATAACATTAAATTATTTGTACCTATTAATTTGTGTTTATATTTGAAAAATAAATTCCCCTGTTAATTATTTAGCTTTGCTACTAACTTTTCTTGTGTCCTAAATACAAGAGTCTTTGCTTTAATTTTAAGGGGTAAGAATATGAGTCTATGTGGTGAAACAGAAATTGCAGAACTTCCAATCAATCTTCAAGAGTATGTCAATAGTTTTAATATTGAAACTGCTACGGCCATTGACTTATCGCTCCCCAATTTAACAGATGAAAATCTCTCCCTGTTTATTCGTTGCATTTCAAGCAAATATGGTTACGAAGAAAATATCGAAACACTAAAAAAACTATTGGAGTTAGAACTTCAAAATTCTCAGAATCCACAACAGTTAGAAGTTGCAGCACAAGCCTACCAAACAGGGTTAGCAGAAGCTCTCTCAGCAAACATGTATCTGGTGGATCATTCTCCTAGATATAATCGAGAGCCTGACATAACCAAGTCACGATTGCGAAATATTATGTTACCCCAAGGTACTTACAACATTTTGCATAAACATACAGAACATCTTGACGAAGCAAGGTGCCAGCTTGTCGAAGCTGCTTTTAAAAAAGCCCTATTTGACCAATTCGATAGAGGCGGCAGAAATACAGCTTCATTTGACACTTCTTTAATCGGGCAAGCGGACGAATATAGCCTGACTGCTAAGATTTCAGCTTATAAAAAAGAATACATATTAGAAAAAGCTAAAAATGATATGCAAGCAAAAGGGCTGGGGCTTTCAATTGAAGAGCGTCGCGAACTAGCTGTTAATCAAGAAAATAATCAAAAACTACTAAGCTACTGCTTGGGATATAGTTATAAAGTAGGGTTGCTATCACCTCGCTCAATTTCCCCCATTGTTGAAAGGGAAACTATGCAGGCTTATCATGAGTGGCTGTGGCCAGAGCTACAAAAAGAGGCGTTGATTGAATTTGAAGAAAGCTATGGTATTAAATCCACTGATTATAACTTAGATAATCCGGTTAGAAGAAGAAAATATTTCGAAGCAATATATACACAACACTATGAAAAAGAGTTGAAAAATCAATCAATTGGTGATTTGCGGATATATCCCGACATGTACAGCTCCGCTGTTTATCATAAAGATATGATTCAGAGCACTTTTGATTTTATGGCCAAAGGCGCCTTTAGAAGCAAAGTTGGGGTTGGTAAGTTCGAGTTGAATGCGCCCCGCGATAATATGATTGGTTTTCAACACGGATTAGATGAGTTTCTTGAACCATTTGTAGAACATGTGAAAAATGGCCGTCCAATTCCCTTTAGAAAAATGGAGGTGATTCACTCATACCCACCAAGCTCAGAAGAAGACGCTGATTTAATTTTAAATCAAGTGGTGGCTGTGGCTGAAGGTATGGCTGATCACCCTGCAGATTATTTCAAACTGGCCAGCGTGGGATTTAAGTTTGCAGGAGATGAAACGAATATCCGCTCTAACTTTAAAATCGATCGTTATTTAACATTCATGAAACAAATGAATAAGCTTGTCGATAGAGAAGAAAACCCTCTTAGAGTAGAGCTGGATTTAGATGAAGTGAATCAATATTTCTTTGATTTATTAGTTAGGTTTGAAAATGAAATAGCAGAAAATAATGGCCTAGAAAATCTGGATGAAATAATTCAACTACGATACGCTCAAATTAAGGAATTAACAGATAATATTGATCACTATCGTTATAAAGTTGCCGAAAATAGAAGAAAAGTTAATTACAAAATTTTAATAGAAGGTGAAGTCAGTTTAGGCGATATGACTGAGCTTGAAATGGCTGACTCACAAGAGACTAAAGTTGAAAGTTTATCTGAGGTCAGAGCTTGCAAAAGAATTACGAGTTTGGATGATGCGCTAAGAGGCGCCTCAATGCAACAAGAGATGGAGGAGGAACAAGAACAAGAGCAAGAAGCAGCCCAAGAAAAAGAGCAAGAAGCTGAACAAGATCAGAATGCTGAGCAAGAAAATGTCCATGGTAGTATTGAAGATAATTTAACCAACCTAGAAGAATTTAGTCGATTTGTACATGATACCTCTCATTACCAGATAAATGAGGGCCACATAAAACAATTGTGGCACAATTTATGTGGTGAAACCCAAACTATGGATAATAGTTGGGTAGCAGGGGAAAACATTCAGGCAGTTTCAAAAGATGCTGTGAGTGTTATGCTTCAAGATCCTGATGTATTTAGAAGTGGATTAGTAGATGGTAACTTACCACAAGGATTTCATTTTGGACTATTAGCCGTTGAAAATGGTAGCTCTAAAGGGATTTATTTTGACTTAGGAGAGCCAGACTTAACTGTTGACAATCCACTGACTATCAAATTCAGTGATCCGATTGAATCATTACCTAGATTAAAAGCGTCTCCTTCTCATTTTAATGTCAAGGCCAAATTAACGGGGATCAAAGGCGGTATCATAAAAGGATTGGCTAAAAATATTCCAGGCGGTGACCCGCTTAAAGAGCCAACGAAAGACGAAATAGATTCATATAATTCAGGATATTTAAACTTTCTGAATAGTAACCATGGTGCGCCCATTGATGGTTGGGCTGTCGTTGGTAAAATGGCCTACTGTACAGCAACAGAGACCAAAAGTGTATTGGAATATAGATCCTGGGCCAATGATCCGATTACACGTTCAATCTCTAAGGTTGTTGAACCTCAGGTTATGGCAGAATATGCTATTTCTTTAGGGGGCGATGCTGTTTTTGACCTCACGGATAGATTAAAAGCATTAAAAAAACGTTGTGGCAAAATGCACAAAGCGGAAATATTTGATGAATTTTTAGATGATTATGTATTACAAAAAGAAAATGATTCATGGTTTCGTGATCCTAATGTTCCTAATTTTTGCGAGCATATGTTTAGGCACGGTCAGTTTCAAGGTATGGAGGATGTTCTAGAGCTTAATGATCCTGATTTTGAATTCTTTATGAAATTTGTTAACAAGCATGCCAAGCACCATTGCCGTACAGATTTAAAAGATTTATTGAATAGTTTTCAATACTTTAAAGCGCAATACAATGAAATTTTTCCTGGGCAGGAATTGCCTGTCGACAATCTAGATGAATTTATCGAAAATTGTACCGATATGCGTGTCGGCATGGACCGGATATTAATTATCTTAAGAAATGCTCAAAAACACGGATTAGAAGATGAACAACTTGCCGTTTTGACGCAGCTTGACCTTCGTTACCAAACAACGTATCACGCGGTTGAACATAATAAGTTTAAGTTAGTATTGCCAGAAATGAAGGCGGACTGGGAGTCTTTAAAAAATAGCATTGTACCCAAAAAATCAACTATAACCCCTTTGCAATCAACAGTTTTGTATAATCAATTTATAGGTGCGATGAGCGTTGAAGACTGTCGAACAGAGTTTTATCGTCAATTTGCCTTAATTGACGATACGCCAAATTTTTCTAAATTTAAGTCTTTAGATAATTTGATATCTGGCATCAGTGGTCCCGAGTTCGATAATCCAGACTATACCAAAGCAGCCTTGTACACTTTGGCAGGTTTCGTATTATATAAGCCTAGTACGAGCTTTGATATTCAGGAATATTTAACAACAGCAGTGGAACTTGAGCTGATTAAACAATTTTTAAGTAAGTCAGAAAATTCGGCACTATTAAAAAGACTTAACAAAATAACGGATGCCGAGTCACAAAAGAGCATATTAATTGAATTAAATACCGATTTGAGTACTAATAATAGATTAACAGCTTCTGCATTGATAGAAACGGTAAATAGAAGAGATGTCTATAATGTTGCGGCACTTAATAATTTAGCAAAGTCTATTGATAGCTTAAACCTGAGTGATGATGGTGAGAGAGAAAAATATGCGAGATTTTTCAAACAGATTCATGAATGTCAAATACCCTATGTGAATGGTTTGAAAAAACGGGGTGCACCTACCCCTGAAAACTTAAAGTCTTATATTGACACAATTCAAAGATTACATATTGCAGGATTATTTTCTGAAGTCGAGCCTACTCGCAATACGATCTATAAATGTATTAGGACACAGGAATTTTTTGATAACTCTGGAGAGTTGTTTAATGTCATTCATCAAATCTCTCAAAGAGAAGGTGAAGATTGTGTTACGGATAAACAACTTGCACATTTGCTAGTGAATTTGGAAAATAGTAGTCATATAGCGTTACAAGAACCAAACCCAGTCAATGAAAAGTTTGCAACGTTACAAGGTGGATTATTAGCTGCACTCGGTGTGATAAAACAGCCTGGTGAACATTTTACTGCGGGTGCAGATAATGAAGACTCTTTAAAATATTTTATTCAGCAAATTCAACAACAAGCTTGTGGTGAGAATGCGCTAAAATATGAGTCAGTGTCAGATACTTTGAAAGTTTTATCTTGTGTAGATTGGGAGAATATTGAACCAAGACCTACTTTTGCACAAATGAAGTCTATGCTAATCAAAAGCATGAGTCACCCTCAGCCTAATTATAGTGCCGTTAAAAATTGGATTACTTCGGAGGCCAATGCTGGATTTCAGGGTATTGATTTTGATATCACACAGCTAGCGACCAAAAACGTTGAGTCAATGGGGATCGCTGAGAAGTTTGATCAAAACAAAGTGACTATTTTACAGGGCTTTAGGCAACAGTTTCAGGATATTGAACTTGATGAGACTAGAACAGCTGAGTTTGGCGATTTTGTAAATTATTTGCTAGAGGAAGAGGTTGAAGGTCAAATTGAAAAATTTAGCAAATCAGCTTTGTTGGCCACATTGAAGCAAACTCTTTTTGCAGGCGCCAAAGGTGGCATTGATATCGCTAAGCGAGACAGTTTATCAAAAACTTTAAAAACATCAGAAAAAGATCGCGTCATAACTTTTTATGATAAGAATTATGGTCTGTCAGAATTTAATCCTAATAACTTAAATGAATTAAAGCGTGACTTTATTAAAATCTCTGCGGCTCAGGCGCATGCTAAAGTATTTTTTGAAAATATCGACTCTGCAAAGACAGGTCTAGGTGCTCACTTCAATATATTGATGAATATATTATCAGACGGTAGGTACAACGATGTACCTATTAACATGCTGAATGATCTTGTTTTAAATCTTGTTGAAGACTTTAAAGATAATAAAATTTTTAATCATGCGATTTTATCTGTCGTTACGGAGTATGAATATCAACCTGAAATTGTTGATAAATGGCCCTTAATTAATAATATTATTAAAGCGCAAGTATTAGAAAATGCAACGATTAATAAGGCTGATATTACCCAGCTGATTCTAAACTTGGCGAAAGTCAATGGTCTGCGTTCTAATGATATTGGTGATTTGCTGGCTATTGCGGAACAAGATATTGCAGTATACAACCAAATCATTAACTCGATGAATCAGTCTATAGATAGTGGTGAGGATGTTAACTTTAATCAAGTGAATTCCGTCGTAGCAAAACTTATCTCAGAGAATATAGACTCTGATGTATTGGTTCACTTTTTAGCAGAGCCGATTCATATTCAATTATTAGATAAAGTCAACTGCATTGATGATTCAGAGAAAAAATTAGCAATCATTAAAATTATTAGCCATGCGCAAGATTACGTGCCTGATGGTAATTTGATTAATTTGAAAAAACTGGTTGATAGTTTGGAACAGTTATCTGCTCAAAATCTTAAAACTTTGAGTACATTAGATATTGATGCAAAATACCCAACGGTAACTGAATTAACTGAAAGTGCGACTAAAATAGCCTCAGAAGTCAACCAGTACAACATTAATAATTATATAGCAGATTTACAGGCTGAATTTTTTGCGAGAAAAAATGATCCTGATAATCTGAATATGCTTTTTAATGATGGTCGTGTGGTTGGAGTCTTGGATGCTTCAGAAACATTAAAATATGGTATTGATCAACATCTGTCACAAGAGAAAAAAGAAAAGCTATTAAGTGACTATGCCTATATACATGCCATAGGCTTGAATAAGCCTGTATTTAATGATAAATCCATGAAAGATTTAACGAAAGGGGAAATTAGAACTCTCCGGGACCAATTATTAGAAACGATTCGGCGCGATAGTACAGAAATAGAAAAACATACGGCTATGCTTAAAATGATAGCTTTGTCCCGTGAGGTTTACTATCGATCTAATTTACCTGAAATTAGATTCCCTTACTCTACTCAAGTCATGAGTACATTAATGGCCTTAGATAATGGCAAATTGAATATCAATGAAATTGCGACAGGCCAGGGTAAGTCACTTACAGCGGCTTTGTACGCCACCGTTTTATGGGCACAAGAGAAACCTGTTGTTATCTGTACGTCAAACTTAACTTTGGCCAAAGAAGGTTTAGAGGAGAATGAGCCATTTTATGAGTATATGGGGATGTCAACCTCATTGATCAAAGCTCAGACGAGTTCAGATGACTTCCAACATAGCGGTGTTAACTATACAGATGTCTCAAATATGGCATTGTTCTTGGCTAAGAACGAAATCCAAGGGAAGTTTGATGTTAAAAATCCAGGTCTCATTTTAGATGAAGCAGATTTTACTGTATTAGATGAAGTGACTGATTTTAGGTATGCCGTCAATTTAGATAATATGTCATCTGAATTAAATATGGATGAATGGCTATACTATAAATTAAATGAATTTGTTGATAGACCTGAATTTACAGAAAATTTAGTTGATAGACAGTCAGATGTTTCTAATGCAATTGCATTTTTTAGATCTGAATTTAAAAAGGAAGTAGATTTAGGTTTGCTAGAGGACCCTTTTAAAAGCCATCTTGAAAATCGAATTTTAGATTTTCAAATGGAATCTAGTGAAGCGCAAAAACAATTAGATACTTGGATTGACTCTGCCTGGAACGCCAGAATGATTTATCAAGAAGGGCGAGATAAAGCATGGGTATTAGAAAAACTTCAGCATAAAGATGGTAATGAGTATAGTGTTGCTCGCATTATTTCTCATCACCGTGTTTCAAAAGGCTCTAAATGGTCTAAAGGTGTCCATCAGTTTCTGCATGCAAGAATAAACTCAAATGCGCCTGAAGAGCAGCTTAAATGCCGGGTGGATGTTGAAAAGTCACATGTGGCAGCCTATTCCAGTAAAAACTTTGTTGATTATTTTGCCAGTCGTGGTGGGGCAGTATGGGGGATGACAGGTACGGTTGGCTCGCCTGAGGAACGTGCTGAATTACGTGAAAAGTATGGATTTGAGCTTGCAAGAGTCGAAACGCATCAGGTCAGAACGGCCAAAGATTTAAAACCCGTTTTCACAAAGAATGCCAATGGACATGTGAAAGCTGTATATGGTCTATATGAAGCAAATTCGCTAAAATCGCGACAAATGCCGACTGTTATAGTAGAAGAGAATGCTAAGATAGCGGGAGATTTTAGAGAGAAATTCTTTGCTAGGTTAAACCGCAATGTTGGTAGATATACACCGCCACCCACTGTACAATTTTATAATGGTATAACATTAGAGATCCATGATTTTAAAAATGGACGTTATGTCTCACGTGATATTTTAGAGGATTTTGGACGTGAATTTGAATCTTCTGAAGAGAAAGAAGACTATATTAAAAAGGTGGCCGGTCGAGGTAATACCGTAACCATTACAACGCCAATGATGGGGCGAGGCACAGATTTTAAGCCCACTATGTCGCATCCCGATCAAACAGGTCAATATCAAGCACATCCAGACGGGCTGTTTGTCATTCAAAACTACGTTGATGGCAGTATTCGGGAACAACGCCAAATACAAGGACGAATGGGCAGGCAAGGCAAAAAAGGTCTTTATGTTAATGTTATAGATAAAAGTAGGTTTATTGATAAGCTAAAATCCACGGTACCAAATCCACCACGTTCTGTGACACGATTTAATCAAAATCAGCTAGAAATTGAGTTGGGACGTTATCAAGCCTCTGCGAATTCTAATTTAGCAAAAGAACGGCAGTTAAAACAAACTTTTGGCGATATGCGTGGGCATTTTTATCAAAAATTTATTGGTATGATGGCCTTTAGTAATGATGATAAACGTTTTAATGAAGTCAAGCATATCTTACGAGATGTAGAAGACTTTAGCGAGCCTAAATTCCAGAAAGAGTATAACGCTTATATGCTCGTTACTTGGAACAGGTTTTTAATTGATATTGATAAGAAGTTTATCTTATTAAAAGACGAATATAATAATGATTATGAAGAAATCTTTCCTAAATTACAGGAGTTTTGCTTTAACGAATGGAATCAAAAGATTATTGAAGGGGTCAAAAACTCTCAATTTAATGATGATAAGTCGAGACTGGAAGCTGACGCAATGTTTGCTGAGTTTCAAGAATTCAAGCCAGACCAACTAGATAAGTATGCTGAGCTGATGTTTCATCGAGACTTAATTGATGAAGAACGTGAGGAAATGGAAGTTGAAGCCTTGCAAAGAGAGCTGATTGTAAAAGGCGTTCAAGACCAGCCCGAAATGGCAAAAGAATTGCTAGACACATTCATGCCTGAGTCAGAATACAGTGAGTTGGTAGACCAAGTTGTTGAAAGTCCCCAATTATTAGATACTGTTTTGCAAGATAAAATGGAGCATAAAACGCATCGTGTTGTTGGGAATACTTTAAGAGAACAAAAGCGAATTAAGGCTGAAATTCAAAAAAACATAGAAGAAGGTACGTTAGAAGAAAATGAGCAACTCCAGAAAGAGTTAGATGCACTAGACATCCCAGTATACGATAATGCAACTTATGCACTAGAATACAATGCCCATCGACATGATCTCACTATGGGCAAAATAATTGAAAAAGGCAGAAAAGCAGCACTCCTTGATCCAGATTTAAATATACAAAGAGCTAAATTAGATAGAGCCATTGTCAATTACAATAAACACTTTTGGTTAAAAGATCTCCCATCTTTAAAATCAACAGAAGAACCTGAAAAAGAAATAGCGCAAATAATGGCTATTGATACTTTAAATGATTTGTTCAAACTCAATTCAGCTTTAAGTCAAGACCACATTCTTAAGCTTACGACACAAACGCCATTTGAGATATTGGCCATCGAGAATCCGTTTCCCGGTGACGATGAAATCTCAAAATATAAGGCTAATCATTATTTGGCGGAATATATCAGTCAACAACCTAAGGTTAGTTTGTCTTTACTTCAGCAATACTACATGAACACGAGCATCACTGCTCAATTGGCATCTGACCAAACTGCCTTACAATCTCAAAAATATAATCGATTGCTTGAGGAATACACGAACGGACAGCAAACGCTTTTGGAGACCCTTGGCACGGTTGATTTTAATGACCCCCAATTATTGCCTCGTTTTAAGACTTTATTGGTAGAGGCTAAGTCTACTGCTAGATTACATGCTAAGCAGGAAACCTATACTTTCTTGTTGAAAACAAATCCAACTCGTGCTGTTGAGTATGGTATTGAGCATGGTGGTCTTGCTTCCTCAAGGTATGATTACGACGCTTTAGTGTCAGATATTAAAGCGGATACTCAAAATTATTTAAAATCTAAATGGCTAAATAAAAGCCGAAAGAAAAATGCAAAATTATTATTAAAGGATTTAGACAGTAGTCAGGATATTAATCAAAGCCTAGCTGCGTTATTAAAGGCAAGATCTCATGCACTGCAAAGTGATATCAAAAGTTTTGGTACCAAAAATAAACGGGGGAGCCGCTATCAAAGGCTCATCAACAAATCTATTACACGAACTATTGCGAGTGCAGATAATGAAGGTGATTTATTATTATGTACAGATCATATGCGTAAAGAAATGTGTCAACAATTAGATTACTTGAAAAGTAAATTTGACTCTGTTTTTTACGAGAATTACTTTGAGCCTATTTATCAAGAGAGCTTGGATACACTCGGCATGCTGAACCCTGACAATCCACAGGATTTATCACTAAAAGAGATAAATGATTTTATTGATGATTATACAGCTCGTATTAAGAGAGTGCGCGCAATCAATCCAAATCAGTCAACCCGAATAGCGATTGATATCTTGGATGAGAACTTATCAGTATTTAAATTACTTAGACAAAAAATGATTGCGCAAGGCATGGATATGCAATCTGAAGTTAAAATTATTAAAGATATTAGTTTGGAAACAAATGTTTATGAAGTGTCTGAGGCGCTTGAGCTGGATGCGGGACAACATAGGATGCCTCATCTTGACCCAGATCAGAACTGGCCTAAGCTTACCATAGAGCAATGGAATCAAAGATTTGCTTTAGAATATACCGAATTAGACCAAGTAGCACCTACGATACAGTCAATATTGGGGCATGGTGATACGGTTGTGTCTGAGATAAAACCATCAGATATGCATAAAATTATTGGACACAGTAAAGATACTAACCTTTGGAATGTCTATCTAGCACAATGTCATGAAGAAACAATACAAATGATTGAACGTAATAATGCTAAATTCGATAGGCGTAAATTTCCTGCTGTGAAAACAATAGAAGACATTTTAGGTGAGAATAGAGCGCCAGCTTCACCTGTTGATTTTTTTAAAGTGATTACTGAGATGAATCAATATAAAAATCAAATCGCTTCGCCGAATAGTAAAACGGATCGGATTCAATTGTTTTCAATGTCTGGGCATCCCCAAATACCTATAACTATGATGCCTGAAAATGCGCAAAACTTCATGAGATTAGCCCATGATAATATTGGGCCATGGGGACCTCCCTTAACAGAAAATAAAGTGAATACAGTTTTTGGTGAGTTTGACAACTTGGATAAAGACTTAACTGAATCCGAAGAATGGCAAAATTATTGGAATAATGATACTGAGCGCCGTGTGATTCGCTTGGCCAAGAGTACACTCATCAAGCAAAAGAAAAGTGAATATGTCAGGCAGCACCGGCTTGAGAATCCCAAAGATAAAAATTTACCCAAGAGCAAGATATTAGAAGGATTTGAACTAGATTCTATTCCAGAGATTCGTGACTTCGACGAACAAGTGGTGCTCGCGAGTATCAAGGAAGAAATTTTGTCTGCTTATCGTTTTAAAGTTATTTCCAATTCTGAATTTATCGATGATAAGGATGATCCTAAATATCAGTTAAAGACTACGCGTTGTAAGGATTTCTTGCAACGAATTAATGCCAAAAAACGTATAGGGAAGACCTATCAAGAAGCCAATCAGGAGTTAAAATCTGAATTTGAAGATAGTTTGCGTTCAGAAGTCCAAAGCAGTATTGCTTATTATGAGAAGTTGGTTAAAGAAGGGCATTCGTTAGACTCTGTGACATCTATGATGTATAGCAATATCCTCAGCATTGAGCGTAAGCCTTATAATGCTTATTTAGGATTGTCGTTTGATACCAATGAATTTATAAAACCATTGATGTCACAGTATAATACGTATTGTGCCTTCAATGAGCTTTTAACAACACAGTTGGAACTTGTGGCAGATGGCTTTGTTCCTACGGATGGTGTTGATAATAACACAAGGGTGCTTGAGCTGATCAAAAATTCTGTTGATACCATCTTAAATAACCCTGCATATGAGGCAATGGGGATATTAGGCCGAGATGCACTAAAATCACGTTTGACGAGTAAAGAATCCATAGAGGCTGTATATATGATGGCCTTGGAGAAAAGAACGAAGCACTACAAAGATAAGATAATTAATCATTATAACCAAAGACAACCCGGTAGCATACAATGGTTGCTTGAAAATGAAGATACTGGTGTGAAATGGGTGACTTATCCTAGAGCGAGAAGAGAACTTATCGGTAATCTTTATAACGCAGTCAAGTCAGGAGAGCAGTTATTTTCTCCCACGACCCATGGCAGAAAAACTGCTAAAACCTATCAAAAAGCTTTAATGAGTGACCTTTTATCTGCATATAAACAAACCATTGAAGACGATTTAAAGTCGATGCCAAAGCAACATGCAAAGGCATTGTTAGAGCGTTTAAAGAGTGACCCTTTGTTACAAAAAACGGGCTTTAGAAATCCCTTTAAGCAAGATCCACGGTTACAATTGATTACTTCATGGAGTAAGTTAGTGGATGAAAGACCAGATACCCCGCTTCATGCCGTGCCAGGACTGATGACCGCTGATTCTCATACAGGCCTTGATGTAAACTTAGGCTTATGGAAAGAATTGGAAAATGTCATTAATCGTTCTGAAAAAGATAAAGTTGCAATAGATTTAATGAAAGCTGAGCAAGAGATTTATGATTTACCAAATGAAAGGGAATATATACTAACGCATGATAGTATGAAATCTATGCTGGATGATAAGCATTCCCATGATAAAATTAAACAATCACTATCTTCTATCTCAAATTTAGAAGAGCGAATCAGTAAAATTGAAAAATTATTTAATGAATCTAGAGTGGATGAAAACTTTCACTTTAAAAGTAAATATGGCATGTTGGGTGGCAATAAATCATCCGATAACCAGAAAAAAATTACGGCTCTTTTACAAGATTTATTTGTGGATGCCGTTGAGAGCCTGGCTTTGAAACATGCCCATACCGCTGTAGATTCTGAGTCGATGAAATGGTCTGATCAGATACCAGAAGAGATTCCCAGTGATGTGGTGGATAAGATTTTAAGTGAAGTGCTCAATCCTGCTCTGGAGAACTTCATCTTGAATTCAGGCTCTTCAGAAATTGCTGAACAGCGCTTAAAACAACAAATTAAGGTATTAATTAACAACGTGGGTGAGAGTCGGCATCAAGAAGTCATTGAAGACATGGCTGTTGGGCTGGAAAACGAAGTTGATAACCAGAACCGTGGCGCCAGATTGTAGAATTTTATAGTGATATCTTCTCCTGGCATTCACTACTAGGAGAAGATTTTTTTCTGTCAGATTAGAAACCAAAAATAAGGCTTAAAAATCCTGTGGGGCCTGGATGCGGACCGCGCTTACTATTGGCTACCAACGGTTGGGAAAGGCTCAGCTCAACCATCGTTCGTATAGCCGTAGTACGATGTAATTCATAGCCTGCTGTACCTTCGGCGAAAATGCCGGTGAAGTAAGATTTTTCAATGGGAAGATATTTAGGGGCTTTTTGTTCTATTGATCCCCAACTAAAACCTGCGCCATAGTAAAAGCTAGTGCTGCTATTTGGATTTAAGAAAGCGATATATGTAATTTTAGGTAAGTTATAAAACAGAGTTTTAAATCCACTATCTGACTTATGAGTGCCCCATGATGTGCTTATTTCTATCGCGGCATCACCTACTTCATAGCGTTTTCCAAATGATACCAATGGCATAGAGGCGTTTTGTTTGCCGGATTGGGCAATACCTGCACCCAGTTTAACTTGGTAAAGGTTACCAGGATTGCTAGATTCATAACGGGTTACACCATAATCTAAATGATTTGGATTTTCTGCTAAAGCAATGGGAGTCGAAAAGAATGATGATAAAGCAACAGCATACAATAGCTTTTTCATATTGGGTCCTTAAAATTTATAGGTATTATTGTTTTCAAGCCGAAAACTAACACATTACCCTGTTAAATTCAAATTAGCATATTTATACCGGCATTTTTGTTAATTTCAGTTATACTAAGTTAGCTATTTATGGAAAACTAACCCAAAAGTTGGGTTTCAAGCATAGGAGCTGTGCATATGGGTGCTTCCTCGATACATGCCTTTATGATGGGCAGTTTAGAGTTTCTATCTGGATTATTTGTTGTCGTCTTAAGTTGTTTGTTTTTATATGTTGTTTGTCTGTATATAGCTGATAAAAGGCAATATCAGCATGCTATTCGCCATAATTTCCCTGTTATTGGTCGTTTTAGATATATTTTAGAAGAATGGGGTACTTTTTTTAGACAGTATTTTTTCTCGATGGATAGAGAGGAGATGCCTTTTAACCGAGCAGAAAGAAGTTGGGTGTATAGAGCCTCTAAGAATGTTGATCGCACAATTGCATTTGGTTCAACGAGAAATTTAACCCATGCTGGGACGGTGATTTTTGTTAACTGTCCATTTCCTACGTTAACTGAAGATGCCGTTGCACCTGTTGAAGTGACCATTGGCCCATTTTGTGAAAACCCATATAAAACACGGCATTTTTTTAATATATCTGCTATGAGTTATGGATCAATATCAGAGCCAGCGGTGAAAGCCCTTTCCTATGGTGCAAAAATAGCAGGTTGTTGGCTTAATACTGGGGAAGGTGGCTTATCACCCTATCACTTAGTGGGTGGCTGTGATTTAGTTTTTCAAATTGGAACAGCCAAATATGGTGTTCGAGACCACCACGGTAATTTGTCCAAAGAAAAGCTTAAAGAAGTTGCAGCGCACACAGAAGTTAAAATGTTTGAAGTCAAATTAAGTCAGGGTGCTAAACCTGGAAAGGGCGGTATATTACCAGCCAAAAAAGTTCATGCAGAAATCGCTAAAATTCGAGGTATTCCCGAAGGGGAGGTTTCTATTAGCCCAAATGGCCACACAGAAATAACCTCAATTGAAGAACTTTTGGATTTTATTGACACCATTCGTAGCGTTACCCAAAAGCCAGTAGGTTTTAAATGTGTGTTAGGTACAGTGGGATGGTTAGATAGGCTTTTTGAAGAGATTAAACGTCGGGGTGAAGAGAGTGCTCCAGATTTTATCACTCTAGATAGTGCTGACGGCGGAACAGGTGCAGCGCCTCAAGCTTTAATGGATTATATGGGGCTTCCCATACAAGAAAGCCTGCCATATCTAGTGACCAAATTAAAGGATCATAATCTAAGAGATCGAATTAAAGTTATTTGTGCAGGTAAAATGATAACACCGTCTCGGGTTGCTTGGGCTTTAGCTGTGGGGGCTGATTTTGTTCAGTCTGCTCGTGGTTTTATGTTTGCCTTAGGCTGTATTCAAGCGTTAAAATGCAACCAAGATACGTGTCCAACTGGCGTAACAACGCATAATAAAAAATTACAAGCGGGGTTAGAGCCCACACTCAAGTCAGTAAGAGTTGCTCAGTACCAGCAAAATATAACTTATGAAGTGGGTATGATAGCCCATTCGTGCGGGGTTAAAGATCCCCGGCAATTAGGAAAGAGGCACATTAGGGTCATTAGTGACGATGGGGTCTCGATAGCATTAGACTAATATAAAATTAAATTAAAATAAGGATATTTTATGATTCAAACTGCAGTCACTCTTTTATTCGCTGCAGTCTCACTAACAACAGCCTTTACAGTTGAAGCACGTAAACCTGAGAATGGTAAAATGGGTCCGCCACCTGCTGCAATTGAAGCTTGTCAAAGCTTGAGTGAGAAAGACGTTTGTACCATGATAGGCAAAGAAGGTGATAGTTTAAAAGGGACTTGCCGTATTGTGCCTTCAGGTGAGTTTGCTTGTGTCCCCGATAACCATAAAAGACCAGGTGATAAAAAGAAAAAGACAAGTTATCATGGGCTCGAACATTAAGTATAATTTAAAGAAAATATAAACAAGGCAAAATAAAAAAAAATAATAAGGATGTTGTCATTGAATATACTATTTAAAGCAAAATGTATGCTTTGGCTTTTTGGGCATTTTCAAGTACCCATGATAGCTTACGTAAAACCCAAAATCTTAGAAATTTCGGAAGACAAATTAATTATCAAAATTAAATTACGCCGTAGAACTAAGAATCATCTAAACTCTATGTATTTTGGTACATTAGCCGTTGGTGCGGATGTCGCTGGTGGCTTGTTAGCCATTTTTTTTGCTAATAAATCTAAGCAAAAGATTTCATTAGCCTTTAAATCATTTAAAGCAGAATTCTTAAAGCGACCAGAGTATGACGTTTATTTCATCTGCGAAGAAGGGCAGAGAATCAAAGATATGGTCGATCGCTCCAAAAATGAAAATAAGCGTATTAATGAAATGCTAACAATAGAAGGATTCACGGACTATTATGGTGAAAAAGAGAAAGTCGCTGATTTTGGCTTAGAGCTATCGGTAAAAGTAAAGTAATTATTTATCTTGCCAAGGGAAGTTGTACTACATCTTATTTGAATTGCTAGCTTTCATTTCTAGGGGGGACGATATGAGAGCATATGCTTTGAGTACATCTTCAAAATTGCCAGATACTTGCTGTTTCAAATCTTGCGAGCTACAGTCATCAAGCTTTTGTTTTAAGTTTTGACAAAAAGAAGAGACTTTTTTTGAATTGGGTGTACCATTTTTCATATTTTGTGATTCTACATGGCATACAAAAGCATAGGCTACTTCAGCTTTGACCTCAACACCCATGGTATTATCTTGTTTGATTTGATTAAAAGCTTGGCAAATTTTATTGAATGACTCCTGAGACTTTCCACCATGACCATTGGTTGATTTATGCATTATTTGTAATGACTTAAGAAGTTCTTTCTTTTTTGAAGTTTGTTGTTTAGTTATGTAGTGACTGATATCCGTAGGCCTTATGTCTAATAACTTGATTATTTGCCCTTCGTCTATGGCATGCGTTTGTGGTGGGCTTTCTTTCGATTCCAGATTTTTTGCTATAACCTGTTGTTGAGCTAACTGTACTAAACGAATGAACTGTTCTCTAATGCCAAATTCTTTTAGAATATATGATTTGTTGAACAATAATGGCGTATCACCTGAATGATTAATATTTTTCGCTAAGCCAGGATTCTCGGCAAATTGCTTCATGTTGGAAAGCATGAGATCAATCTGAGCGCCTGTGAGCGGCAACTTAACGTCAGTATTGTTTTTTAATAAAATAATCAATTCTTTAACATCTTTAGTCTGTTTGATTTTATCCTGAAAATTTTGCTGTAATTTGATTTGATAGTCACGTCTAACCAGAGATGAAAATTTGTCCCGAATGCCATATTGAGTTGGAATAATTGTGTTTTTAAAGACTAAGTCTGGATTTTGCGACTCTGCAATATTTTGTTGTATATTGGGCTCGTTAATGTATTTTTTCATGGTATCGAGCATTTCGCGTTGATCTTTATTATTTGAATGTAAGGGGTGCTTAAATATTTGTTCAAAATCGTCGAGATAGCCCATGAGCTCTTCAATAGTTTCAGCACTATTGATTGTGTTTGTGACATATTGGTCTTTTGCAAGCTGCACTAAATGTTCTTTGAGGAAACTATGTGTTCTTATGTGCGTTTGTTCTACAAAAAATGGAATACGGTCGGCGTGAAAGATAGCTTCAATCAGATTAGAATCATTCACGATGGTTTCTATTTCTGCGAGCGTTTTATGCATTTGTTCAGAGGGGTAGGGAGACGCCGAGTTTTCGTTAGTATGGTGTTGGAATAATGCAACTATATCATCAAGACTGGAAACTTCTGATAGGGCATTTTGAAATGATTGTTCTATTTTAGCTTGATGCTGAATACGAATCAGCGTAATCAGCTTGTCCCGTATGCCAAATTGAGTTGGGATGAATGAGTTCCCAAAAATTAGCTCTGAATCCCCATGATTTGCAATGCTGCTAACCATATCCGGGTTTTCTATAAAGTGTTTTAAATTTTTCAGCATGATAATGTTATCTTTGTTGTCGACATGGACAGGCATCTTAAAAATATCATTAAAATTATTGAGGCATTCACTGAGTTCTTCTAGGGTTTGTTGACTTTCTATTACATTGCTAATATGCTTCACTGTTGCTAACAAAACAAATTGACCTTTTAGGTATTTATTGTCCCCAATTTCCTTTTTTCCGATAAAAACGGGGATGTTTTGAGCGTGAAAAATGGCCTCGACAATATTGGGATCTCTCATCATGCTTTCCATTTCTTGAATAATGATATCCATCTGATCGGGACTGTCCGTTAGGCTCTGAGGGTGGTTTCTAATAGTGCTTATCATTTCACTTAATGTGGAAGTTGAACTGATTTTATTTTTAAGATGCCATTCATGGGCCAGCTGCACTTGGTTTAAAAAACTTTCTAACATCCCAAATTCTGCCCGGATCCCCAGCTTTTCAAGCTCAGGAACTGCTTTTAAAGGTTCATTCAATATATAAGCTAACTCATCTAGATCGTTCAAAATTCGAAATACTTCTTGCTTAAGTATGGCTACATCAATAATATCTTTGTTTAATGTAATCAGTAGGTTCGGTGCATTGTGGAAGGCGTCTAAAAAGTTTTGGTAATCTTCAGCTTCCGCTAACGCATTTAAAAAAGATTCCGAGATAGTCGCTTCTACTTTTGATTCAACAATATAATCTAAATGCTCAGCGCGTAGTCCTTGAAGCGTTCGAAGAGGCTTTCCAACTAAGTAATACCCACCACTGAGCTTTTCTTGCTTTATCCACTGTATTTGGGTTGGCGGCATTAAAAACTCTCGTTCAGATGGATAAGCGCTCAATGCCTGTATATCTCTTCCTACTAAATCTTTAAAGACAATAGCAACATCAACGTTACCTGATGATTTGTGACTATTTTCAAATCCGATAAAACTGGATGAAGGCTTGTCTTTAGAGCTACTGACAAAGCCGCACTCAATTATTGCTTGCTTCTTATCTGCAGCCTTAACCCTTTGATCAACAATTTTCTGGGGTAGGTTTAACTCCCCCCTAAATGAAGTGGCAGGAACTGTATTTGTCCGACCATTTAAACCAGACACAGCCATGGCAGAGTGACATAATGTTTCCCATAAAAAATTATATCTAGCGTTATCCTTCGGTAAATCAACTTTACCTGTTCGAAGTAATTGGTTTGCAGTACCATAAAAACCAGTTGTGTAAATATTAAGCGCCAACCTTTCTCCTTGACTAATCTGATTGAGTGTCGGATCAGTCGCTAAAAATTGAGCGTCTAATTGCGAAATATCATTTGAGGTTGCAATAGTTAAATGGGTGTTTTCTGGATCAGAGCTGTCACCAGGTGAAAAGTTGAGATAGCCCACATTATCATTAAGTGCTTTTGCATAGAGGGCTTTTTCTTCATCTGAAAAGTTTAAGTGATTTAAGTTTGCATTTTCAAATATTTTAGCGAGATGATATTCTTGACCTCCCATGACAATGGTAATATTGTGGGTTGTTTTATCCTCATAAACTTCAAAGGCATATCCATATAGAAGCCCCCTAACAAGGCTTTCAAGTTGGACTGTATATTGATTTTTAGGCAAAGGTCCCATTTCAAGCATCGGGCTCGATATCGAATAAACAGAAGGGTTGCCCGCATTCCATTTCTTTAAGATAGACAAGCTTGATTTAATTTGTTCTAATTGAGAAACGTCAACTTCTGAGTAAACTATATTTTGCAGCATTGATAGATATGGTTCTGCATTATATTTATTGTTAGTTGTATGCTTTTCAAATGCTTTCAACCATACAGCAAGACCTTGCCAATATTTTGTTTCCATATCTGGTGGCAAGCTGGTCATCTTGGCAAGCGATTGGGTCAATGAAATCAGAGTCTGTATAAGTTGGTTGTAAGTTTCCTTCTGCCCAGATACAAAATCTTTGCCATCTTGGTTAATTCTTAATATGGTTGGGAATTCCATATCTGTATTGAGTATGTTTAATAACGCGGTAAAATTAGATTCCATGTTAGAAGTATTTTTATATGATGAAGACGGCGGTAAAATAGTTGCATATTGGGGATAGGTATTTTCTGACCATTCCATTTTTTTATTATTGGGTACGAGTTTTAATGTGTCTATACCTGATATATTTGCCACGACAGGACTGTAAGTGACGGCTTGAGCTCTTATTTTATATTGGCGAGCTTGGTTTAGAGCTTTTCCTAATAAATGGCTATGTGCTAAATTTGGACGTTGTTCACCACTAGGACTCGTTATAGTCAGTTTGCCTGAAGCGCCAATACGTTCAATCTCAGATAACATGAGTGAAAATACAGGCACACTACATTTATTATTAGCATAAATGTTTTGATACTCTGCGGGCGTAAGAGGATTAAATAACTGATTCATTTTGCCCTGAAGAGAAATCTGCCTACTATTTAACTTATTTTCAATATAATCTAATCTTTTTATCGCAGGTGAGTTTAGTGCATGTAATACACAATATGCTGAATTATAGTCTCCATTTTGTATGGATTTTTCCATGACAGCCAAATAAAAATCAAATAATTTTGTTTGTTCTATTATGTTCTTAGCTTTGAGAATGTCCTGAATAACAGAGTCAACAAAGTGTCTTGAATGATCTAACAAAGCTTTGGTTGTTTGTAGTTCAAAGATATAAGGGGATACTAGATCTGAGTCTTTAACTTGACCCAATAAATATTGGCATTTGATTTTTAGGGCTTCTGCATATTCAGTAACTGAATGGTTAAAGTCAGCAGCCCCCATTGAGACCTTGACCTCTTTTTTGGGGCGTTTTTCATAATCAGCTTGTAAAATTGTTTGGCCCGGGATTTTGCTGAGCTTTTGTAATTGGCGTTTTATTTCAAACTCTTTTGCAAGCCCATGATTTAAACCGGCCTCTGTTTCAATTAAATCTTGTAATTTATTGTATTCAATCACTAAGCTATCACGTTCATAGTGACTTTGTTGTTTTGTCGCTGAAATCCAATTCGTTAAAGGTTTGAATTGTTCAGAAGACGATTCATGACTTAATAAATATTTTAACAATGTACAGGCATTGTGATGGATTTTTTGCTTCTCACTTGTTGGGATTGTTTTGTCGCGCAGTAACTTGTTAATTTCTTTGTATATTTCAATTGGTGGAACAACGGCTAATAAAGTAGAGGATAAGTTTTGATAATCTTCCAATGTTAGAGCTTTGAGCGTAGTAGGATCTAGGTGATTCAGCAACAACTGCGTTATGAGGCTATTACTTTTTTGTGCCGGGTTTGTTGAAATGTTCTGCACTTCATTTTTATCAATGGCCTCGGGGGTGGGAGGTAATGGATCTAGTATATTAGTAGGCGCCTCAATGTCTATGGGGGTAGCGGGTAGGGGGCGTATGCTATCGACTGTCATAGTCGCCCTAGGAGGCGCAATGGAAGCTATCATGTTGAAACACAAGCTGACATCTGTACTAGCGGCTTGAAACAGTACTGGATTATAGTCACACCCCGGCTTTCCAACTATATTATTTTTAAGGCAAATTCTATTACCAGTCGCTCTAATACAACTATCAGCATAATGCATCAGTTCGGTTACTTTCTCTTGACCCAGTACGCGTACAGGCTCTTTAAGCTCTCGCGCCATACCGGCTGAATCACGTACCCGTAGTAAATCTAGGTTATGACAAGTTTTAAAAATTAAAGACAATGGGTCTAATGAATCAGGTCTTGCGTAGGATTGTAATACCTTGGCAAATTTTTCAACTTCTTCGTCGGTAAATATATCTGGATAGTTTTGACAGTATTCTTTAAAATATCGTGCATGTCCTTTTTGGTACTCAGCATAAGCAACGGGATCATCACTATATCCAGATTCATTTTCGCGACCGCTCACTCTAAACATGAGTGCAATTTGGATTTTTTCAATATCAGCCTCTGAGAATGAATAGTGCTCTTTGTCCTGGGCGAATTCTTGAAAATATTGGATAACCGTTGGTGCGTAGAGAGCACCCCTTGAGCTATGAGCTAGACCATGATTTGGGCGCCATATGGGGCCTGTCGTTTCATCTGGGTAGCCCCAATCCCAATAGCAAGATGTATTGGTATATACTTTTGATAAGCGTGTATCATAAACATATTGAGCTGCCTGTTTCAGAGTATCGGTGAACAAGGGCGCTTTTATCATGTAATTACACCTTATTTGAATAAATATATAACTTTATTATAGGTCAGCCAGCTATGATAAAGTAGGGGGTATCAATACAGCAACAAGAAAATAACTTTTTAGTTTATGCTATCAAGTCACAAATCAGGAGAAAATAAATGCCTTTAAAGAATGTGTTAAAAAAAATCAATCAAACAAATCCAGCTGACGTGCCGGTTGATGACAGGCAGGAGGTAACGCGAGAGATTGTCATAATACGCGGTCTTTTAAATGAATTGTTGGAAAATCCAGAGCTAGATGAAGCCAGAAGACAAGAACAATTTAGTCAAAGGTTAATGGAACTCGTTGTTCAAAAAGATTCAGCTTTAACGCAGAAATATGTTTTAGAGATTATGGATAAAGTTTGTAAAGAAGAAAATGTTAGTATCAAGCTAAAAACCAAGCTCAAATAATAGCGGTAATTTTACACTATTTTTTATCTGGCTTGAGCTGAGATGATTGTATCATTCGATTTGTTTCAGATATAAATATGGGATACTGGCCATGACATTTTAGCCGATCGAACCATTGAATCGGAATCATCCTGCCTTGTAGTGTTACAGTTGTATTAGCACCACAAATATTTGGATTGATCAAAGGATTTTGTAGCTCACAGATTTGCGTACAGCAAGCCGCGGCTGGATCACTGGACGCAGCAAAATAGCGCTTTCCTAGCCAATATTCATTTCCAGGAAAGGCGTTGCCATCCCAAGCATAATTGGTAACCAGTACTTTGTCATGATGAGGTAATGGTAACTTTTCTAAAGGGCTTCGTTCAATATGATGAATGTTTATATTATTCCCACAGACTTCAAAACTGTATGCTTTTAATAATCCCTGCCATATTACTTCAGAATTATTTTTAAACCGACCAAAGTTTATATCGGTAATAGCTGGCAATGGTACTTCGGATAAGATTTCAGCATAGACTTCTAGTTGCAAAGGAGCTTGCTTTGTTGCGTCGATAGCCCAGACGCCCAGCCCGATTCTAGAGGCCTCGACAAACACATGCCGATCATTTTTTTGACCAAATTCATTGGCACTGACTAAAAAAGGTTCTATGACCGCTCTGATCCGACGTTTATAAACGGCTGCATTAATATATACGTCATTATTTAACGCGATATATTTATTTTCGGTGTCGGCTTCGGCTTCTTCGTAGCTCGGGAAATAGTAATCATCAAATTCCCCTTGATGATAGTATTGAGCAAAATAGCGATGTTTTTCTTTTTGTTGTTTGTTCGCATGCTTACCATAACCATTTTCAAATGTGTTTTGTTCGCGCGTAATCAATATATGTGCATATTCATTTAAGTTGGGTCTTTCAAATCTTGTGCCAACCGTGCCTACAATCAACCCTTGTTTCTCGAAGCTGTCAGGTTCACCCGGTATGCCTTTATTTGTTTTATGTCCTTTATTAACAAAAAATGAAGGTGTTGCGACGGTTATTAGTGCTGCAATTTGCATCTCATCATAAGATAGATAGTCTTTCAGGATAAATGGGGCTTCTTCTTGTGGTTGACCAATACTATCAAAGTGCCCCATCCCCGTTTGTCCATCTTGCAATTGATAATAATCGGATTCGCCCATAAACACAAAAGGGCGTTTAATAAGTAATCTAGAAATAAACTCATCAAGCAAAATATTTTTGTATAAATCTTTTTCAATTTGACTGCCATGACGTTTTTTATACGTTAAAAAATCTTGCATTAGCTTAAGCAATTTAATATCAATAACAGGTTTTGCCTGATTGGCAAAATGTACTAGTGCTGTACGATTTTTAGCTTGTTCTGCTAAAAAAGCGAGCGTATTGTGCTGTGTGGGTAATGGTATAGGATGATGACTGGCATTTTCCAATAAGCTTGGTAAGTCAATACTGGCTGGAGATTGCGTTGATAGTGCCAATACGTTACTGGGATGATTGGATTTTAGCATGAGTCTCTTATTTAAAAAGTTAATATGATGCAATGCCTTGGTGATTGTTTTGACATGAATAAATCCAATAAAGTTCCAGAATATCCTGACTATAATTAAGAAAGCTAAGCATTAGTTCAAATATCAAGCGTAAGACCTGTATATACGATAGGACATTTGTTAATATGAGGCATATACACTGAGGAATCCCCACGAACCTTGTGGAAATTTTGAATAGAATCAGGAA
>CAXBML010000028.1:0-35759 GCA_963976875.1 uncultured Coxiellaceae bacterium
AAGGGTTAGAGTGTTGTGTTCATGACGTGAGTGCCCCCGTTGTTGGTGGAGACCCGTTTTCTTTGGTTTTATTAAACAGCTTAAAGAGTCAAAGCTTGAGCATCTAATAAAGCTCGGCAAAACCTTATACAAATGGCGAGAGGAAATAGCCCGTATGTGGCGATTTACTAAGAATAACGGGATCACTGAAGGGTTCCATCGGAAGATGAAATTAATACAGCGCAGAGCCTATGGATTTAAAAATTTTGAGAATTATAGATTAAGGGTTAGAGTGTTGTGTTCATGACGTGAGTGCCCCCGTTGTTGGTGGAGACCCAAAATACTTTAGCCTATCTTGCCATACACGAATCAAGAGATTTGTTTTAGTGGCCAATAGCTAAATGAAATAAAGGGTAAGGTATAAGCTCGGTGCTTAGCAAATTAATTTTCTAGATTTACCGATAAAGGTTCTCGTGCTAATTCAGAGACACCATAATCAAAAAAACTTGCCTTGGGTGGTTGTTTCTCACTAAGCGCCCCTCAGGATGACTCGGTGCTTTGCACCTCGTGAAAAACAGCTACCGCTATGTTTTTTCGAACCGACTTTTTAAACGGAGGTTCTCATACCCATTTAAAAGCACCATAAACAAAAAAACCACCTAATGGTGGTTGTTTTGTTTATGGCGCGCCCGGAAGGATTCGAACCTCCGACCCTCAAGTTCGTAGCCTGATACTCTATCCAGCTGAGCTACGGGCGCAACGGGGGGAATTATCTACCATATCGCCCCCATCGTCAAGACCATTATTCATTTTATATTGGGAATTTTTCTTACTATAAATTGTAAGTTACGCCACTCTTTACCAATTCCAAAAAAATGCCCACCCAACGTAGTTGGGTGAAACTATTTTATAGACTTCGGGAGGGATGGACTCGGGGCATCCCTGCCCCTCGGGACTTCGTCCCGCGCTGCGCGCGTCAAAAACGGCTCCTGCCGTTTTTTCGAACCCAACCATTCTAAAATCGAGGCTTCGAACCCCACACTTTGTCAATTTCCAAAAAAAAATGCCCACCCAACTACGTTGGGTGAGCATTTTTTTGAAATCTGGCGGAGAGGGAGGGATTCGAACCCTCGATAGAGGTATGAGCCCTATACTCCCTTAGCAGGGGAGCGCCTTCAGCCACTCGGCCACCTCTCCAATTCAGAGCGCATAATACCATTATGAAGCTCATAGGTTAAGCCAAAATAGCTGATTATTAAGATTTTTTTTCACAAAAATTATAAGCCACTTTTTGTTTGCTAGCTTTATAATTAGTATTATTCAAAATCTTGCGAATCAGTACTCGCAGAACCACCCTGCTCTTTCTCTTTCTGAATACGCTGGTAAATCTCTTCGCGATGAACCGAAACTTCTTTGGGTGCGTTCACGCCAATTCTTACTTGGTTACCCTTGACACCTAAGACCGTTACTGTGACTTCATCACCGATCATTAAGGTTTCACCAATACGACGTGTCAATATGAGCATTGTCAATCTCCTTTACAACGAAACAAGACGCCTAAAGGCGTCTTGAAAAAACTACTAATTCTTTATAACGCTTTTAGGCACTTAAGCGCGACGGATACTCTTCTTCAGCTGGTGCCTCATTAAGATTGAAGGCATCATGCAGAGCTCGCACTCCTAGTTCTAAATATTTTTCGTCCATTACAACAGATACTTTAATTTCTGAAGTAGAAATAAGCTGGATATTAATACCCTCCTGTCCAAATGCCTTGAACATTGTACTGGCAATACCAGCATGAGAGCGCATACCAACGCCTACAATCGAGACTTTTGCTATTTTTGTGTCACCATGAACACTCTTCGCGCCAATCTCTTTGGCCACTTTTGTTAATATCTTTGTGGCCTGTTCATAATCCCGGCGGTGTACAGTAAATGTAAAATCTGTTGTACCGTCCGCTGCAAGATTTTGAATGATCATATCTACTTCAATATTTTCTTCACTGATTGGCAGCAATAACTTTGCAGCAATTCCAGGCATATCTGGAACACCACGAATAACGAGCTTAGCTTCCTCCCGATTGAAGGCAATACCAGATACGACAGCATGTTCCATATTTTTGTCCTCATCATAAGTAATCAATGTACCCGGGCCCTCTTCAAAAGTAGACAATACCCTAAGGGGCACATTATACTTTCCGGCAAACTCCACTGCTCTAATTTGCAGTACGTTTGCCCCTAAGCTGGCAAGCTCCAACATTTCTTCAAATGTGATACATGACATTCTTCTGGCATCGGGCACCATTCTAGGGTCGGTGGTATACACGCCATCTACATCGGTATATATTTGACACTCATCCGCCTCTAATCGCGCAGCAAGCGCTACAGCAGTCGTATCTGACCCACCACGACCTAAGGTCGTAATATTGCCATACTCATCCACACCTTGGAATCCAGCGACCACTACAACCTTACCCGCTTCTAGCTCCCGGCGAATATTCTCTTCACCAATCGCCAATATGCGAGCTTTGTTATGCTGTGTATCTGTCTGAATCGGAACCTGACATCCAGTAAAAGATATTGCAGGACAACCCAACGATTCCAAAGCCATGCAAAGTAGAGCAATCGTGCACTGCTCCCCTGTTGACAACAATACATCAAGTTCCCGTGGATGCATGCTAGAGCCTAAATCATAAGCTAATTTTTCTAGCCTATCAGTCTCATGCCCCATTGCAGAAACAACCACAACAATGTCATGGTTAGCCTGTCTAGATTGCATTATTTTCTGCGCCACATGCCGCAAGCAATCCAAGTCCTTTACCGATGTCCCACCAAACTTTTGTATTAATAAGCTCATTAACTTATCCAATCAAGGCTGAATTCTAACATGATTAAAATTTTAGGCAAATTTTCAGTGTTTTCCAAGTTATTCGACTTTTTCCTTTACCCAGTCGACAATGGAGTGCAACGCAGCATCTAGTGCTTCAGGCTTAGTACCACCAGCTTGAGCCATATCAGCTCGCCCCCCACCAGCCCCCCCAACTTGAGCCGTTAGGCTTTTTATTAGTTCACCTGCTGACACCCTGTCTGTACAATCCTTGGTCACACCGACAATCAATTGAACTTTTTGTTCGTTGACTGATGCTAAAACAACAATCCCAGTTTTTAACTTATTTTTTAAATCATCAACTAATTGTCTCATCATTTTAGGATCAGCTTGATCTAGTTTTTTAACCAGAAGTTTCATCCCGTTAATATCGATTGCATTACTGGCTAAATCTCCGCCCGTATTAGAAGCTAATTTTTGTTTTAACTGTTGGTTTTCTTTTTCCAAAGCTTTGAGCTGTATAATGGCCTGGCTTATTTTCTCACCAATATTTTTATCATCCGCTTTCAGCTGTTCTTGTATTGCCTGTAACAGATTGGCTTTATTTTTCAGCCAAGAAAATGCCCCTTCTCCAGTGACCGCTTCAATACGGCGTATACCAGCCGCGACACCGCTTTCCTGAGTAATAGCCATTAGCCCAATATCAGCCGTTCGATTTACGTGAGCACCACCACACAGCTCGACTGAAAAGCCATTCCCCATAGCCAATACTCTAACTGTTTTACCATATTTTTCGCCAAATAATGCCATTACGCCTTGTGCAATTGCATCATCGTAAGACATTTCTTTGATCTGCACTTCTGAATTTTCTAGTATTTTCTCATTGACTCGTGCTTCAATGCTCTGTAATTGCTCCGGTGTAATCGCCTCAAAATGCGAAAAATCAAATCGTAATCTGTCAGGCGAGACTAAAGAACCCTTTTGAGTGACATGCTCTCCTAAAATTTCTCTTAACGTAGCATGCAATAAATGTGTGGCGGAATGATTGCGAGTCGTTGCATTGCGTAAAGCTGGATCAACATGGGTTGTTATACTATCCCCTACTTTAATAGTGCCTTGCCTCATTATGCCAATATGCAATATAGCCTGCTGAGATTTTTGTGTATCTTGCACCTCAAAAGTGCCACTAGAAAATGTCAAAATGCCTTTATCACCTACTTGACCACCAGACTCAGCATAAAATGGCGTCTGGTCCAAAACAACTACACCTTCAGAGCCACTATCTAACTGTTCAACAAAGACGCCATTTTCCAATAAGGCAGAAACTTTGGCGGAACCACTCAAGTCAAAATAACCTGTAAAATCGCTTTTCTGTTCAACAACTATTTGATCATTATAATCCAATCCAAACTGACTCTGACTACGCGCTCTTTGCTTTTGTGCCGCCATTTGTTGCTCAAATGCAACCAGATCAATTTCTACATCTTTTTCTCTGGCAATATCCGTTGTCAGATCGATGGGAAAACCATAAGTATCATATAGTTTAAATGCAGTTTCACCAGATATCTGGCCACCACTTTTTTGCATTTCATTTTCTAGGATTTTTAAACCTTGATCTAAAGTCTTAGAAAATTGTATTTCTTCTTTTAAGATAACTTTCTCAATTTTATCCTGCATCTTAACTAATTCAGGATAAGCATCGCCCATAAGCTCAACCAAAGTGCTGACCATTTTGTGGAAAAATGGTTGGCTAGCCCCTAGCTGATGGCCATATCTTAACGCGCGTCGCATAATACGGCGCACAACATAACCTCTGCCTTCATTAGAAGGTAAAACACCATCCACAATTAAAAAACAGACTGCACGAATATGATCCGCTATAACATTGTAGCCTTTGCTGCTTTTATCAGAATTTGGTAATAATACTTGTGCTTTTTTTATTAAATTTTGAAATAGATCAGTTTCGTAGTTACTGTGTACACCCTGCATCACCGCAGCCATGCGCTCTAAGCCCATACCCGTATCTATGGAAGGCTTTGGTAAAGGTGCTAAATTTCCTTGTTTATCGCGGTTATATTGCATGAAAACTAAGTTCCAGATTTCAACATACCGATCGCCTTCTTCGTCAGGAGAGCCTGGAGGGCCACCTGCAACAGTTTCTCCATGGTCATAAAATATTTCGGAGCATGGCCCACAAGGACCTGTATCGCCCATTGACCAAAAATTATCTTTTTCACCACATCGAGACATTCTCTCCGGTGAAACTTTCAAATCTTTCAACCAAATATCTTCAGCTTCTTGATCATCTTGATATACAGTCACCCATAATTTTTCTGCTGGAATTTTAAGCTCTTGTGTCAAAAAATTCCATGCCAACTCAATCGCTTCTTTTTTAAAGTAATCACCAAAACTAAAATTGCCCATCATTTCAAAAAAAGTATGGTGCCTAGCCGTATAGCCCACATTCTCTAGATCATTATGCTTACCACCTGCACGAACGCAACGTTGTGCACTGGTTGCACGACTATAATCTCGTTTATCTTGCCCTAAAAAAACATCTTTAAACGGCACCATCCCCGCATTGGTAAACAATAATGTATCATCATTGAAAGGTACCAATGAACTACTGGCCACCATCTCATGATTATGTTTTTTAAAGTACTCTAAAAATGCTGCTCTGAGCACGCTTAATTGCATAAGACACCTTGGTAATTTATTTCAATAATCTATGTGTTTTTGTCATACCAACAAAGACAGGTATCCAGAACTTAAGAGGTACTAGATACCTGTCTTTGCTGGCATAACACTAAACGCATGTATATTTTCAGGTTTTAATATTTCTCTCACCTGATCTCTTCTAAAACCACGCTGAATTAAATGGCGTGTTTGTTTTGACTTCTCTGCTATGCTTTCGGGTGCCAGGTCATTAAAACGTTTAGCCCTTGCCATACAACCTACTTGAATCCAATCTATTGTCTGCCAATCGGCATCTAACTCTATCTCGCGCTGATGAATGCCATGTGTTTGCAGTTCCGCAATAATCTTTAATGGCCCAACGCCTCGACTACTTCGAACTCTCACAATCATGTTGATAAAACGCGACTCACTTAAAAGATCATCTTGCTCCAAATCAGATATGACTTGATCAATAGCGGACGACTCAAATCCACGTTGAGTCAATTTAAGGGAAAGCTCACGGCGAGAATGCTCTCGCCGTGCTAACAACCGAATAGCAGAATTTCTGATCGACACTTTTATTGCCCATCCGCTTAAGAGGCACTATCCTCAGCCGTCTTTTTCACACGCCGAGTTTCTTTTTTAGCGGCTAATTTAGATGCTGGCGACTCTGCTGAAGGCTCCGCTGTTTTAGACTTTTCTTGCACTGTCTCTGGTAATAATTGCAAACGAATTTGATATTCAAGCTCTTTTGCTATTTCTGGATTTTCTCTAAAGAAACCCTGGGCATTTTCTTTACCTTGGCCAATACGTGTTCCTTGATAACTATACCAAGCACCAGCCTTATCCACTAAACCAAGCTTAACACCAAAATCTAATACCTCACCTAAGCGGGAGATGCCTTTGCCATATATAATTTCAAATTCAGCTTGTTTGAAAGGTGGCGCCACTTTATTTTTGACCACTTTAACGCGCGTTTCATTTCCTACGACTTCATCCCCTTTCTTAATGGCACCTGTTCGGCGTATATCCAAACGTACAGAAGAGTAAAACTTAAGTGCATTACCCCCTGTTGTGGTTTCAGGGCTACCAAACATAACACCAATTTTCATTCTAATTTGGTTGATGAAAAAAGCCATTGTATTTGTGCGCTTTAAGTTACCAGTTAACTTTCTTAGTGCTTGTGACATCAAACGAGCTTGTAAGCCGACATGGTGATCACCCATATCGCCTTCAATTTCAGCCTTAGGTGTCAGTGCGGCAACCGAGTCAATAACAACCAGATCAATACCACCAGAGCGAACTAACATATCGGTAATTTCTAAAGCCTGCTCGCCAGTATCCGGCTGAGAGATTAATAGATCTTCTAAATTAACACCTAATTTTTCCGCGTATACAGGATCTAAAGCGTGCTCAGCATCAACAAAAGCCGCTACGCCACCTTTGCGCTGACACTCTGCAATGGCTTGTAATGTTAATGTTGTTTTACCAGAAGATTCTGGGCCATAGATTTCAACGACACGACCTCTAGGCAACCCGCCCACACCCAAGGCGATATCCAAACCTAAAGAGCCAGTGGAAATGACCTCTACATCGTTGATAGTATTTTTATCGCCCAAGCGCATCACAGAGCCCTTGCCGAATTGGCGATCAATCTGCGTTAAGGCTGCATTTAACGCTTGTTTTCTATTTTCATCCATTACAGGGCCCCTATAAGTTAAGAGATTAACAAAGCATTTAATATGTTAATCGGATATTATTGCATAAAACCCGTACAACCGTAGCAGAAAAAATTATAATTGCCAGAATAATTTAAGTTAAGCACTATACAAAGTTAGAAAAATTTATGACAAATACAAAAATCAATAAACAAACAAACCACACACCAATGATGCAACAATTTTGGGCGATCAAAGCTGATTACCCCAAAACACTATTATTTTATCGCATGGGTGATTTTTATGAATTATTTTACGATGATGCAAAAAAGGCTGCCGACTTACTAGATTTAACTTTAACCGCTCGAGGCCAGTCTGCTGGAGAGCCTATTCCAATGGCTGGGCTCCCCTACCACGCAGCAGAAAGTTATCTTTCAAAGTTAATTAAGTTAGGCGAGTCCGTCGCAATTTGCGAGCAAGTAGGGGAAGCAACCGCCAAAGGCCCGATGAAACGAGAAGTCGTACGCGTACTCACACCTGGCACGGTGACAGACGAAGCCCTATTAGATGCTCAATCTGAAACACTACTTTGTGCAGTTTATTTTAAACAAGCACGTTGTGGATTAGCCACTCTAGAGCTTGCTAGCGGACGCTTTTGTTTAACAGAATTAGATAGTGAACAAGTACCCAATGAATTAGCTCGATTACAACCAGCTGAAATATTATTACCTGATTCATTTAGCTTGGCCTCTCCTGCGCCCAAAGAAACCAAAAGTCGCATACGCCCTGAATGGGATTTTGATCATCGTGCTGGACACCGCTTATTATGCGAACAATTTGATATAAAGAATTTAAATGCTTTTGAATGTGAGTCTCTTATTCTGGCCGTACAATCTGCAGGGGCTATTTTAAGATATGTGCATGAAACCCAAGGTCGGCAATTAACCCATATTCATCGATTAGAAGTACAAAACGATCAAAATATTTTACAATTAGATAGCCGCACGCTCAGAAACCTTGAGTTGCTACAAAATCCTGAAGGTAGGCGTGACCACACCTTAATTAGCATATTAGATAAAACCAAAACGCCCATGGGCGCAAGGTTACTCAGCCGTTGGCTTAGCCGGCCAACCACAAACATACAAGTTTTAAATAATCGCTTTGATAGTATTGAGCAACTACAAATACAACATGATGTTCAAGATATTCAGACCCTATTAAAAACTATTGGTGATATGGAACGTATTCTAGCCCGAGTTGGGCTTCAAAGTGCTAGACCTCGTGATTTGGTCAAACTGAAATCATCCCTTGATGCCAGCAGTCAATTAAAAAAAATATTCAACAAGCCCTTGCCCTTTATGCACAATGCCACTTTGTGCGAACATATTGACGTTCGTACAAAGTTGGATTCTGCTATTGTGGAGAACCCACCTATGGTTGTCCGCGATGGCGGCATGATAAAAGACGGTTACGACGAAAAATTAGATGAATATAGAGAAATCAGTGAAAATACCGAAAGCTATTTAAGAAAACTAGAAATTCAAGAGCAAGAAAACACAAAACTGAGCACCTTGAAAGTAGGCTATAATCGTGTACATGGCTTCTATATAGAATTAAGCAGGCGAGAGTCTGACAAAGCACCCACCCATTACCAGCGTCGTCAGACTTTAAAAAATACTGAGCGCTTTATTACGGAAGAACTAAAATCTTTTGAAGAAAAAATCCTCTCTAGCCGAGAAAAGGCGCTCAGTCGAGAGAAAAAACTCTACGAAGAATTAGTCGCATGGTTATTAATTGATTTAAAAGCGATGCAACAAACATCCCGAATATTAGCAGAATTGGATGTATTAGTTAATTTGGCAGAACGTGCTACCACGCTACAATATGTGAGACCGACTCTTAGCCATCACAATGAAATCCACATACAAGCCGGGCGTCATCCTGTCATTGAAGAATCAACTGATGATCACTTCACACCTAATGACATGCAATTAGACTCAGATAAAAAAATGTTGTTAATTACCGGCCCCAATATGGGGGGTAAATCTACCTACATGCGTCAAGTCGCCATCATCACGATTATGGCGCATATGGGTAGCTTTGTTCCGGCTACAAGTGCCCATATTGGTAAAATTGATAGAATATTTACCCGTATTGGCGCGCAAGACAACATCGCCAAAGGACAATCCACATTCATGGTAGAAATGACTGAAGCCGCCAATATTCTACATTATGCTACTGAAAACAGTCTCGTGATTATGGATGAAATAGGCCGTGGCACGAGCACATTTGATGGCATGTCTTTGGCTTGGGCTTGCGCCTATGCTCTGAGCCAAAAAATTAAATCTTATACGCTCTTTTCAACCCACTACTTTGAGCTCACACGGTTAGCAGATAAATATGTCAATGTACATAATGTACATTTAGCCGCTGAAGAAAAAAATAATGAGCTAATTTTTTTACATCAAGTCAGTGAAGGCCCGCTCAATCGAAGTTATGGCTTGCAAGTCGCTAAATTAGCCGGCATTCCTAAAAGCGTGATAGTCTTAGCAGAGCGTATTTTAGAGAAACTAGAAAAAAGAAACCCTGAGCCTAAGCCGTCTGAACCTGTCATAGAAGATAAAACAAAAACTCAAGAGCCAAAAGAAAACATATATCTTGAACAAGATAGAATCATACGTAATAAGCTGATGACTTTAGATATTAATCAATTAAGACCCATTGATGCACTACAAATATTAAGTGAGCTACAAGCCACCACGAAATCAAAAACTCTCGAAAACTCTGATACGATAATGGTATAACCGGAGCGACATGATGGAACATACAAGTTTTATAAAATCCCTGCCTAAAGCAGAATTACATTTGCATATAGAAGGCACCCTGGAACCAGAGCTCATGTTCAAGCTGGCGACACGTAATAATATCACCCTGCCTTATAACTCTCCGGATGAAATAAGGGCTGCCTATGAGTTTAACAACCTGCAATCATTCTTAGATATATATTATCAAGGCGCATCCGTTCTACAAACAGAGCAAGACTTTTATGACCTTACAAATGCTTATTTAGACAAAGTACATGCGGACGGTGTAACGCATGTAGAAATATTTTTTGACCCCCAAACGCATACGGATAGAAATATTCCTTTTGAAACTGTGATTACCGGTATTGACCGTGCGCTTCAGCAAGCGAAAAAAAAGTATAATATCAGTTCTTACTTAATTATGTGTTTTTTAAGACACCTCTCCGAAGAAGCCGCCTTTGAAACGTTAAAACAAGCTACACCATTTAAAGATAAAATTAAAGCCGTTGGATTAGACTCTGCAGAAACGGGCAACCCACCTGAAAAATTCAAACGCGTGTTCACCAAAGCTATAGAGTTGGGATATCTAACCGTTGCCCATGCAGGCGAAGAAGGTGGTCCTAACTATATTTGGAGTGCTTTAAAAGAACTCCAAGTCAAAAGAATCGATCATGGCGTTCAATGCACGAAAGATCAAGCACTAGTACAATATTTAAAAGACAACAAGATTCCACTAACTGTTTGTCCTTTATCAAACATAAAGCTTAAAGTTTTTAATAGAATAGAAAACCATAATTTAAAAGATATGTTATCTCAAGGATTATGCGTCACAATCAATTCAGATGATCCTGCCTACTTTGGTGGTTATATGTTAGACAATTTTAATGCATGCCAAAAAGCGTTGAATTTATCCCAACAAGATCTTGTTCAATTAGCAATTAATAGCTTTGAGGCCAGCTTTTTACCTAATATCGAAAAGGCGAGACATATTCAGGATATCGAAGCCTTAAATAGAGGGTGAGTTAATGATCTCTTCCTGATGACTTAGGAGTAAAAGTGCGCCGAAACCAGTTTCTATGTGAAGACGGTGGAGATGCCTCATTCGCGTTTAAAAGTCCTGAAGATGGACCAGCATTATCATATCCCGCATACAAAGGAGTGAAGTCTAATGGCGGCATTTTACCAGGCTGAGAAAGTATTTCAGACCTCTCTTTTGTCGCCATATCGTCCCGCAAGCGATCTCGCAAGACGCTAATATCTTCCTCTTTAATATGACTGACTTGGCTCAGCCCCGCCAAAAATCCTCGTTGGAATTCATCTCGATGAATTAATGTTAGTGGATCTCTGTTCGCAAACGCAATTTTTAATGTATTAATGGGCAATAGCAACTTACCCAAACTTTCAGCTTTTTGAAGCATACTGGAGCCCGCATCCATTATATGCGCGATATCTGAAGATATAATTTGAAACGCGGGTAGTGTCGCTTTATCGGAAGCCATCATAGCTCTTAATACTTTAAAATTACCAAAGGGCGAAGCTAAATCTTGCAACTTTGTTAATCGCTGCTTGAGGGATTTGTCGCACTCTAAATAACGCATCATTCTCTCATCTACCATACTCAAAGCTGTCATAATCCCAAAAAATCCTTGATGATCTTTCTGGCTGTTTAATAGCAGTTCTGCCGCTTCACAATAATATGTGATTAAACTTAATTTATCCTCTGATGTTTTAGCATATAAAATATCACATCTTATTTTATTGGCTAATAAATTCTGAAACACGGTTAGTAATGGCTGGTTCCCCTTTTTCAAAATGGGATTAGACAGTGATAAATAAGCCACCTGGTCAAATAAGTATATATTATCAGCCAAAGCCTTAGGATCTAATGTCTGCTTAATATAGTTTTCGGACATTAAAACAATATCACTAAAATCTGAGCCTGAACTTGAACTAATACTATCCTCTTTATGTGAGACCAAGCTTAATTCTTGCATACTATCGACTAAAGATACATCCTCGTATAAATGTGCCATCTGAATCTTTGATAATAACTCTATTTTCTTATGGTATTTTCTTCGAATACGAATACTTCTATCCATTATTACTTTCAAATCAAGCACGGCATCTGATGCATGATGGGAGGCCTGTGCCCATATTTTTTGATAAGTTTTCTGGAAACCTTTTTTTAAAAAGTAATCACTATACAAGTCGGCGACTATTAACTCTTTCATGAGATATAAACAAGCCAGCTGCCCTTGCAAAGACATAGCGCTATAATTTTTGTCTATATACCGCATTATAATAATAGGGTCTTGTACATACTGAAACCCATAAGCAATATGCGTTAAAGTCTTAGCATCTACTCTTTCAATAGAGAAAGAATCACTTTGCATATCTTGCCCAGGAAAGGCCTTGAGCAGTTGATCTAATCCTATTTTTAATGATACATCGGGAATAGACAAGCTACCTTGCACGAACGCACTCAATCCCGCCGCTAAAATAGCCGCATTAAATTTTTCATTATAATGCTTTAAGTTACGATAACTTGCAGCCGGGCTGCGAGATGAACACTTCAATTTCGCTGTGGGCCACTCTTCATAACAGCTAGCAAAACGGGTTGAGTAAATTGAGAGCAGCATATCTTCTATT
The DNA here is from genome assembly GCA_963976875.1 of uncultured Coxiellaceae bacterium. Classification (GTDB taxonomy): domain Bacteria; phylum Pseudomonadota; class Gammaproteobacteria; order Berkiellales; family Berkiellaceae; genus Berkiella_A. Next base: position 12,593 of record CAXBML010000028.1, read on the forward strand.
TCATCGATATCAGATCCTTTATGCTGACTCATTTTTAGGTAATCCAAAGGCGTGCGTCCAAAGTTATCTGGGATTAAAAAACAGTCAGGATGTAACTCTATAAGTAAAGTTAATTTTTCAATGTTCCCATATTTTATCAACAAATGCGCAACCGTACAGCCATCGACATCACGCGCATTCACTAAAGCACCATGCTTCAGTAAAAGTGAAAAAATTTCATTACCGTATTTTGTTTCTGAGAGTGCAGCCATCATGAGAGGCGTAGTGCCAAATTGATTCGGTCGATTAATGGTTCTTAAGATAAATTCTGAAATGGGTAATTTTCTGTCTCTGGGTGACAGCCTAGAAGTTCTGTTCAAAAACTGTTTTAAAGATTTAATCTTACCTTGTCGAATCCTGTTAAAAATATCACCCATCATATTCATCCTTGAATTAGCTTAGGTTATTAGCTGGCTGTTTCTTGAGTATATTAGGATAACAATATTTGACCAACTAGCTATATATCAAATACTGAAACATTTTCCTGCGTGCAAATACAACAATATAAAGTGACGTAAAGTACTATTTTTTATTAAAATCATTAGGTTATATCCATTGAACTTTGTAGGCCTAATTGAAGTCATAGAATGTAGAGTGATAACAATTTTTTAAGGTATAGCATACTATGTCCAGTGAAAAAGAACATGAGAATAATAGTTTTATTCAAGCGTTATTGACAGAAATAAAGTCTTATACGAGTCAAGTTCCGATATCTGCTAAAAGAAAAAAACAAGCTAAAGAATTAAAAAAAATGATTACTGAGCTTGACACATCAAATGATATTGTCGATCTGGTGCATAAATTACAAGAGTTTAGAGGAGAAGTCGAATCACCAGAATTAGCGATAAAAAGAGGACAATCCCGACAGCGTAAACACATTAAAATTGGCACACTCATTGATAATATCCAACAAAAATTAATTTCTGAGCTACTCAGTAAAAATGGTGCCAATGTCCGGCATGATGAAAGTGAAAAAATGGTCGCATTTATTAATGAGCACCAAAACGTCATCAAACTTCAATATGAGAATCTTCTGACACAGTATATTACTGAAGATAAATTTTCAAACATTATTGCTGAAGTTGAAAAGTCAGAATTAGAAGAGTTCCAAAGAAAAAAGCTAGATGCTTTTAAAGTCGCTTACGAAGCTGCAAAAGCAAAGAATAAAGCCTCGCCTGAATTTTTGAGTGCATTCAACAATTTTACACTTGTAATAAATCAAACAGTTTTAAAATCACTCGAAAGTGATAATACGATATACAAAGATGCTGAAAAACTAAGGGACTATAACCAAATGCTAAAGCACGCAGACGAACTGCTACCAGCCTTCAATAATGGGAAATTAAAAAATTTACGTGATAACTACAACAACGTTAACAATATATTAATCCGGCATAGCCAACAAAATACAATAAGTCAAATGGAACCTGAGCAAAACTCTGTTATCAAATATATTAATACGAATCTTGAAATAGCACAAACATTATATACTGAGCAACTAAAAGAACTAGATCAATATATCGACAAAGCTTTGCTCATGACACAAAATTCTAATGATTCCGAAAATAATGCTATAGAACGTATTAAAAAAGCAAAAAAATTAATAGCGCATCATCATTATAATCAAGCTATGACAATTGCTGGTTTGATGAAAGCTGATGATGTTGAAAAAATAGAAAATCCAGAGTTGAAGGTAATTATCTCTGTAATACGTAAGCGAATGGAATTTTTAAACGGTAGCAACTCCGTTGACCTTTCAGATTTTATCTTAGAAAACGTAGAAAAAAAATATGACCAACTAGATATTAACTTCTGCAATGGATTAACAACGAGAGCTACTGATAGACCTTCTTTTTTAGACAATTGCGAAAAGCATTCTAAAGAAACCAGTTTACCCGATACAGAGATTGATCTCCGAGCGCTGAAAAGTCGGATAACGAAAGATTTTGATACGATTATTGGATTTGCATTAAACCACCCCAGTAAAGAAGTCAAAGTCGCTGCCCTAAAATCGTTAGGTCTTATTATAAATCAGTCTAAAGAACATGATTCCGTACGAAGTTTTCTTGACCAGTATCCAAAGAATAAAGAATTTTTGAGAGATTTAAAAGATTACTTCAATGGTTGTAACCTGGATGCTGACATTATAGACCACCTATTGGTGGGATACAAAAACCCCATGTCGTTATCTGAAGGCGAAAGTCAAAAATACACTTCAAGTGAGCTCAAGCAATATGCTGTTCCCATTTTGCTTAATAATGGTGCAGAAAAAACCTTTCAAAGAATACAAGATAACTTAGATGCACTTAAGGATGATGACAAAGTTGCTTATTTAAAAAATGTTACGCCATTTATTCAATCTATGATTCTTGCGGCTCAATCTAGCAAAAAACAGTTAGATGATGTGTTGCAACAATACGCTTTGTTACAGCAAAGTTTAACTACCTCTGATGAAGCATTAGGTAACAATCTAAATAGTCAAATAACGTCTATCATGGAGCAAGCGCATAATAACCTTGATAAGCTTAATCAAATACAATCTAATAGCAGTCCTAATCATACCGCCACGACATTAATTGATCTATCTCATGATGCTACAGAAGCTGAAGAAAATGAGCGAGCCAAGATCTTAGCCAATGATATGTTCATTAGCCAGATTCATCATCTTTCTCAGGTTAAGCCCAGTGATCTACATAAATGTGCTTGGAATAAAGGTCCCGAACATGCGAGGCCACATGCTTTTAAGCTCATTCAGCATTCTACAGCTCTATCTGATATGGTCACAGCAGATATCATTGAAGCGGCTGGAGGTATGCCATCAGCTGGACAAGTATTAACAGAACAGCAAAAAGAGCAAGCTATCAAAAAAGCAGCTTTTTATGTCAAGGTTTTAGAGCAGTGCTTAAAAAATAATGATTTAGAATCTGCCAATAGTATTATTGGTGGACTAAAATCCGATGAGATTTTTGCACAACTCAAATTAATTAATGCTGATTTTCCCAATTATGCACAACTAGAGCCTATCTTGGCTGATTTTTCACCCAGTAATAGCTTTGCCAGATTTAGACAAAAAATTAATAATGCAAGACAACAAGAAAAACCATTTATTACTGGCTGGGGTCTGCTATTTCAAAATTATGATAAATTAAATGACTCTCCTGATAAAGAAACCGGGCCAAATGGAGAAAAACGACTCAATCAAGGGAAAATGAAGATGTTGGCAGAAAAAGGTTTTCCAATCATTCTAGAAATGCATGAAAAACTATTATCCGATGAATCATTAGAACTGACTCGTCAAACAAATTTAGACTCTTATATGTTACTCGCTCAACAGCGCTTGCACACACTCAGATCTGCTAAAGCTGAAAGTCCAGCTGTTGGAGATGCTGATGTTGATGCAGAGAGGGTTGCAGATGCTGAAGCCGTCATTAGTACAGAGACAATCACGGATACAGAAGCAGTCTTTGATGTAGGGACAGTTGCAAACGCAGAGACAGTCGTAGATGCAGAATCTGTCGTTGATGTAGAGGCTATCGCTGATAAGGACGCAGTTTTAGATGCTCAGGACAGAATAGATTTATTTTCTGTCGAGCAATCAACACCAGATAAGAGATTAAAACATCATAGTGTTGAAAATCAGACGACAGGCGAGACAGTATCTGCTGCCATTGATGATAGTAGAATAGATTTATTTTCTGTGGAACAGTCAACACCAGAAAATAAGATAAATTATGAAAGTCTTAAAGGCCAAGTGCAATCCAACTTAGAAAAATTTGGGCTAAGCTCTCCGGATGCAAATAACAACGCTGCTAGAGCATATCAAGAAATGATAAAAACTGAAGTTGATTACTTAAATGATCTTAATGTTATTGACGAAAACAAAATGAATGACATCATAGAGCTTTATGAAAAATTAACACCAGCGGAACTAAAAGACCACTCTTCTCTACAGGAGTTTTCTATTCTGTATATCAAACTAAATGAGCTCAGAAAGTCTCAACAGGAAGTGCTTCAGTCATTACTAGATGATGATCCTTCTAAGTGGTTTGAGAAGCTTAATTCAATGAAAGCATTATATATAGACTATGTATTATACTCTGAAAAAATTAATTTCCCTAAACAGATCAATAATATAACAATGGAAAAAATACCCATTCTGGCCAATGATACTAATGAGCCTATGATAGACGCAGATGGAAAGCCTATTATTGATTTTACGGGTCTATCTCTACGTGACTATATGTTCAAACCTGTACAACGAGCAGCAAAATATCCTTTACTCATGCGGGAAATCATCAAAGAAATACCGAAAATCAAGGCTCAAGATGACACTCATCAACAAAAGCTAACGAGTCTCAAAGAAAATGTAGATATTTCAAATGGCATTATTAATAGCTTTGTTAATGATTTAGATTACGCAAAAAAATTGAGCGAAGAGAAACCTAAATTGAGGGAAGCGGTAAAATCTTATATGCGAAAACCATCCCCAGAATTAATCAATATAATAAAATCTATGACAAAGGATGGAATAAAATCAGAAGAAATTCAGAGCCTAATAGCTTATGTGGACCTTGCTAATCTAAAACCAAAAGAGCAAACACTTATAAATGAGTTTAATGAGCCTCAACTCCAGTTTTTAAAAGATAAACTCGCGCTAGACCAGGCAATACAAAAAATTAAACCGGAAAAAATTGATAAACAATCTGTTTTTCTGAAACATTTGAAAGCTGAGATCATATCACAAAGAGTCTTATCTAACGATACAGAAATAAATGTAAAACAAGTGGTTGATAATGCCTATAGAAAATTTATTGCTGAAAAACCTAACCTCCAGCTTGCGGCTCAACTTGAGGATCACTATTCTAGACAGCTCAATGCATTAGGACATCCATCAATATTTGATTCTAGAAAACTTTTCACTGATCCTAACCATATTTCTCAAGATGAGTTAGCGCTTATAAGAGACTCTTTAACCGTCAAGGAAAAAGTATTATTTGATCAGGTTATGTCTGCAAATAAAAATTTACAAGCAGGCAGTCAAGCAGCAAACACAGTGCATGATGATACTTTGACTGCTCCCGAAATGCAAAACTCAGCTTCTGATAGCTCATCTGATCCTAGAGGTCCTTCTGACCCGTCGCAAGAACATAGTCCAGTAAAATTGGGTGGGCACAGAGGGACTTCTGGGGATACGCAAGAACATAGCTCAGTAAAAATGGGCGAACGTAGAAGCTCTGAAAATCCTTTTAGAGCTCTTTCCCAGGCCGAACAGTCTACAACACAAGAACCGGTCGTGGCTAAATCCACTTCTGAGCAAACTCAAACTAGCGCCGCCCCAACCAAGCGAAATATTTTAGCGTCGCACCGACGTCAGCATCAAGTCAAAGATGAACAACGTGAAACAACCAGCATCGTCCAAAACATTAATATACAAGACATAGTGAACAAAGCAATTATTGAGCAGAAAAGCGGCGACAGTAATATAAAAGAAATCCAGACTTTTCCTATAGATAGTGAAAAAAAATATGGTGTGATGATATCTTTTAAAGTAGACAAATCCCCAGTCGCAGTTAAAACTTATGCAGAAGATATAGGCGATAACAATGTTAAATTTTCAATCCAAAAAAATATTGATGAAAAACATCGAAAAGTAGGCATACAAGAATTATGTCGTTTAGCAGTTGCTGCAGCAGATAAAGATACTGTATTCAACATACCTGTGTCTAAAACAGATCCGGATAGACAGGAGTTTATCAAGCAATGTTTTGAGAAAGAAATTGAGGATGCAGCAATGCAATTCCCCGAAGGTAAACCAACCATAATTATGGCTGGTTCACCTAAGCTCAATCCTGACCCTGGAAATCGCCCAGGGCCTGGTGGGGGGGCCGCTCCAGCTGCTTAACTAATATTAAGGCCTAATGGCTAAAGGAGATAAAGACACATTGCTATTATTAAATATCAACTGTCCGCCATTTAGGCTCAGGCTAATAATATAATCTTGGTCGTTAAGGGTGATATAATTCTTTTGCTTCCAAGCTGCCAGTGTTATTTCGACTTGTTGCGTAATTTCAGCCGCCAGAGCTTCCTCATCTAATTCTATACCCAGGTTAGTCTGTTCAGCCTGAACGACTACGGTAAAATATGCCTGTAAAAACTCACGCAATACTGCTCTTGGGATGCTTAAATGCGCTTTTGCGGCTAACGAGCCTAAAACTAAATCTAATCGTCTTAGATCTTGTGCTTGTTGCCCCCCAATTTCAAAACGCATACTGCCTTTGACGTGTCCTTTATCTGTTTGTAATAGCAAATTTTCAAGACTTAAAACTGGTCGACTGCTTAATAGCTCGCCAACTTGGTTTTGCCACTGACCAAATTTCATAAGATTTTTTTGTGCCCGTACGCCCATTTCATTACGTAATAACATCATCGCTTTAAATGCGCGTGGGGATAGATTCCCTATTTTAATTGTATAATTTAGTGGACCATATACTTTATCTTCTACCTTAATACTTGCGACCTTAACATCCATATTACTATGGAGCATCATTTTATTATCTTCAATTTGATTATTAACAATGGCTGTTACTTTTATGTTCTCCAAGCTGACTGTCGGAACAAATTGTTGATTGATACGTAACGTTTTTGCAGTTAACTGGCCATTCGTTAACCATATTTTGTTGTCTATATCGTGCTCTGATTGTGTCGTAAAAGCTAAATTTTTCGCATGATATATAGCGCCATCCACATCAAAATGAAAGCCGGGCATGAGAAGCGAGCCTTCTATTTTTTCCAAATTCTGACTAATATACCATTTGCCTTTCATGCCTTCCCAAACAACTTCTTCAATACCATCTTCTTTTGTTTTGATAGGTTCTCCATCTAGCTGTATCGAAATCTCACCCTCTATACTGACCTCAGATTTTAAACGAATAAAATCTACTTGACCCAGCTCTTTTTCCAATACAGCTTTTGCTGCCTCTGTGAGGTGTAGTTTTGAATATATAACGGCCTGGGCAAACTCCCAGTCTTGATAATTCCCATCCTGTAGTTGTACAAAAGGTCCATATCGGATTTCATGCTCCAAAACAATGGTGATAGGTTTGTGTAAGTTTCTTGCAGAATTCGAGGTGTTTAGCTCTTCCCCCAGCTCTTCTAATAATTTTTTTAGCAAGCCACCTTCTATTGTAACCCGAGTTTTAGCAACCCCTTTTCGCCAGTGTCTTTCGTAAGACAAATTTTCTAATGTGATGTCTGGATTATCTGCCAATGCTTTGGTAAGTTCGTTAAATTTATTCTCAACTAAACGACCCGTAAAGTATGGTATGCCTCCAACTATGAGTAATAACAACATACCATATAGAATTATTTTTCGTTTCATTGCAAATATCTCATTATCTGTTTTGATTAAATATTAAAAATATTCTTATTAGTAACGATATTAAATTATTTAGAGAATTTTCAACAGAGCTGAGCAAAATTTATTAGCAAACCTAAGCAATAATGTCGTGCTTGATACACCCAAGCACTTTATAATGATGTATCGTCACGAAACATTGACTTCAACACTTAAAATTTGCGATAGTTAGTTATAAAGATTTATAAATCAAGGAGGCTAAATGACTACTTTTCTATGGTTACTTGCATGGTTAGGTGGCTTCACAACACTTGCATATCATCGTGTCCCCTTAATAATGGCTACAGCAGGTGTTGGGGTAGGGTTACTGATTACGACAATATTTAGTGATTTATCATGGTTTGGACTTATTATTTTTTGGTCTGCCTTTTTAGGGGGCGCCACTTTAGTCAATCACCCTGACCTTAAACGTCGCTTTATCACTTCCCCCTTATTTAAGACCCTATCTAATGCACTGCCTAATCTCTCTCCCACAGAGAAAGCAGCTTTAGAAGCGGGGACAGTTGGGTTTGAGGGTGAACTATTTAAAGGTAAACCTAACTGGAATGCATTATTTAAAATACCCAAACCTTGTCTTACAGACGAAGAACAAGCCTTTATGAATGGTCCAGTTAATCAATTGTGTGAAATGACTAATGACTGGGATGTAACAAATGTTCAAAAAGATTTACCTGAACCTGTTTGGCAATATATAAAAGATGAAGGCTTTTGGGCGCTCATTATTCCTAAAAAATATGGCGGTAAAGAATTTTCTCTGTTAGCACAGTCTGAAATTTTAACAACACTTTATGGCCACTGCGCTATTTTAGCCACAACAGTCGCCGTGCCTAATTCTTTAGGTCCAGCTGAGTTAATCCTACATTATGGTACCGAACAACAAAAAAATCATTATCTACCGCGCTTAGCCAAAGGCCAAGAGATTCCTTGTTTCGCACTCACGGGTCCTGATGCAGGTAGTGATGCAACAGCAATTCCTGACACAGGTATTATTTGTAAAGGCATATTTGAAGGCAAAGAGATTACCGGAATCAAACTAAATTGGGACAAGCGATATATTACCCTGGCCCCCGTAGCCACTTTATTAGGACTCGCTTTCAAATTATATGATCCAGAACATCTTGTTTCTGAAGAAAAAGATTTAGGAATTACTTGTGCACTGATACCTACTAATTTAGCAGGTATTACCATCGGTAATAGACACTTTCCTATAAACCTTCCATTCCAAAATGGTCCGACTCAAGGGCGTGACGTTTTTATCCCGTTAGACTATATCATTGGTGGCATAGACATGGCAGGCCAAGGCTGGCGTATGCTTGTAGAATGTTTAACGGTGGGCAGAGCCATATCTTTACCGGCATCAGGGTCAGGTGGTGCAAAAATCGCCTCCATGACTACAAGTGCTTATAGTGTGATCAGACGTCAGTTTAATACCCCATTAGCAAAATTTGAAGGCGTACAAGAAGCCTTAGCACGTATCGGTGGATTTACCTATCTTTGCGAAGCAATGCGATACTTAACTGTGTCCATGATTGATCAAGGCGAAAAACCCTCTGTGCCTGGTGCCATAACTAAATATCATGTCACAGAATTGGGTCGCAAAATTATCACAGATACAATGGACATTCATGGTGGAAAAGGCATCATGATGGGTCCCAATAACTACCTGGCTAATGGGTATTGTGGCGCGCCTATTGGTATCACTGTGGAAGGCGCTAATATTTTAACCCGCAGTTTAATTATTTTCGGTCAAGGTGCCATGCGTTGTCATCCCTATGTTTTAAAACATATTGAATCAATACATCAAGGCAATATTGAAGATTTCGAAGAGAATTTTGGCCAACATGTCAGCTACACTTTGTCTAATATGGCCCGATCTTTTTTTCATGCCGTCACGTTTTCTCGTTTTGCCGCGAGTCCTGAAAAAAATCATGTTAAAAGATATTATCAAAGGCTTTCCAGAGCAAGCAGTGCTTTTGCCTTGATGTCTGATTTATCCATGGCCATTATTGGTGGTAAACTAAAATTCAAAGAAAGTACATCTGCCCGTTTAGGCGATTTATTATCGATGTTATACATGATGTCTGCGGTCCTAAAACGCTATCGAGATCATGGATATCCCAAAGAAGACTTTGTCCTTGTACAATGGACTTTAGATTACTGCTTGGCAACTTACTGGAATACTATGGACGATGTATTGCATAATTTTCCCAATAAATATGCCGCTCCTGTATTAAAATTACTAGTGATGCCATTTGGTCATGAGTGTAAACCACCTTCAGATAAATTAAATAAAAAATTGGTAAAACTCATGACAACGCCAAGTGAAAGTCGTGCTCGCCTGATTGGAAAGGTATTTATGTCTGGTGACGCAGATAACGCCATCCGAGTTGTGGAAGAGGCTTTCCTACTAGCGAGTAAACATCAGGACTTAATCAAACGAGTACTCGACGTCGGCAAAAATGAAGATATTGTATTACATACTTTTTCTGACCACATTGAACATGCTGCTGAAATGAAAATTCTCACTGATGAAGAAGCAATGCATCTGCGTGAGTTGAACATACTCGTTCAAAAATCTGTCGCTGTTGATGATTTTTTGCCAGAGGAAATTTCTGCAACAGGCATTGGTCAACCGAATAATATGAATGACAAATCTAACGTCACTTCATTAAATCCTGGTTCAAAGTCAGTCAGAAATTAATCCCTCATATCGCTATTTCCTGGCATTATTTGTAACTCAAATAATGCCAGGCATTGAACGTTAAATTGAACGGAGTGACCAACCTTTATGCAAGCACCAGACACTAAAATCAAATTGGATAACCGAACACTAGAAGCGATTCAACAAGGGGCCAATCTAATTTTTTGGACTGGTGTTTTCATGGCATTCACAGGATTGTTGGCAATTATGTTCCCCGTGGTTAGTACATTTGCTATTAACTACTTTGTGGGCGGCATACTCATGTTCTCAGGTTGCATACAGTTAATAGGCTCTCTATCAGTCAGGGGCACTCATTCATTTTTTGGCGCATTTTTACTGGGTATTCTGTCCGTTGCGGCTGGCACATTTATGGTATTCAATCCTCTGGCGGGCGTTGTTGCCCTAACGTTAATTCTCGCTCTTTTATTTATTATAGAAGGGGCTTTCCAAACAATTTTAGCAATGGCGCTAAAACCTAATCCTGCTTGGACTTGGGTGCTGTTATCAGGCTTGATTAGTCTGATTTTGGGACTCATTATTGCAAGTGGTTTAGCAGAACTTTCTGCTGTTATATTGGGCATTTTACTTGGGATAAATTTCCTCTCAACAGGCGTAGCTTTTTTGTATTTACACCGTCGCTTAACACAAGTTATTAGCGACTGATTTATCGCGCAGTGCTACAAAAGAATATTACTTCCTGTTAAAAGTTAGTACATTCCCTGTATTTAAAGGTTCAGAACTTACCACGGCAGAAGCCTCTTTCGCTACAGGCGCCCCAATTAAAAAAGGCTTTACTGGTTCTACAGCTTGCACTTCTTCTTTAAAGGCAAGCTTATTTTTAGTACGTGCACCTTGCATGGCCAAGCCTAGAGCCTGTAAATCATTATTATCTTTACCTTGGTAAAGATGCAAATAAGCTGTATTCACTGCAGTTTCACAACCTCGATAAAACCAACCAAAACATTTTGATACCGCACCAGATATTGCATAACTCGCTGCGAGGGTGTATGTATTATTGTTGCTAACCGTATTAAAAGCATAATTCATTGCATGATGCTTGGCAGGCGTCACTATAGCCGAATTCAAATAGTTATTATCAGGTTGATATAAGGTCTGTATATAATCTGGAATAACTTCTTCGAACCCATTATCAAATACAGCTTCTACCGCCATTGAGGCCAATGCAGGCGCATAAAATTGTAATGCCGCTGTTGTTAGCACAAGTGTCATACTGGATACCGTACCCACAACTAAATTATTTTTACCTAATGTTAGTTTTTTCTCTTTTATAGCAGATATTAATCTGCCAACTAAAATGTCATTTTTTGATTGTAAATCAGATAAATTAATTTGTTCTAATAATACTTGTATGTCAGAATCCGCTGCTAATTTCACTAATGCTGTGTTGCTCAAAGAGGATATTAATCTTTGATATTGCAATACCATGCCATCGCTCACACCAGTGACAAGTACTTTTGCTTTTAATGTATTTAATTCTTCTGCTTGTTTTGCAAAATCCAATTTTAACCGTGAAAATTGTTGGCACAAAGCATCGATTGCACTTGAACTATCTTCACTTGAGTCTGTACCTACACTTGGTTTTTCTGCAAGCAAGCCTTCAGGTGCCTGTAATAAGCTACCTGAGTCTTCTATATCAACTAATTCTTTTAATTTCGGGGATGCTGCCTGTAACATTATGCGCTCTTTAAAAAAGTTTGTATAAATCTAATCTGTAGGTTTTATAACGCAGAATATCGCAAGACCCTAGGGTATTTAGATGAATGACACATTTCGATCGATGAACAACCAAAATGAAAAGAAAATATTAAAAAAGTAAATAATTGTATCTACATTAATATTTAATAAAAAATGATGGTTTAATAGAAAAATAAATTAGATAAGGTTAGCCTGATTTCTTGGGATCCTCGGCCAAAGCTTCTTTTTGTGTCTTTTTAGACTTGCGCTTCACCATGACAATCCAGGCAATCAAAACGACTGACATCATTGTAAACAAGCTAGTTATAAATAACATAATCACCTCTAGCACGCCCCAATCTGCTCTTATGTTAGCTGACTCTTTAGTTAATTGAAGCGCTTGTTTCCTGGTTAGATTTGGTTGTTCTGCCTCAGCCCCCTGTTCTAATTCTTGATTACGTTTTCCTAATGCCGTTTGTTCGAGTTCAGATAATGATTTCACCTCATCACCCACAATGACTTCTACAACACCATCTGTAACTAAGTCATCTGTTGTTGCCTCATTGTTAGGCTTGTCAGGATTCTCTAAACCGAGCATTAATTTACCCATTTCTTGTTGCAACGTTGTGTATTTCCGTTGCCAATATTTTTTAAATTTAGGGTAATGAAACATCATGTCAACCATAATATTTTCTCTGCGTCGCTCATTGGAGAATAAAAGCATATCCCCTAAAACAGGATCTTCTGTTCGTATACGCTTCAACAACATAATGTGATATTTTTTCTCTGCCCTGAAATATAAATCATCTATATCTATCTTCGGCAATAGCACTGAGATGTTTCGCCCACCTTGTGTCTGCCCATCTAGTTGAAATATATAATGGTTCACATCTTGTATTAAAGCAACATTTTGTGTGGTAACCCAGTTGTTTTTACCATCTGGCACAAATAAAAACCTTTTAATTCTGCCATTATCTTCCCGTATGCTTAAGGATAAATCAAAGTTTTTCTGTGAAACAAGCGGAGACTTAATCTTTGCTGTTAATAATAATTTTTTAGCTTCAATATCGTACTCAGACTGTATCCGGACCGGGTAATCATGTACAAAAATCTTCTGATGCCGTTCACGTTTCACCCCGATTGCATTTGCCTGTATAGAAATATCATATATCCCTGGTGTATCAAAAATAACAAAATTAGATGAAAAAATTCCATCTTCTGGATAGTCGTCTATCCCATTAGCATTATCATTTAATACAACTTCTTGCGCCTCCATCAAGGCTTCATTTTTGATACTGACATTCACTCTCATTTTTTTGACAAAACTAGGATCATTAATAATTTTATCGCCCTTTAAGAAAGAGGCTGCCACAGTATTAATCTCTCCCAAAAAAATATTTTCAGGCAATGGTTTAAAAGATAATTTTAAATCACTCACCAAAGAAACTTTAGGATTTTTGACTTTTCCTTTGATTTCCCAAATACCTTCTAATGGTGTTTTCAATACAACAGAATGATATGGTCCCATTTCTTTCCAACGCAACTTTTCACTTTTATCACCTGGTTTGATTAGAACACCTGTCGGTCTTTTTAATCCGATATTTTTATCTTGACTCTCAAAGGTCAGAAGCATTTCTGTTAAGTTCTTATCTACGATAAATTTATTATTTGTGATGGGTAACATACTGAGAGCCGTAGGATCCTGACTTATTTTAAAATCCCCGTTAGTTTTTTGACTCAAGAGAAACATCTGTTCTCGACCCGAAAAATCATTTAATGCAAAAATATGGAACTGAATACTTTCAGACTGTAATTTAGGCAATAATTTATAATATAGTTTTTGATTCAACACGTGTTGCAAGATAGGATCTGAATTTGATAAAATATCCCGGTCTGTTATAAATAGGATATGCTTATTTTTTGCATTATACTTGGCGCTATATTCAACGGCTTGTAATAAAGCTATTTCAGCAGTTTTGCTTTTTTTAACTTCTTTTAAATTAAATTGAATCTGGGAGAGACTTTCATCTATCAATGTTTTTTCGACCGCCTGAGAGCTCGTTAAAACAATATACCCTTTTGTCAGATTATTCGCCTTCTGAAAATATAATTGTAAATTTTTTAAATGACCATTTTTAAATACGATATTGGGTAATGGCTTTGAAAGGTTAAAAACAACCAATAATTCTGTTTGAGTCATGGCAACCATAGAACCATAAGCACTAGACGCAAATACAGTCAGCACTAACCATACACTCAATAGTAATTTGATGCCCATTTTCATCCAGTGACTTCGTCAAAAACTTGTACCTATTCAAAAAGCATAGCTCAATTTATATAAACACTTAGCTTTCTACCTATATATATGCTCACCTTGCCCATATTGGCTTGACATGATAGCCTTCAATTTCCAGAACTCTGTGCGATTGCTGCACAGCATCATTTTACAAATTTAGGAAAACACATCTGATGACAACCGATGTCGCTGTAAAAGCATCACCTGCTTTAGCATTAAAAGGTGGTTTATTTACTTTAACTTCTGTGCAAATTTTTAAGCTTGATTTAAAAGCTATTGAAGAAGCTTTAGATGATAAGATTAAGCAAGCACCCAACTTTTTCCTAAACACGCCTGTCATAATTGATTTAAATTCTCTGGAAGAAACAACCTCAGACCTTATGCCCATTGTTGCGTTATTTAAACATAAAAAATTAATCCCGATAGGTATTAAAACATTTAACTCTGAGTTGAAAAACTTAGCCATTGAATCAGGCATGGCCATCATGCCAGTCGAGAAATCTCGAGCAGCTGTTCTAGAACAAAGTTCCAATGCAAAAGCGAAAAGCACCGCTTCAGCACCTGCTGCTGTCGTCACACCAAAAATCGTCGGAAAACCCACAGAGCATACAGCCGAGCTATATTGCGGACGCTTAATAAGCACACCAGTGCGATCCGGGCAACAGGTCTACGTGGCGGGAGGTGATTTGGTGGTACTCAACTCCGTTAGCCAAGGTGCAGAACTATTAGCGGAAGGCAACATACACGTACATGGCCCATTAAGAGGCAGAGCTTTAGCCGGCGTTAATGGCAACAAAAATACAATTATTTATTGTAAAAGTTTAGAAGCTGAATTAGTGTCAATTGCTGGGCAGTACCGCATTATTGAAGATTTAAAAGAAACTGATTTATGGAAGCGTCCTGTTTGTATACAATTAAAAGACGATCGCCTACAAATTAACGCTATATAATATATTTCGAATACCGACTGTAAAGAGAGGCCAATCTTGAAAAAAACATCTGCAAAAGTTATTGTCGTAACATCAGGGAAAGGGGGTGTCGGTAAAACGACTTCTAGCGCGGCTATTAGTGCTGGACTAGCCTCTAGAGGACATAAAACCGTTGTCATTGACTTTGATATCGGATTAAGAAATCTTGATCTCGTCATGGGTTGTGAACGTCGTGTTATTTATGATTTTGTCAATGTGATTAATGGCGATGCAAATATTAGTCAAGCTTTAATAAAAGATAAACGCGTTGATAATCTATTTATTTTACCCGCCTCACAAACCAGAGACAAAGATGCGCTGACCCAAGAAGGTGTAGAAAAAATTCTAGATGTACTCAGAAAAGACTTTGAGTATATCGTGTGTGATTCTCCTGCCGGTATCGAACGTGGTGCTTTAATGGCACTATATTTTGCAGATGAGGCTGTAGTTGTCACTAATCCTGAAGTGTCTTCCGTGCGTGATTCTGACCGTATTCTAGGTGTGCTCTCCAGCAAGTCTCGCCGTGCAGAACAAAATTTAGAGCCTATTAAAGAGCATTTGTTGGTCACCCGTTTCAGTGATGCAAGAGTAAAACGAGGCGAAATGTTGGGTATAGACGATGTTCTTGATATCTTATCTATTCCATTGATAGGTGTTATCCCTGAATCCCCTGCCGTGCTGAATGCATCCAATCGTGGTATCCCTGTCACCTTAGATACACCAAGTGATGCTCGTACAGCTTATGAAGGTGCGGTTAGAAGATTACTGGGTGAAAAAGTCCCTATGAATAATAATAAAAAGTGGACTCGAAAATTACTAGACAAACTATTCGGGAGCACTGCATGAAAATATTTGAACTATTCAGGCGCCCTAAGCGCAATACGGCCCAACTTGCTAGAGAACGCCTGCAGATTATTGTCTCTCACGAAAGTGCTCGTAGAACAGGACCAGACGTTATACGTAAGATGCAACAAGAAATACTAGAAGTTATCTGCCGGTATGTTCATATCGATCAAGATAAAATTAAAGTTCAGCTTGAGAGGCACGGTGACCAGTCGGTATTAGAACTGAATGTGACTTTGCCTGATGGGAAACTAATGAAGTTGAATCAACCCGCTGAACCTAAACAAGTAATATCAGCCGCAGATGACAATACACCTGTAACGGATTCAGAAACACCGGGCCAGCCTACTACCACCTCAAAGGCAACACAGACTAAAGCAGAAACGTCGACTAAAAAGGATAAAAAGAACCAAGCGCCCAAGAATGAAAAAGCTGGCGCTTAAATTCAAATAAAGTATATTTGAGATTTGTCATGCCAGCGAGGGTTAGTCACTAGTCTATAAGTAATCTGGATGCCAGCCTTCGCTGGCATGACAAAATATTGTGGCTTATGCCTTCTTTTCGTCCCGCAAAGCGCGACGCAAAACTTTCCCAACATTTGTTTTGGGTAACTCATCTCTAAATTCGATTTCTTTAGGAATCTTATAATTGGTCAGATTTTTCTTGCAATGTTCTAGTATTTTGTCCGGCGTAATAACAGATTCATTTGTATTCTCACGCACGATAAAAGCTTTCACCATTTCACCTTGCACATCTTTTTGAACACCAATAACAGCAACTTCCTTCACACCCTCTAAATCCATAATCACACTTTCAACTTCATTAGGGTATACATTAAATCCAGATACGATAATCATGTCTTTTTTGCGATCAACAATTCGTACGAATCCATTTTCATCGACAGTCGCAATATCCCCTGTATATAACCAACCATCTTTGATAACTTCGCGTGTTTTCTCCGGGTTGTTCCAATATCCGCGCATAACTTGAGGCCCTTTGACACACAACTCACCCGCTTCTTCTATTCCTAACTCATTGCCTTCTTCATCACGAATAGAAATATCTGTAGAAGATAAGGGTAACCCAATACTGCCATTAAATTCTTTATTTTGCATTGGGTTAATCGTCACTGCTGGGCAAGCTTCTGTTAAACCATAAGCTTCAACTAATGGCACGCCCGTCACACGCTTCCATTCTTCGGCCACGGCTCGTTGTACCGCCATGCCGCCACCCAATACAAATTGAAATTTTGAAAAATCTAAGCCTCGAAACGCTTCGTTATGTAATAAGCCATTAAATAAAGTATTCACCCCGGTTAATACTGAGAACGGCTGCCTTTTTAACTCTTTAACGAAACCAGCCATATCTCGGGGATTTGTAATCAAAATATTTGGAATCCCTACTTTAAGGAATGTTAAACAATTTGCTGTTAAAGAAAATATATGATAAAGCGGTAATGCGGTCACAATACCACCTGATAATCCTTTCTTAACCAATGGCGATATCCAAGCCGTTGCTTGCAATACATTACTCATCATATTCCGGTGTGTCAAAATAGCACCTTTAGCCATACCGGTTGTCCCGCCGGTATATTGCAAGTAGGCAATATCATCCCCGGTTAAGTGCGGTCTTTCATATTGCGCTATATATTTTTTTTGGATACAAGTTTTAAAAGAAAGATGATTAGGAATATGCCACTTAGGTACCATTTTTTTGACATACCTTACGACAAAATTAACAAGCTTGCCTTTTAAGCCTGGAAACATATCACCAATCTCAGTCATGATAATATGCTTAAGATCCGGGCAATCTGGTAATGACACTTCTACTGTATTTCCAAAATTTTCTAGAGCAATAATGCATTTTGCACCAGAATCTGTCATTTGGTGCGTAAGCTCTCTGGGTGTATATAATGGATTGACATTAACAACGACTAGACCTGCTCTTAAAATACCAAACATAAGAATAGGGTATTGCAACAAATTAGGCATCATGATTGCAACACGATCTCCTTGCTGTAAGCCACACTCCGACAATAAATACCCTGCAAATGCTTTGCTCAAAGAATCAAGATCATTATAACTTAGTGCCACTCCCATATTGGTGTAAGCCACTTTACCTTTATGCTCATTAAAACACTCTTCTGCATAATGCATCAGTGACGGATATGAGTCTGGATTAATATTTTCCGGCACACCCTCTTCATAGCTTTTCAACCATACTTTTTCCACAGGTATCTCCCTTACTGATGCATTATTTATTAGTCAGAAAATTACTTAATATTAAACTGAATCCCTTGGGCTAAGGGTAAGTCTTTGCCCCAATTAATCGTGGTCGTTTGACGGCGCATATAGGCTTTCCAAGCATCCGATCCGGCTTCTCGCCCACCACCTGTTTCTTTTTCCCCACCAAAAGCACCGCCAATTTCGGCACCACTTGTACCGATATTAATATTGGCAATGCCGCAATCACTCCCCAGATGAGATAAAAAGTACTCACTATGCTGCACATGGTTAGTAAATAAAGCTGAAGACAAACCTTGTGGTACGCTGTTTTGCATTTCTAATGCTTGCTCTAAGTCATTATAGGGTATCACATACAATATAGGCGCAAAAGTCTCAGTCTGTACAATATCCCAGTGACTTTGTGCTTTCATAACAGTAGGTTGTACATAATAACCTACCCTATCTAGAATTTCTCCACCAAATAAAATCTCTGCATTATTCTGCTTTGCAGCATCTATTGCTGCGCTATATTGTTGTCGAGAAGCTTCATCAATCAAGGGACCCATTAAATTTTGACTATCCAAAGGATCCCCAATGGTCACTTGCTCATATGCATGCGCTAATCGCTGACAAACTTCTTCATAGCGTGATTGCTGCACAAATAAACGTCTAGTCGTTGTACATCTTTGCCCGGCAGTGCCTACAGCCCCAAAGACAATCGCGGGTATTGCCAGTTCTAAATCCGCGGTTTCATCCATAATAATAGCATTGTTACCACCTAGCTCTAGTAATGAACGCCCCATTCTTCTTGCAACGACTTCATTGACATGACGACCTGTTTTGCAAGATCCCGTAAATGAAATCAAAGGCACGCGTGTATCCTGAACTAATCTTTCTGCTAAATGATATGTCTTAGGAATGATTGTTTGAAACACCCCTTTTTCACCCATTTGCTGCATAGCTTGATTACAAATATTTTGTACAGCAACAGCACATAACGGTGTTTTTTCTGAAGGCTTCCAAACAGTGATATTGCCACACACAGCTGCAATAAGTGCATTCCATGCCCATACTGCCACTGGGAAATTAAAGGCCGTAATCACCCCCACAATACCAATAGGGTGCCATTGCTCATACATTCTATGTTGTGGACGCTCTGAATGCATAGTTAAGCCGTATAACATACGAGACTGGCCGACTGCAAAATCTGCAATATCAATCATTTCTTGTACTTCACCATCTCCTTCTTGTTTACTCTTCCCCATTTCTAAAGCAACCAAAGAACCCAAAGCATCTTTATGCTGCCTCAATAAATCTCCCACGATGCGAACCAGCTCGCCACGCTTTGGTGCAGGTACTGTTCTCCAATGCTTAAAAGCGGTTTGGGCAGAATTCAGAATATGCTCATATTGTGTTTCGTCACAAGAAATAACTTTCGCCAAAGTTTCTTGATTACTGGGATTTTCAGAAAGTAACAACTGGCTTTGATCTTCACTGTTTAACCAATTCTCACCATCACAAGCCCCAGGATTAATATCTTTGATCCCCAATTGTTCAAATAATTTAACTGTATCCATTATTTACTCTTTTTTTCTATCATTAGATTTTGTATCACTCTATGCCCTCTCCCTTTAACGCAACGGCAAATCAAGAAAGGAATCATAGATTGCTAAAGTTGATGCGAAAAATATTTTAGCGATAATATCGTCCAAAATCATTCTTCAAGAAACATTCCAAGCCGATATTTTCCTGATACACTAAGCCTTTAAATTCATCCGCGTGATTCATAATATGGTCAACGAGAACACAAGCACTGGCCGCCGTTGTCACTTGAATCGCAGACCATTGTTTACCTGATATTTTCTGAGGATAAATTTTGTTCACATAGTTTTCTTCTAGATACTCACCATTCTTGTAACCATTGACAGCGGCATAAATTAAAACCACATCTTGCTTAGTTCGAGGGATCGCTTTTTCTAAAATATGTTTTAATGTCTCTCTATCATCGTTCAGCTTTAAGTCATTCATCAATAATCGCATATGTTCACAATGTCCAGGATAGCGCAGTGTTTTATAATTCATAGTATTCACTTTATCTTTATACATCAACGCTAAAGAACCAATCCCACCAGACGTATTAAATGCCTCGTATAATAATCCATCAATTTGCAAAGTCTCTAAGCCTTCTAATGGTTGTAAATCGACCTCAACACCAGCACTAATGCCATAGCATGTATTACCATATTCATTTATTAATCCCTCTGTAGACCAATTTAATGAGTACTTTAATATATTATTAGGATTGGCAGGCAAAGCACCGACTCGCATCAACACTTTATCGATACTATCAAAATGTGTCATCAAATCATGAGCTACAATACTAATAAACCCTGGTGCTAATCCACATTGCGGCACAATAGCGGAATCTGAACCTTGAGCAATCTTTGTGATTTCTTTAGTAACTTCTGTATCTTCGGTCAAGTCAAAATAGTGAATACTGCACTCTTTGGCAATTTGGCATAAACCCACATTACAATGAAATGGCAGGCAGCAAATCACCGCTTTAATTTTATGCTGTTGTATATACTGCACAGCTAAAGAACTGTCCGTAATATCTATGCGGGAAAATTTGATTTTATTAAGTTGTTCACCCACATCACTGGAGTCGACTGACTCTATTACACTGTCAACAAGATGAACTTGATATTTACCTGATTCAGATAATAAGCAGGCGATTAATTTCCCAATTTTACCGGCGCCGGCAACGAGAATGGCTTGCATAATATATACCT
The DNA here is from genome assembly GCA_963976875.1 of uncultured Coxiellaceae bacterium. Lineage (GTDB taxonomy): Bacteria > Pseudomonadota > Gammaproteobacteria > Berkiellales > Berkiellaceae > Berkiella_A. The sequence continues at coordinate 33,566 of CAXBML010000028.1, forward strand.
CTATTATTAATTTTTTGTTTTTTCTTTAGGCATTAAGGATGCTACTATTAGCGGCTTTAGTTCCACAAATGACAGAAGTCAGGAGTCCATTTTGGCTACGCACCTTTCTAAAAATCCAGCGGCAAGTTTGGGTGTGTTCGCACTCGCTATGATTAGCGTATCTGCAATTATTGCGTTGCGTAACTTACCAACATTGGCGAAAAACGGCTTTTCCATTGTTATCATTTTATCTATCGCCGCTTTTTTGTTTTTTATACCCATAGCGCTAGTTTGTGCTGAGTTGGCATCAGGATGGCCTAAAGAGGGCGGTATCTATGCTTGGGTTAAAGAAGCGTTTGGTGAAAAATCGGGTGCGTTAGCAGTCTGGTTAGAATGGGCTGAAAGTGTTGTCTGGCTACCCGCTGTCCTGATGTTTATTAGTGCCAATATCGCTTATGTATTACGGCCTGAATTGGCGGATAACCGTTATTTCATGTTTACTGTCATGACTGTAGTCCTATGGGCTGGAACCTTACTCAACTGTTTTAGTACTAAAACCTCTGGTTGGGTCAGTACCATAGGCATTATTGCTGGTAGCATTCTGCCTGGTTTGGCTATTATCGGTTTAGGCGCATATTGGTTCCAAAGTGGTCACCCCATAGAAATAGAATTCACTCGCCAAAGTCTCTTGCCAGAACTCTCATTAAGTTCAATGGCTTATTTTACAGTCATCGCATTAGGTTTTGCCGGTATTGAGGTAGCTTCTTTTTATGTGCAAGACGTTAAAAAACCACAGCGCAACTTCCCCATTGCTATTTGCATTGCCGCCAGCCTGATAATTGTGCTTTATATGTTGGGCGCTCTAAGTGTTGCTATGGTGGTGCCCAAAGCAGATTTGAACTTATCCTCCGGCATGATGCAAGCTATGGAAATATTTTTTGGCGCGTTAAATGCTCCTTGGGCGACCCCTTGTTTCGCACTTCTAACCGTCGTTGGAGCGCTTGCACTGCTCAATACTTGGATACTGGGTCCCAGTAAAGGCTTGTTGGCCAGCGCTGAAAATGGTGATTTGCCCAAATTTGCCCGTCGTACAAACCGCTATCATTCGCCTGTTGCCATATTATTGATGCAAGGCTTTATTGGCACAGCCCTACTGAGCATGAATTTATTTATTCCCACAGTGAACCAGTTTTATTGGATTTTCCAAACACAAGCTGCACAGCTTATTTTAATGATGTACTTCATGGTCTTTATCAGTGTCATTAAATTACGTTATAGCCAACCAGAAGTTCCTCGAAACTTTGTAATACCGGGTGGTAAATTTGGCGTGTGGTTAGTAGCCGGTACAGGCGCTATTTTCTGTATTTTTGCTTTTCTGGTTGGTTTTATTCCACCCGAAGAATATCAAATAGGTAGTCAGTTACAATATTCAGGAATACTCATCGCTGGTATCATTTTATTTTCAATGCCCCCGTTTGTATGGCAGTGGATGAAGACGAAGAAAGGATAGTCTCATTGAAACAATGGATTAATGGCACAAAGCAAAAGTTCGCATAGCGAACATACCCCCTCTCCTGATTTTCAGGAGAGGGTGGCGTGAAACGCCGGGTGAGGTAAAATATGGTCGCAGCATCTAGGAATGCTTACTCCTGATTATCAGGAGAAAGGAAAGATTCCCATTACTCATCAGTACCCTGAAAGCTAAAGTTCGCGTAGCGAACATAACCCCTCTCCTGATTTTCAGGAGAGGGTGGCGTGAAGCGCCGGGTGAGGTAAAAATATGATAGAAGCATCTAGAAAACTTAGAAAAGCATCAACTGATGCGGAACAATTGCTTTGGCAACAACTACGAAATAGAAAATTTCATGGTTATAGATTTAAACGCCAACACGTTGTTAAACCTTATATTGTTGATTTTATTTGCCCAAGCAACAGGTTAATTATCGAAATTGATGGCTCGCAACATCTAGATAATCAAGAATACGATAATGATAGAACAGCATATTTAGAATCACTTGATTATTCTGTCATTAGATTTTGGAACAACGAGGTATTACAAAATACTAACCTTGTTTTGGAGGCTATTTTCAATAGTCTTAATAAGTGAAGTGCCTATTTAAATAACCTCACCCGGCGCTTCACGCCACCCTCTCCTGAAAATCAGGAGAGGGGAAAGATTCGCGTTGCTCATCAGTATCTTGAGTCGAGCTGAAAA
>CAXBML010000029.1:0-35468 GCA_963976875.1 uncultured Coxiellaceae bacterium
GTACTTAGCCATACTAGCGCTCACTTTAAACTACCCCCCTGCCCTTTATTAATTACATGAGTGTGTATGTAGCTCTAGGGGTTTTTATTCGCCTGTAGGGGCTTAGCGTCAAGCCAGAACTATAAACATAATAGCCGCAAACAATATAGATATAATAATCATTAGACCTATGCATTTTACGCATCCTATAACAAAGCTTTCTACAATGCCAAGTGAGTATATGTCATCAATATTCCTATAACACTCTATCCAGCCAGATACTAACACTATAAGTATTAACATCTTAATTGCAATAAACACACTCATACATCACCGCCTATTAGCTCATGCTCTATAACATCATAAGAATCATAATGATAACACCCATCAGCAGACACACTCAATGGGTGATTAGCATACCAATCGTTGGTGCGGTCAGGTTCATAATAAGTATTATTGTACTTATTACATTTAGCTAAGCATTCTAAAGCGTCTTTCTCGTTGGTGAATGATAGCCCTAAATGTGAAATACCCTCGTAATCAGTCTCACCTACTACTGTATATATGTTCATTGCTCCACCCTCTCCTTTTGTTTCTTATAATATAGACTTCCCTGCCTATGCTGTAAAGGATTATTTAAAGGAAGTCATTATTAACCAAAATTCCGACCACTCTACAGCTTACTCGCCCATTAGACGCTGTTGTCGACGAAGAAAAGAAAGCGTCTGTCTTTTCTGGTATTGGTGTCATTGCGAAATCTATTTGTACCGTGTCCTGATAGACACTTACCACATTAGTAACTGTTGGCGGGATGCTTGCACTGGGGTTTCTAGCATTCCAATAGAAGTCATTGTCTCGCCCTTTTGGGGCGCTAAAGTAACCTACCTGCCCAAACAAGGTATGACCCGCTGGTACTGAGAATAAAGCTAAATTACTTGTTTGCTTGGATGCTTCGAATGCGCTTACTATCATATCCGTATCATTTGGCACTCCGCCTGTATGCGCATTGGCCCTAGCCGCATAAACATTGCCAAGTGTACCTATCGGAGAGACACAGCGAATTTTATTAATTCTTAGCCCTACGCCTGCTGAGAACTCAACAGGAACTTGGCCATTTAGGGCGATGACAAAGTTTTGTTCATTGTAATCAGCGTCAAGGGTTTGTATAAGAATGTTGTTTGTGTCGGATGCGTTAGTGCTACTTAGCCAAAATGAAGTTGGTGTATCACTAATCACATACTGACTAGCAAACGGCCATATTAGCTTTGTTGTGGTTGTTATCGTGTTCGCATAGGAATTTACGTAAATCATCCTATGGCCAGCTATTAATCCCTTTGAAATAAGCAATTCTAAAGGTTGATTTGAAACCTTAATGCCGCGTTTCCCAAGTACATTATTAGTCATTAAGTCGCTAGGTATCGCCCTAGATTCTTGGACAAAAGCAGAATCCTGAACAGATAAAAGGCATGTCCTTGCAGGTGAAGGGGTTATCGTTCCGTTTAAATCATACCTGACGTAACGCATCCAAGCTTCTTGGCTTTGCCCTGATACAGTGTACTGAGCATCTAAGGCCTTAATTGGAACACCTCTATCACTGGCTAGCGGCTCTGTATCGGAGATTACCACCTCTAATAAGTCGCCAGCCCTCCCCGCGTTCGTTAATACTACTGGCAAGCCAACCGCAATACCTGTAACAACAGATAAAGCAGTCCAATTGCCTGTTATGCTGTAATTCACTCTAAGCGCTCCTTTTGAGTTTTGGCCTTATGGCATGGTTTGCATACTGATTGTAAGTTGTCCATTGTATCACTTCCGCCCCTTGCTTTATTTAGGATATGGTCTACCTCCCTTGCTGGAGTGCAAATACCTTGTAATAAGCATAGTTGGCAAATGTACTTGTCACGCTTCATTGCCGCATTGCGTAGCCTAACCCATTTAGAGCCATAACCCCGCTCTGTAGGTGTTTTGCCAATACTAGATACCCATGCAATAGGCTGGTGATCTTCACATCTAGAGCCTTTGGTTATCATCTTATTGCATCTTGGGGCAGTACATGGCCTAGGCGGAGCTACTGGCATTTAACCTTGCCTGTGCCATTGCATTGCTCGCAAACATACTGATATGAGTCACCAAAATAAAGCCCAACAGAATAATAGATCCCGTGGCCATTACACTCATTACATTCCACTTCCACATCAGCACTAGTTACATGCCGCCCGTCTTTATCTCGCTTTGGCCATGTTGTCATAATGAACCCCCTACTATAAAAGCAAATACAACCAACACTAAAAATGCAGACCAAAAAATACGATCAATACGGTCGAATTCATCCTCAAGCCCATTCAATGCTTCATCCAATTCATTTATTTTATTTGATATTTTTTCTCTTTCTGCCCTTAGCTTTATCCTTTCTATATTTAGGTAATACCCTTTTTTACTCATTTTACCTACCCCCTTTCATATCGATAAGAAACCATAAAAACATAACATAACCAATCGAAAGTAAAAGTCTACTCCCGTCTTTCCATTGGGATATATTCCATGTCGCCCCGCCCCATGCTATAAACTCCCACAACCCCATAACCGCAAGATACGGAGCCAAAATCAAGCATAATCCAACTAGTAACGCCTTAATCATTTTCTATACTCCCCATCAATGCAGCTAATTAACGAACCCTTGCCATTGCTATACAATATATGAGCTGTTTGCATCCAGCTAGAAGGGCTGCCAGTTGCATACTCTAGCCCATAAATACAGCTAATCCCAACACGCCAAGCTCCCTTTTCCTTTGCTGGAGCGTGGCCATGACCAGTTACGCTTTGTGAGCCAATCTTGTTAAACGACTTTACACTACCTCTAGCGCCGTTGATACCTTTATCGCCATGCATCGACATAACAAAGTCTTTTATAGCTATTACTTGGCTACGCTTTAAGAATATAGCGTCTTTAGCTAATCCCGTTTGTTTTGCCCAGTATTCGAGCGCATCAAACTTATTGCCTGATTTAATAGCCTGCACAATAGCCAATGCTGTCTGCAGATAGAACTCAGCATTAGCAGGGTCTTTGCGCCAATCAGTCTCTTTTAACCAGCGATCTAAGTGTTCGTCATGGTTTGACTTAACAATGTAGTTTTTATCGGCCAACATACAGTCATCAAGCTTTTGTAATGTCCCTATAAGCTCGTTTTGACCGTCATTATCCCCGTTAAAATGCTTTCTAAGGGTTAGAAACGGGTCATGATTATGATGGTGCGAACCAAAATATCCATCAAACACATCATGAAATACTTGTACCTTTGGCTTGATTAGACTAAATAGTGAGTTTTTACCCGTCCACCATGCTGCTTTTACTTTTTCATCTAAGTACTTACCGTGAAAGTCGCCTGAAACAAAGCATTCGGCACGCTGCTTACCCTTAATAGTTTTTCCATCATAGCGCTTATCTAGGTCGCATATAACCCCATGACCGTTGGCGATTAATTGCCTAATATGGAATTTAGAACCATCTAGCTCTACCAGTGTAGCCCCTAGCTCATGATGAAAAGCCCCCTTCTTGCCTGCTGTAGTATCACTGTAATTGCTTTTAGTGATTGCCCCTGTGCTCGTTATGATCTTAGCCAGCTTGCTTTGAGGTGTCGCCACTGTTTCAAACGCTATCTGTGGATGGCCTAAAATATATGATTTATGCCCGCTTACAGTCTGCATGCCCTGTAATGGGTTAGCTGATGTAGGTGTTAATCGTACATCTCCGCCGACCACTAGGTTAGGGTTAAGCTCTAACTCATGACCTAGCAAATAGGGCGTTAGCTCTTCATGCCACCAGTCTTGATCTTGTTGCGCCTTGCTCCATACACTCGTTGCATTGCGGTATCGACTAGGAATAACCAGTAGTTGAGCCTTGTTATGCTTGCAATACTGTAGCAGCGTTCTAAGCGTGCTTTTATGTGGCGCTGTTGCGTTCTGCGCCCATGTTATGACGAACCGTGTGCTAGTTGCCGTGACCACTGGAAATTGATAGCCATCTAACGGCTTGCGGGTTGTCTTAGAGCAATCCCCGCATATCCATCTAGGCGGGTTTTGCGCATGTACTTTTAGATTCTCGCTCTCGCATGATGGGCAGATCATTTAATAACCTCCGGTACTGCTATTAACACACATGATTGATTGCGGGTTAGCTCTAGTTCGCACATATCTATTAATGGCTGGTAGATATCGGCACCTAGAAAAACCCCGACCGAATATGCCGCAAAAACCGCTATTACAATTAGAGCTACTGATATTAAGTCGTCCATCACCCTAACTCCTTAGCGCGTATAGCACTATCAATAATATCTTGATAATCCGTATCTGCATCTTTATGGCCGCGATTGCCTACTTTCAACGCTTTTTTAATCAAGTGCTGTAATGCTGGGTTAACAACATTAAACGCTTTTAGTACGTCATACACATCAGCGCTTTCGCCGTTTATTTGCACACTGTATTTATTTGGCTTTTCGTCTTTTACTTCTTCGAAACGGCCACTATATTTCATTTTTCTCTCCCTTTATCATTCTAGTTATAAAATCATTCACAATATCGCGCGCTTCATAGCGCAGATATATCCGTTTAGTCTCGTTTAGCTTTAGTGTGTAAATAGCATCGAATGGCTCTTCTCGATACATTATTGTGCGACTCCAGCGGATCATTGCATCAGTCATATTAAAACCTCGCAACTAATGATAAGCCCGTTCCGCTTGTTACTTCTTGGCCTAGAGACGGCTTGGCTTTTGAGTAATACATATCATAAGAAGCTTTGATTGATAATAACTCATTAATATCATATTGGAACGCAAAACCATTACCAAAACCTGTATCTGAGTTTTTATAACCCTTTGATCCGCCTTTGTATTCTGTGTAGTTAAGGCCATATTGAAAGGTGATATTTTTACTTAGTTTTACATTTCTATGCACACTAAATACAAAGAAATCCTCTAGCTTGTTTGTTAAATTACCACCTTTTGAATTGACTTTTTCGTCTGATTGGCCTCCCATGATGCGAAACCCTATTTGCCCATAGTTTTTAGTGTAGCCAATTTGATACGCGGTCACTGGGAAATTGTAAGAATCCCCCCACGTATACTTCATATCAGTGACGCGTAATTCTAGTTCGTCACTATAAGCTGGCGCGGCTAGTGTTGCCACGGCTAGAAATGCTATTAGACTTAATATGCTTGTTTTCATTTTGAACTCTCCTTTGTGTGTAACTAGAGATTAGCAGCTAATACGAATGTGTCAAGGGTTTTTTGCATCTTGCCATCCAGCGGCCCAAGCGCAGAATTTACCCAGTTCAGAAGCATACACATAAGGATTGCTTTTCAACCGCTTACCCATTAGCTTTGCCTGCTCACCTTCCTTTATCTCTACTTGCACACTATGGCCACGGCAATTGATAATATTCTCGGTTATTTTATGCCAATTCTCTAGCACACCTATTCGATAAACCTTTCTACCGCGGTATTTAGACCTTGGCTTTTCAGGTATAGGGTAATTAGCTGTTCGTTGGATAAGGGTTTTGTATTGCGTGCCAGTTGCTATGGCTAGTTGATGTATTGTTGTTATTGCCATGATTCTCACCTTTTAAATTAGTTACCCCGTTGCGACCACAAGAGGGGCGGGCTTGTTTAAGAAACTAATGTAACAGCATTAGCCGATCAACACCCCTGCCAACATGGTGGGCAACAAACCCATGTGCCAGAGGTTAAAACCGCCACAGCTTCTCTCGAATGTGATTGGCGGGTACTGCTTTCTCACCTCCTACTAGTTGATGATTCTTTTAAGAAATAAGTAAGTCCCAATGCGCGCGGAACTCACCTGTCGACCTTATACCTATCCGCTCCAGCTCATTATCAAGGGATATTTTTTTATTAGATAGGTTCAATCCTTCAGAAAATGGCTCATCTATAAACACGTAATACTCCAGAGCTCCATGAAGTAAGCTACCTGTCGCCTCAACTGAAAAGCCAGCCCCTATTAATGACTCGACCATCCAGTGGAAATCGTTATCATAATCTTCTTCAGCTTGTCCTGAATCTAAGACTTTATACCCCACACCTCCAATAGCATTATAATCTATACTCATTTTTATCCCCTTATATATACTGGCTTTCGCCTAGACTTTTACTTTAGCAAGCCCTGCGATGGTGTCAAGGTTTATTTGTGAAGCGTGCGCCACTGTCGTACAACCTCCCCGCTATCTCGCTTGAAGTTACACAGTTATGTATCTGCACATCTTTAAAGCACTTTTCAATAAACTCTTCTCGCTCTATGTTGGCTGGTTCCGCAAAATCCAAACAATCAAATTTGATAAATCTCTCATCTCTACCCTGAAATATATATTTCATATCCCCTACGCCAACTCCAAGATATAGAACTTTTTCTCCACTTATATAGCACCACTCACCAACTTTCGGCATATATGGCGTATCTACTGGGCGCTCTATTATCTCAAAGCTATTGCAACCAACATAATAAGACAAACGGAAACCGCTAAACTGTTTTTCCCATCCTTTATTCATCCAACTGTATTCGTCCTCGCCAATCCATTTTGTATAGATTCCTTCTATCTTGTGGCTCGCCCCTTCAGGCCATTCTTCAATATTCATCTTTTATCAACTCCTCTTTAATCTTATTCACAAGCTCTTCTTGTATATCCCGAATATCAAGCAAGCCGCCTAAATCTACTTCGTCGCCTAGCTCATTAGTAGTTGTTAGCTCCATTACCGCCCCAGCTTCTCTCGAATGTGATTGACGGGTACTACTTATATCACCTCCAGTTTTGTTGATGATTCTGTTAGATTAGCAAGACCTGTGATGGTGTCAAGGTTTATTTGTGAATCCAGCGGCTAGGATGGTATCGGCTAAGACACCTTCCGACATATTGCCGACCCCTAGCATAATGTCGATTAGTAGCTCACGCTCTGTTTTGATTGGCGTTGCGCCTTCTAGCGATGGAAAACGAATAACCACTGTTTCCCTACTCTCTACAACAAAATGCCCATAGCTAGTCTTACCTATTAACATGTACTCGTCTCCGTTTGCAGCTGTAAACCACCCATCAACCTTCGGCATATATGGCGCATTTAATGGGCGCTCTATTATCTCAAAGCAATTATCATCAACATAATAAGACAAAAGGAAACCGCTATACTGTTTTTCCCATTTTTTATTCATCCAACTATACTCAGTCCCGCCAACCCATTTTGTATAGATTCCTTCTATCTTATGTGTAGCCCCTTCTGGCCATTCTTTAATATTCATCCTTAATCAACTCCTCTTTAATTTTATTAACCAGTTCTTCTTGTATGTCACGAATATCAAGCAAACCGCCTAGGTCAACTTCGTCGCCTAACTCATTGGTAGTTGTCAGGTCGTACACCGCCCAAGTTTCTTGAACATTATTTTGCGGTTCTGCTGGCCAGTACTCATAAACCGCGTCGCACTCAATTTCATGGCCGTCTATCGTTAGTGTTACCGTGATCATTTTATTGGCTCCTTTATGTCGTAGTCACCTGAATTTATCAACCAAATCGAATAATGCAAGTATTTTCTTTGAGCTGTGAACTTGTCAGCCCTGCTTTTATACCCTTCAAACTCAGCCTCTTCTGCATAACCCATTAACTTAACATCCATCTCCCTTAAGTCTTCGATTAGCTTTTCTCCGTCAATCATTCTTCCACCCACCTAATATAAATCTGTATAAATGGAACCGCCTAGATCAACTTCGTCGCCTGATTCATTGAGTGTTGACAGTTCTTTTACGCCCCATACCTCTTCCACGTTATTTTGTGGCTCTGCTGGGGTGTATTCATAAACCGCGTCACACTCAATTTCATGATCGTCTATTGTTAGCGTTACTGTGATCATTTTGCTGGCTCCTTTATGTCGTATTCACCTGACTCTATCAAACTAATAGCGTATTGCAAGCCTATTTCTTGCGCCTTGTATTTATCTGCCATATGTTTATACCCTTCAAACTCTGCGCAGTCTGCCATCTCGCTAAGCTCAAAAAACCTTTCGATTAAATCCCCTAGCAATTGATCAGTTTCAATTATCATTCTTCTACCCTCACATATCCCGTAATTGCTTTGCCAGTTCTACTGCACATTACCGCCTGTGACGTCTTGCTAGACCGTTTCCAAGCTCCGTTAACGTACATAAACACCTTACCCTTTACTACTTTATAGAAACTGCCCATCCCCCAGTACATAGCGCCATTAGGTGGCGGCTTTTCGTATTTGTTGGCCAGCTCTTCCCAATCTAAACCGTCGTCTTCTATGTCTTGGCGCATACTTTCTCCACCTTAGCTTGCTCTTGCGGCGTTAAGTCCACACCAGTGCATTTGTAGAAGGCCTCAAGCGTTGATCTAGCCACGCCTGACTGTTTGCCTATCTCTTTGATTGAAAGGCCGCTACAGGCCATTGCGGTTCTTGTGCGGTTCATCACTTAGCCTCCACTGCCATAGCGACAATAAACACAATTAATACGGTAACTGCAAGCAATGCTAGGCCGCCCCAGAATGGCATAGTCACGTACCACCATGACCAGTTGATTATTCCGCCAAGTTTCAGCCCTACGAACAAAACACCTAGAAGGCCTAATATATTTGTACTGCTGTTATTTGAGTTATTGCTCATTCCCTTACTCTCCAATTAGTTATTTCATCACTGAGTATATAAAACCATGCGGGTGCGTCAAGAGTTATTTTCTATAATTGTTATTTCGGCCTCTACCCTTGGGTTATCCCTATCTAAACCACCGTATGATTCAGACGTTGCGACGATATAATGAACATTGTCGTCAGCTATAAACCCTAGTTCAACCATCGCATCTTGAAAGAATTTTTTTGACACAGACGTGAAATTATCTAAGTCTGGCGAATTATTACGAGCCGCATAATAGGTAAAATGTATTGAGATTTGTGCCGTGATAGCTTCTAACCCTTTAAACTGCGGGGCTATATGCTCTTTGAATTTGCGCTTGATATTGTTAGATGTTTGGTAGTGAGCGTTTCTATACCAATTTAGATTTATGGGTACGTTCTTTTTTCCCTGCGGAATATAACAAGGCAGTATGAATTTAAGCCCCATTTTGGTATGACAGCCCCCAATCTGCAATAGAAAAAATAACATTGTCCGGCGCTGTTTTAGTTGTTGAGTATTCGAACTCAGTTAATTCTAATTCCCATTTAGCAGAATAATCACCTAGTTTTTTTCCGCCAATCGTTTTCTTTTCGTCGCATTCTTGGCAGTTTGGCAAACAGAACCAGTGCCCTATATGTACTTTATTATGACCCGTCTTAGCGCCTACAGCATGATCCACAATTGAGCCTGACTCACTACCGCACCAGCAGCAAGGCCGCGACTTTAGAAAGCCATGAAAAGCCTTTTCGGTTGCGTTCGCGCTTCTGCCATTTCTGTTCTTACTTGGTTTTGATTGCATTATAATCTCCTTTTATCCGGCCACGGTATTGATACCCCGAACTTTTGCGCCATGTGGCGATTTAATACTTCGTAGATTGCGCTGTATTGGCTCGCATCCGCCTTAGATGTTTTGTCAAAGCCCGTGACTACCTTTTGAATCGGCACCCATAAAAACTGCTTTGCTGTATCAGTACTCCAAGGTATATCAACGTCCTGCTTAATTGTGCGCTTCATATCATAACCGGAGTCATTAAGCGCGGTCGCTAGCTGGCCAAGATACAAATGCAAAGCCCTGTTTTGTGTGTTTGTGCGGGTTTTCTTTCTTGGCTCGATTGTTATTTCAAGATAACCGAACTCAGCCTGCATCTGATCTATTAAAGACTTAACAGCCTGCAAGCTGTCTTTACTGTTTACAGTTTCTCTACTCATAACAACTCGTACACATTGCCATTATTGCCTAGGCGCTTGCTAAGGCGAATTAAATTCTTATTAAGCAGCTTTTCAATCTTGCCGGTGTAGTTTTTATAGTGTGGATGCGTATTAAGAAGGCTAAATCCAAAAGGCTTAGAACAGCATTCTAAAATCCCATCTTGAGATAAGGGTGGGTTATTCATGCGTTACTCCTTTGCGCCCCTGCTAGATAACAGGGACTTTGGTTTATTCGTAGTTAGATTTATACCCTTTACTATCTGGGTGTCCTGCCAGCCATTTTGCTTCGTTGTTCAATTCAATAGAAAGCCTTATTAGCGGTTCAAGCTTCCAGTACTTACTAAATAACAGCATATCAGAAGCAATATCCTCATCTATTCTCAAAAACCAAAACAACTCAATTTGAGTTATAAAATGGTCTGATGCATCTTTAATAGGAAATCCAATTTCTATTGCATTGAAAACATTATTCACATACTTATCTTTAAGCTGTGGAAGCGCCCTCCAGTCGTAACTCATACTCATATCCTCATTACTAGCCGCCCGTTATGAGCGACTATGGTTTAGTTAAGCTGGAGGCTGTGTACCTTTAACCCACGGCTGTATATTTCTAGCAGTCCAGTAACCCGACTCTTCCGGACTCATTACCTTCCCATCTGCCCAGTAATAACCTAATTGAGATGGGGGCGCTTGCTGCGGCGCTTGCTGCGGCGCTTGGCTTGGTGCGCCTTGCTGTGCTGGAACTGATTGGTTAGATTGCTGGCCACTAAATACATCGCCTAAATTACATTCTAATAATTGAATGCTTAAAACTGGGCCATTGCTACCATCAAACGACTTAATTTTTTCTTCTTTAGCTGATATCTCAACAATCGCGCCCTCAACTAAAGATGATCTCATAAAGTCAATTTGCGCATCGTTATTTGAAAAGAAAGCAGCTTCGTAGTTCGTCCACTCTTTTTGCTTAGTCTCGCGGTCATAATATCGCTTACCAATATTAACGCCGAACCCAGTATAAGCGCCTGCTTGAAATTCGCGGGCTGCTTTGTTTAATTTACCTGTTACTGTTGTAGCCATGTTATTTATTTCCTTTAAAAGTTAATCGTTTATGTATTTGTCTTACTTTATTTACATCGTCTTTATTGTATTCTGCCACCCGCTTTACATTTCCAGTTTTCACAAAATCCCATACTTGAGAGCCATCAATATCGTCTGGCTTACCTTCAATACCTAACGCCTTACATAGATTGTCTTGGCTCATTCTTCCGCCATATCCAGCCCATGCCGCTTGCGTGCAGTAATAGTCTTTATTGTGGCGACCATCAAAAGGCAAATCAAAAGGAGGCTCTACACCAAGTATGACCGCACGATGAAATAAGAATTTTAAATCAAATCCACCGATATACTGGCCAATAAAAAAAGGCTTTATCCTGCCAAGCTCATTAGATAATAAATCAAAGAAGCTCGCAAGCATTAATTTCTCACTGCCTCCAAGCTCCCTTGAAACACCAATAATTTCACCATCTTCAACCGCCCAGGCTATACTAATTAACTCACCCGCTCCACCGTCAAAGCTTGTTTTGCGCCATTTATCCTCTGCTACTTCCGGCGCTTTTACTTCTGCAAACTTTACTTCCCATAACTCTATGGCAGCATCCTTACCTGTAAATTTAGCATCATCCCCTGTCAAGCCTAAGTCCGCACAAGCTTTGGCTTTAGTTAGCGAGCTAGGGGCTTTAAAGCTTTGTTTCTCTGCCTCCAGATAATACTCGTAACTATGTAAGCCTGACTGAGCTGGTATAGTCTCAATATCTATATAAACATCCATTATAATTCCCCCTCTATAAATTTACGGTATTCTAAATCTTCAATTTGACCCAGTACCGCGCTATCTTGCTTTGCTGCATCAATCCATTGCTGAGCCGTTGCATCTACTGTAAAGCCTTTCGGCTTACTAGGTTGCTTACTTGCCGCTTGACCATCATCATCTTCACTAGGAACCCCTGCAATTGCTTGCAAGCCGTAACGCCTGCAATATGTAATAGCTGAGCCTGCACCCTGCGCATCTTGCTTTGTTAGTTTTACAGTAAAGGATTGACTAAGCCATTCACCAGAACTGTGCATTAAAATTGTATCAATGCCTACTCGATCACCATCCGTTATAGGAAATTGCGAATAGCTTAGTCCGTTATTAGCAAAAGGCTCTTTGATTGCCTTCACTACCGACCCTAAATCTGCATACTTAGATTTAAAGAACGGGTTATTAGCATCTTTAATAGCGCCGCCCATTTCGTTCTGAGCCTTATTAAGTGCCGTAGCTAATTCCTTTATACTTTCTGATTTATTCATTAGTTAAAACCCCCGTAACTTAATGCCTGCTCCATCTCATACTGGGCGGCATACCCCCTGTTATAGCTTTTACTTTGATCAGTGTGCGGTTTGCCGTCTTTACAGTCGCGCTGACCTCTTAAAAATTCTTCTGTATTCATATCCCACCCCTTTTGTGTAGCCTATAATTTACACGCTTAACCCATCTTTGCAAGAACTTTATTGGCTAAATAGCTTCAAGCGTTAAATGAAATTCATCATCAGCGATAGACGGCACCCATGCGTAATCTTCCATACTGAAATACGCCCACTTACTACAGATTATCTTGTAGAATAAACTATCGTCACCGACATATTCAGCGCCAATGCTATCTGCAAAATCTTTATTTTCTTTTGACATGACATCCTCTCCTTATTGAAATTTAATCTTATACTACGCATTCGTTATTGCAAGAACTTTTTTACTTAATTAAAGCCTAAATCCTTAAATCTTGCGTATTGCAATTGACTTGAAACCCTCACAGTCCCTATATCGCCCTGCCTGTGCTTTCTTACTAATATTTCAGCGACACCTTTAAATTCGCTATTCTCAAAATAAACTTCATCGCGATATATAAACATAATTACATCAGCATCTTGCTCTATTTCTCCGCTTTCTCTTAAATCTGACATTATTGGTCTTTTGTCTGGGCGCTGTTCTAAGCCCCTGCTTAACTGGCTTAATAGCAATATAGGGCAGCCAACTTCTTTAGCTAAAATCTTTAGCTCTCGCGTTATCTCACCAATGCCCTGAACTCTATTTTCTCCCTTTACTCGCATTAATTGAAGGTAATCAAGAATATACAAAGCCTTATCATTCTTAGCCGCATGATTACGAATAGATGATTTAATGTAGTTGATATCATGGCCTGCCCCGTCATCAATAATAAGCGGCTTATCTTTAAGCAATGAGAAGCCAGCGGTTATTTTTGCCCAATCCTCGTCCTGCATATTGTTCTGAGCCTTAGTATTCATACTAGCCGCCGAACATATTAATCTTAATACAAGCTCCTCTTTTGTCATTTCCATGCTAAAAAACATTACAGGGATTTCTTTCTTTATGGCATCCAGTGCAAAGTTTAACGCCAGCGCAGTTTTACCCATTGCGGGTCTAGCGCCTAGAACGTAAAGCCGACCACCTGTAAAGCCGTTAATCATTTCGTCTAAGTCTTTCAGGCCAGTTTTCACATACTCAACATCACCATTGAATATTGATTCAGTTTCTTCTATACAACTGCTTAACGCTTGGTTTATGTGGCTTTCTGTATTTCTCTTGCCTGAGCTTATCTCCATAAGCTGCTTAACTGCCTCTGCTACAGCGTCAGAACCGCTGTCAGCGCTGTTTGCTGATTCTGATATGCGATGTACCGACCTGCGCTTAGAATCGTCTAGTACGCGCTCTGCGTAATATTCAACATTGGCCGCGCTTGGTACTTCGTCAGATAGATCACCAAAATCACCTAGCCCCATATTGCAATTGTATTTATCTTTTTGTAGCTCGTCGTGAACTGTGAACACGTCTACAGGGTTATCACCATCGGCTAAGTTGTAGATCGCCCGCAAAGCCTCAGAGTAATCCACATTGAAAAAGTCGCTAGGCTGCACAATACCGCGTACTGTTTCAATTGCTGATCTGTTAATCAATAAAGATCCGATTACACTCCGTTCAAATTTCATTCATCAGCCCCTAATTGAAGCTCAAATTCTTCGTATTTATCGCCGCAATCACATTCAATGACATATGTTTCCCCTATAGGCTCACAGTTGCAATTGCAAAGCTTTTCATATGCTACATCCTCCATTTGGATTCTAATCATATAGTCGTCTAGTTCTATTGCTTTTTTCTCACCTGTTACGTTGCTTTTAAATATTAATTTCATTTATTAACCCCTTTAGCATTTCATTTATCCGTTTCTTATCGGCTGGTGTTGATTCCTTTAGCTCAATGCGATTAGCCAATTGCTTGCTTTGCTCTAGCTGGCGCTTATCATGCTCAATCATAGGTTTGATATATTTATTTAATTGCGATGGTTTTGGGAACCATTCACCCTTGTCTACATCAGCCATATGAAGTTTAACAGCTCTATCCAAGTAATCAGGGTTATAGCCTCCTAGAATTTCCCAGTACATCATCATTTGCTCAGACTGCAAGGTGTTCTGATATACCGCCGCTAATGCTGCCATCGCTTGCTTAAATCTATTCTCGTTATTCATGATTCAATAGCCCCTTGTTTTGTTGTGGCGCAAACTGCATGTTTTGCAATGTGCCTATGTTTTGATCGAACCTATTGAACTCCTGTTTCTCAGCCGTTATAGGTGTTAGCCAAATCCTTTCTTCTAGGTATTTTGTTATTCCAATAGCATACGTTGAATACCAGCTTGGCATCAATGCTTTTCTTTTTTCAATGTCGTCAATCATTAGATTAAATTCGTTATCAGTAAAACCTAATGTTTTGGCTTTCTTCCAAGCTGTTGCGTCTGTGCCTCCTTTTTTGTTTGGCGGGTACATCTTGAAGAACTGTTTAAATGAATCAGGTTTAGTTACTTTCTTTTTATCCTGCTTAACAAAATCTTTATTCAAGGCTAAATCACAATGATGGTTCAATGATGGTTCAATTGATGGTTCTTGATGGTTAGTAGGCACCTCCTGCCCCTGCTTTGGAATCTCCTGCCCCTGCTCTGGTGCATCTCCTGCCCCACCTAGTGAATCTCCTGCCCCTGCTTTTAATGAGGCAGCTAATGCACTTACATTAAAACTATAATAATTGCTTTGATTATATTGTCGTTTAATATCTAAAAAACCCATTTCCTTTAAATATAGAATATGCGTTTTAACTGAGCGATCAGAGCAATTAGAGTGCTTTGCTATTGTGCTAATTGATGGCCAACAAACACCTTGATCGCTTGCATTATCTGCCAGCTTTAAAGCCACCAGCTTTCTTATTGGGTTGCCCAGATCCATATCCCATACCATAGCCATTATCTTTATACTCATACATCATTCGCCCAAGCTATAAACACGCCTTTATCCCAGTTATCTTCACCAAGTTTCTTTATAGTGGCTTTTCTACGAGAGGGTAAAGGCCCATTCCCGCTAGGATTTTTACCACAACTATCACAGATATCGTCAAGTATACCTACAGCGGAGTCGCATTCTTTGCAGCAGTAGATATCAAATTTAATGTATTTCATGTTAGTCCCTTTTGTTAGCCCCGAAGGGCTGGTTGGTTAGATTGCAGACTTTAAAGTCAAGTTTAATTTTTTATCAATTTCTGCCATGATTTCACGGGTAAGCGCTTCTTTTTTAACATCACCAAAAAGCTCTTTAATCATTAAATTAACATCAGGCCTTACTTCTGACATTTTTGTAATGCCGCCTTGCTTGATTGTGTCTAATATTTCATTTACTACGCCGTTTACTACGTCGCTTTTAGTTGCTGTTGCTAGTGCTTTAAATTCTTTAGTATTCATAATGTCGTTCCTTTTGTGTGTTTTGTTTCGATGTAGTAACTATAGCAGTTCTATTATTGGTGTAAAGGATTATTTTACATTATTTATAGCAAGCAATAAAAAACCCCTTTGATATTAATCGCAGGGGCCAAAAGGAGAGTGCCCCGAAGGACAGGTTGATATTACTCTTTGTTATTGGTTATTGCAAGTTATTCGCCCTCGCTTGGTGGTAGTGGTAAATCCACATGAGGCTTAATCATCCAGCAAAAAACATCATCAGCATTATATTCAAAATCATCATAACCGCTATCGTCGAAGCATTTATGGATAGTATTCCATGGCCGCTCAAGCACATCACTCCTGTTGCGCTTGAGGATAATGTAGCAATCTATATGATTGTAGTCGCCATGTGGAGGGGTGTCCGACGTTAACGTCCATTCTAGTTTTGGTGAAATATCTCCAAGACACTCTTCGACAAGCTCCTGCAGTACATCCGGTGAGAACGTGCAGTAATCGTTTTCTGCGCCACTTCGATCTTCACCATCCCATACGTTAGCGTCTAACCACTGCTTAATTTTATCCTTCATGGTTTAACTCCTTGGCCCGTTTAATTAGTTCGTCAGCTCGTATGTCAGCGCTATACCCTACATTCATTTCTCCAATCAGCTCCACAAGCTCCGCATTCATGGCTACTAGTGGGTCATGCTGGACTGTGGGCTTCTTCATCTGAACTGCATTTAATACACGCTCTAAAGAATTTTCAAGCTTGCTATTCATAACCTTCAACTTTTCAATCTCAGCATCTTTGCGCGCATAATCTGCTTTCACATCTTCCCATTTAACATTCATACTTTCACCTCAATTTTCTGCACATATTTAGGATTAACAATATAAGCCTGCCCGTTTTTGTCGTATAGCGTCAAAGTCCACGTTTTCTTTCGGTAGTGTTCGCCTTGGCGTGTAATTGGTTTGTTTTTCATTTTGATATTCTCACTATTTTTAGGTCATAGCCTAGTTTATTAAAAAGTTTGCGTGCTTCTTTTTGTGGCATTGATTTAAGATCGCGCACCATACCGCAAGCTTGTACTGGGCTGATGTATTTATCTAGCCCCCTGCTTATTGCTTTAGCGAATATGACAGCCCTATCTGCATCGTCAGACTTTAAATCTACAGAGTGTACTTTGGGGTCGTCTGTGCTTGTGTATATTACTAGATAGCGCTTCATGCTAGCTCCTTTTGTTAGCCCCGAAGGGCTGTGGTTTAGATTACGCCGTGTTCGTAAGCTGCTATTAGCTGCGGTTTGGTAAGCGTCTTACCATTCACTTCATAAGCGTCATTGCCGTTTAATGTAATTTTTAGCTTTTTATATGTGCCACCAGCCTTTGCTTATTTTGATACGCGGAGCGCCAAATTCAACACATTCGACTATATAAACAACTTCTCCATTCCATAATGTTTTTTCTTTAACTATTTTAAATGTAGCGTCTTCGCCAGCGATTGTTCCGCTCAATACTGTTCCGATTAAGTTAGTCATGTTGTTACCCTTTTGTGTATTTGCTTTCGATGTAGTAACTATAGCAGTTCTATTATTAGTGTAAAGGATTATTTTACATTTAATTAATATAAAGAAATACTTTACAATATAATCCTGTGTGCTAATGTTCGTAATGTAGAAACATAAACGGAGAGATTGAAATGATAATAACAAAGCAAAGCAATAGATACACAGTAACAGCCCGTTATAAATACGGCACTGTTACACAATCAAACGAAAGCATGACCAAGGCTATAGCTGGCGTGTATGCGATAATGGAGCGACTACAATGATTACTGTTGAGGATAAAATGGCAATGGTAGCCCGCCAAGTTCAAACGCTTATAGATGATTTAAACGTAGATCATGGCGATAAGATTATAGCTGGCTTTGAGTGGTCAGAATGCCGTAACAGGGCGTTTGTGCATGTTACTGATTTACTAGAACCAATACTCGGATGGTCGCCAGAAATGGAGTACATGCTAGAATTTAAAGATGAACTTTTTTGTAGAGATACAATGAATAAATGTATTACTGAGTTGATTGAACTTGGCGATAAACTGGAGGCAGGGGAATGCCAATAGCTATAGATGGCTCTCGAGTTCCTGAGCGCTTACCTGAGCAGAATTGCGGGGGCACACCTTGGTTTGATCATGGTTCGGGTTATGCGTATAGATGTGACTTATGTAATGCGGTTATTGGTAGTGTTGGTCAGCCAGACGATTGCAAGACAACAAATTTCAGCACAAAGGAGCTAGAAAAATGAAACTACAAAAAGGCGACCCATGCAGGTTTAAAGACTGCAAGAATACAATGATCTACGGCGGCAAAAAGGGTGAGTTGCATTGGTTTATGTTATCGGGCAATGACGTTCCGGCGGTTACACTAAAGCAAGCTGATATGTATTTGATTGAAAAAGTGGTGACAAGGCTATGATATTCAAAACAACGGTACGCGGCCAGCTAGTCGATGTCGAAGTAACTGAGTTTCACGCACCGATACTTAACCGGAATCGGGGGCACATTGACTATAAATTATTAGGCGATGCTAGTAATTGGCCGCCTTTAGATGAAAAAGAAAATCATTTGCTACTGGATGATTATTATCAACATGAATTGGAGTGTTTGAAATGAGAGAATTAGAGTTTAGGGCTTGGGATAAAGTCCGGAATAGAATGCTTACAAGTGCGAAATTCGTTGAGTTTAAAGTTATAAATGGGGTACTATCTGCTGTTAATTATGACCGGTCTGGTAAAGAACAGGTATTAGAGGTAGTGCAATACACTGGCCTAAAAGATGCTAGCGGCGTTAAGATATTTGAGGGGGATATTATACAGATTGGGAAAACGTCGAGCCACATACTAAGGGTAGAATTTATTAACGCATATGTTGGTGGATGGGTATTAACGCATGAAGATTCAAGTAAATGGCTCTCTTTGGGTGCTAGAGAGGATTACGAGTTAACAGTAATCGGTAACATATACGAAACACCGGAGCTACTAAAATGAATACATACACATGTAAAAGAACTGCTTGGTTTGATATGGTAAATAATAAGGAAATGTACGGAATCAAAGTATTGCATAATGGCAAATGGATTGATGCAGGTGATGATACTGGATTATTCTTATTTTCTAGCAAGCCTGAACGTGAAGAAAAAATACAGGAATTATCTAAGGAGCTAATAAAATGAGCACTTTAATCAAGTCACTATTAGTAATGTCGCCCTCGCTGCTTTTAGCATTTGGATTGAATACGTTACAATCAACTCAAGCACTAGAGACGACAACCGGTACGCCGAAGTATGACGCAAAGGCGCAGTTAATCCATACGTGTGAAAAGATAATAAAGAGAGGCTGAGATGGGGTTTGGATTAGATCAAGACATAATGTATGAAGATATCAGCGGCAACGAAGAGAATTTTGCATACTGGGAGGGTCGGGACGGTAAATCATATAAAGTAAGCAGCATGAAGGAAAGCCATATCAGAAACTGTATTAATATGATAATCACAAAACGCTTCGATAGACAGTGGTTAGAGTATTGCGGTGACGATTGGCTAGAAGTGTTCGAGAATGAACTAGGGCAGCGCTAGAAACCAGCCTCTAACTCAATAATATAGATACCTAAAGCGGTGGCCTCCTCGAATGTGAAGAGAACACCGCTATCAGTATTTATCGGGCTTAGTATCGGTTTTACTGGCATCATCGGCTTTATCGGGCAAGTCGCCCCGCACCCCGCTAAAATGATCATTAAACCACTTAGTAGGATTGTCTCGTAAAGCTTTGATATCAGCATCCCGTTTAGCCTCTTTTTTCTTGCGTTTATAGTTCTCCCACAGATACAGTAGGCGAACTATAAACTCTATTAGTTTCATTTCTTAATAGTTGAGTCAGCTTTTACTCGACCGTAAACAGCTAATACACCGCCTACCCCACCAACAACTGCAATTACCGCCTCGATTATAGTGTCTTGCTCTTCTGGGCTAATAGCATACCCAAGCGCACTAGCTATAGCAGCTACAACAGCGATCAATCCACCCCATACCGCCTTTGATTTGTACCATTTCTTTTCCATAATTTATCCCCTCCAACGGGCTTTATATGATCGTGTATCAAGGTGAATGAAGTTATCATCAAGATAAACTCCCATACCACCCTTATGATTAATTGATTCTATGTAGTTTGCGATTTCTATTATATCAGCATCTAGCGGTACAATATCAGATGCGCGGCCGTGCAGGTGATAACTATTCTTATTACCTCCGATAGCGTTATTATGATCTGCACACCTATGGCCACTAGTGATCTTTAGCCTCCCGAACTTATCTCTTAAATTCTGCAATAGCTCTAAAAGCTCAACATCTACTGTATCAAGCCCGCATTCACCGCATTGGCATTCAAATTCAGACCTATTAAAATTCTTACTTATGTCTCCCATATCACACTCCTGCTAATCTCATACCATAACCTTATTGTTTAATGTATAATCAAGGTTATAATATACACTATTTTTTAAGGCTTGTTTGATGAACCCTACGCCCGTTACACGTGAAGAACTGGATAGACACTTGATATCAATATATGACCGAATAGCACACAGTAGTGAAAAGAGCGACTTAAAATTTAATGCCATCATTGATAAGATGGATATAATGACAAGTCAGACAGCAAAAGTATTAGATGTAATGGTAAGCGATGTTTCAGGATTAAAGCAAAACCAAGCAACTAATAACGCTTATTGGAAAATATCCGGCGTAGCCATATCTTTAATTTCAGCGGGCGTAATTGGCCTTTTCGTAGATCGTTTAACTTAGTCGCTAAATACCAAGCTGAAAAAGCAGTCAAACACCCACACAAGAACACGCCAATTAAGGCGTATTCTATTAGGCGGGTTATAAGCTGCATTAAGCAGTTCTCACCATGTAGCCAAATCTATCATCTAATATAGCTATTCCTGATACGTTTTTCCAAGTTCCTGTAACTGTAGCGGATGAGCCGAATATTGTGCCCGTACTGTCAGCGAAAGCGATCTTAATTGACCCGCCAGATATAGATGCTCCGTCTGCTAAATCGGCGCCGCTAACATTCTGCATCATCCTGACCACGCCTAGCCCCAAGCTCGTTGTGGGCTGATAGTTCGCCCCAGTATAGTTAACAGTCTCACCGACCATACTAAGCTGATCGGCTGTTGGGACGTTTCCGGTTAGTAGGCCAGTGTCGACTAAAGCAGAGGTTCCAAGCGCTGGGTAAAATGCAGAATCCCCAACCATTGCAACAAACCTAAATGTTCTTTCAAACCCTAGCCCTAGATTCTCCGCTTTAATGCTGTAACGCCCTGCTGGTGCAAAAAACTGTGCGAAGCCGTCTGCGCCCCCAGTAAATACGCCATTAGTTCCTAGTGCGGTAGTCCCGTTCACATCAGAATAAACAGTTAGCCCTAAGCCTGTAGCCTCGTTTATAATTGTCATTGTTGGCGAGGGTATAATTTCGCCAAACTCATTTACAATAGTTGCTTGCCAAACTGGTAAACTCATGCGTTTATCGCTCCTAAAATTGCGCCGTTGTTCGTTATTGTTACAGTATAACCGTTTTTGTTTATTGCTGCGCCTGCTGGGCCTCCGGTTCCACCTGCGCTAGAAACGCCACCTGATATACTGGTAGCCACTCCATTCAATCCCGATGTGCCAGATTGACCTAACCCTGCCCCGTTTGCGCCGTTGCCACCTTTAAATCCACTATTAACCACCCCACGAAGACCTTTGGTGCCATTAGCGGTAGAGCCTCCTCCATTACCACTAGTTCCGGCCCTTTCGATCCTTGAGCTATCAGTAAAATCACTAGATGGGTTTGTTCTTGGGCCTCCTAGGCTAACATCATAGCCCTGTCCGCCACCGCCGCCACCGCCGCCCGCGTTATAAGTTATATTGCCAGAAATACTAGCCCTAGAAGCAGCGCCGCCGCCACCACCGCCACCGCCGCCACCGCCGATAATATTATTATTTATAATTGACATCTGGTAATTGATTTCAAAAGCAAGACCACCTGCGCCACCTGCGCCACCATCGGTCGCCCCAAATATGGCTGACCCGCCCGACCCGCCCGACCCGCCTTTACCCATTACTGAGCCAAAATTAACAAGCACCAAGGTAACGCCAGCGGGCCAGCCTGTGCCTGTATCAATTGAGGCCATACTAGTGCTATTGGAACCTATAACTGTGCTAGACGCGATGGTGAACGTCCATGTGTCGCCAGCTTGCGGGGCTGCGTTACTACTTGCTATTGCTTCATCGTAAAGATTTACATTAGTCTGACCATTGGTTTCAAGTGATACCGATTTTTGATCTGGGTCTGTAGGCGTAATTGTTTGCGAATAAAGTACCTCTTCACCAACTACGCTAAAACCTGTGTCAGTAGACATTACTTGCGTGACTTGCACAGGCACGATTGAAGCCGCGCCTTTTGCGTCCTGCATGCTCCTGTTTATTACATTGTAGCCACCCGCCAATTGCGGGATAGTCAGCTGGTCATTTCGCTGTAACTTCCAGCTAATTTTTCTTGGTGGCGTAGAGTATCGGCTTAGTATAGTTAGGTTTAAGTTTTCCGCAGTCGCTCTACTGTTAGCAGTTATCCAGCGTGAATAAATCCTGCGTATACTTGGCACACCTTCAAAATTAATCTCGCTCTCGCTGCTTATATTGGCCTGTGTACGCGAATAATTTTTACCTTCGTCTAGTTTTTCTAGTGGGTTTATCTGCCCGAAGTATGTCCAAACCTGACTAACTCGTTTCTTGTTTTGATCTGTTGCCGCAAAAGTATCAGCTAGAATTAAATCATCGCTATACGTTGCCGCGTCTGTGCTTACATCTTTTAACACTCTAAATTCTAATTGTTTAGCTGAGTCATTCCACCAAACTGTACTGGCTGTTTGTTGTAGCACCTCGTTTACAAGAGAGGTGACACTTTCAGGCTCAGCTATTAGCGCGCTATAAGTTCGCTGAATATAAGTATCATCCTCTGCATTCCAAGCTGCTATTGGTATCCATTCTTGTGGGACGGCTGCAAAATTAACAAGCAAATCATTAATTATATCTGTAGCTCTTAAACTACTTCCAGCGGCGAACTCCTTACATAATTGAACCCTTGCCCCCGCTTCGTGCGCTATCGCATCGGTATTAAACTGGCCTCGAACAATGGTCATAACATCGCCTGATCGAGTGTACGAACAAATTTCTTCACCGCCGATATTAATGAATCCTGAGGCGTCATAATCTGCACCAATCAGGCTAGGGCTTAAAGTAAAGCTGGCAGCTGAATTGGTTATATCTGCCGCTAGTTCACCCTGAGACAACACTGGGCATTGCGCCCTTTTACTATCTGCAAGCTTTAAAGCATCTTTACAGACAATAGAAAACGCGCCGCTAGAGTTTGGGCCGCTTACATTTTCAACGATAAAATGTCTAGTTTCCATTTGCTCCAATGACTGATCGCTAGAACCTCGTATTACGCGAATATCACTACCCTGTGTAAACGGATAGCGTGCGCGGAATTTACCCCAATATGAACCTTGAGTGTATGGGTTGTAATCTCTATCTGATAAGTATCTATCACCCTCCGGCCCTGTGTCCGGATATCTTGCATCGCCAAAAGTAATACTAACCGAAGCGCGCACGCCAATGGACTCGCCCAAATCTAACACGGCTGGGTTTATTGATACGCTTGCAATATCCGGTATTGCTTGGATGCCTAGGGGTAAAACACTGCTAACAGTAGAGTGTCTAGCGGTAACGATTTCTTTATTGTAATTGTCTTTATCTTGACAAGTAGCAAAACAATTAAAGCATTTATCTGTAGCAGGGCCACTAGCCGTGCACGGCGCAACCCCGTATGTTTCACTACAACGGTTTAAATCTATTTCAACAAAAGTAATACGTTCAGTCATTAAGCTAAACCTTCAAAATTCCAAGATGCCGACATCATACCATTAGGCTGTTCATTGCTTACTGACGGCTCACCATCAATCCAAGCGTAGCCAATTTCATCGGGGTACGTCTCTGGTCGCCACGCCCAAAAACACGGAACTCTAGGAGTGAGCTTAAAGAACGGGTCTAGTTGTGATCTGTACCAAGCTGGCGTTAAATTACTCAAGCTAACAGAGGTCATATTTATTTGGCGCTTAACTATTTCGCCTAAATACTGACCATTTTCACTAATACCATTAACAGTTGAGCGTTTGCGCCCGTATGTTATTGGAGTATGACCCACGTAAATAGAGCGTTCTAGGCGCAATGACTTACCAATGTAAATAACTCCGATTTGCGGCGCTTCGTCTGCGCCTTCAATAACTATTTCAATCGTATCTGGCACTGCATCGTTTTGAAGGAATAATATAGCTTGTGCATCACTAATTGAAACGCCTGAAACAACTGTAATGCCGTTGTATTTTATTGTAACTGTTAGATCAACTTGGTTTAAGTTATGCCTAGCAATACCGATATAATCGACCTGCTGACCTGCTGTGTTAATCGTTATTGTCTGAGTGGCTGCGCTTGCCGCTATCCAAGTATAAGCCGTTGCGGGATTGGTAACGCTAGTAATTGGGTTTGCTGGCTCTTCACTTGTTGCCGTAATGTTACTTACATTTAATATGTTTTTATATCCGATAATTGGCAAGTTGCCGCTAGGTTGTGACTGGGCCGAACCTAAAACTACACTATTACTTATTACAACTGCCATTATGCAAGCCTCAATACTGAGCCGTCTTCTGTAGCTGAGTTTATTATATCTATAAGCTGACGACCTGAGAACATTTGGTCAGGATTTACACCGCTTACTGTTAAATTTCTTTCTTGCGCTGCTGGTGCTGCTTGTTGTGGTGCGCTTGCTCCTGTGCCGCCACCTCCCGCTGCTGCTCCACTAACAGAAGCCCCACCGCCAATACTTGTGCTGTTGATAGCTTGTAATCTAATACCGCCCGCCGCTATAGCCGCCCCTGCTGCTGCGATACCCAAAGCAGGCCCAACTATAGGAATACCAGCAAGCGCCGTGTACGCCTTTTGCGCACCTTCATAAGTGCTCATTACGGTTTGAGCGCGTGCTGCTGCTTTGCCTATCTCGAATTGTTTTTTACTGCCAGACTGCATAAGGGTCGATAGGTCGCCAAACATTTGGCTAACCGCCTGCGTCTGCTGCTTACCCCATGACTGCCTAATTTGAGCCATTGCGCTTTGGGTTCTTTCCTCTAAACCTATGCGTTCCATTGCATCTTGTTCGGCTAGTGCCTTAATAGCCGCTAACTGCTCTTGCTTTGCCTCTATAATTCTAGGGTCATTAATGCTAGCTATAAACGCGTCAACGGTTTCGCTTGGTAATGGAGCTAGCAGAAGCTTATTAACTTCTGAAACAGTAGCTATTAAATCTGTTTTTGCAACTTCAACCGCCGACCTTACGCCTTGTGTAAACTCGGTAAAGTCTGTAGACATCATAGGCATATCAATATTTGGTATATTGTTTGCTGTAGCGGCTATGACGTTATATATTTCAGCCCAACCAATGCGTATTCTCTCGAAATACTCAAGGGCATTAGCTGCAAATACACCTATCGCGGTAGTGGCTCCCTTTAAAGCTACCTCAATTCCTCCAATTACAATTTGAACGCCTCTAATTGAATCGCCTAAAAACCCGAATGCTTTAGCTATGCCTGCAACTGCGCTTACTACTTCTTCTTTAAAGCCTCCTGACTGTATAGCCGCTTCTTGAAAGCCTAATGCTATTTCTTCTAATATAGGAGCTAACGCTATCGTAAATTGCTGCACAACCCCATCCACTGCCATTCCGATACTAGCCATAGCATCATTAGCCGCTTCAATTTTAGCTGCGTCTACGTCAGATATAGCAAGGCCCATGCCCTCAACTTGTCGGGTAGCTTCTGCGAGGGTTGCTGGGTCTAATTGCATAATAGCAAAACCAGCACGCTTACCAAATAAATCGGCTGCTGCTGCTGCTCTTTCTGTTACAGGGATGTTGGCTTTTAGTGCGGCGTTTACAGTTAATATTTTGTCATCTAATGACATCCCACTAAGCTGTTCGGCGGTCAGCCCTAATCGCTCTAGCGTATCAACTGCAATACCAGTGCCTTGAGCAGCTTCACCTAACGCGACTTCTAAATTTTTAGCGCCTTGCTCGATGTTTTTCATTGATATGCCAGACATATCAGCGGCACGATTTAAGACGGCTAAACTAGCGCTAGAGGTACTTAATTGTTTAGCAAGCTTCGCCTGCGCGTCAATCGCACCCAAAGAATCGTTAACAAGCTTAATACCAATAGCCGCACCAGCCGCAACCGCTGCAACGGCTACCTTGCCCATCACATTTGCGGTTTCGCGACCTTTAGCACCGAACTGGTCAAGCTTACTAGAAGCTGTTGCAAGCCCTTTTTTCAAAGGGTCGATATCAGCCCCAAATCTTACAAAAACATCTGACTCAGCCATTCCAGCCCTTCTCTAATAATCTTAATAGCCGTTTTCGTTGCGGCTCTTTGAATGCGTCCGGTACTTTGGCCTCAGCTAACCACCAAAATTCTTGCGGGTGCATACCCCAAAATTCACTAGGGGCTATTCCAAAATTAGAAACGGCTGTAATAAAAAGGTTTTTTACTATTCCGCTTTCTTCTTTGGGGTTTTCGGCTTTTTTGCGGTTTTCGGTTCCGGTGGCTGATAGCTAGACGGTGGCAGCATTAGCATCATTAAAGTAGTGATAGACTCTTGAACCGCACCAGCTGAACCAGCGCCGAACATGGTTTCATAAACCGTTTCGATTTCTGTTTCTGCACCTGCGTAATTCAAACAAGCCGAATACGCCTCAGCTAATCTGCTAATCTTTATATTTCCACTGGTTAAATCGCCAAGCGTTACAATATCCTCAATCATCGCAATCAATCGCATAATCTTATTGGATTTTACTGTGTACTCTTCGCCTTTAAAGCAAAATACTACGTCTTGGAAAACTGCCATTTAATGATACTCCTAATGTGTTTAAGCGATTGTAGCACAACCGCCCAAACATGCTAATTAGGCACCAGCTGTAAACGTCCATTCGCCACTAGATTGTAAAGTACCATCGAACTCAATAGCGCCATCAGAACCGCCGCCCGTTTCAGTTAGGCCATTAAAATAGAAGTCTCCACTGATTGAATCGCCTGTAGTTTGCGCGCCTACTGGTGGGTATTCGATTGTAATATCGCTATACAGTTTTGAACCGCTTGTTAGAGCTAGTGCTCGTAAAGTGGTGTCCTTAGTGATGCCTGAAAAACCAAAATCAAGAGTTTTAGTCCCTGCTACGTCAAGCAGCAACCGAAAACCATTGTCTTCATCGCTGGTAATATCTATCGGCTCATTAGCAACCGTGATATTTTTAGACGTAATACCCGCTAAGCGTGTAGCGCCTTTTTTGATTAATAAATCGCGTGATGCTGCGCCCATGTTATAGCTCCTCAAGTATGAGATTAAAAGTTTGTATACCGTGGCGAGTTTCGCCGTCAGAATCCATCTGTGTTTGAGATGTAACCTGATTAATGTTTATAAATTTGTAGCTAGCGTTCGTTATATTAGCTCTATTCAAAAGCCCATAAATCAAACCCTGTATTCGCTTTGTTTCTGACCTTCCTGAATGCCTAGACCAAACATGTATGGTAATACTCACTAGATTTATAAGCTCTGTGTCTGTGCTCATGTCTGTAAATATGTCCTCGCCTATTGTAACATAAGGGAAGGTGCTCGATACTTGTGGCACGCTGTCATATACGCCAGTAACAACCGCATTTAAGCCTGCATCATTAGCTAATATGCTATAAATCTCTGTTTGCACGACTGTTTCAAATTCACTCATTTTTTAGCCGCCTTTTTCTTAGCTCTATTTATCGCGCTTGCTAATTTCTTTTTAAATTGTTCATCTACTATTCTGGGCATATTAGCTTCTACATAATCGCGCGCAGGTCGTAAAAATGGCTGTTCTGGTTGTGGTACTGGGCCGCCTGTTCCGTATTCAACAAAACGCCAATAGAACCCATCGTTTTTAGCTGCCTTTCCTTGCTCAACTATTACGTCACTAATTGGTTTATCTGGCGTAGATCGTTTACGCTTGGCTTTAATCGCTTTCTTTAGATTACCCTTGTCAACTGGAACGTTCTTTTTAGACTCTTTAGCAGTCGTAGATGCAAGCCCGTGAATCAATGCCCTTGATAAATTTACAGCATACTTCGGCGCAATCTCGGTTAAGACTTTTTTAATCTCTTCTAACCCGACAACTTCAACCTGCTGTTTACTCAAAGTGCCACGCCTCTTTCACCTTCAATTTCTAAATATAAAGCGCGGCCTTTAGGTTGCGATATAACGCGAATATTAAAAAGCTCACCTTGCCATTCTATTCTATAGCTTGGCTTAATATCTGAGCGATTGCGAACAACAAATAAATAACCAGCCTCGGCATTAACCCTGTCGTATTGCGTAACCTCTCGACCACTTTTCGGTCTAACGTGCGCCCATGATTCGGCCACATCTTGCCATGTGAAAGAGTTGCCACCCATTCCATCTGGCACATTTACGCGCTCTTGGAATGTAATCCGCTGGTCTAGTTCTCCCGCTCTGTAGGTCATATACCTAATTCCAGTCTATAAGGATAAAGCATAGCCTTGACAGCTGGGTTATCAGCAAGTGATACGCCTACGGCTGTTTCTGTGCGTAATTCGTATAAGTCGGTAACAATCATCTTAATAGCCGCTTTAACACCTTCTAGCTCTGCTGGTGCGCCCGTAGTAGCCGCAACAGTGAAGCTTTGAGCGTTAAAATCTACTAGGAATGTAAGCTCTTGCGTTCCTTCGTTGTAGAAATAATCAGCTGCACTGATTGTCTGTGTTGCATTATCGCTGTCAATATATGTGATAGCTGTAATGGTTAAATTAGGGTACGGAATGTCTAAAACGCCACTGGCCGAACCCTTATTAATAATTTGTATATCTTTTACCGTAAAAAATTGATTGCAATAGCTCTCGCAACGATCACGGGACGCAGATATTAGCGCATTGATATAGTCATCATCCAAAATGAAGCTAGTTTCAATACGTAATTGAGCTTTAGCCTCAATTAATGATATTGGCTCGCTTACTGGTGGCGTAATAACTACTGTTTTCATTTAGTCTCTTTCTTCTTTTTTGGTTCTGGCTTAGTTTCAATCTTAGCTTTTGGTTCAGGCTTGCCTTCAACAATTAAACCCGCATCAGCCCACGCCTTTACAAATTCTACTGCTTCGCCTTTTTTCTTTTCGCCTTGCTTGTAACTTTTAAAAGCTTTTGCTGCTATGTACATTTAAAACTCCTTGAAAATAAGGGCGCTATGGTAGCCGCCCTTTATCGTTTACGCTGGTGAAGTGATACCAGTAATATCACCTGAGCGGATAGCCGCAGGGGTAAACACTAGGTTAGCACCGCGAGTTTCCGCACGAACAGTGATAAGGTTTTTAGTAACGTTATCGCCATCTTGCTCGAACATCTCAACAACTGTGCTTTCACGGTTTGCATACATATCAGCATCGGCTGACTTACAAATCATGGTTCCCGCTGGAATGTTGTTAGACAACACTACAGGCAAGCCCCAAAGCATAGGAGTTAAACCGTTGTTAACGTAGCTAACAGCACCAGAAGCGGCAACAAAAGCATTGTCACCAGAAGCGCGGCGTTCGGTTTCTGCGCTGCCCCAATCTGCTGGGTTCATGTAGAAGTAGCTAGGCTCGTAATCAGCACCAATAACTTCCATTTTCATCTTGTTAGCTAGGCCGAAAACATCAACTGTCAATAATGGACTGGTAACAGTGTTGTTAGCAGTCGCCAACCAACCGTCAGTAGTGTCATTAATCACATAGTTTTCAACAGAAGTGTTAACACCATGACGTAAGCGGCGCTCAATGTAAGAGGCAAGGAAAGTCGAGTCATCCAATGCTTGCTTAGATACGCGCAAGAATGTTGGAATCGTCTTAACTGCAACGTTAACTTCTTCAAAAGTAAGTGTAGTTTCAGGCTTAGCTACGCCCTCAGCAGTGATTGCGGCTGCATTGGTATAAGCTAATTCTTTTGAGTAGTAGATAATGTTACTAGAAGCCGAACCCTGTGTAACTGTAGGCATAACCGTTAACTGACGGAATGCACCAGCAACCGCGCCTGCTAATTGATCGTGAATAGAGCTAGCATTGCCACTGTTTACGATGGTATTTTTAATCTCAGTGCGGCCGCGGTTAGTTTCGCCAGCGATGAAAGACTTGATACCATCAGAACCTAATACTTCTTGGCCGAATGTTTTGGCTTCGATAATTTCTGGTGCAACTGAGTGCTTTTGCGCAAGCTCGACTATCTGGCTGTCTAGTGACTTGATAGCGGTTTCCATCTCACTGAAAGCGGCTTTGTATTCTGCGCTTTTAGTATCGGCTTGATCTGCAACCGCTTGCATTTTTTCTTCTACTTTAGAGTGCATACCTTCTACAGCACTTTTAAGTTCTAATATATCCATTTTAATAATTCTCTTTAATAAAGTTTGTGAGCGTTACTAGCTCGTTATGTTTTACTTCGCTTTCTTCACGCTCTCCGTGAATTTTTTTCACTGTTGCCACGATCTCCGTAGCTTCTTTTTGTGAAAATCCTTTCTGACGTAAAATTGATTCCACGTCTTTCAATTTGGTCGCACTTTTAATGCCCATTATGTGAGCGTTGTTATCGGCTGGTGTTTCCACTATTGATATCTCGTACAATTCAATATCTTTTAATACCCTAACAACGCCTTGTTGCTCAAAGTCTTTGACTGAATAACCAATAGATAGGCCGCTTATAGCTTTGTGCCTTAACAGTGCCGCCGTGTCTTCTGCAACTGAATGGCCTTTTGTTAATTCGCCTGATACAAATAAACCCTTTTCATCTTCGTACATTTCTGTAAACTTACCGATAACAGGGCCAGAATGATTCCATCTTAGCTGAACTGGGCGTTCCCTATCAGTTATTGTACTCTTATATGCGCCAGCTTGTATTTTGTCGCCATAAGAATCGAGGCCATCGAATACAGAAGCGTACCCGCTAAACTGCAAGGAGCCTTCCGCGCCCATTTTTACCTCACACGCGGCGAGGTTTAATTGCTTATGTTCCATTATTTACCGCCTGTGTTTGTATCGGTTGTGTTCCGGCTGGTACTAATGAGCCGTTTAAGTAAATTTTATCACCGCCTACTTCCGGTTTAAGCCCTTCTTCGGCTCTCGCTTCGTTAGGTGTCATTATACCAGCATTTACAGCTTTTGATTGTGCGTCCAATCTGGTCGTCTTGTCTGCGCGCAATAGTGAATCGAAATTAAATTCAATGTCTACTGTTTCCCACTCTGAACGGGGCTGCAAATGTCGTTTAATACTTGACTCTAGGCGCTCAAGATATGGGCGCAGGTTAAGTTTATAAAAGCCTTGGTTGATCTGCTCAATACCACTGCCCCAAGTTGTAGAAGCTGCTGTGTCGTTAACCAGTACCGAAGGCACGCCCATAAAGCGGCAAATATCCTCAATACTAAATCGTCTTGATTCTAGCAACTGCATGTCTGTCGGGGATAAGCTGGCTTGCTGGTATTTAAAGCCAGCCTCAAGCACTGTTAGCGTATCACTATTACCTTCTTGTAATCCAGAGTATGATTGTCTTACCTGCTCTCTCTGCTCAGGCTTTAAGGCTTGGTCAATTGTTAATATGCCATTGGTCTTACCACCGTTAGCAGCAAGCTTATTCTGTCTATCTGATAGGTTTTTGCTTAACCCTAGTGCGTTACCCGCATAACCAAGAGGTGAAAGCCCCATGATTCCATTGCCAAATAGCTTAATATGCCAAACAGACGACTGAGCAAACACCTTTACACTGCCATCTGGGGTGGTGTATTTATAAATTATACTGCCATCGCGTAGCAATTCGACTTCCATTTGTGCTGATGGGTACGCTTGTAGCGATATAATGCGGCCATTGATGCCACCAATGCGCTCCATGATTACATAAGAATTACCCCAAACCGTGAGGTTTAGCATTACGCTCTCAAAAAATTCTGTTCTAGTCTGGTACCTGTTAGGGGTGTAATTCAATAATCGCCATAAATCGTTTTTGGTTGTCGCTTCTCTCGAGCCATCTTCGCCTTTTTCATAGCAAACGATAGGCATAGCGGAAACCGCCTCAGTCAACAATCTAACACAAGCCCAGAATGCACTCTGTGTCATAGCCGTGTCAAAGTCTTTAACCTCAGTTGGGCGCGTAGGTAGTGGGCTTTGTGTGCCTTGGGTGATAGTGTCGCCACCTCTCCCGAATCCAAATTTATACCATGCCATTTACAAAGTCACCGTTAGAAGGTTGTCGAAGTCGATAGGCGTTTGGCCATCTGTTTGTTGTGCTCGGCCTAGTGCCATAATCAAAGATATAACCCCATCAATTTTATTTTCGTCTCGTTCTTTACGTGGGTATACGTTGTCTTTTGCATCTTGTTTAGCCACTACGTTAGATATCATCCAAGTTTGAACTGGGTCGCCGTTGTGTTTTAGCTTGCCCGCTAAGATAATAGAGTCTAAAATCTTCATAGGCTCACTGAAATTAAGCACTGTTGGCCGCATTTCAACAACTGGCACACCTTCTGCCATTAATTCTGTGATTAACATAGTCGCTTGGAACGGGTCATATGCTAATTCTGCAACCTCAAACTGGCTGCACAATTCAATAATGTCTGATTTTATCACATTAAAATCAATAATGTTTCCCTCGGTCAGGGTTAGCCAACCCTCGGCGGCCCACGCTCTGTACATTTCGTTGCCATCTTCGAGCACATCTTCGGGTAAGTAGTACCTTCCGAAGCGCACATAGTCCTCACCTACAGGGATTAACACCTCCAACGCTGCGATATCTTTACGGCTCGCAAGATCAAGCCCTAAGAAAACACGCTGCCCAGTGTAATCACCCATTCTTATATCGGCTTCACACTGTCGCCACTTATCGACGTTAAAGAAAGCCTCTCTTGAACCCACCCATACATTTAGATGCTTGGTTTTATAAGTGGATTGCTTGCGGGCGTTATTCTTAGCGTCTTGTAATCTAGCTAGTAAAAACTCTTCACTGACTGACACACCAAAGTTAGGGTTTGCTTTTCTTACCGCTTCTACGCTAGACCATTCATCATCAGCATCTACGCCATATATTAAAGAGAATAGCTGGTCGTTATTTTGCACACCTTCTAGCACTTTCTGAGCCTCTAGCTGTAGCTGATAGCAAGGCCCAGACAGGTTGTCGCCCGCAGTTGTGATGTATAACATTAGCGGCTGGTCACGCGCGCCCATGCCTGTAATCATCGTGTCAATTAAGCGGCTATCTTTATGCTCATGCACTTCATCGACGATAGCGCAGCTAGGGCTTGACCCATCCGGAGGGTTCCCGATGATAGGTTCCATTTTGGAGCCGTCTTTTAGTATGCAAATGTTAGATGCGTTGTTCTGTATCTCGAAGTAGGCCACCATAGGAGCGTTCATTCTAACCATTTGCTGTGCAGGCACGAATACTTCCTTCGCTTGTTTCTCACTAGTAGCGCCCGTGTATACTTCTGCGCCATGCTCGCCGTCAGCCGCCAGCATGTAAAGGCCAATAGCTGCTGCCAGTGCGGACTTGCCATTTTTACGCGGTACTAACAATAGGACTTCTCTGTACCGTCTAAACCCAGTGGCCACGGATAGCCAGCCGAATACATTGCATACAAAGTATATCTGCCAAGGCTCAAGTATTAAGTTTTTCTTTTTGCTTGCCCATTTGCCTTTGGTATGGAATTGGGCTTCTACAAATTTACAAGCTTTGTGAGCCTTTGCCTCGCTGTATTCGTAGGTGGGTTGGTCTTCTAGGGATTCAAGGAATTGCGCGCACGACAATTTGATGTACTTCGCCGCTAATACTTCGCCGCTTAATACATCTCTCGCATACTGTACCGCTATATCAGTGTAGGGTTTCAACTATTTAATCACCATAGCTCAATGCCTAGCTCGCTCTCCATATCCATAACAGTAATCGACAAAGAAACGCTTTTGAAACTAAAAGCCTTACATTCATCAGCCGCTATTTTGGCCATGTTAATAAGCATATCTTTATCGAGCTTGACTACAGTTTCCCTTCCGTCAAAATTAATCAAATAATATTCTAGTTTTGTCATGACCTCCACCTTTTTGATAATCTTAACTTTTTTACGTCTTCTATTTCAATACTCATTACATTCCCTCAAACGCATTAACGTTCTGTTCTTTCGGTATTACAATCTTAGTCCGGTCGCTTGGTGTCATGCCGAAGCGTCCACATAGCTGACTAAGCTGGGTCAGCTTGGCTGCTGAAAACTCAGTGTAATCTAATCTCATTTCAGCCGTCAACCTGCACATCATCTCTAAGGTTATCCGGTCAGCCTCTCCAAGTACGCCACGGTATGATATATCTACTATTTCATCCCATACAGCCGCTTCATATTCGGTTAGCGAATCATGTGCAGGGCCAATGCCTCTTGTTGGCGTTGGCTCGTTTTTGTTTTGTCGCTCAGGGTGGTCTTTGGCAGTGCCTTGCATCTCCCTTAATGCTTGAGGCTTTCTAATTTGCGGCATTCTATAGCCCTCCGTTTTACTTCAATAATATTTAAACCATCTAAAACTGACCGCTCCATTTCCTTTCTCACTGATATAGCGGTATCTTTATCTTCACATAAAACCTGAGCGCGTGTGCTGCCTCGATCAATTCTTGCTAACCATTTGCCAGTGGATGAATTAAAAAAAACCCCTGTTACCCCTGACCGATTAGCTGCGCTCTCCTTTGGTTGTTTTGCCAACCTTGATCTTGCTTCTGCTATAAAAGACATTATATCCTCAGGCCAGAGGGCTGATGCTTTAGACGCGTCTTTATTAGAAATTTTATTCCCTTTTAATATGTTGCATTTCCGGCAAAGAATCTGACAATTATATATGGCATTATGACCGCCTTTACTTAACGGTATTATATGATCAATATGCCGTTTATTATCAGCGTTGGCACTGCAATCACTCAGTGTTTTCACTTTGCAATGCGAGCAATTGACACCATCCCTACTCACTATCTCGTTAACTGAAAATACTAACGAGTCAACTCCAAGCATTAAAGCTTTTCTTTTATGATGTCCAGCCCTGCTACCCTCTCTTGACCTACACTTTCTGGAGCAATACCTGCTGCCTGCCTGACCTTTCATATACAAAAAGCTGCCGCCACAATGAAGGCAATTCTTTTTCTGGTCTTTAACTCCGAGTAAGCCTGCACGCTTTCTGCTTAACGATGATACTTGGCATGCCTTGGTGCAGAATAATCCAGTGTGTGTTTTTTTAGAAAAGGTAACTCCGCAGTATATACAGTCTACCTTCCCATAAAGGATATGATCTGGAAGTCCCGCTGCCTTAGCTAAATTACCTACACCGCCAAATATTTCAGATACTTTTACCATAGTTATAAACTTACTCAATATCTTAGGCGTTAGTATTTCGTATTCTTTGTAAATCTCTGTCGCGTAGTGAATAGCTAGCTCCTGCCATTCTTCATCGCTTCTATGTTTGTTTTTTTTATGTATTAAATCGACCATGTCGCGCTCTGTTAAATTATAATTCAGTGTACACAATTTATTATAATACCGCAAATCCTGAAACCCCTTTACAGGAAAATGAC
>CAXBML010000030.1:0-35444 GCA_963976875.1 uncultured Coxiellaceae bacterium
CGGGAAACGAGATTCGAACTCGCGACCCCAACCTTGGCAAGGTTGTGCTCTACCAGCTGAGCTATTCCCGCATTTGCTAGGGCATTGTAAAGAATTTTAAAATTCTGTCAAGACCCAATTTTTCTTTTTATTTATCAACCGTGTGGGCGTCGACAAAGATGACATTCTAAGCGTGTTTATATAAAAACACAACCATTAATTTCGAATCTCAACCATTGCTGCTTTTAAATAAACAAACATAGACCAAATTGTTAAGACAGCGGCAAGATACATCATAACAACCCCTAAAAGAACCCAGTCAATAGTTAGGTCTGTTGGGTTGGCTAACAAAATAATGATGGCAAGCATTTGCATCACTGTTTTAACTTTACCAACATGACTTACGGCTACGTTGGCTCTTTTACCAATTTCCGCCATCCACTCACGCAAAGCAGAAATCATAATCTCACGCCCCACTATAATCATTGCTGGAATGGTTATCCAAACGGAGCCAAAATCCCCTACAATCATGACTAATGCCACTGCCACTATCAGCTTATCAGCGACAGGATCTAAAAACGCGCCAAAACGGGATGTTTGGTTCAACTTTCTAGCTAAAAATCCATCTAACCAATCTGTAAAACCCGCTAAACAAAAAATACCTGCCGTCAATATATCAACATGACGAATAGGTAAATAAAAGATAACGACAAAGACTGGAATCAAGAATATCCGCATCATCGTAATGATATTGGGTATCCCAAGCATTCCTTCTCCCCTAATACGACTCTAAATTTAAAAAATGGCTCACATGTTAACATAAAACGCGCATAGGCTCACAGACAAAACACCCCAATTATTGAAAGCATAATAAAGCAAAAGTAAGTTGGCTGTCGTTACTTAGAATGCAGCTTTGCATAAATTTTCTCAGCTAATGCTGGGCTTATGCCTGGTACATTTTGAATGGATTTCTGACTGGCTGCCATAAGGCCTTGTAAGCCGCCAAAGTGCTGAATAAGGGATTGCTGACGCTTTGGCCCCACGCCTGATATATTATCTAACACAGAAGATTGTGATTTTTTAGCGCGAGATTTGCGATGTTGTGTAATCGCAAACCTATGCGCTTCGTCTCGAATTTGTTGTAATATATGTAAAGCTGGGTCGTGGGGCTCTAATTTTAAAGTAGCCAGTTGTGTTTCTCCATTGACGGCTACAAATATTGTTTCTAACCCTGGTTTTCTGCCTTGCCCCTTGGCTATAGAAATTAATTTTACATCTTCAATTTGGCATTCTAAAAAAACTTTACGAGCGATATTTAATTGACCTTTGCCCCCATCAATAATCACCAATTCAGGCATAGGTAATTCTTTTTCTTTGCGCTTTAGATACCGTCTAGTCAAAGCTTCTGTGAGGCTTTGGTAGTCATCATTTTGGGCTGTTTGAATGTTGTAACACCTATATTCCGATTTTTCAGGCCCTTTATCGTTAAACACCACACATGAAGCCTTGGTCTCTACCCCCTGAGTATGGGAAACATCAAAACATTCCATACGTTTAAAATCTGATTTTAATTGTAAAACATTTTTCAGTTGCTCAAAACGTTTAGAGTAGAGATCACCAAATTTTAGCCTGCGCTTTAAGTTCATCTGTGCATTGTCTAAGGCGAGCTTTAACCATTGATATTTTTCTCCTTGATATGCAATCTTAATACTCACTTTTCGGTTAGCGGCTTCCGTTAGCATACTACTTAGCAACGCTTGATCTTCAAATGCAAGGTTAACAATTAGCTCACGAGGGTAATTTTTTTGTTGCTGATTCATATACCTTTGTATAATGAAAGTTCTCAGTATTTCTGGAAGCTCTAAGTTTTCATGCTTTTTAGCATAGTGCGATTGACTAGAGAGAATACGACCTTCCCGAATGAAAAGATGGTGAATACATACCTGACTGCTTTCAGATGTAATAGCAATCGCATCTACATTTTGCGCATTACCATAAATGCTTTGCTGATTATGCACTGCTCGCAAGCTGATGATTTGATCGCGCAAATGCGCCGCGCTTTCGAAGTCTAATTCATCTGACGCTTGATTCATCGATAATATAAGTTTTGAAATAATGTCTTGATTTTTACCTTGTAAAAATAATTTAATCTGCTTAACCACATTTTCATATTCTGGTACATCAATATACCCCACACAAGGGGCCGAGCAACGCTCAATTTGATATTGTAAGCAAGGTCGAGAACGGGCATTAAAAAAAATATCATCACATTGTCTGATTTTGAAAATTCTTTGTAAAATATTTAAGGTTTCTTTTACCGCTAAGACACTAGAGTATGGGCCATAATATTCCCCTTTTTGCTTTGTTTTGCCTCGAACATATTTTAGACTGGGGTATTTATGCTTCGATAAAAAAAGATAGGGATAGGTTTTATCATCACGAAAGATAACATTATAATGTGGCTTGAGAGAATTAATGAGAGAATTTTCTAATAACAACGCCTCATTTTCACTAGGCGTTACCGTCAGCTCAATTGAGTGTATCTTGGCTACAAGTTTTTTTATTCTGGGATCAGCTAGATTTCTATTGAAGTAACTTGACAGGCGACTTTTTAAATTCTTGGCCTTACCGACGTACAATACTTTTGCTTTAGAATCATACATACAATACACCCCTGGTAAAACAGGGGCGCTTGTTAAAAACGCTTTATGGTCAAACATTTGTACAACTAAAACGACTCTTAATTTAGACTAGCGCTTCTTCAGCTTCAAGTTTTTCAGCGTCCAAAATACCATGTCGAATCGCTAAATGTGTTAATTCCACATCACTATGCACGCTTAATTTGTCAAATAAACGGTAGCGATAACTATTCACAGTTTTAGGGCTTAAACAAAGCTTATCAGAGATTTCTTGCACTTTCAGGCCACTGGTAATCATAATCATTACCTGTAACTCGCGCTCTGATAAAGAATCAAAAGGAGAGCTTTTTTCATCGGATAAATGCTTAAGCGCTAGTTGCTGAGCAACTTCAGGGCTAATATAGCGTTTACCATGGTGAACCGAATGAATCGCTTGCACCATTTCTTCTAAGCCTGAGCCTTTCGTTAGGTACCCTGCCGCACCAGCTTGTAACAGCTTAGATGGAAATGGCTCTTCACCATAAACAGTAAGTGCTATGACTTTTATTTCTGGATCTATCCGTAAAATTTTACGAGTGGCTTCTAATCCACCAAATCCAGGCATACGAACATCCATCAAAATTACATTTGGATGTTTTTCGCGAGCAAGCTTAACAGCATCTTCACCATTAGCTGCTTCTCCAATAACTTTGATACCGTTGACGCTTGCGAGCAGACTTCTAATTCCCGCTCGAACAAGTTCATGGTCATCTACGATAAGTACTGTTATCAAGGTAACAATCCTCATATATTAATTTCGTTCAATAGTAGGCTCATTCAGGATAACCTAGCTTAAAACTTTTGACTACCCTTTTCTGCTCCCTTTAAGTATTGCGCACATATAAAGCAATAGTTAGTTAACAGCTTACGATGCCTTTACTATAAAAATGTATTTTTTAATTTAATTCTGCTTAGATTTATTGCAATCGTGTAGCCACTTGGGTAGACTTCTCCTGGTTCGGAGAGGTGGCTGAGTGGTCGAAAGCGGCGGTCTTGAAAACCGTTGAAGGGAAACCTTCCCAGGGTTCGAATCCCTGCCTCTCCGCCAAGACCTTCCAAATTTAAAGCAAATATTGTCTTATCTGCCCTTGTATAAAAAAGATATTTTTAAAAATCCCCCTACTAAATAATATAAGTATAACAATATCAATATGTTATACATGCTTGAAAAAGATCGCACTTGTCCCCATTTTATTAGATAATCACCACTGTGATATAATATGCTATATAATATAGTTAGACAGTCATCTTCTTAATAAGGAGTTTGTAATGGCAAACCAAAGCACCGTAGTGCAAAGAGCGAGACAAGAGTCCATTCTTTCCACCAATTCGGTTATTCGAAATACTTATTTACTGTTAAGCTTAGCGCTTGCCTTCAGTGCTGCTATGGCAGCTTTTGCAATGGTCACCCAGGCACCATCGCTGGGGTTAATTACGCTTCTAGGTTACTTTGGATTACTATTCTTTATTCAAGCATTTAGAAATAGTGCTCTCGGCATTGTCGGTGTTTTTGCATTGACTGGGTTTATGGGATATACATTGGGCCCAATGCTGAATATGTATATGCATACATTTTCGAATGGCTATCAGCTCATCATGACGGCTTTAGGTGGTACAGCAGCTATCTTTTTAGGGCTTTCCTCCTATGCGCTCACTACAAAGAAAGACTTCAGCTACATGGCTGGATTTATCGCCGCTGGTGCCATAGTCTTGCTATTGGCCATTGTTGTTCAAATCTTTTTCCCCATGCCGATGTTACAACTCGCTATGTCTGGCGCTTTTGTGTTATTCAGTAGTGCGATTATTTTGTTTGAAACCAGTCAAATTATTCATGGTGGTGAACGAAACTATGTGATGGCTACAGTGAGCTTATTTATTGCTCTGTATAATTTGTTTATTTCTTTACTGCACTTACTATCTATATTTGCGGGCAACAGAGACTAAGTATTTACTTAACAACATTAAAAAAGCCTCCTATCGGAGGCTTTTTTTTGGGAGAAGCTTTATTATTGTGCTGAAATTTTAATGCTTCGCACTATCTGACATCTTAGTGAGCTTGGCATGGTGGTTGCAATAGCCAACATAATCTTGAAAAGTCTCGTCATCGTATTTGTTCTTTACAATATCCAAGACAGTTACCTCAGATAAGTCACAAGCATCCAGGGGTAACCCTGCATTAAGCAGTGCAGATGTGACCGCTTTTAAAGCAGAAAACTCATCGCATAGCTCAGCGGCTGTGTGTAGTGCATTCCGCCCAATATAGTTCGATATAAAAATATCTGCGCCATTTCGAATCATTTGCTTTAATACAGAAGCTCGGCCCATTTGAGCTGCCGTATGCAATGGCGTGTCACCATAATTATTCTTGCAGTTAATATTGGCACCGTGAGAAACCAATAAGCTAATACTAGCCGCATTGTTATAGCATACAGCACCATGTAGCGGCACCTTTCCAGCTTTGTTGGGTAAATTTGGATTGGACTTATATTCCAATAATAAGCTCAAAACCTCTTCGTCAAAGTTTTTGCAAGCAAGATATAACGGCGTATTACCATTATCATCTTGAACATTGACATGTGCACCAACCTCTAGCAGTAACTTAATAATCATCATTTGATTACCTCGTACGGCTTCATGCAAAGGAGAGCTATTAAACAAATTGCTGGTATTGACTTGGGCGCCTCTCCCTAATAGCATCGCCACGACATCATAATGTCCTACTCGTGCCGCAAGGTGTAAAGGCGTATCACCAAATTGGTCGCAAACATTGACCAGCTCATCTGTTAATAAGCGAGATAATACTTTAATGTTACCGGTTACAGCGCAGTCAAAAATACTCCGCCCAGCTAAATCTGAAGTGGGTGTTGTAGCCATTAAATGATCCAACTATGTCAATTTTTTATTTTTCCTATATTAGACTAATGCATCAAAAAAGGCTATGAAGCCTTATAAAATTAGTTAGTACAATAGTCAAGGAATGGTGCTAAATAAAAACCCATATGCTAAAGTTCTAATCTCTCAAAAATAAAATGATAAATAATGTGGCTTAAATGAAAATAAATAAAATAAAAATCATATTTTTTGACATGGATGGTGTTTTGGTTCTAAGTGAAAAACAACACTTTGAAGCATGGCTTAAAGTACTGAATCAGCATAAGCTACCAACGGACTGGATGGACTTTAATCAATGGATTGGTGTTTCTGATACAATGAACGCAAAAATGATCATTGAAAAGTTTGATCTCGATGTTGGTATTGATGAGCTGCACCATCTTAAAAGGCAAATATTTATTGATAAAATTAGCACAGACTTTGAGCAGCACTTAGGGCGAGATAATTTCTTAAATAAAGTATCTCAGCATGTGCAAGTTGCACTCGTATCGAGCGCCAGCCAAATTGAAATTGAAAAAATACTACAAATAGAAAAAATCTCACACCACTTTTCTTTTAAAATTGGCAACGAAGATGTCTCTCATCATAAACCTCACCCTATGCCCTACTTAAAAGCATTGGAACAATCTAACCACTTAAAACAACACGCGCTCGTGATCGAAGATTCTGCTAGTGGCATTCAAGCTGCAAAAGCAGCAGGGCTACCCGTTGTGGGATTAAGAACCAGTGCAACCCTGCCCCAGGGAATTACAGACAGTGTCAACTTTTTTGATGATTTCGTAGACTTAGATAAATGGTTATTTGCCACATAACCTATTGGTCTTTTTTTGTATTTTTGACACCCGCTAGTAGACTTTGAGCCAGCGGGGAAGCATTTTCCCGATTTTCAGCGACTGACTCTAGAACAGTTAAAGCCATTGCATTATCACTATTCTCGGCTAGTTCCGCTAATTTTCTAATATTATCAGGTAATTCTGGATTAATACCTCTACTGCGCATTAATGTTTCTGGATTAAGGTTCATTTCTTCGGCTTGTTGTAATATTTTCCCAATGGGTGAATTATCCATGTTGGGTTTCATGGCTCGAAGAGAAAAAAATTGTTGTCGACCCATTAAGCTATGCTCATCTAATGGATGCGTATCCTCAACCTGCGCTT
The DNA here is from genome assembly GCA_963976875.1 of uncultured Coxiellaceae bacterium. GTDB lineage: Bacteria > Pseudomonadota > Gammaproteobacteria > Berkiellales > Berkiellaceae > Berkiella_A. The sequence continues at coordinate 6,707 of CAXBML010000030.1, forward strand.
GTTTACGTGCGCTTGGCTCAGCAGGCCCTACAATAACTCTGCCCTCTATACAAGCCACTATACCACGAGCTTGAAATTCATCAGCGTGTCTTATCATTGATTCAGCCAATTTTTCTTCGGTTAAAGCACGCCACTTATAATTTATTGGACAATGCAAGTCAAATCGTTTCCCATCTTGAGCAAACTGTAACCCTGTCTCAACCATCATATTTGTGTACGCTATAGCAACTTTTTCCGCTTTTTCAGGATCGTTGCCGTACAGTAACTCTTTAGGAATACCAAATGAAAGACCTTTACCGCCTGGCTTATTGGGATCATCGTCTGGCACCTCAACTGTGGTGACATAAATTCGAACACTCTCTCCTGTGCTTTCATCTACCTCCAAGCGAAAATAGATCGTATCCGTTCCCCCTTTATCATTTTCTTTCGTTTCTGTTTCAATGCCACTTTTCACTTGATGTACTTGTGTCGCAGTAAAGTCAGCATGGCCTCCTTCCATAAAGCTCTGCAAATCAGAATTGGTAATGTTACTTTGAGCACCCGTTGAGGTAAATGTTGTAGGATTTAATACGGGAGATACGTTATCTGAAACTGACATGATTGAACCACCTAATTGTTAACCTTTATTCTGCAGAAGCTTGTACATCCTCTTTTCTACATTTGATATCACTCTTATTAGATAGACCTTCAGAAAAGGTTCTAAGTTCAATTAAGATTTTTATTTGGCGAATGGGATTAGATTATAAACGCTTTTGTAGATACAACTTTTCCGCTCCATTTGTTTGCTTTTGTTCGGCTGAGGGTGTGACATCTCTGTCAAAATTGATAGTTAAGCATGATGATGATGTAGGTTTTAAAGCCAAACTCACGCCATACAGTTCCTCACAGCTGTTCGGATTGCAAAAATCTACATTATTTAATGTCGCAAACAAGGTACCCATTGTTTTTTTTATCGTTGCTTTTATCGGATTTTTAAATAAACATTGCACAATCATAAAAGCATATGCTCGGCATAGGGCATTGTCTATTGTCGTTTCCTGAAATGAACAACTTTTTAAAATCTCTGGCCATGCTTGAAATTGACTCGTAAATTTTTCTCGAATCTCAATGCGTAACCTATTAGAGTTGGGATCTATCAACCAGTCTTGTATCAATATCCCAAGCCGAAAAATCCAGTGTTTTTCCATTTTATGTAAAAAAGCACTTTCTAGCTGATTAACATGATGGTTGATTCGAATTGGCCAATAGCTATTGTCGTTGGCATCCTGAACATCATTAGCAATGTGGTCAAAAAAACGGCTTATTTCGGATATTCTTGGGTTTCTTGCTGTTGGAACAGGCAATTTTAAAGCGTAATAATCACAATACAGCAATAATAATCGCCAAGAGAGCTCATCATTTTCAGTATAAAAAACAGGTGTGGTGCTTACGGGAAGCGGCCTAGATTTGCTCGAACTACTTGCCTCATCCGCACTGATTGTCAGTCGCTCAAAAAATTCCAACATAATGAAATCTATAATAAAAGTTAATAATAAAGCACTGTTTTATCACTTACTCGTTATTTATTCAATCTTTAGAAAATATTGAGATATATTTTGTTGAAATATCCAGGTGAATTGTCAATCACAGCATGGTATCATATTAGTTAGTTGATTGGATTTTAAAGGGTGAATTTAATGTACTTACACACTTTAAGGCTCGCAGCTAGATTATAAAAAATAATAATGAGGTTGGTGAAAAGTATGGGAATAACCCCCGCCGAAATGCTGAAAGAAAGTGTTCACAATAGAGATAATATTTTTGAGGTTCTCAGTGCTGTTAGGGCATACCCTTTTACTATGAAAAATAAAAACGGGATTTCATTCAAACCAGACGACGTCATCAATCTTATTAAAAACAATATAGATCCCGATGGCAATTTAAAAAGAGATATTTCTACCAACCGTATTATAGATGATACATATGGCTTAAGAACCGCACTCAGTACGCTTGCGCCTAAGCAAGAAGCTACGCAAAAATCCAGTGTATCTCAGAGTGAAAGAAGAAGTATGGTGTTTAGTCGATTCACGGAAAAAGCGGCAGAGCAAACAAAATCTGCAACGGCTAGCTCGGAGCCCCAAAAGACATCAACGCTGAAAAAATAGAAGTGAAAACAGGACTCTACCAAACTATTTTAAAGTGTAAAGCGCATCAAAAATATTTCTTGTCTAATTATTAAGAAAATAATCGTGCTAAACGGCGCGCAGCTATCCCCATTCAAAAAAATGGGGTCCACTGCGCCAACCAATACCTTAAAGTTTAAGCGAAAAATTCACCGTCGATACCAGCACGCCAAATGTTAACCGAGCGATGCGGGTGAACATTGAACAAACCACTACCATATCTATCAGGATGAATATGTTGATACGAGCCCTTAATGGAAATTAACTTAGTAATGTTCCAGCGTACACCCACCGTGATAGAAGTTTGATCGCCTGCGGCAGGCCCATCTATGCCCTCAGCAATATTTTGTACCGTCCGATCTAGGGTATTACCTAAACCATTTGCAGCCATTGCAGCGGTATTAGCCAAACCTGAGAAACGTCGCGTATCATTATCCATAATCCGTTGTCTCGCAAAAGTCACATAGGGAATCAGTTCGTGATATCGACAACCTAACATCACATACCAAGCATTAATATCAGGAATAATAGCGCTGCTAGATTTACGTCTTAGGAACTCTGCCCCACTAATCATACGCTTCCAATCAAAAGTATAGCCGATTGAACTATAGCTCATACGGGCATTATCAACGGTTAGATAGTTTTGTTGATCTAACCCCATGAATCCTTGGGGCACTAAAGTATTATTAATAAAATTATTGACCATCACATTTTGAGCATTCGGCGCCCAAGTTAAACGACCGACATGATAACTGGCATGGACTTTAAATATCTCATCGCCAAAACTCGCCATCAGAGAAGCCACTTGTCTGAGTTTATATTTCAGCTCAATATTGGTAACCGGGGTTTCCGTCTCTTCTGTTAAAGACCCATAGGCACCAGAAATATTTAAAACTCTATCAAAAAATTCAAATTTAGCACCTGTAGAAATAGCGTCTTCGTAATGAAAGGGTATAACGTGATAAACACTTTCAGGCAACGCTATCCAAGAATAAGCATGTGTTTCATTTACTTTGGCAGAATAAATTAAATAATCAATCGGCATACGGCCAGCTCGCCAAAACCAGTTATCAGCAGCATGATACTCAAAATAAGCTCTTGTCGCTTTCACTCTCCAATCATTTCTGCCTTCTGCGACAATACGACCCGTTATGGAGAAATCATCGTCCATCATTTTGTCAACCTGAAAGCCCAGAACAGAGTCATTCTCTAACGTAATCTGTTTACCAATCTTTTCAACGTACAGTGGCTCTACATTTGGGTTTAAAAATTTGACGTTAGAGGCAGCGCCTGCTGCTGTTGCAAAACCAGACCACTGCCAGTCTGCATGAGCTACCGTTTGTGTAAAGCTTATTGCCGTGAATAAACCAGTAACAACCCACTTCTTCATGCTTCATCCTTATTATTATTTTTATCCATTATATTTCCCATGCCAACATAGGCTAGCATCTAGTATCTCTTATGTCCAAATGATATACCCACGAACGTGACAAGGCAGATTTCTTATAGCTCAATCACCTTAAGACCATTCATATAAGGTAACAATACTTGGGGAATATGTACTGCGCCGCTCTCATCTTGATAATTCTCAATAACGGCTAGTAAAGTTCGCCCTACGGCCAACCCTGAGCCATTCAATAAATGTACATATTCTGGTTTGCTATGCACATCTGGTCTAAAACGAGCCTGTAACCGTCTTGCCTGGAAGCTGCCTGTACTAGAGCACGACGAAATTTCTCTATAACATTTTTGTGATGGCAACCACACTTCTAGGTCGTAAGTCTTAGTAGCACAAAACCCCACGTCACTAGAACATAAATTCATAACTCTATAAGGCAACTCTAAACGTTGTAATATGGTTTCTGCATGGCTCGTTAATTCTTCTAATGCTCGACTAGAGTTTTTGGGGTGCACAACTTGTATTAATTCGACTTTTTCAAATTGATGCTGTCGGATCATGCCTTTTGTATCTTTACCATAAGAACCCGCTTCACTTCTAAAACAGGGACTATGGCAGACCATTTTCAACGGTAGCTCATTACTTTCTAAAATAACATCATAGAACAAATTCGTCACAGGCACTTCTGCGGTTGGAATTAAAGAAAGTTTGCGTTCTCCTTTTAAATGGAACAAATCTTCTTCAAATTTCGGTAATTGCCCCGAGTTCCATAAAGCTTGCTGTTCAACCAATAGTGGTACATTGACTTCTAAATAATTATGCTCAGTTGTATGCACATCTAACATGAATTGGGCTAAAGCACGGTGTAATTTTGCTATTTGCCCACGCATAACCACAAAACGCGATCCGGACATTGTCGCTGCCACATTAAAATCAATTTGACCCAATCTCTCGGTCAAATCGACATGATCTTTTGGCGTGAACATAAACTCCCTCGGCTCACCCCATCTTCTTATTTCAACATTATCTTCTTCAGAAAGACCTTCTGGCACAGACTCATCTAGCAAATTCGGTAAAGTAGATTGCAAAGCATGTTGTTCAGACAATATCTGGTCTAATTGCTTTTTATCGGTGTCGAGTTGGGTTTTAAAATCGTTAACTTGTGCCAAGATATCTGTAACATCTTCGCCTTGTGATTTTTTCTGGCCAATGGACTTGGACAATGCATTTCGTTGATTTTGCAATTCTTGGGTTGTACCTTGTATGCCACGTCTTTTTTCTTCTAAAGCTAATAATGCTTCAAAATCAAATTTCATCCCTCTTTTTTCAATTGTTTGCTTTACGAGGTCTAATTCCTGACGTAATACTTTAGGATCAATCATGCCTTACCTTACTATCTTTCATTCTACAGTTTCTGTTTTAAGTTTAACTAACGTTGCTAGCTTTTCTGCTATCTTCTTCTCTAACCCATTGTTGGTAGGGTAATAATACTGCTGTTCCCCCATCATATCGGGAAAATATGTCTGACCATGGGAGAACTGGTCTGCTTCATCAGGATCATATCGATAGCCTTTACCATACGCCATAGATTTCATCATTTTAGTCGGCGCATTTCTTAAATGCATAGGCACGGCATGCGAAGGTTGCTTCTTTATATCGGATATGATCTGTTTAAACGCTTTGTAGACTGCATTACTCTTAGGCGCAACAGCCAAATAACTTGTGGCTTGGGCCAAGGCTAAAACGCCTTCAGGTGATCCCAATGTTTTATACGCTTCTAATGCATCGACTGCTAGGGTCAAAGCTCTGGGATCTGCATTACCAATATCTTCACTGGCCATACGAATTAAACGACGACCAATGTATATTGGATCACAACCACCATCGATCATTCTTGCTAACCAATACAAAGCACCGTCAGGCGATGAGCCACGAACTGACTTATGTAAAGCTGAAATCTGTTCATAAAAAATATCGCCCTCTTTATCAAAACGGCGATGATCCTGCTTTATAACCAACTCAACTTGCTCTAACGTGATTGTACTGTCTTTTTGATATTTAGCTTTATTCGCAACAATTTCTAAAATGTTTAATAAGCGTCTGGCATCACCATCTGAGACTTGGATCAATCGCGCTTGAACTGCTTTTGACATTTTAAGATGATAATCAGCCAACCCTTCTGATTTTGATAAGGCGAATTGTAGTAATTGGCTTAAATCTTGGTCGGATAAGGACTCAAGTACATAAATGCGAGCTCGAGATAGCAAAGCATTATTGATTGAGAATGATGGATTTTCAGTCGTTGCCCCAATTAATATCACCGTGCCATTTTCCACATGGGGTAAAAGTGCATCTTGCTGAGCTTTATTAAAGCGATGAATTTCATCAATAAATAAAATAGGCGTTTTTAATAAGCTTTGCTCTGCTTGCTTAATGGCCTCTTTGACTTCTTTAATACCGACTAACACAGCTGAAAAAGTTAAGATGGGGCGCTCTGTTTCATTCGCAATCATTTTTGCCAATGTTGTTTTACCAACGCCTGGAGGACCCCATAAAATCATAGTGTGCAGCGCATCCGAGTCAATCAATACCCGCAAAGGTTTATCTGGACCAATCAAATGAGATTGGCCCACATAATCTGCAAAATGCTTCGGTCTTAATCTATCTGCAAGTGGTTGAGACATTTATTCATTAACTACCAGGTTTAATAACATCCACATCAGCGGGAGGCACAAAGTTAAACAATTGATTATTGAGCGCAATATTAACATTAATATCTGTAAACTTCGTTAAAACATGCTGCCCAAGCGGATCATCCATGCTGACCTCCACCAACTTATCATCTCTAAATATTAATTTTATCTGGCCAAAGTTTTCTTCACTGTGTTTTGGTTCTAAAATAAAACAATCTTGTTGCTTAGATTCGCAAGCCCCAGTGTGTATTTCTGTTACGTTGAAATCAGCCATAATTTGATCTGCAGAACCTATTAAAATAGCAGCAGGACTACTGGCTAAGGCTTTTTTTAGATCTTGCTGAGTGACCTGCTCCAATTCAATATCGTAAGTCCAGAGTGTCTTCCCATCCGCTACCACAACGATAGGATCAGGTGGGTTGGTTTTCCACATAAAACGACCTGGCCTCAAAACACTTAATTCACCATTCATTTTAGAAACTGCATTCCCATCTGGATCATCTATAGATTGGACAAAGCGGCACTGATAACTTGTAATTTTGTCGATATATTTTAGCAGATGTGTTTCAGAATCGGTCTTGGCATAAGCATTTAATGTCAAAGACAAGAAACCAACTAAAATTATTTTAGATATTTTCATATAACGTAAACTCTATTTAATTCTTACAATTGATATATTATGTGGATTATTTTTTGACCAAATTTATTCTATTGATCTTATTCAACGGGTGGCGGCGCTGCCAAAACCTCTCGTGAGCCATTTGACTGCATTTGACTCACCACACCATCATTTTCCATCTGTTCTAATAACCTTGCAGCGCGATTATATCCGATTTTGAGCTTGCGTTGGACTAAAGATATAGATGCACGCCGTGTTTCTGTCACAATGCCAACGGCTTGGTCATATAATTCATCATATTCTTCCTCATCTCCCCCAAAGTCAGATATGCTACTTTTTGGTTGAATCAAAGTTTCAATATAATCAGGCTTCGCTGTACGCCGTAATTCGTCGGTAATTTTGTTCACCTCCTCATCACTTACAAATGCCCCATGTATACGTTGAGAAATACCTGTACCTGGCGGTAAAAATAGCATATCTCCATGCCCAAGCAATTGCTCAGCACCGGCTTGATCTAATATTGTCCTAGAATCAATTCTAGAGGATACCTGAAAACCAATACGAGTCGGAATATTTGCTTTGATCAAGCCAGTAATCACATCCACAGATGGTCTTTGGGTCGCTAAGATTAAATGAATGCCTGCCGCACGCGCTTTTTGTGCTAAACGTGCAATCAACTCTTCTACTTTTTTACCCACAACCATCATCATATCCGCAAATTCATCTATTAATACGACAATGTATGGAAAAGGCTCTAATGGTTCTGGCTTTTCACTTTTTCTGGGATTCCATAAAGGATCAAGAATGGGTTTTTTATCTGCAATCGCTTTCTTAACTTTAGCATTGTAGCCTGCAATATTTCTAACGCCCAATTGCGCCATCAATTGATAACGCTGTTCCATCTCAGCGACACACCAGCGCAGAGCATTTGCCGAATCTTTGACATCGGTAATAACAGGCGTTAGTAAATGCGGGATATTGTCATAGACCGCTAATTCAAGCATTTTAGGATCGATGAGCAATAAACGCACTTCTGCTGGTGTTGCCTTATATAAAATACTCAGCAACATTGCATTTAAGCCGACAGATTTCCCAGAGCCAGTTGTACCAGCTACTAATAAATGAGGCATTCTGGCTAAATCTGCTAGTACGGGTCGACCAGAAATATCCTTCCCTAACCCCATGGTCAAGGGAGATTCAGATGCCTGATAACTTTCATCGGCTAAAATTTCTTTAAGCCGCACTGTCTCACGTTCAATGTTGGGTATTTCCAATCCTACTAAAGATTTACCCGGAATAATTTCTACTACACGTACACTGACAATAGACATAGAACGAGCCAAATCTTTAGCTAACCCACTTATTTTACTGGCTTTGATACCCGCTGCTAAATCAAGCTCAAAACGCGTAATCACAGGGCCAGGCAAGACATTTACCACCTTCACGACAACCCCAAACTCTTTCAAGCGTGTTTCAACCAAACTGGATAATTGCTCCAGTTGTGAGCTGCTAAATCCTGTATCATGTGCTTCTCCCTGCTCCTCCAGCAAAGACAAAGAAGGAAAAGCATACTCATCGCCTTCTGCAGACTTAGGCTGATTTTTGTTTTGTTTTTTGGGGGTTATTTTTTTAGCAGCCTCTTTACGTTTTCTCTTAAAAATATCGGTTGCTTTACGTGCTGGCTTTTTGGTGTTCGTAAACTTGGGTAAATCTGCGTCATCAGATACCCAGCCCTCATCACTTTCATTCAATGGCTTTAATATATCAAGCATTGAGTGCTTTTTTTGCTCCGCAGATTTATCTGTTTGTAAAATAGGCGCCTGAGTGGGCTTTGCTTCAGGCTGTTGGGTCTTGCTCGGTAACCGAGTGGATTTAATATAGGTAATGGCTTTCTCATACCATTGCTCTACTTGTGATTTAAATTTAACCGCCCCCATCATTGTCCATTTACCGATAATATCTGCCATCTGTAACCAAGATAGTCCGGTAAACAAGGTAATTCCGGTTAGAAATAATGCCCCTAATAAAACTGAAGCACCAGTTATGTTCAAATGCCCTACCATGCCTTGCCCCAAAATAGCCCCTAACACCCCTCCCGGGCTCATTGGTAAGGATTGCCAAACTGCTTTTACATGCATGCTCATCAAACCACAACAAGAGAATAGCGCCATCAGCAAGCCTATTATTCGCATAACCCACATAGCAGGATTGCCGGTTTTATTTTGATCGCCACCTTTATAAACAAAGCTTGCAATGAAAAATATTGCGACTGGAAAACCATAAGCTACATACCCAAATAAAGAAAATAAAATATCTGAAAAAAGAGCCCCTGTTTTGCCAGCCTTATTTAGCACTTCGCCTTTCATTCCAAAATAGGACCAACCTGGATCATTGCTATGGTAGGTTACCAAAGAAATCAAAATATAAATTGCAATAGAACTCAGCAGAATAAATCCTGCTTCTCTCAATCGGAGGTTCACGTGATCTCGCCAGGTTAGCTGGGTACTATTTGTTGCTTGCTTCATAATTTGAGGTGCTTCCTTTTCGTTTCCAATATATTAGCATGCAGTCTGCATATTTGCTCTGTCAGAGTGTATCTATTAACATGGATTTAACATGATTATAGTAGGTAATAAAAATGACTAACATCAAGCACTGCAAACTTTTAATTTTAGGCTCTGGTCCTGCTGGTTATACAGCGGCCGTCTATGCGGCTCGTGCAAATTTATCGCCTGTGCTCGTCACAGGGTTGCAAAAAGGTGGTCAGCTAACAACTACAACGGATGTTGATAACTGGCCTGGTGATGTGGAAGGCTTGCAAGGCCCTGCACTCATGGAACGCATGGAGCAACATGCTAAGCGATTTGATACTGAGATTATTTTTGATCATATTGAAAAAGTCGACCTAACCCAAAAGCCTTTTTATTTAGAAGGCGACTCCAAGCAAAGCTACACAGCAGATAGTTTAATTATCACTACGGGCGCTGCCGCTCAGTATTTAGGGTTAGAATCAGAGCAAGCCTTTATGGGTAAAGGCGTCTCAGCTTGTGCCACGTGTGACGGTTTTTTCTATAAAAATAAAGAGGTTGCTGTCATTGGCGGTGGAAATACTGCAGTAGAAGAGGCTTTATACTTGTCTAATATTGCTTCTAAAGTGACCTTAGTACACCGTAGAGACGCATTACGTGCAGAAAAAATATTGCAAAAAAGACTTTTTGAAAAAGAAAAAAATGGCAACATTGAAATCCTCTGGAATCATCATTTAGATGAAGTTTTAGGTGATAATATTGGGGTTACAGGCATGCGAGTGAGACATGCTCAAACAAACGAAACCTCTGATCTTGACCTCATGGGCGTGTTTATTGCGATTGGACACAAACCTAATACGCAATTATTCATAGATCAACTGAAAATGAAAGATGGTTACATTACAGTACAAGGCGGCTTAGAAGGCAACGCCACTGCTACCAGTATTCCAGGTGTATTTGCTGCTGGCGATGTAGCAGATCATGTATATAGACAAGCTGTTACCTCTGCAGGCACAGGTTGTATGGCAGCTCTGGATGCCGAAAAATACCTAGATAGCATAGGAAAAAATGGATAAATCATTGCCCATTTTATCGGCCAATGCACTAGATTTTCCTAACCCTAATACTGCGTTGATCGAACCCAATGGCTTGCTTGCAGCAGGGGGTGATTTATCCCCTGCCAGGCTTATCGCAGCTTATCAACAAGGTATATTTCCTTGGTTTGATTTCAACTCGCCGATTTTATGGTGGTCCCCGGATCCTCGCGCTATATTGCGCTTGGATAATATTATTATCAGCAAAAGCTTAAAAAAATTAATGGGCAAGCAAAATTTCAACTATTCTGCTGACCAAAATTTCTCTGCTGTAATTGATGCGTGCAGTAACCGAAAGGGGCAACTTAAAACAGATACGTGGATTACACCCGAGCTAAAGCAGGCCTATATTCAACTGCATGAATTAGGTTATGCACATTCAATAGAAATATATCAGCAAGACAGGCTCGTAGGAGGATTATATGGCGTTTGCATCGGGCGCTGTTTTTTCGGAGAATCCATGTTTCATGAAGTAAGTAACATGTCTAAAATAGCGTTGGTTATTTTGGCAAAGCAATTACGCCGCTGGGGATTTGAATTTATTGACTGCCAGGTTTGGTCTCCACATTTGGCTTCAATGGGTACAGAAGAAATTCCCAGAAAAGACTTTTTAAGTTTACTTTCAACCAAAATAAGTATAGATACATCGCTCACCTACTGGAAACTTGATCACGATCTCAGGCTATAATTTATATTTATCATATAAATCAACAACATAAATTTTTTTATTTGAATAATTAGCGTGGGTGTCCTGCTAGGTTTAGCCTCCACAGTCAACATAAAAATTAGTTTGCATGCCTAATTTAATAGGATTTAGTGCAGTTTAAAACGGGTTAATATTTACAAAAGCGAAGCAATCTATATAATAGCTGCTTAAATCAATGTCGGAGGCACACAGACGTAATGTCAAAAGAAGATAATATCGAAATGGAAGGTACGGTGGTAGATACCTTACCCAATACTACTTTTAGAGTAGAGTTAGACAACAATCACCTTGTTACTGCCCATATTTCTGGCAGAATGCGCAAAAACTATATTCGTATTTTGACAGGTGATCGTGTAACGGTACAGCTGACACCATATGACTTGAGTAAAGGCAGAATTATATTTAGAAACCGTGATGGCAAAAAGCCAAGAGAAACAGAATCTCAAAGCAGCACATAGTAGAAGCACTATAGCTGCAGTCCTGGCATATGAACTATCCGCTGTAAAAAAATATTTAGCAGAAGGAACCGTTACACGGTTTCTTCTACTGAAAAATGCAACTGATCATCGTCAACAGATACATCAACTCGGCCGCCTGCTGTGAGTCGACCAAATAGTAGTTCATCTGCTAATGGTTTTTTGAGTTTCTCTTTAATTAACCTGGCCATTGGACGAGCACCCATAGTTTCATCGTAGCCATGCTGCGCTAACCAATCTTTCGCTTCCATATTAATTGTAATTTCAACCTGCTTCTCAATTAATCTTATTTCTAACTCAGCAATGAATTTCTCAACAACTTTGTGTATCACGTCTCTACTCAAAGACTCAAATTGAATAATCCCATCTAAGCGATTTCTGAATTCTGGCGTAAACATTTTATTAATGACTGTCATACCATCCGTTGTATTATCCTGCTTCTTAAACCCAATAGAAGCACGACTCATGACTTCAGCCCCTGCATTCGTTGTCATTATCAAAGTGACATGACGAAAGTCCGCTTTACGACCATTAGTATCAGTTAGTGCACCGTGATCCATAACCTGTAACAACAAGTTAAATACATCGGGATGCGCTTTCTCAATTTCATCCAATAACACAACTGAGTGCGGTGATTTGGTAACAGCTTCTGTCAGCAAACCGCCTGTATCGTAGCCAACATAACCAGGAGGTGCACCAATTAAGCGAGAAACCGTATGACTTTCCATATATTCAGACATATCAAAACGAATCAGTTCAACACCTAAGCTCTCAGCCAATTGTTTAGACACTTCTGTTTTACCAACGCCTGTTGGGCCAGCAAATAAGAAACTACCCAACGGTTTGTCTGGATCACTTAAGCCTGATCTAGCCATTTTGACAGCATCTGTTAAGACTTCAATTGCCTTATCTTGACCAAATACCTTCGCTTTCAAAGTCCCATTTAAGTCTTCTAACAGTGTTTTATCTGAAGAGGACACCGTTTTAGATGGAATACGAGCTATTTTAGAGATAATTTGCTCGATTTCTTTAACACCAATCACTTTTTTACGACGACCTTCGGGCTGTAAACGCTGGTATGCACCTGCCTCATCAACCACATCAATCGCTTTATCCGGTAAAAATCTATCCTGTATATAACGCTCAGAAAGCTCAGCGGCCGCTTTTAGCGCAGGCGCTGTATATCTAATATGATGATGCGACTCAAAGTGTGACTTAATTCCTTTCAAAATTTTGAACGTTTCAATCACGGATGGCTCTGTAACATCGACTTTCTGAAAACGTCTTGCCAAAGCATGATCTTTCTCAAAAATACCGCGGTATTCCTGAAAAGTCGTTGAACCTATGCATCTTAACTCACCGGTTGCTAACATTGGCTTAATTAGGTTAGAAGCATCCATAACACCGCCTGATGCCGCACCTGCTCCAATGATAGTGTGAATTTCATCGATAAATAATATGGCGCCATCATCTTTCTTCAAATGATGTAAAAGTGCTTTAAGACGTTTTTCAAAGTCACCACGATATTTTGTGCCCGCTAAAAGAGAACCTAAATCTAACGAATACACTGTGCAATCTTTTAAGGCATCTGGCACATTATCATCTACGATCGCTTTCGCTAATCCTTCAGCAATGGCTGTCTTGCCAACGCCGGCTTCTCCCACATAAAGTGGATTATTTTTCCTACGTCTACATAAGATTTGAACGGTACGTTCAATTTCAGATTCACGCCCAATGAGCGGATCAATTTTACCCAAACGCGCTAATTGGTTTAAATTAACCGTATAACTTTCCAAGGGACTTTTCTGTGGAAGGTCGCCTTGCGTTTCATGTTCAATGGGCTGCTGTTCTAAATCAGGTTCGTCCATACCCCGTGATTCCTCTACTTTAGAGATGCCATGAGAAATATAGTTGACAACATCCAACCGTGTAATGTTTTCCTGCTTCAGGAAATAAACAGCCTGACTTTCCTGTTCACTAAAGATGGCAGCTAACACATTTGCGCCACTAACCTCTTCCTTCCCTGCTGATTGAACATGAAAAACGGCTCTTTGTAAAACCCTCTGAAAACCCAGTGTTGGTTGTGTTTCGCGATGACCTTCACCATTTGGAATTAAAGGAGTGGTCTCATCAACAAAAGTTTGTAGGTCTCTTCTCAAGCGATCAACATTTGTTCCGCAAGAACGTAGAACAAGTGACGCAGCAGAATTATCCACAAGAGCAAGCAGCAAATGCTCCACGGTCATAAATTCGTGACGTTTGTCTCTGGCATCCTTGAATGCCAAATTGAGCGTCATTTCAAGCTCTTTGCTCAACATAGCAATTGCCTCCCAGCTTCGTATTTTTAATTAGTATTTAATACTTCCATCTTACAAAGTAACGGACATTCATGCTGCTCTGCAAAATCGGTAACTTGTGCTACTTTTGTTTCTGCTATATCACGAGTATATACACCACATATTGCTCTACCTTTATGATGTACATCCAACATGACATCCACTGCCTGCGCATACTCCATGAAAAAAAACTTTTGTAATACTTCAATAACAAAATCCATGGGTGTATAGTCATCATTAAGCAATAAAACCTGATATTTAGAAGGTCGCTTAAACTGCGCTTTTTCCTTCTTTTCTATCGCTACGGACGATGACTCATGTCCTAATTCATTGCTCATACACAAATACTAGCCAACTATTGGCTACCTCGCCTGTCCAAATTAAAAAATCTTTTATTAATTTTCTCATATTTATTGTTATTTTGACAGCTAACAAACAAATTAGGGTTTTATGGGTCTTGACTAAATATGCGTTTATGTACAACATTTATATCTGAACGAGCCATCATATAAACATATGTATGACTGACTTAGTATTAACATCAAAGAAAAGGATTTTGTGATATGGCGACAGGCACAGTAAAGTGGTTTAACAGTGCAAAAGGATATGGCTTTATTTCCGCCGATGACAGCGGACAAGATGTTTTTGCACACTTTTCATCTATTGTTATGGATGGCTATAAAAGTCTCAAAGCCGGGCAAGCAGTGAACTTTGAGATTAACGAAGGTCCCAAAGGATTGCATGCCGCTGAAATCAGAGCAACTAACATGCTTGACGACGACGAAACCGCAGAAACAAGACAGCAAGAGCATGCTGTAGAAGCTTAAGCATATAAGCTCAACATATCACACCATACAAATACCTTCGCTCACGCGAGGGTGCTTTTGTGAGCGATAGATTTGCATATGCTAAAAAAGAGCACTAAATATTTCAAAGCGGAGCAAAACAGCTTTCTTTGTATTTGCAAATACAATGCCGTGGTAGCACAAAGGGATTTAACTATTCCGCCTCAACCGCGGCATAAATCCCCCTAGAGCTAAGTACCTTCCCGTTTTACAAACTGAGCTAGGCGCAATGTTTGTAGGGCATATTGAACCCAAGCACAGTACCTGGATGCCGCGGTCAAGCCGCGACACGTAAAGTTTCTGGGAAGCCATCATTTACAAAGTGGGAAGTGATTCGCTTCGCTTATCGGACAATATTCATCAACCCATATTCTGAATAATGGCATCACCAAATTCAGAGCATTTCACTTCATTAGCACCATCCATTAATCGAGCTAAATCATATGTCACTGTTTTGCTTGAAATCGCACCGGAAACACCTTTTAAAACTAAATCAGCAGCTTCAGTCCACCCCATATGGCGTAGCATCATTTCTGCAGATAGCACCAAAGAACCAGGGTTCACTTTATTTTGGCCCGCATATTTGGGCGCTGTACCGTGTGTCGCTTCAAACACAGCCACTTTATCGCCTAAGTTTGCGCCTGGCGCAATACCGATGCCACCGACTTGTGCTGCTAAAGCATCAGAAATGTAATCGCCATTTAAGTTTAATGTGGCAATAACACTATACTCTTTAGGGCGTAATAAAATTTGCTGTAAGAAAGCATCTGCAATAACATCATTAATCACGATTTTTTCTTGTGTTTTTGGGTTAATGATTTCATGCCAAGGACCACCATCCAAAGGTGTCGCACCAAATTCTGTACGAGCTAACTCATATCCCCAATCTTTAAAGGCGCCCTCGGTAAATTTCATAATGTTACCTTTGTGTACCAAAGTAACCGAATCACGGTTATTATCAATCGCATATTGGATCGCACTTCTAACGAGTCTATCTGTGCCTTGTTTTGACACAGGCTTTAAACCCAGCCCACAGTGATCAGGAAAACGAATTTTCGTAACATCCATTTCTTCACGCATAAATTTAATAACTTTTTTGGCTTCTGGAGAGTCTGCTTGCCATTCAATCCCAGCATAAATATCTTCTGAATTTTCACGAAAAATAACCATGTCTGTATTCTCTGGTGCCTTTAAAGGACTCGGTGTACCCGTAAAATATTGCACGGGTCTTTGGCAGACATACAAATCTAATCGTTGACGTATAGCCACATTCAAAGAACGAATACCACCACCCACAGGTGTCGTCAAAGGACCTTTGATAGCCACAGCATATTCTTGAATAGCTTCAAGTGTCTCTTCTGGCAACCATTGATCTTGACCATAAACTTGCGTGGCCTTTTCACCCGCATAAACTTCCATCCAAGAGATATTACGCTCACGCTTATAAGCTTTGGTCACAGCCGCATCAACGACCTTCATCATAACCGGAGAGACATCTACACCAATACCGTCACCGGTAATATAAGGGATAATGGGATTATTAGGTACGCTTAAGGATTGATCTGAATTAATATGAATTTTGTTGCCATCCGTTGGCACCACTAGTTTTTGATAAGCCATTTTCTCTACCTCTTACTCGCTATCTATTGAAAGTATATGAAAGTGGTTCATAGTTTAACGAAAACCGTGCAACAACACATCAATCTGGCTCAAAATAATTAAGATGTGTTAGAATACGGAGTTATTACTGGTTAAAGTTATTTGGCTTCCCTACTATGGCTATAAATCCAACTCAATCCTCTTATTCCAAGCCCAAAGTCATTGTGGGTATCTCAGGTGGCGTGGACTCCTCTGTCGCAGCATGGCAAATGAAACAACAAGGCTATGAAGTAGAAGCCCTGTTTATGAAAAACTGGGAAGAAGACGATGATGCAGAGTATTGCAGCCATGCTCAAGATCTGAGAGACGCGACGCAAGTTTGTCAATTGTTGGATATCCATTTACACACCGCTAATTTCTCTCAAGAATATTGGGAACGTGTATTTAGTTATTTTTTAGAAGAGTATCAAAGCGGACGCACGCCTAACCCTGATATCTTGTGCAATAAAGAGATTAAGTTTAAAGCTTTTTTAGATCATGCCAAAAAACTCGGCGCCGATAAAATTGTGACAGGCCATTATGTTCGTCTGGACCATGATGCAAACGGCAAAGCATTACTAAAAAAAGGCATTGACGACAACAAAGATCAAACTTATTTTCTCTATGCGCTAAATCAAAGTCAATTGCAGCAAAGTTTATTTCCCATAGGTGATTTAAACAAACCTGACGTTCGTGACATTGCTGAAAAACTCAAACTGGTTACGCACGACAAAAAAGACAGTACCGGTATTTGTTTTATAGGCGAAAGAAAATTTAAAGCTTTTTTAAACGAATACTTACCTTCACAGCCGGGCGATATTCAAACTATCAATGGCGATATTATCGGGAAACACGATGGCCTAATGTACCACACCTTAGGACAACGCAAAGGCTTAAAAATTGGCGGCCTCAAAAATGCACAAGAAAAACCATGGTATGTGGTCGCCAAAGACTTAAAAAATAATAGACTGATTGTAGGGCAAGGACACGAGCATCCCTGGCTGCAAAGCACTCAAGTCATCGCACAGCAATTAAATTGGATCAGCGATATTACGCCCACCGATAATTTTACGGCCACAGCAAAGGTAAGATACCGCCACAAAGATGCGCTTTGCCAAGTACGTATAGAAAACAATAAAGCCATTGTTGAATTTGTAGAACCTCAATGGGCCGTCACCCCAGGTCAGTCTATTGTTTTTTATCAAGGTGATGTGTGTTTAGGTGGCGGCATTATCGAAAGTTCTGATTCAAATGGTGGTATCTGGAACACTTAATTCAACTATATCTTCATACTTTTAAACGGAGTTATCATGCCTGATTATGCATCGCTTCTTGCCATTTCACCTTTAGATGGCCGTTATCAGAATAAATACCAATCCTTATCCGAATTTGGCAGCGAGTATGCTCTGAATAAGTATCGTCTAATTATAGAGATAAAGTGGCTACTTCACATAACACAATATGAAGAAATCACCTTACTCCCGCCTCTGACCAATAATATGCAAACACTATTAAATAATATTGGTGATAGCTTTGATGTTGCTGCTTGTCAACGCATTAAAGACTTAGAAGCTGAAACCAATCATGATGTGAAATCAGTTGAGTATTATTTAAAAGAACAGCTCAATCACCATGATGAATTCAAGCCCTATTTAGAGTTCATTCATTTTGCTTGCACCTCTGAAGATATTAATAACTTATCTTACGCCTTAATGCTAAAAGATCTAAAAACCAAAGTTATCGCTCCGCAGCTCACTCAATTGCAAGATAAACTTACCCAATTGGCTCAGGATAACAAGTCCGTCGCTATGCTGGCTCGCACACACGGCCAATCTGCCTCCCCTACCACCTTAGGTAAAGAATTTGCTAACGTACACTTCAGAGTCGCCCGCCAAATTCATCAACTAGAACAAGTTGAAATTTTAGGTAAAATAAATGGCGCTGTGGGTAATTTTAATGCCCATGTTATTGCGAGCCCATCGGTTGATTGGTGTGCACTGTCACAATCGTTTGTATCTGATTTGGGTTTAACCTGGAATCCGATGACTACCCAAATAGAACCGCATGATTACCAAGCAGAGCTTTACCATTGCTTAAGCCGAATTAATACCATTTTTATAGATTTGTCTCGCGATATATGGGCTTATATTTCCAACCATTATTTCAAGCAACTGAAAAAAGATAACGAAGTAGGCTCATCCACCATGCCCCATAAAGTCAACCCGATTGACTTTGAAAATGCAGAAGGTAATTTTGGACTCAGTAACGCCCTTTTGAGTCATTTGGCAGAAAAGCTCCCCATTTCTAGATGGCAGCGTGATCTTACCGATTCTACTGTACAGCGTAATATTGGTACCGCAGTGGGTTATCATAGCTTAGCAATGCAATCTTTATTGAAGGGCCTGAATAAATTAGAAGTTAATTCAGAGGTGATCGCCGAAGACTTAAACCAACACTGGGAAGTATTAAGCGAAGCCGTACAGACAGTCTTAAGAAAATACCAAGTACCCAATGCTTATGAAAAACTCAAAACCTTTAGTCGCGGTAAAAGCATTGATGCAAACAGCTTGGCTGAGTTTATTGGGTCATTAGAATTGCCTGATGAAGTCAAAAATACGCTGACACAATTAAGGCCTGAGACTTATACTGGGTTAGCACCGCGGTTGGTGGAAGATTATTTTAATTAGTGATCTTAAAACACAACAACCTTGTCTCTGAATTGAATTAAGGCGTAGATTTTTTTTTATGACTCTTTTCAGAGACTTTTGGCAATTCAGCCCCATCATTCATCCTATCTGCCTTTCTATTCTCCTGTGATTTACTCTCAAAAAACTGAGTGAGTGCTTTGACGCTTGTTCTGTTTGACTTTTCTTTTACTTCCTTTGCTCCCTCAGAGGTTCCAATGGGCTCTTGTATTTTGTCTTGCGAAGGAGATATTGCTCTCCCCACGCTGCTAGTCGCGTCAACGTCTGGCTCAATAGTAGATTGATTCTCCGAAGAGGGTTGAGTGCTGTGAAAAACCTCTATTTGATCATCTTTAGTATGAGATGCCGTTTGAAATGCTGCGCTCATGTCACTGCTTCGATCTAGTTGAGTGCCATCTGTAGGCGTAGGCGCATCAATTATCTGGGGCTTTACATCAGGCTGACTAAATGTCTTAACAGATAATTCTGGGTATAGATCTTTTTTAACGCTTCTTATTCTCTTCATATGACGAACCAGTCTTGGTATTTTCTCAATCAGCGAGCCTAACCGCTGTAAGGGCTTAAAAATCCTTCCAATTTTAGTATGTCTTTTGCCTTGAGCTCTTATCTTCTCTTGACCCTCATTCGATTGATTAGATAATAAAGATACCCACTTACGTGACTGATTCTCATCTTTGGATGGAAATGCATAATCATTATGAAGTTCATTCCATTTTCTTTTCCCGCTATCCACTTTGAGAAAGTTTGTTTCAACAACAGGTATACGGGTTAGTAGTTGTGTCTCACCGGCTTTGTGCACCCAATCGCCGGTATGTCTGGAAATATTATTTATACTGGTAACTCTGGGAGAAGCCCCATCTTTGGATGATGTCAGATAAGCCATGGCTGCAGAAGCAAGATAATCGTTTTTCTTCGCACCTTTAGCGCCATTTTTACTCGAAAGATTGATGACATTGATATAACCTAATCCAGAAAATTTATTGTCATCACTGTAGCGTTGCTGAAAGTCTCTATACTTTTTCTGAACATGTTTTTTAGCTCTAGTGATATAACGATTTAAATTTACATCATCGTTTTTTTTATATGAATCCAACTTCTCCCCTGCTTTGGCTAAGAAACTTCCTTGGGAGCTTTCTCTTGTTGCAATAGCCATTGCCATATGACTATAAAGATGTTGCGCAGTAGCGCCGCCTAAGCTATGTCCTTCGATAGATACTTTTATAGATTGATTTGACTGTTCATTCAGCTGCGTTGATATCGCCGAAACAGCTTGAATAATACTTTCGCTATATTTTGCCATAGATCGGTATCCGGGGCTGTATCTTTGTAAATCAAGTATGCCGCTACTAATATCAGATGTGCCAGGAAAAATAACTTTAATTTCGGCTGGTTTATTTTTATCATTGTCATAGGAACTTAAGGCAAAACAACGCAGTCCATCAACATCAATAATATTGTGGACTTGATAAAGCCGCAGGTTTCCAGAATCATCAAACCCTTGCGCAAGAGAGCCATCTGATATTTCATAGTCTTGGTGCGGTCTTAAATTAAGCATTGAAAAGTCCGACGCTAAAAACTGCTGATGAACCGGATCTTGCCATTTCTTGTCAACGCCATCATATGAAGTACCATTGGATACTTGTTCAGCATAGCTTCTTATACCACACGCTCGATTATGTAAGCGATAACAATCTTCTCTCGCTATTTTCATTTTTGATTCATCAAGTCCTTCGCCAATCTTATATGGCAACCAATTAGACTCACAACTATACCCATGATTATTTTTTGTGAATGCTAAATCCATTGCTAAACTGACAGCCGTGAGTATAGGGCATTCTGATTTTGTAATCGCATCAAAGTTATTGCGTATTAACACAGAGCTTGTATCAGGACCAAACATGCCTTCATCAATGTTACACAGTTCTTGATTAAAGCGCGCGAGGTATTGTAAGTTTTCAGGCGTAAGGTTATTACAAATATTTATGAGTATCGCTCTGAAGTTTGAGAGCTTCATGGGGGATTGTATATTGTACCGCTGCTTGTTTTCCTCCAATAGAGGGCCTAAAAGTGACTCCAACAAAGTTTCCTCACCCTGTTCGAGCTCTCTTTCCTTATCTTTGTCGAATATCGCCTCAATTATTAAGCGTAAACTACCAGACATACTAACAACCTAGCTCCCCAAGACAACTTTATCATTAATTTTAAGACAATATAAAACGAGGATAGTTCATAATCGAATTGGCTCTGTAACCGCAAAGCGAGATGTCCGGTTTTGACCAAAGGTAAAATGTCCTGTGATAATAATCACTTAAGGCAAGGATACCTTAACCGTGATACTACAGGGGGTGGTCATGCATACAGCGGACATTTTAGCTTTGCCAGCACGAGAATTAGATATACTTCGCAAAATTGAGCGATGAAAATCAGGTTTAATTACACAAACTGAGGCATCAGCCTTGTTACGTCTCTCAGAACGTCATTTCAGACGTTTGATAAAAAGATATGAATCACATGGGCCTAAAGGTCTTTTTCATAGAAGGCATGGTAAGAGCCCGAGCTATAAGCTTGACGAGTCTGTTCGGCAACGAAGCCTGTCCTTAATTAAAGAATATTTTTATGACTACGGCCCCACATTAGCCTCTGAAAAACTGAAAGAGTATTTCGGGATTACAGCAAGCAGAGAAACCGTAAGACAATGGATGATTCACGATAATCTTTGGAGACCTAAGCAAAAGAAAATCCCTAGACCTCACCCACTAAGGCCCAGAAGACCTTATCTAGGTGAGCTAGTACAAGTTGATGGCTCCCATCATCATTGGTTTGAAGACCGTGGACCAAAGCATTTTCTCTTGGGGTTCATTGATGATGCAACAGGAAAATTGTTAAATCTAAGATTTGCTCCTGGCGAAACTACCATAGATTATTTGGCGATATTAAAAGAGGATGTCTTAGAAACAGGTTCACCAAGAGTGATGTATTTTGATAAACACGATGTTTTTCATATAAACCACAAAACGACTAGAGAAAAGATGGTTTTACTCAGTTTGGAAGAGTATTAAAGTACTTACAAATAGAGCCAATTTATACTCATTCCCCCGCAAGCCAAAGGCAGAGTTGAAAGAGTCAATAAAACTCTACAGGACCGTCTGTTAAAGGAATTGCGCTTTTTTGATATCAATGACATCGATAGTGCCAATCAGCATGTAAAATCATTTATCGAGCGTTTCAACCAACAGTTCGCAAAGATTCCTGAAGAGTCCTTAGATATGCACAGGCCACTGTCTGCTTAAGAAAAAGAGACAATTGATTATCATTGTGTGGTTCAAACAACAAGACATGGACCAATACTTGGATACTAATGCCAAGCTGAAGGGATATTGAATACTGATGCCTTAAGCCCAAAGACAAAAAACCAAACCCAAGATTAGTGCGGGTTCACTCATGAAAATTACAGAACATAACAATATAAATTTTTAACCATTACCCGGACATCTTCTCTTGCAGGAAGACCAAACATTTTAACTTTGCTCTAACATAATGGTTGCTTACTCATTATTATTGATAAGATTTTATATATATTAATTATTTTTATGAAACATAAACCTCATTTTCTCTTGAGCATTCTTCTTAAGGTTTGTGCTTTCAAAGTATCTGTAGATTCTAATCCAAAGCTGTAAAACAGAATCCAGATTTTTAACAAGTATTCATTCACCTGATATTCTGTTTTGGCAAAATAGCCCAGTTATTAATCCAATATTTTTCTTTTATACAATTCTCCAGTAATTAAGACGGTGAATTCTTACGATTTTTAGTGTTTTGCGGCTCATCTTTTAACTCTACTGGCCCCTCTTTTACTTTGGCCTCATGAAATTTTAGGGCTGTGGTTGTTGATAAGCTCTTCTTCTTAATTTGTTTAGATAAGTCATAGAAGTTCATTTGAGTAGGTATTAACTTATGTTCAAATTTTGCTGGTAATGAACTTTTTATGACGTCTAGTTCTTCTCTGATAGTTGCTAATCGCTTACTGGTAATGGAAACTTGATCGATTGTGTAGTGAGAAGCCTTGCGCATCATCATATCAATTTCCATAGCAATATCTTCTAAAACAAGACTAGCATTGTCTTTGTTTATAAAATTTTTACGCGTCTCTTCGCTAACTTGATAGCTAACTCTGTCGCGGTATTCTGGATTGCTGATTAACAGTTCAACCGAATATTGTTTAGGATTGTCTTTTAATAAAGAGTAATACTTATTAAACTTTTCTTGTAGCTTCCATTTGGTTATCATATCTCCAACAGACTTGAGAGGTTTAATCCTTTTTTTCATCCAGTGCTTTAAAGATGAGTTCTCTTTTTTCGGTGAATCCACTTTAGAAGGTTCTACAATAAAATGAGTTTTTGGAGGCAGGCTCTTTAGTTCTTGAACATATTTTGCTGCGACTGTAGGATAGCGTTCTTCGAAGCTTTTTGCAAAAAATAAACTATCAGTCTGTGGATCTTTTTCTTTTAAAGATTTTGAAATGGATTGGTTTATCAAGGTCATTTTTTTAAAAATTTCAGCCGGATCATTAGCGTTTTGATTGATAGGCATTAAGATGGGCATTAAATTTGGTCCTAAAAAAGCTATAGAGACATTTTCTTCATCCATTTTATTGTCTACTGATGCGTCTGCAATTTGACGAGAGACATACATTAGGCTATAGAAAAATTTTGCCTCAGCATAGGCATTGTGAGCTATTAATTTTTCAATTAGCGCTGATATTTCCATGGGTCTTGGTTCAAGCATTTTTGCTTCGTATTCTTTCAGCGTCGATTGAACTTCTGGGCTAGAAAACATTGGTTCAGGCTGAATATCTCTGATTTTTTGTTTCACCATACCGGCTAGAACATGTATGCCGTATTGACTGGGGTCTTCTTGATTATAATTTTTTAAAGATTTTTTATTAGGATTTGCCCAATAGGATTCTAGTGTGTTTTTTATAACATTTGAGCTGCCTGATATTCTCATAACCCCCTCTGTTTTGACATTTTGGGGTAATATTTCTATAAACTGATCTAAAAGGGCATTCATTTTTTGTAGATAGCTTCCATTATTTAATTCAATTTTTTTATTAGCAATATCGACCACACTCATTTGTTCTGACTTTAAGCTCATGGGTATACACCATATTAAGAATTTTAATGATTAAGATAGTAACAATTTAGAGAGCAAAAGGTTAACCAAAGTTCAATTTAATTATCTGAGAGCAGGGAAAATGCGTGGGATTTCGATAGAAAATGCAAGTCAAATCTCCAATAAAATGAAACATATATGATGTGGATCAAGCAGTTGTTGGCGAATAGAGCCAAACTATAAAACTATAAACTCTAAAATATTTTTTGATGTAATTACACTTCATTTGACAAGAAACAATAAATTAGAGATTCTCAGAGGCTATAAGCTCACAAGGGCCATGGTTAATAGGGCATAGCCTCATGTAAAAATAAGTGCAACTGCTCTGTAGCTGGGAGGCTTAAACTAACTTGCATACACATGAATCAAACCTGATAAATCATTAACTAAAAGAAATATTACCTGATTAGAGTGTAAGTCCATGAGTTTTATATAAGCTATATTGTAAACATATAGTGTTGAGTTTTAAGTTAACGAAAATGAAAAATTGTCACATATTTATACAGTCTTTTTTTGGCATTTACTTATACTGTTCTAGTATGTGTGCTTTAGCACAACAGATCTATACCATTCAGCTACAACATCGAAGTAGTGAAGAAATTGTTAAGGCTATTCACCCCCTATTACCCACTGGTACAAAAATCCAGACTTTCGATAACAAGCTGATTTTAAACACAACGGCTGAGAACTATGCCACACTAAAAAATGTGGTTAATATTTTGGATGTGGCTGCTATCCAATTGCGAATCAAACTATATAACGGCAATATTGCACCATCTAATACAGCTTCTATTTCCAAAAATAAATATGAACTCGGTACTTCTAGCCTAGAACAGGATAATCGATACGTTCGTTCTACTTCTCGTGAAGGTAACCGCAAAACAGATGAATTACTGGTCATGAGTGGTGAAGTGGCCATCATAGAAACACAAGTAACATTGCCATTATTAAATAGCCAGTATGCCTATAGAGACAAAAGTAATAGTAGTAATACTTACCAAAATACTCTAGCCTCAGAATCTACAGAAAATAAAATCAAACTACCAACCGCGAGTGGGGTTAAAATAATAATACCCAATACAGAGGACAAAAAAGAGAAAGAGGAAAATAAAAAGGGAAAAAAACCTAAAGTAACACAACAATCCGATGAAGAGCAGCCAATTGGTGACGCATTACTGAGTATTGAAGATCCTGTTACAACCAAATTACCCATAAACATACCTAACGTTCCTGGTGAAACATTTGAAATAGAAAATGAAAAAAGCACAACCCAATCCAAAGCCAATGAAGACTTTCAGTACCAAGCAGACAGAGGGGCTAGCGAACAATTTTATCAATACCATCAACTAGACAGTGGTTTGATGGTGCGACCTGTCTATATGAAAGGCTCAAAAAAAGTATTATTAGAATTTTTAACGAAGTCCACACAAATTGATCATCAAAATCAAATGAATGACAAAGCCTACAGCCAATTCAAAGTCGGTTCAAAAATGATGGTCCCCATGAATAAATGGGTGTATGTAGGCGGGAACCGTATAGACAAACCCAGTGCCAAAAAATATGAGTACCGCACACAATCTCGCGAAAAGAAAAACCAACACCTTTGGGTCTACATAGAAACAAATTAGTCTCACTAAACAATTATGGTTGTTAAAAGCGAGAACTAGGGCGTTTCCCTAAAACCACAGTACAAATACGCTGCCATTTATCCGTGAATAGTTGCCTTTTGTATAGCTCTACAACGGCAAACAAGAATTATCTCCATACAAAACAAAAACTTACATACTAAAGCCATATAACCTAAGACTTTTTTTTATATATGAAACACATTAATACAGATTATAATACTTATACATTAAATTTAGAAATAACTAGGATACCTATTATGATTAAAACAACAAATACCAATAGTCAAGATGTAACAATAGTCAATACCGACCCTTATACTGAAGCACTGTTCAAAAAACTCTTATATGATAATGATGCAAGTACCACAACCGAAGTAACGAACTTTAACCCTATGTATGAAACACGTTTCATGAAAGGTGATACACCTACTAGCCCAAAAGAAGGCTTGCAACAAGTTTCCAAACCTTCACTTAAGCTATAATGCTTAACGTGATAAAAAATAAATCGCTTTTTTATAGCCCGATTCACCACTAGATTATGCAGTGAATCGGCCTTTCAAATTTCAGTCTTATTGTATGTTTACCCTTCGTCGCTTTCTCTACACCTCCCATCCATTTTATATTGCGTCAATTTTTATAGTCTGGCTAAATACGCTGAGATAAATATAATTTTCATTTTGTAGAAGAAGCTATATGTCAGAAGATTTATTGAAAAACAAAGAAAAGCAAGCTCTAGGTCAAGATTTAAGCTTGAATGCCGTATTGTGCTCTGAGACACCAATAGAAGGATTGGAAGAAGGCTTAGATTCAACGCGCGAAAGCGATCTGATACAATCCTTAAGAGAAATTGAACAAAACCCTTCAAATGCTCAAGACCCACAGAGCGCAAATAAACACTCGGGTTTTACGTTGCCTAATAAAATCGCAGTAACCTATCCATTACATGTAGCGGCTCAACAAGGTGACATTATCACCGTCCAAAAATTACTGGCTCAAGGCTGGGATGTCAACCAGGAAGATTTCAGGAGTGCTATGCCACTACATGTGGCTACCATGTTCGGTCACACAGACATTGTAAAACTCCTCATAAAACAAGGCGCTGATTTATTTGATAAAAGCTACCAAAATCAAACCGCCTTACACCTGGCTACCGAGTTTTACAGAGCCGACATTGTTAAAGTTTTACTAGATAGTGGCGCTGATGCTCACACAATCGATGCTAGCAGTCATACAACTTTAGATGACGCTGTAATCGAAATTCAAAGATTAACAAACGAATTGGGTAAATATCCTGCCAATGTGGATTTAGCCAATAAAGCTGATGCCATTATAGACATTATCCAGCACTTATGTGCGCATATGCAGGGTAACCCAACTGTTTCAATGAAAATAGATGGCTTTATTCAACGAGAACCGGTCAGCGTTATCTTAGATACAGCCTCAAGTTATATACCTGATGCGACAACGCGCAGCAAAATATCGTCATTGGTAGAGTCTCTGCGAGCAGAAGATAGCAGTCATGACCATTACCTAGAAGCCAAAACTTTCTTAAATGTTTTTGCCACAAGTCAAGTATACCCTATACACTTGACAAAGAGTAAAGTCGTTCATGTGAACACTGATGGTTTTACAGCAAAATATATCACCCAAAGTATCACAGAGGGATTAGAAAGCTTCTCTGATTTTCTTCAAACACACACACAAGATATGCTCACTCAAAAAGTGGCTACACGCTTAAACAACAGCTTTGAGCTCGCAACACAGTATGCACACTCTTTTGCTGACAAAGAAACGTCTAAACTAGCGCTGCAACACTATCATAATAATGAAACTGTTTTATTGCCAACAGGTTGGCATGGCCATTGTGTCGCCACTTTTTTCTCGAAAGAACATACTATATTTGTAGTCGCTAATGCTGGCCCACATTATGTTCACGATGTAAACGGTGTTCATATATATAAAATGCAAGATCAGGACAGTCTCACAGCAGATAAAATTAATGGTATATTATCTAATCAATCACAACTATGTTTAGAGTTACATAAACTTTATGATTTGGGCGTCATTGAAAAAGTTGGCGAAATTGAAACACCAAAGCAAACCCATGGAAACTGTACGTACTATAGTTTTAAAATTATCATCGAAGCCATGGCCCTAGTAGAGTATATGAATCTTGGCGTAGAGTTTGAAAATGCCCAAACTAAAGCGAAACTATTCAGTGAAAACTTTGAGTTACATCAAAATTTTGAGCTAATTGACAATATTTTACAAACAGATTGTCCTGTCCAGCTAGATGCCTTTAAAGATATTTATCAAGACCTACACCAACAAGGTGAAAATTCAGAAATCGCAAAGCGCACGGCTAATTACTTACAACAAAAAGTCAAAGATTTTGTTGATATTGATATTGCACCACAAGTCGATACGCCCAACCAAGATGCTGAACAAACAGGTGGCTGGTTTGATTGGGGTAAATCAAATTCACCTGAACCTGGAACGAAGTCAGACTCAGATAATTATCGTTTGATGGATTTTGAGTCAACGAGAACCCAAGCAAAAGAGACTGTGGACATATTATCGACACATACATCAACAACGGTAGAAGCAGATCCTTTTGTACAGCCACTTCATGTGACGGATGATAGTATGCCGGAAGTGACGGTTCATCCTGATATTTTTTAGTTGTCATGCCAGCGAAGGCTCTGAGTGCTCCCCTTATATTTTAAAGAGAAGAGGA
>CAXBML010000031.1:0-33554 GCA_963976875.1 uncultured Coxiellaceae bacterium
TGAGTTCGCTGATAGGCTATAATCCAAAACCTGTGGAAATACCACAGTTTTTTTTAAATCGATCTGTCAGACACAAAATATTTTACATACTCGCTCACACTCTATTTTTTTAAACCACGCCTATTTTCAGGCACATTTTCTTTGTCGCTCTTATCTGCAGCAATTTTATCACTTTGGACTTTAGATTCAAAACTAGTTAAAAATGATTGTCTTTGTTTAGGTGTTTGATTCTCTTTAGGGGTTTCTGATGTCGTCTGCTTTTCATGCTTAGTTTGTTTTGGTTGAGAAGTATCTTTTTGATCAAAAATGCCGGCAGGCAACTGTTTTTCATGATCAACTTCATCACTTCCAGGTGAATCCTCAAATATTAATTGATCGTCGCTACTATCTAGTGACTCATCAAAGAGAAGGCTGCTGCTATCACTCCCAGGTGAAGAATCAAAAACTAAATCACTAGTATCTGAAAAATCAGCACTATCACTCCAATTTAGCTCACTGCTATTAGAGCCACTAAAGCCTAACAAGTCATTGGTAGGCAATGTTAATATTTTTGAAGTCACTTGCGCTATAAGTTTATCATCCAGCGGAATCTCTAGCGAAAGTTCGGATAGGCTAGATAAACTCACATCATCAAGACCCAGTGCCTCTAAACATGTCTTTATATGGTCTAAATGCTCTCTTAGATCAATATCATCTTCGAACGCGTTAGCTTCAAAAACTATTTTATGGCTATCTGCATAGTAAGTAGCTCTGAATACCTCACTGTAGTCGTTTATTTCTTGCATTTTTTTAATAATATTTACACTGGTTTTATTTTCGTTTGTGTTAAACTCTGGCTGTTCTATTAAGTAATCTACAAGTTTTTCATCATGATTTCTTAAAGCAATTATAAGTGGGCTCTGTTTGTCTTCGCCTATTGTTACAATCCCATTATCTAATAATAACCTGATGTACGCAGTATATTGATCATGCTTTTCAGATGAATATTTTTCCAAAATAGCTTCAAAGGCTTTTTCTCCATTATGCAATATGGGATTATGCTCATATGTTTTATTATGAAAGTTTAATAAACTCTCCCAAGATTGATCCAACCTTTGTTTGAACTCAGGATCATTTTCGCAGGCAAGATCATAAAATGCAGTATAATTAGGAGCTGGAATTTTTCCTTTATAAGGGACACCTACATTATAGCCAGGTATCAGTTTCATATTATGTTCAGCGGGACCCAAAACCTCATGAATACTATGCAGACCCGTGCCTACTATGTAAGCCAGAGCACTTTGAATATATAATTGCTTCTCTTCAATTGAAGCAGAGTTCACGAGCATTTCATGTAATGCGGTCAAAATACTATATGTACCCGAAGGCCCAGAGACGTATGATGCTTCATGATCTAATAAAGAGGAGACTATGGGGCTGTTGGGATTAGCCCATTGCGCAACAATATCTGGGGACCATGGGGCATGCTCATTTGGCGTAGTTAAAAACTCTGGGCAAGTATCTCTTATCAGCTCTATTTCACGTTCTTTTAATATGCCATAGCATGATGTTAGTTTGGTTGTGTCTGGTTTTCCGAGCCTTCCTTTCGCCGCCTCCTGGGTGTAGTAATAACTTTTATAGATATGGTCATCTGAAATTAGCCTGCGTGCCTCTGCTCCTTCTTCACCAGGACTTCTAACTAAGTCAAAATATTTAGAAGAATCGCCATACTCACTATCGATAACCGTTTTAAACTCGCCAGTAGGGTCTTTTGCTTTGACTCCCAATTGGGGAACCGGCCTCATGAGAACTAAGCCATAGGTAAATTGAATATACATAGTCCTTTCAAGGTTGTCATTTTTTTCTAATGCATCCATCCCCATTTCAATAATGGCTTCTGCTTGAACCATTGACATCTTTTTCTGCTCGTCTTTCTCTTCAGGAATAGGTTCTAGACCTTTAGCCTCGAGATACTGGTTTACTTCGTCTGTTGTAAAGCCCCCCGTATAAATAGTATCTGGCATGTGATGCAATAAACAAACTGCAAATGTTTTAAAATTACTTTCATAGTTTGCATTCTCGCCAATTTCAGGTTCACCTAAAGCACGACAAGACTTTTTGTAGTCGTAATTGTTATTCATGTAGGCTTTTATATTTTGAATCAGCTTATCTGAAAGTGTCTTTACATTTTCCTGCATTTTTTGTGTTGGAGTTGATAGCAGTAATGATGGCACCGCACTTTCATTTGCTCGAATTAAGTAGTCATTCACCAACTCTTCTGTTGATAACAAACTGTACAACCCTCGTTGGATTTTCTCGATATCTGCTTGACTAAGAAAGCTGTTTATTAATTTTTTTTCATCTGCATTAAGCGTGTCATAACCATGGCATATTTTATCAATATCCTGACTGTGATTATCAATTGATGCTTTAACATCCGTTATCCAAAGCTCAATTTTTTGCTTTGTTTCATTTGATAACTGAGCACTAGCGATTAAATTAGCAAGCTTTGCTAGCAAGGCAAATTTTGCTTCGGTATAAGTAGAGTAAGAGGTTTGTTCGCCAATCTGGAACATATGCCTATATGCCTAATTAAATTAAAATATCCTTAGTATTAATTATAGAACGCGGTCAGTTGAATAACACGCTGATATGCACGATAAGCTTACGTTCGAAGTGACTGTTTTCTAGTATTTTTTTTGGTTTGACAGGGCTCAGGGCAAAAGTAATGTATAAAAGATGCATCTGGAATGTATTATGGAGAAAATATTATCCCAGAATGAGGAAAGCCATTATTTGCTGTAATTGTATTCAGTCAATGGCACGACATTATTTGATGATTGTAATGAACATGCCTCACACAAAGTGCTAAAAATATTGTCACCAAGACATTATTTACGTAAAGTCAGCTAGGAAGGGTGAATCTGTTTTAAGGGCCAACTCTAAAAATAAAACGCATTTATATAAATATTAACTATCGAATCTTATTATGTGATCTGACTCGATCATGAGAATTTATATCCGAATTGCTGTGACGCTCTTGCTCTCTCATTAAGTCATCACGTTGACTCTTAAGGACATATATTGCATTTTCATGTCTACTCTTATCGTTTTTAAGGTTAGATACTTTATTTCTAAGACGCCAGACCTTGCTTTGCATGCCTTCCTGCTGTTCAGAAGCAGTTGTTCGTTTTGTGTTGGCACTGACTAGCTGTATTAAATCACAAAGGATTCTATGTAACATAAATTGAGATAGGTCCTGGTTTCCGCGTTCCCTAACCAGTAGTTGTAAATTCCAGATTCCATGGTGTAAAGCACTAGGATTATCAAGACGTTGATCTATAAAAACTAAATGCATATTTAGTTTGGATTCCCAGTCATCCATCCTGTGTTTAGAAAGCAGAACACCGATACTAAAATGAACCTTAGAGCGTAATGAACGCCTCAGTTGAGCTACCTTTTGAGAAGGTTGGGTCGATAGAGTCCTCACTCTATGCACTAATCCTCTTATATTTGTCTCTAAATTTAATATATTTTCATTTAAATGGTTTATTTCATATCTTTTTTGGTTAATTAGTCTTTCTAAATCATACAGCTTCTTGTTTAGAGCTTGTTTTTGCTTCTTGGCGTCATCAATTAAACTTTTTCCAGGATTTGTTTTAGAAGGTTTAGGTCGAGTCGCCTTGGTTGAGTTACTTTCAAGCGTGTCTTTAGGTGCTTTTTTTCGAGGAATCTTTTTTTTATTGTCTATTTTAGTAGAGCAAAGTACATCTCGACTACGTAATCGATAAACAAGCGGCCCTTTGATCTGGATAGTTGCATTATTATCAGTTTCAGGCTCTATGTCTAACTCTTTTTTTTGAGCAACATTCTCTATATTTATTCTAGTGGATTTTTTAACATGTTGGCCACTACGGTTTGCAACCTGACATTCACTATTTTTTTTAACATCTCGGCTACGTAACCTATAAGCAACAGGCTCGTAATTTTTCTGGCTTGTATGACCCGTGTCACTTTCATGTGTTTTATTTGCTGCTTTTGTTTGAAATTTTTTCATCGCAGCCCAACCTAGGATCCCAACACTTAAAAAGATAGTTGCACCAAGTAAAACTGCTGGCTGGCTTAAAAACAACATTGCTTCTAAAATTTTCGTCTTAACAATAGCAGGGCCTAGTATAGCGGCCGAAACCAAGCCAACGGCAGCAAAAAGATAGGTGTCAATCGCATTCGATTTGTTACTTTGAGTGTCTTTATCAACTAGGTGAATGCCGTTACCAGAATGCGCAAAAATACTATTTAGCCATGCTTTTAAGCTGTTTACTTGGAAAATTAAGGACATCTAGACTCTCTAATGAATTACAGTTTAACTGATAAAAATCTGGTCAATATATTTTTTAACATAATTTTCGCAGGCTATCTTTAACTTAAAATAAAGCGCACTAGCGTGGAACCTACAAAAACCCTTGACTTGGAAAGCATACTAACAGTGTCGTTATGGGGTGTCAATGTCTGCTTAACGAGCGTATATACATCTATGGTGGAGTCGATATGTACGCTGGGCTAATTAAAATAAACATATCTGTAATGCGTCCTTTGTATCATTGCCTTGAATAGTGGTGTATCAACCCTAAGTTACCATCCGGTCTGTTTGAATAAAGTATGGGGTAAGTTACTAAAATCTTCCCTACAGGCTTTGTTAGCCTAAGGATGTCAGTATGCTCCCAGTAAGTAATTTTTTGATGGTCATGCACAGGGTCGAACTGCATAGTAATTTCTAGCGAACAGGGCAAGTTTCCCCTCTGCCAAGTTAGTTGTTGTGTTAAGTAAAGTAAATTAGTCTTTGATAAATTGTACCTTGTAAAACACCATGTCCTTGCACAGTACAGACAGGCCATAAAATATCGCTGAAATATACAGAATAATAGAGAAGGGTGTTAGATTATACGTAGTGTATGAAAAGCACGCTTCAAATAAATAATTATTTACCCAAATCTTACAGATAATTTTAATATACTATTCCTGAGTATAACAAAATTGAATAATATTCAAAAAAACATGTTCCTAAGATGGTACCCACTAATGGAAAAATGCTTATAAGTAATGCCAATAAGGATTTACCCTTTTTTTTGTGAAAATAATAAGATACAAAACATGACGCTACGAATATGACAATTAATAGTGCGCTGGATATTAATAAAATATTAGCATTCGATTCGATTGCACTTATTAGCTGTGTATTAGATTCATCAATCATTGAAAACCCGAGTGAAGGGTAGAATAAAGTAAATCCCACCTCTATAATGTGCCATAATAATAGGAAGCCACTAATAAAATACATAGTTTCAGTATATTCCTTTATATTGCTAGTTGAATCGGTCATGTTCGAAATCTCTAATATATGTTAGTTTAAGTCTATTATGCCTCAAAGTTGAAACCAAGCCGATTCATTCTAGACACAAGGAGCATCTACAGCGCCAAAAGGTAGCTTATGATTACCTTCCAATGGTTATTTCTGGTAAGTCAATTTAGTTCGCCGTAGAGAAAGGCGCATACCCTTTCAGGGCATGCCATATCTATCGCGATTAAGCAGGAACGGACCAAAAGACTTTCTCGCCCGAATCCGGGTAATTTATAGTGAGAACATACAATGATGTAAGATCTAATCGGAACTACTTCAAATGATGTTAACTATTGCTTTCTTTGCTTTTTATTTCTCGTTGTATTCTTTTCGTTAGTGCGGCCAGAAGCAACTCTTTTAATACCTCTGCGTGGCACGGGTGTGCCCGCTATGTCACCTTGAGATGATGTAGCTGCTATTGGCTGAATTGTGCTACTTACATCATCATCCATCCTTTGAGATGATGTTTTGTCAACAATATTGTAAATTCTGTTTAAAATAGATGTGGTAGCTTTTTTGCCGAGCTCTTGGTTTTTAGCAGGCACTTGGAGGCTTGGAATATACCCCAGGATTTTATAAACCATTTCCTCTGGCAAGTCGTTTATATTATTGGCTTGCTCATTAATATCATGATGATCTTGGGCACAATGTTTTATTATATTCAGTGCTGCTAGCCTTTCGTTGGCTATTTTTTCTCGATTCGCAGCAAGCATTGTATCTACTAAGAGAAAGCTTAAGTCGCCAGTTTTAATGCATTTAAGGAAAAGGGGTGTCACACTGGTGTATTGTAAAGCCTCTCCTAAAGCCTTTAGGCCTTGGAAGACAATGTTATTGTATTCAAGGGAAAGGCTTGTCACATTGGTGCCTTGTAAAGCTTTCCCTAAATCTTTTACGCCTTGGTCGCCAATTTCGTTGGCACAAAGATTAAGCTTTGTCACATTGGTGCCTTGTAAAGCTTTCCCTAAATCTTTTGCGCCTTGGTCGCCAATTTCGTTGCCACAAAGATTAAGCTTTGTCATATTGGTGTCTTGTAAAGCCTCCCCTAAATCTTTTGCGCCTTGGGCGCCAATTTCGTTGTCACTAAGATTAAGCTTTGTCACATTGGTGCCTTGTAAAGCCTCCCCTAAATCTTTTGCGCCTTGGTCACCAATGTGATTGTGTTCAAGGGAAAGGCTTGTCACATTGGTGCCATGTAAAGCTACCCCTAAATCTTTTGCGCCTTGGGCGCCAAATTTGCTTCTTCTAAGATCAAGGCTTGTCACATTGCCGTTGGCTTTCAAATAGTTGTTTATCGCATCAATTTCATTAGGCTCAAAGAATTCTGAAAAAGCAAAAATATGCCTTATCCTATTTTCAGGCGAGAGAAAGCGGTAAAGTGAAGTATAAAGTAGAGTATTAAGTAGAGTATTAAGTAGAGTATAAAGCATATGTAGTTAGCCTTTTTAAAATAGATGTGGTTATGAATGCTCTTAGATCTACACTTGCATCACAAAGATTGCTTATGAACATGTACACAATGGCATCATAATAACAACAGAAGTCAGCTGACCCAATACTCTAAAAATGGGGGGGTTACAAGCGGGGCATGCAATACGCGAATTAATATGCCTATCGGTATGGAGCCATGTGTGATATTGATTTGCATACTCGAAAAGGGGAGTTCGTCAATTATCACCGCGCCATATACAATATGGATTGAAGAAGTAATCAAATTCTCAGACCAAAGAAATTTAGTGTTTTAGGGGGTACCGCCAACAAGATAGGATATTGAAAGCAATAATTTTTTAGAGTAACGGAGACCAGATATGTTTTTATATTACTTTATAGTTAGCTTTGCCAGCAAACTATTAGTTACTTGAATATCCGCAAAAATCATACTTACAATTCTAATACTCGAATTTGATTAAATGCTGTTTTATTCAACATACATAATTATTAGATGCATAGAACCTCAGCTTTCTCGCAAAAAATTCATTAATGCCCTTGACAAGAGAGTGAGTGCTCACTTACAGTTAAGCCTTGGGTTAATGCTTGAAAAATAAATATTTATTATAGAGGTTACAACATTATGAGAACTTTAACAGCTGCTGAACAAAATATGATTTGTGGTGCAACATTCGATGGAAATAACAACTTAGAACGAACCCGATTCTACCTATATGACATTGGTGGCGCGGCTCTAGGTGCTTTAGCTGGAGCTCAATCTGCCTCTCTTATGGGGCATAATTTATTAGGACAAGGCATTGGGATTATGATTGGAGCGGCTACAGGAACAATATTTGGTCAGATGCTAAATAAAATTGTGAGCACGACAGGTAAGAGTATAAACGAATAGTCTTTCATAGATACTGTGCTGTAATGCCTCAAAGCTCCGAGCACTTTCCAGCTTACTCCCAGCAAATAATTATTTGCTGGGAGTTTACTGACAATTTGTTATACTTAACACTGTCATTGTCACGGGGTAGGTTTATGAGCGAAATAAGTAAAGATAGTATTAACATATTAGAAATATGTGGCAAAATGGGCATGGTATATACAAGCCTAATAGAAGAAGATGAGGGCCAAGAATACTCTGCATCCTACTGCCTTGTTTCTGACAAAAAATTATTTTTTAGAACATCCAAAGTCACGCCAAAAAAATCAGGTCAATTTGTTACTTTTTGGAAAAGAAGTAGCCTTAATAAAAAAATAGAACCCTATAGTAATACCGATGAATTTGATTTGCTAGTGGTTATTGCTCGTAAAAAAAGAAATTTGGGTTATTTTATATTTCCAAAACACGTTCTCGCCTCAAAAAAAATATTATCTAATGCAGGGCAGGATGGTAAAAGAGCTTTTAGGGTATATACGCCCTGGGATACAGTAGAAAGCAAACAAGCACGATCAACTCAAGAATGGCAGTTAGAGTATTTCGCCGAATCACATAGTGGCCAACTTAACCCCAAGCTACACACGCTTATTAAAAATTGCTTTTAAAAACTCCAGCCACTGCAAACGCAAGGTATAGTTCACTTTACTAATGCGAAAGATATACAGCCATTAAACATTGTTTGGAGCTGTAATCTATTGTCACTACTCATATCTTGCTTTCAATCAACTTAATATTTTTATTTCAAATATGCTCTCATTTTGTGGTTATTTCTGGATTTATCAATTTAATACATTTGCTATATATATCAGCTTGTTATACACATAAACAAACTAAGCTTAATCTTAGGCCTTAATTGTCCATCATCGCATATAGTGATTCTGGGAGACTCACGAAGATGTCCGATATTACAGAGATAAGTAGAGCTACTAGGTAAACAACAACTAACCAAATATCTGTAAATTTGTGATTCTCATCTTATTTATACTAATTCTATATGATACTAAAACTGAATTTTAGTATAATTATCTGCACCAAAGGTCCACTTTATAATACAGGATAATACAGGGGTTGTTTGATGTCGAAATTTGAAGCTGTCAAATGGAAAAATAAAAGCGTTGACCGTCAGCATATTTGCATTACATCTACACCAATCGTTCGGAAAATTGTTGAGCCACTATTAAAAAATACCAATATAAGCTATTTTTGTTATGGCCGTAATTACAAAAATGGCGGGACGTTTACATTACATACAGATAACGCCTATTATGACGCTTGGTTTGAAAATCAATTTCCAATGTCTTTGTCCTATTTAAATGATGGGATGCACCTATGGGATGATACGCAGCCTAAATACCAAATTGAGATCAGAGAAAATCAATTTAACTATGGCAATGGTCTGTTTATTGTAAGACATTTTGAAGATTATTCTGAGATATTCGGTTATGCGCCACCAAAGAGCGAGTCAATTTCTAATATATACCTAAACCATCAGGATTCATTAAATAAATTTAATCTTTATTTTAAAGATAAAGCTCACAAACTTATCGAAGAGGCGAAAAATAGTCTTGTTTTTACGGCACCTAATATGCTTCTTAAAGAAAAAATAGAATTAGATAATATTGAACCCCAAGCGTTGCGACGTCA
Source organism: uncultured Coxiellaceae bacterium (assembly GCA_963976875.1). Taxonomy (GTDB): domain Bacteria; phylum Pseudomonadota; class Gammaproteobacteria; order Berkiellales; family Berkiellaceae; genus Berkiella_A. The sequence continues at coordinate 9,393 of CAXBML010000031.1, forward strand.
CTTAACCACAAATAATTTCTCTATAAAACCTGGTTCTTATGTTGCTCTCACAAGTAGACAGATTCAATGTTTTCATGGTTTTTTGCAAGGTAAAACAGCCATCCAGACTGGTGCTCAATTGTGCATCTCACCTAAATCAGTTGAAACTCACTTACATAACATCAAGAAACAGTTTAAGTGTAAAACTCGTTCTGATCTAATCGGGGTTGCATGGGATTTAGGCATCATTAAATCAAATGGTTGGTTCGATTAAACCCCGCTTGTGGCTAGTGCTTTTTTGCTACACTTAGCCTACCTTCTATAAAGGCATGTTTATATACCCACATGTAGATATTGAGAAACTGTTTACTTCTAATTTTTTCTCATAGTCCTTTAGAAATTTAAAACCCTACCATGCTCTCTCTTAAATCAGTATACAAATGCTTCAAAAGGACACACGGCCACTGTTTGCGCCTCACTTGATAGAGGGGCTGATATCTACATTGCTGCCATTAATGACCATTATCCAATTAGGCACTTCAATTGAAATCCAAAATCCTGACAGGACTTTGATGACAATTAGGCACCTAAGGGATTCAATGCTCATTAATATGATTTTTTTCCTGATTAGGACTTAGCTTAAGCCTGCTATCCCCAACCTCATCTACATGAGTATTTTCATCGTTACTATGCAGGTGCTCAATATCAAAAAGCTGATGCCTCAACATATAGATTGGTTATAGAGTTCGCAATGAGAATAAGGCCAAGAGAGAAAATACCAAAAGAAGTTGATGCGTTTATCACTAAGATAACCCTCAATTAAGGCGGCCTCTGCAAGGATGTAAATCACCTATCTGGAGGAACGGGTTGCAAAAGTCATTTCATCATAATATTTAACACGAGCATCTTAAAAAAATCTAAAATTAAGGTTTTTCCTGAAATACTCATAACATTTAAAATGTTAAGGTAGCTGCATTATAGTTAAATGAGTAAATAATATGACCCCTGATAAATTACATGAATTATTAATCCAAGCAGTTAAAGATAACGATCTTGAAGCCGTTAATCTCCTTATTGAGAAAGGTGCTGATGTCACCGCGCAAGAAAATGCAGCCGTTATTTGGGCAGCTGAAAACGGTCACCTTGAAGTGGTTAATCGCCTTATTAAGGCAGGTGCTGATGTAACTGCGCAAGAAAATGCAGCCGTTATTTGGGCAGCTGAAAACGGTCACCTTGAAGTGGTTAATCGCCTTATTAAGGCAGGTGCTGATGTAACCGCAAGAGAAAATTTAGCCATTATCGGGGCAGCTAGAAACGGTCACCTTGAATTGTTTAACCGCCTTATTGAGGCAGGTGCTAATGTAACCGGAAGAGATAATTTAGCCATTATCGGGGCAGCTGAAAACGGTCACCTTGAAGTGGTTAACCGTCTTATTGAGGCAGGTGCTGATGTAACCGCAAGAGAAAATTTAGCCATTATCTGGGCAGCTGAATATGGTCACCTTGAAGTATCTAACCGCCTTATTAAGGCAGGTGCTGATGTAACCGCAAGAGAAAATGAAGCCATTATCTGGGCAGCGAGATACGGTCACCTTGCAATGATTAACCGCCTTATTGAGGCAGGTGCTGATGTAACCGCAAGAGGTAATTTAGCTATTATCGTGGCAGCTGGAAACGGTCACCTTGCAGTGGTTAACCGCCTTATTGAGGCAGGTGCCGATGTCAACGCGCAAGATGCGTTAGGTAATTCAGCAATTATCGGGGCAGCTGGAAACGGTTACCTTGCAGTGGTTAACCGCCTTATTGAGGCAGGTGCTGATGTTACCGCGCGCAATAATTATGCGATGACCCTGGCTACTATAGGGAACCAACTACAAGTGGTTGAAAGACTCGCAATCAACATAGATGTTATCAGGCAAGGCTTGCCGGAAATGACTAATAAATTTTTGGCCAGTGGTAGCACAACAGAAAAACTGCATGAGATTGCTGTTGCAAACACTGCCTTTAGAAACTACCTAAAACATAATTATCCAGCTCAATTCGAGCGAGTTCTTGACTTAAGGGCTACTCAAAGAGAACTAACATCCGTATTGTATAGCCGTTTGGGTCACGATTTAGCACGAATCATTATGTCAAAAGCTTATGGCCCTAGTGCCAACGGGTGCGTTGAAAGTGCTATCCAAGGTACAAGAAGAGCTGTTCTGTTTGCCCGTAATCCCCAGGGACGCAGGACGCGGGCATCGCAAAGTTCAGCACAGTCAGATAATAGACGCCCCAGAGATGAAAGCGCTCAAGATGGCATGGCTTCGCCAAGCCCTCAAAAGCGTCAACGCTCAGCAGGTGGGAGTCGACCTTAAACTTGAGTCCAGCAAAACCAAACTAATCGAATTCGGTCGATTTGCAAAACGAAATGCAAGCAATAGAAGAAAGGAAATCCATACTTTCAATTTTCAAAGCTTCACTTTCTATAGCGTTCGAAATCAACCGGGAGGATTCAAGGTTAGGATGAAACCAGAAAAGAGTCGACTGAGTCGAAGTTACGCCAAAATGAAGTCTGTCTTAAAGCGGAATCGACATCAGCCCATACGAGAGCAAAGCAATTTGATAATCAAAGCGTTATCTTCATTACGCAGGCTTGGATCCTGGATGCTGGATTTAAATTTTTTGCATTTGGCTTAGGTAGACTGACTCCTTAGTGCGGCATTTTCAAAACTGAGAAAAATGATAAAGTTTAATTAAGGTCGCTTAAAGGATCTGTATGAATCAATATGATCTGGAACTCTATGAGTTACTTTAAAAACGATGTCCAAATAGAATCATTGAGATTTAGTAACCTATCAAAAAAAGCAGCCCATTACGCTTAGGTAACGGTGCTTGAAAAAGTTCTGTTTACTACTTTATCGGAAGACATCTTACCGCAGTGGTTTACTTAGACGGGGTTATACACCTGTATATGTAAGCAATAAATTAGAAGTTTCATACAATAATTCAACCCTAACATCAAATATGATTGAGTTGCTCACCTAGGGTAAGCTATAATCTACAGATATTAGAGTCTTTAGATTTTAAATTTCAATCATTATCAGGGTGAAGCTAAATGTATTCAGTTGAGGGTTTAATACAGCCTATATTGATGAACCTTGTCAGCACAATCTCTCAGAGACTATAAAGCCTCTACTGAATCAATTTGAAGAATTGCAAGTTGAAAGCTTAATACCAAACCAAGTAGGACAAAATAACATACCAATGCAAAAAAAAACATAATTTATAAGCACAATTTTATAAGAAGATTATATGTATTTAATCGGGCAAAAAAAATATTTTACAACGTATACTGAAGCTAAGTTTACTTTGTTAAGTCAATTACATGCGTCTTTATCTGATTTGAAATTAGAGGAGACGACCTACCTGAAAATTAAGTCATGGTGCGCGCTGCTGCAGTGTAAAATTGAAGAACATTGCCAGGATGTATCACAAATAGTCAATCCATATGAGCTATTAAGCTCCTCTGAAAAATGTCTATTAAAAGAATATGTTAACTTAGATCTGATCGAGCGAATAAATCAAAGTCCATACGGTTTTGTTCCAATTAAACTTAAAGGGGAAGATATACTATTTAGAGCCTATGAGTCTGCATTACCCACTCTTTTATTGTTGCAACCCACTGAAAATATGAAGGCAATACAGAAAAAACTCTCTGATGCCATATGTGAACAGGTTAAAGTCTATCGTGAACATAATTATGAATACCTTGCGATCTGCGATTTTTACAAACATAAAACAGATGAAGCAAACAGTAATTATTATCCTCACTTTAAAAGATTTGCTTATTCATTGCTTCATCCCGTACCTGATCGGGTACATTTAGGCGGGTACACAATTGAGGAAGTTAATGCTTCTTTTATCAAGCAACATATACCAGTCTTAGATACTAATTTTAACAAAAGCAGTCCGCTTAGCAACGTTCAAGTCGAAGGGCTTCTCTCAATGGCCATGAACGATCTTGCCAAAAACAAAGATATTGAGAGAGTTTTATATATTCAGTTTATGTTTGCTTGGAGCATAATGAGAACGATACCTTTGTTTAATACCAACCCTGAGCCTATTGGCATCTTTAAAAATATTATTGAAAAAGATTATCAAACGTTTAATGTTTTTAAAGATTCACTAGCTTCGGCAAGTGCTGAAGGCTTGAATGCACGGACGCGACTTTTCAAACATATATTTTTTAGTGATTATTATAAAACGGATAAAAAGTTTGGTCGAGATGGTCCTATTGATAATAATGAGTCTACTTATTATTATGGCGTTTTTTCCCAGAAAAACATTGAACTATTATCTCAAAATTTCCCACAGGCTTTAACGAAAAATATTACAAATGTCTTTTGGACGCCTGATACGGTAGCCCAAGCTATTGATTATGATAGTGTGATTGTCGAAGAGTGCTTAAAAAATGAAGCCGTATTTATTTCTGGTCCTTCTGGCACTTATAGCTTACTCATATCTGCTTTTGAAATGCTAGTGCACTATTCAACGTTAATTGAAAAACAAATCTATTTGCAGAATATGCTAGCGTATATAGTAGGTACAGGTTTACACAGTATTGATGAAGTATTAGGTCCAGCGCAAATGACAATGGGCCTTATACCTAACTACCGAGTTGAAATACCTAAAGCTGAAGGGGGAACAGTCGCCCCAAATTTTAATGCATTTTATGATCTGGCATGCGAAAATGATCCGAGCTTTATAAATATCCGATCTCAGTCCTGGTCTTTATTAATGGAATTTTGTCTGAAAGGATTAGAGCAAACTCCGTTAATTTCAAGTGAGATGTTATTTAAATGGGTATTAGACGCTTCTCTACAGACTAATTTAGCACATGATACCAAGGAAGGACAAGCTATAAAACTGTTATTAGACAATCAAGAGACCACATTGCCCAATGGTATTAACCCCTTAGCCTGGGGGATCATGGAAGATAATCTCAGTCTCATAAATTTTTTAAAAGAACAATCTGCTTTAAAAACTGAAGAAAATAATGAAATGCTAATGGTTTATGACAAGCTTAAGCGACTAAAAAATTATAGTCCGTTTTTTGAATTAACTTTTGATCCTATAGATAAATCTTTTAGTCTTATCTCTAAAACTTATATTAATGATGAATTTGATGAGCCCTACGATTTAAATGAATATAAGGACGAGATACAAGATTTTTTTGATAACTTAGGTTTAGAACAGCACGTGAGCGAGAATGTTCAAAAACATACATATTCTATAAATTTTGGGGTAGGGAAGTATTCCCAAATAGTGTGTGAACTTCGACATCTTGCATTAAGTGATTTAAGCTCAAGCCATAAAAAAGCCGCAAAACATCGACTTTAAAGAACTTAAATGACTTGAACTTTAATATGATCAGATATAGTGCATAGACTCTCATTTAAGTTTGCTGCTAACAGGAAGATTGGCTTATATTTACCACTTTTTGGCATAGAAGATAATGAACCAACCGGCATGCTTAAAAGTTTAGTCGATAAAAAATTTGGTGATAAAAATAATTTTTTGGATAAACTTCGTGCACCAACTCAAGAGGGACTGAATGCCTGAAAATTCATATCGGATGACCACATTTACAAGAGTGATTATTATTCATGCGATGCAAAAAAGGGGCGTAAAGGACCCATAGATCAGGCAAAAAGTACAACTTGCCATGGTCTGTTTACAGAAGAGCAAGTTAAACTGCTGCAGCGAGAAAACTCACTACTGTTATCCACACCCACTGGGCATGCTCCTTGGTGTCCATATGCCGTAAGACAAAAACCTGATACTAAAAGCATAACGGTACGAGCTTATATGGATAATGAAACGGGTTATCTTTCTGGCCCTTCAGGGACCTTTAATTTACAGATCTCTCTATATGAAATGATGATTAACTCGAAGAATATTGAAGATAAGCAACTATATTTACAATCTATTTATGCATATATAGTTGGTACTGGGTTACATAGTACGCACGAGGTATTAGGGCCGGCTCAAGACACAATGGGTCTTATTCCTGGCTATGTTGCAGAAAAGCCGAGCTATGAAGGAGAAATGTCGCCTCCAAACTTTAATGCTTTTTTTGAGATGGCTGCTAACAATGATCCTGGTTTTCAACAGCGTTTGGATACCGCAAGAGGTCAAGTTGCTGAATTTTATGACTCTATCTACAAGAAGTTTCCAGAAATATATAGTGAGAAAATACTTCTTGAAGAGCTTATTGATAAGTATGGCGAAAATGAGCATGATAAATATGCAACACCTATTGAAATATTATTAAAAAATGGTGTTCACACAGCTGGGAAAGATGATGCGCATCCTCTTATACTTGCAATGTGGCGTAGGAAAGAAAATTTAATAGATTTAATTTCAAAGCAAGTTGATTTTATGAGCAAGGATCAAAATAAAGAAATTTACAATACTTACCAGGGCGTTGAAAGTATTCAACCCCAAAATTGTTCTCGCTATTTTAATTTTACATTCGATCCACAAGATATGCTCTTTAAATTAGAGGCTGAATGGGATGATGCCATCGATGACAACTATGATTTAAGTGAATATCAGAAAGAAATCAATCAATTTTTGACCAGTATTGGTGTTAATAATATTGTTGCAGAAGATATGCAGCAATATTTTATGGGACCTGAATTTACAGCTGAGGAGCAAAAGCTATTAAAAGAGCATTTTTCTCAAAAACTAAAAAAGTCAACTGATTTAACTTCAGAATTGAACAAAGCAGACATGACAAAACTAAAATCTGCACAAGAGTTAACCCAGAGTCAAGCTCAGGCAAATTTTGGACAAAATACAAGCACTGGCTTAAATTCTCTATTTTCTCCGTTGTTTGCTGAGGCCAAATCATCATTATCTTCTCCAAAAATCGAAAAAGCAGATGTGAAAAAAAAACACCTAGAACAAAGCACATCGTCAAGAAAACCCACTTCTCAGCATTCCAGAAGTAAATTATTGTTTTCTAGCGATTCTCAAATGCATAATTTGGAAGCTACAAATCAAGACAGGTCATCTTCTATTGTACCTACATCTAAAGATGTTTCTGAAAAACAAGATGCTCTAAAAAACAAGTCCCCGCGCAAAACTAAAAAACCTTTCTGACTCTGGTATATTTCAGTACTATAGAAGAGAACCACGGATGAAATTAGATAAAAGTAATGATTCAAAAGCGCCACTCAACTTCACTTTGACTTATGAAATTATCTTGCTCTGGTACCTTTAACTGTCTTTATTCGCAGTTATATTTGTTGAACCATTTTCGACTATACTTGTTCTAAATAGTTACTTACCAAATAAATGTTAGTGGAGATTATATAATGGTTTATAAAAGTAATGAAGAACATAATCAAAGTGCCATTATCGAAATGATTGCCAACAATAAGCCAGATGTGACTGAAGTTGATCTTAGCAGCTCAGGCATTGCCTCAGGGCATACAGAAGAACTTGCTGCTGCGATAAGCAACAATACACACTTAACAAGTCTTGACCTAAGTAATAATGGACTTGTTGATGATTCCTGGAATAACTTTTTAAAAGCGATAGAAGGTAATAATACTCTTAAAAAGTTAAATATCAAGAATACTTCTTTGTCAAAAGAAGCTATCGAGAATACAATTAAAGTTTGTGAAAAACAAAGTATTAGCTTAGAATATACTATCTCAAAGTCGCTCAAACCTTAGAGTACCTCCAGTCAGATTATTTGACATATTGGTATGATAAAGTATCAGATTTAACGACTGAAACATTGGTTTACGATTATGATGATGATCTAATAGATAAGGTATTCTCCTTAGGATGGTGGGAATATTTTATTAAAGACTGTGTGAATTCACTATCAACAGAATAATCACCAATTGTTAAAAGCAAAAATGAATTACAACCTTTATTGCTAAACATCGAAAATTTTGAGATGGAGTAGAAGGGGGCGTATGTGTTCGAAGAGTCGAGCCGATAGCACCTTAATCCAAGCGAAGATATTTGAAAGGTACTACCTTTTAAAACCTAGTTGGGGTTAAGGCTATCATTTAGACTATTAATTTTTTCTATGACAGACATGAACCGAATATTCACTTAAACCCATCATCCCTAAAAAGAATGTAGCTACTTTCATTTACTGATTCTTCACCTTCGTAATAAGCTAGTTTACCTGGAATACACGAAATAAATGATGGGTATGGGTATCCTCGATTTCCATATAGAACTTTATCAAGCGCTTCTGCAAGTTTTAAAACCTTAGCATCAAGTAAGTCGGTGGTTGATATAAGATAACACTCATCAGGGGCTCCCATTGAAGTTAACTTTTTCTGTATCACTTCTGCGCTATGCTCCCTATTTTCTACGAGGATGATATATCTAGAGTCAAGGTATCCAAAATGATGAATCATTTCTGTGAACTTTGATCTATTTTTTTTGCTTGTAATGAAATTTAAGAGCCTTGATCTTTTTGACTTAACGATAAAGTTTTTTACTAACATTTCTTCATGATTTTTAGCTACAATGTTCATTCCTAAAATCCTTTGTTTGTACGAGGTGCTAATCCGCTTCAATTCTGACACCTAGAACTGTCACTAGCTCGTTATTCATACAGGCATTTTCTTAAGTATACAGAAATATACTTTCAACAATTATAGCGCATGTTTCATAAGCTCTCAGTAAATAATAACTTACTAGTGGGATTCGTTCCGGAAAAGTGGGAGCAGATCACTCATGTAATGACTTTATTTATTCTTTGGGAATAACTTTATACAAGCTAAATAGTTTTGTGCATATGAAATCTGAAATTTGCATACTGTTAGTGTAGTGGCCAGATGTGGCTGAAATAGAAGCACTAGAAAAAATATATCAAAATATTCTAAAGTTATACCCCATATTTAAGACTCTATCGCCTACAGATCGCGACTAATAATAAAAACAAAGAAATGCAGACATGGGTTATTAAGAAAATTCTCCGCATTTTGATAAAAATGAAAAACTAGAAATATTTCAATAAATTAGATTACTTTTAACTCAAGCATTTGGATGTTCTTAATTATCATAAGAACATTTACCGCAAGTCACACACAGTCAGGTGAGGAACAAACTCGTGTGATGGCAAACTAGATATACTCATAATGAGCTATTGAGACCGTTATTTAATCATGTTCACTACATTAGTTATTTTTTTCTGTGTATCGATTTTATCTTCTTTTTTATGTTCTTTGTGGGAAGCTGTTTTGCTGAGTATTTCACCATCTTACATGCAGGTAAAGCTAAACGAGGGGAAAAAAACTGGAAAAATATTACAGAATTTTAAAGGCAACATTGATCGTCCATTGGCCGCCATTCTAACGGTTAATACAATTGCCCATACCGCGGGTGCAATTGGGGTCGGACAACAGGCCATGGCAATATGGGCTGATAGCAATCCAATGATTACTGGTTTCGTGGTGCCAGCTATTATGACGGCAAGCATTTTGATAGTGTCTGAAATTATCCCGAAAACTATTGGAGCAAACAATTGGAGATTTCTAGCCCCATTTACAGCAATAAGCCTGAATGTTGTTATCAAGCTTACTTTTCCGGTAATATGGATCTGCCAGCTTATTACGCAAGTTTTTAATTCAAACAAACAAATGAATGTTTTTAGCCGAACAGATTTTTTGGCTATGGCTCAAATTGGTTCACAAGAGGGGGCATTAGATGAATCTGAAAGTAAATTTATTCACAATCTTTTGCATTTTAAAAAATACCATGTGAAAGATATTATGACCCCACGCATAGTTACAGAAACCGCTCCGCAAAATATGACTGCCCGAGAATTTTATGAGATGAAGAATGAGCTTGTGTTCTCTCGTATTCTCTTAAAAGAAGACTTTGATAAAGAGACTATCATAGGCTATATTTTAAAGGATGAGGTTCTAGAGCATTTGATTAATGATAATGAAGATAAAAAATTAAGTGATTTCAAGAGAGACATTATTTCAGTACCTGAAAACTATAGCGTTTTTCAGCTGTTTAATCATTTCATTCAAAAACGTGAACTCATTGCGTTAGTTATGGATAATTTTGGCGGTATGGCCGGTCTTGTGACCATGGAAGATGTTCTTGAAACACTCCTAGGAACAGAGATTGTTGATGAGACAGATAAAGTTGTCGATTTGCAAGATATGGCAAAAAAACGATGGAAAAATCGTTATAATAGATGATGCAGCACGCATTGCCTAATCACTAAAGATAACTTTGGCTTTAACATTAAGTCCCATACAACTAAAAGAGTTAGAAAGTAACAACACTCTTAGAAAGCTAAACATCAAAGATACTCCCTTGTCAAAAGAAGCTATCGAGAAGGCAATTGAACTTTGTGAAACAAAAAATATTGGCTTAGAATTTACTATGCCGAAGTCGCTTAAGCTTTAATAAAAAACATACTAAAACCGACCCACCTAATTTATCGGATAGGTTTTAAAAGTCGTTGGTAAATCCGACATCTCATTGCGTAGTATTATCAACTATGCATTGAGAGCATCTACAATAGAACAATTGTATCCCGAGTGAATTATTGTCCTTAAAGCCAGTCCTTAATTAATTCTATCTCGACTAGAAGCTTCCCTGGCATACCAGGTAAAATTAAGACATTTATAGCAGAAATTTCTTGCTTAGGTAGGTGATTCTGTACGTTTATATTTTCCGCGTAATAATGTCGGAGATAATACGAGCGGCCATTTAAAATTCACTTTTTGTATCATCGAAATACAACCTGCAATGGCAATAAGAATTGTAGCAAAAAAAAGATTCCAGGTCGGTTCAGTTAAATTGAATAAGACGAGTAATGCAATCGATAAAATGGGCACACTGTAGGAAAATGTTGTCAGGATAGTAATATTGCCGCCCTTCATCCCCTTTTCCCAGCTCAAATACGCTAAAGTAATTACGCCGCAACCGGAAAATACGATTCCCAACAATGCTGCTATAGAGGGTAGTTGGAAGCTTTCAAAGCCAAGATGAATACACAATGACATGAAAAAACCAACAAGACAGACTTTGGCATTAAGGCTATCGTTGATTCCTTTACCGTGCCTTACAGAAAGGGAGTAAAAGGTCCATGAAATAGCACATCCAATGGCGAATAAATACCCTAACCAATATTCCATTCTGGGTTGTTCTTGACCCTGAGTTAAAAACAGTGCTGACAAGCCCATTAAGCATAGTCCGCTAGAGATATAATATCTCGGAGAAAATGTTTGCCGAGATAGCAATCGACTGCCAAATAACACCATAATTGGCCATAAATAGTTAATAAGTTCTGCATGAGCAGGTGGCGCGAATCTAAAGGCCCCCAAATAAAAAAATTGAAATAAGCAAACGCCAGAGAATACTGCTATCCAGGCATGAAAGTTACTCTTGGGTTGTTGTGATTGAGAAAATCTCTCTTTGGTTTGCATCAGCCTAATAAGGCTTAAACTTAAGAATGCACATAGATAAGAAAGGGCTAGGACCTCAAACTGCGGAAGAGACTTCAGAAAACAGGCAAATAGTGCGTAACTTGACCAAATTGCCGGGGCGATCAGTCCAATGAGCGTGTTACGAACAACGTGTGGTTGCTCCATATGAGGCATAATATATCCTGGCTAAAGTGAAACCAATATACAGAAAACAACCCATATTTTCAAGTTATGTAATACTCTTAAATATGGCCTTAGTATGTACTTGTACAGGGTGGAAATTACAATATTTTGTTTAAGTTCAAGTATTTACTCAAGTTGCCACACATGGCTCAAAAGCGCCTAGCAATAAATTATGGGAGGTTTTTACAAAATTTATTGACACTTATTCATACTTGAAGACAAAAATTACCGAGTTAAAATCTTTATTCTTGCAGAGACTAGGGTGTAAGTACAAAAAAGAACTGATGACATCAGCAAGATATTCCGTACATAAAAATGTGTGTGTTGTTATTAATTTTGATGGCTGTGGCGTTGGATTATGTGGTTATGATTTAGCTGTAGCCATGTTTGCATTTGAATATAGTGCCGAAGCAGAGACAAAGATAAACTATGAGAGTCTCAAAGAAGCTTTATTTTCTGGTTATTCTGAACATTTGCCATTTAGCAATGTGCTCTTGATGTAAGTATAAAATGTTCGCTTGCAAGAAAACTATCTGTTATGCCTTGGCTTGAATCACAAAAAGAAAACCCAAGGCTTAAAATTTTTTAAACAAGGCGTTAAAAATAACAATTAAATAATTTAAGGCCATTATTGAATATGCGTTTGCCAAGCAAAACAAGAAATAAAAATTTATGCTCAAAAATTTGGATGAGCCCGAAAAAGTAGTACGTTGTAAAACAGTGCCTAATTGCATAGTGCTAGCAAACACTACAATTCATGCTTTAAAATTCAGTACCAGTGGAACGGGCGGGTGATATTTAACCAGTCACTCACTTGTGTGGTACGTCAAGAATTATGTCCAAGTAAATAATTATTTATTGGGGTTTCGTTCCCTTAACAACTGTTATACTTACGACTGAAATTATCACAGGTCGGGTCCATAGAGACAACATTTCGGGTATACATTTATCCTGGATGCTTAATAAAATACCTATTTTGTAGAGGTTATATAGTAAAGATGGAAGACTTAAAGTTAATTCAATCAGATATGGAATATGCTGCAAAAAAAAGTAGCATATCGTTTTGGAAATTAAGGATTGCTGAATTATTAGAAATTAATAATTTGGAGCAGTCTTTGAACAATATTCAGTCTGGTTTCAACAGTACATACCCTGTATTTGTTTTAGATGACTTAGTTATCAAATTTTTTTGTTATCGGAAAAATTGGCAACATGTTTTTAAAAAAGAGTGTGCGGTTTACCAAACGCTTGCTAAAAACTCAGACATTCTTGCGCCTCAAATTATCGTAAAAGGTGAAAAAGGTAAAGGTGCAGGTTCATGGGCTTATATAATCTCAACACGTGTTATTGGTAATTCTTGGTTAAATTCTGAGCTGACTAGAGAGCAACAGATTACCATTTTTTCTGAATTAGGCGAGCAGCTTAAGATGGTTCATGCCTTGCCTGTAGATAATGACTTGATTGAGCGTTTCGATAGTTTTGAACATTTAGATATAATTTCTGCGGCTAAACATAGTTCCTTACCAAATCATCTGATTAATCAAATTGACTATTTCTTGGAGGCTTTACCTCCTTTTGATAATGTTCTGGTCAATAGTGATATCGTATTGATGCATGTGTTTGTAAATCAAGGCCATCTCAGTGGCATAATTGACTGGGGGGATGCTGCTATAACCGATAGGCACTATGAATTAGGCAAACTATGTTTAGAGTTCCCAGGTGATAAAATATTGCTTCAAAGCTTACTCAAATCAGCTGATTGGCCTGTATCTGAAACCTTTGCCCATCAAACCCTCGGGATGGCACTTTATCGACAAGCAGTAGGGTTGACTCAGCATAGAACTTTTGACATGTTTTATAAATTACCCAATGCAATTGAACATCTAGATCGGGTTGAAACACTTGATGAGCTTTCTAAGAAGTTATTTCAATTTGAGTCATAATTATGAATCATAAAAATTATTGATGGTTAAAGATAAAGAGACATTCAGAAGAACAGTTAAGCAATTCTCTTGATTTGCTCTAGAATATAACGGTTGTTATTTGCAACCTTCCAGTGAATGATTATATTCTGGATCTTTATGCTTAAATTATAATAAAAGCTAAAGGAATACTCATGTTTTCTAGTATCAAAAATATAGGTCTTACACCTAAAAGTGTTTCAATTAAAGACTTTGTCCATGAATGGCATACAAAGTTTCGAGATTATCTATTAACATTAGAACACCAGTTTGATCCTGCACATAAAATTGATCATGTAGATAGAGTGACTAAAACAGCATTAAATCTTGCTGAACAAGAAAATGCAGAGATTAAAATTATTTTGCCAGCTATTATGCTGCATGAATGTGTACCTGTTAGTAAGTTCTCTCAAAATCGTGCCATGGCTTCTACAACGTCTGCCGAAAAAGCTCGTAAATTATTAATCCAATGGGAATATCCAAATGAATATTTAGGCGCTATTGAGCACGCGATAAAAGGGCATAGCTTTTCTGCAAATATTCTCCCAGCCTCCCTTGAGGCAAAAGTTGTGCAGGATGCAGATAGGTTAGATGCGCTAGGTGTGATTGGTTTCGCTAGAACTTTAGGGGTAGGCTTTAAGCATAATAATAGCTTATATGATACAAAACAACCTATACCTTATGGCCGATCTGTTGATGACAATAAATATATATTGGATCATTTTTATCAAAAATTATTCGTGATATCAGGTACCATGCAAACTAAGGCCGGAACTCTTGAGGCTAAACGACGCCATCAAATAATGGAAAAAATGATTGAAAATCTTTGTCTCGAAATAGGCGTGCCGTATTTTTCATATGAAGAATATGCAACTGCCAAAGCAAATAGAGAGTGACCACAATTTTATGGCATTTTTCATCCACCAAACGCTGTTTGATATCCAAAATGACAATAAGAATAGCTCTAGAATGTCAATTCCAATATTGTTCCTCGAATAAACAAAAAATTCATAGACTCAATTGAAGAGATATATACCTATTACACTTCAAGATGCATCTTTCTTTTGTCGTCTAAACGCGACCTTTAAAAGATGTCTCTTTGCAAAATACTATTACAGGCAAGTGCGGATATTAATGCCGTGACTGAACATGGGGCTAGTGCTTTGAGTCATGCTATAATTTTAAATAAAAACATTGAAACCTGTAAGTACTTAATTGAATCTGGTGCAGATTTTAATTTTCAAATGATGGAGGGTAAGAGTTTTATAGAGCATATAAATTCTGAGCCGGGATTTAAAGAATTATCTCAATATATAGTGGCAAAAGTTGGGGTACCCCAGCATTTGACAACAAAGACAAAAGATCAGGAGGATTTGCCCCTTAAAAGTAAACCAAAAAGGTTTAAAAATAGCCTTTATTTGAAATAGTCCGATTAGATGTTGTTACATGCCTATTATTTCGATACTTTCATCATGAGCCATAACTGTGTAGTTAACAGTATTACAACAGCTCTCTTAGCTTTAAAGCTTAACACTTTTTAACAAGGCGCTGATATTTATGATTCGATGTCAAGTTCTAACATTAGCATATCAGTAATCTCTTTTCCTTGATTGTTACGAGAAGCATTGTAAAAATCAAATGCGTGGGCTTGCATGGATTCTCTAGCCTGCTCTGATGCACTATATTTACTGTCTTTATCTGAGTTACATACATAATAATTGCTATCATCAATGGGCTTGTGCTCCCAAGTCCTGTGAATGATTTCTACCCAAAAGCTATTATATTGAATGAAAAAGGGGAGCTCCGCATAAATAGCATGTAAAAAAGCACAAAGGGCTTCATAGGGCTTTGCATTCAGTGGAATTGAAACCCAGCTGTGAGTTGCACAGAAAAAATGCAACTGCTCATCATCAATGAAGCACCCTGCAGCATGCCCAACTTCATTCCCGCTTTGCCACATACCAAGTGAAATCATATCTCCTGGATGATCATTCAAAAGCTCTAACATTTTTTCCGCAATTTCAGCGCCAGAATCAAAACGAAACCCACTTGTGGCATGTTGGATCTGTAATACATTACAAATTTCGTGTATAGGTTCATTTTGAAATTGATAGGTTCGTTTATTGGGAGCCAAGCGATGATATGGGCTACAATAGGCGATATCGAACATCGATTTTTCTGCACCAGAATTCCAGCGTATCGCACGACTGACATCTTTGGTTTTACCTTTCTTATGCACAAGTAAATATTCAGCAAATTGATGCACGTAGCCCTGACACACTCCATCATCACTCTCAAAATACTCTCTTGTGCCCTGAGCAAAATTGGCATTGACTTTAAATCCAAGCAACTCAGCTCTTAACATAAATGCATTCGTGGTGCAGAATTCACAAAGATATTGGAAATAATAAAATAAAGTAAGAAGCATTGAGCGTATTTCAAACTCTAGAGCTTGAAATATGGCTTGATTTTCTGGTTTTCCTAGGATGCCTTGATATTCCTTGTACAGCAGAAGGGGATATTGACTTTCATATAGACTTGAATTATAAATTTCAAATGAGTTTAGAATATTATGGATAGATAGTAAGTCTATAAGACAAGGATGTACTTGATTGATATGGTCGAATTTCACCTTTAAACTAGCATCCGAGTGAATCGTTTCATTCAACAGCACGAACAGTTCATTTTGAGGCTTTAGGGGGATGGCTCTTTTCGTGATATCAATACCCTGACCACTAAAATGAAGGCTTAATGCAAAGTAATCATCAAGTAGTGTGTTGTACCCTTCGGATTCTGGATCTAGAATCAAATCTAAGCAACTTTGAGAGATCATTGTAATCGCATTTTGAGCTTCAGTTAGAGAGATTTCATTGAGTGGTTTATTGTTTATATCCACCTCGGTAAAGTATCGAGCACCATTGTTTGCCATATCATCAAGGGCATAGTGAATGTGGCTGAACAAACCATGTATTGCTTGAGGACTATGGGTAAATTGGTTAATGATTTGTTTATCAGCATAAAATTTATTTTGGAAATAATCTAGCAAGCAACTAAATGCTGTACTGCTATCGTCAGTAAAGCTGGCCGAAGTAGTCAGCTCTAAGATAATATAAAGTTCAATTATCAGGGCAAAGTTTTGATTGCTTTGCAGTACTCGAGTTAATAGGGTATTTAATTGGGTAGCCCCTTTGGTAAAAGATAACATCATGCTGTCATATGAGCTGAAATCTATCGTATCTAGTTCTGTTTCTTGTAAAATCTCATTGAGATTATCAAAGATATTTTTTATCGTATCGGGATCATTTAATCCCCATGATTCATAAATTTCATCTTTAAAATAATAGAATAGACAATATACAACAACTGAGATCTCAGCAATAGTCACTTTGTGAGTGTCAATCTCTAAAAACTCACGAATAAACTTGTCTGTGTCTGCTTCTTCTACTAAATAAATAGTAGACAGTGCGTCTGTATATTTTGAGAGGCCATTATGCAAGGTGTCATATATGCCTTTATTTATTTGGGCAAGTTCTGACTCACTTTCGAGTTGTTCTTTTAAGAAGCTTAATTCACCCTCAACCATATCTAATAGGTACATCCCAGCATCCGATTTAGAAGATATTACGATCGATTTTGATAGCATGTAAAATCCTGCAATACTTTGAAAGTACTTTTCAAACTCATAAATGGAAGAGGGGAGTGGACGTATGAGCACATTATATTTATTACAAAAATCAGCCCAAACATCTTCTGTAGGGCTTAAAGATTCTTCATATTTCTTTGGATCACAAGAAAATTTATCAATATAATCAATAGTTGAGTTGATATTTTTTCTATCATATTCTGATAAACGAAAATCAGCAGCCAATGATCTGAGTAACTTTAAACAATCTTCTTTAATAGTGAAAAGACTCACGTAATATCCTTATTACTGACACTTATGGATTTGCCAATATACTCGAACTTGATTTGTTGCTCATGTAACTGCGCTTGTTATTTAGCAAGGTAACATTTAACAAAAAAAATAAACCACGTTACTATAGCAAGAATAATAGAGCGGTTTAATCCCTATAGGTTTGCGCAGTCATACTGAGTATCCCATTGTTTATTTGTCCTTACTGAAATCACTGACTTGAGCCGGCATATCTACCGTGGGAATATCACATTGTAATATTCTTATAAAGAAAGAGGAAGATAAATATAACTGATTAAAATGTAGTTTTAAGTGGGTTCCCTTGCACATCTAATAGAAAATTACCAAGAGAATCACAATGCACAAAATTGAATACACCAAAAATCTATGCGCTAGTGATATTGGTTATATTACAAAGCAAATCAATCAAGAAACATCTGAATATGGTGAGGCATACCCGTTTAGTTTTTTCATTAGAGACAATGACTCTAAAATTATAGCGGGTGTTAATGGATTCATTCTATACGGTGGAGACCAATAAATCACAGAACACCTTAAAGAGACGGCCCTAAATTCAGGTATAAAAAAGCCAACGTAACTCGTCATAAGAAATTAGAGAAAAAATTAGGGCCATTAACGATGGATAGTTATTTTGAAAATAAAGATGTTGATATTTAAATTAGTTGTTGCATGGTATCTTTTTTTGCTCATCTTGAAATCCTCTGATAATCTGCGATTCAGGTTGGCCTAGATATCTTTAGAGAACTGCATATTAATCTTCGACTAAATTTTTGACACTTAGCCAGACAGACTCCGATATCAGTTTTTTTCGCGCGCAAAACAACAACGGCTTCTTTTAAAACTTCCTTCTCAGCAGACTTTCGACCTAACACAGTTTCAAGATTACGATATTGTTTCTTAACTTTGAGATATTCTTTTTATGAAATAACATCGTCGTCGGATTTAACGCCCACAGAATCACCTTCAAAATATTGTTTTCACCATTTAATTAATGAGCTCAAGCCGATTTTATTAATACGTGTAACTTCAGCAGTGCTAAGACCACTGGTGTGGCTTTATCCCACTATTCTAACTTTTTCTGATTGTGATATGTAACAACGGCCACGTGATATTTGTTTTTGAGACATAATTCATTCTTCTTAGTTGGTTAAATACTAAGTGGGTCTGGTGTTCAGGGGAGCACTACAGTGGTAAATTTGTATTAGATATGCAAGGGAAAGTCGACAAGGTTGAGCCTCTCATAATTACAGATAGTCCAAAAAACGAATCCTATGCACCATCTACCCTAATCTGAAGAAATTCCTTCCGAAAAATAGGCTAAATCAGGTTTTTCCCGAAAGACATTTGCCTTTCAAGCCAGCACTCTGTCTTTATCTTTATTTTAATTGGAATGAGCAGAACATGAACCCTACAGAGCAACTCTTTAACGCTATTAAATCAACTCGCCTAGGAACCCCCCGTCTTCTTGAGCTCGTCAATGAATTGATTGAAGCGGGCGCTGATTTGACCGCACAGAGAAATGAAGCTATTCGCGAGGCAGCTTGGCATGGCCATCTTGAGGTCGTCAATCGATTGATTGAAGCGGGCGCTGATGTGACCGCAGAGGGTAATGCAGCTATTATCCGTGCAGCTATGTATGGCCATCTTGAGGTCGTCAATCGATTGATTGAAGCAGGCGCTGATGTGACCGCAGAGGGAAATGACGTTATTCGCAGGGCAGCTTGGCGTGGCCATCTTGAGGTCGTCAATCGATTGATTGAAGCGGGCGCTGATGTGACCACACACGGAAATGCCGCTATTCTCGAGGCAGCTTGGTATGGCCATCTTGAAGTTGTTGAAACTCTTGCCAAAAATTCAAATGTGTTTGCTCAGAGGATTCCAGGTTTTGTTTATGATTATTTAGCAAACGTTAGTTCCTGTGAGAATTTGCATCAGATTGCCTGCGCTAATATCTCGTTTAGAGATTATTTGCGTGAGAAGCATTCTCGAAGGTATCAAGAGGTGCTTGACTTTAGACGCAACCTAAGAGAGCAAACCTATACCTTATATAAGGTTTTTCCTCGGGATTTGGTACGTATGATTATGTTTAAGGGTTATGGGTCATCTGCAAACTCATGCGTCGAACAAGCCCTTAGGATAGAAAGACCAAGCCCCCCTGAATCGTCTAATCAAGCAAAAAGAACTGAGCGCGCCTCACAGACTCCGGCCCAAGATGACAGAAGACGATCCAGAGCGGTTGACGCCCAGGACGGTATGGCTTCGCCGAGCCCTCAAAAACGTCAACGTAACAATAATGAGAGCACCGATGGCCAGACACAACGAGCTTTCTTGTTAACTCAAGCTTCCAGAAATCAAAGACGACGTGCCCGCCAGGAAGGGGAATCAACAGCATTAGAATACCTCGCTCAACGCTGTGTGATTGGATGAAATAAGCTAAAGATAGATTGTTAGCACATGTCCCATCTGGGTGCAATGAGTGTTGTCGTGCTAACAACATTTTATGCTCGGTGTGCTGGGCGCATGTGCGCCGAAAAGTCTATAATGTAGGTCAGTTGTCCAATGAACCTGGTAAGCCACATATAGCTTTGGGCTATATACAAAAACTATATCGAGTTGAAAAACAGCTCGACGATATGTCAGATGAACAAAAAGCCATAGTTTGGCAAAAATTATCAAAACCCATATTAAATGCGTTTTATGCTTCGCTTGAAGGTGGCAAAACAGCTGCAACTAATATGAGTATAATTGAAACGGCCAAGCAGAATAAGCACAACGTAATTTTTTATCTACGAAATTTGTTTGCTGATGAAAAATGTGATGAATTGGTTTTTTGTGGTTTGCTTTCGATATCTCTATATTGCTATCGGAGCAATACTAAAAACCATAGCGTTGCCGCACATCGTGGTAAATTTCCATTAGATATGCAAGGGAAAGCCGACAAGGTTGAGCCTCTCATAATTACAGATAGTCCAAAAAACGAATCCTATGCACCATCTACCCTAATCTGAAGAAATTCCTTCCGAAAAATAGGCTAAATCAGGTTTTTCCCGAAAGACATTTGCCTTTCAAGCCAGTATTCTGCCTTTATCTTTATTTTAATTGGAATGAGCAGAACATGAACCCTATAGAGCAATTCTTTAACGCCATTAGATTAAATCACCTAGGTAGTATAAGTTCCCTTTATCGTGAGCTCGCCAATGAATTGATTGACGCGGGCGCTGATGTGACCGCACGGAAAAATACCAGAGCTTTGCGTTGCTGCCACAAATTTTGATACGGTTGTCAATTTATTTGGTTAAATTCAAACTCTGTTGCTGCAAAATAAGATTTTCAGCAACAGGTAGAATAGAGCAGTATATGTCTTATTGAGGTCTTGGTCTCTCTCTGACTTCCTCATCTTGACCTTTACAAAGACAGCAAGTAGCAACTCCGGCAACCAACGTGGCTATAATTAGACGACCTATATTTTCTTTAAGGGTTGCACTGTCAACAGAGAGCTTTAATTTCAATAGTACTGGTTCCATAGACTTTTTTGAATCTGGAAGTGTCTTCATTATCTCCGATTCAGGATAATGTTTCTTATACAGCGTAAACAGATCATCATCATAAAGTAGCTCTGATATTTTTAAATATTCCGTGATTTTATTATTAAAGCGGGTATTAGATTTTGATGACTTTCCATCACGGTGCCACTTTGATTCTGCGTTTAGAGCAAGAAGTAGGTTATGCCAGCCATTCACTAGCACTTTAAAAATAGCATCAAATGTTTCAGCCTCTACTTTACCGGCAACTTTTTTAAGTGTATTACAAATATGTGTTGCAATACTTAAATTATCAAAATAACTTGAAAAGTCTATTATATTAACCAAGCGCATTAAGTTATTATCATTCGTGGGATCTGACTCAGCTATTTCAGACAACCATTTAAATACATCTACCTGTCTAAATAGTACTTTAGTCTCTTTAGCTACAGCCTCACAAAAGTCTAAATCACGTGTTTCTACAATCATCTTGGTAACAATGACACCAGGGTTATTATCGTCATCAGATATGAACTCTCCATTTTCCATTAAATAATCTTTCAAATATCTTTCAGTTTTAGAGACATTCTTTTCCTTGATAGCTTGGCAGATAAGCTCATGTAGGGGACTTGGAGTACTGCAGTACCTATCATATAATGAACGTAAGGACTTTCCTATAACTGCTCCAGGATGCCCGTTAGCAGCGATGCCTGCTCTAAGAGCATCTATTCTAGCTTGCGCATCAGTTCCTTCAGGTTGAGGCGCAGGGTTTGAAACCGCATGGTTCATGACTAGTGGGTCAGAGGTTTCTGAGGTATTAAGACCGTCTAAAGGTGCGGTAAAGTTATTTATCATTGGTATTTGCTACAACTTAACGTAAAATATTAAAGTCGTGTATTTTCGCTTGCTAACCATGATAGTGCAATCAGGATTTCCCCCTTTTTATGCCCACATACATCAAAAATAAATTGAGCGCTGCGTTTTGGCTAAGCTACGATTTTAGATAAGCGGCAAATTAAGAACTGTGATCATGAAATATCAAATAACAAGAAATTAACCTTGTTATTTTCAGCAAAATCAATAGGCCTTTGCCATATTTTTATCTTTCGATAATGCTTTTTTCGGCCTTGTATTATTTCAATGAGGGTAAGATTTGAAAGCATTAACATGGAGCAAGGGCTGTGATGCTAGCAAGCTCTGCAAACGTGTTAATTCAGCTTTAAAATTTGTTGGATAAATAACGACAGGTATTGATTCTATACAATCATGAGAATCAGCTGCTTGTACGCTTGGAAAGGAAACTGTAAATATCAAGTGGGCTATTAACTACATTCATTTTATCAACACCGAAATAATTAGTCTATTTGCGTTCAAAACTCAAAATGACGAAAAATGGTCCAATGGAATAAAACTTATCATCCCTCTGACCGAAGTATTACTACCATACACATATATTTTTATAAAATTGCATAGTTTTTCAACAACTATGCAACGCTGCAACTCCCTGACATTACAAAACAAACTGCAAATTCCTGTCTTTAATTTCAGATTTTAATTTCTGTGTCTGTGCCATAATTATAGCATTAGTTCTTATTGTAGATGATAATTTCATGAAAGAAGGGTGAAGTCTGTTTATTTGATTCGGGTGATGCTTTGTTGAATTTTATATACGAGAAAGGCAGCACTCTTGGTAAATCGTAATCTTCTCGCAAATCATAATTTAATCGGAAATTATACCGCTATGTATTTGCTATTAAAGTTATGGATTTGATAAATATTGACGTGGAGTAAATTTCAAATGGATAAACATTCAGCTTTTATGTAATTTTAGTAAACATGTGGATTTGCCGATAAATAATTTCTTCCATAAATTATTTATAGGCAAAATAGTGGATATAAAGGAATTAAAAAATAAATTGAAACAGGCTATAAAAAACCATTATGTTATTGAGATTGAGTTTAAGGGGCAGCCAGGTATTCGGGCATTGCATCCATACCATTTTGGAATAAACAAAGACATTGAACAATTACATGCTTACCAAGTATCTGGGCCAAGCTCCAGTGGTAATTCTACTGGGTGGAAAAATTTACCCCTTTCAGATATCAGTAAGATTAATGTGGTTTCGAAGAAATTTTCACCACCTGATCAGGGGTATAATCCAAAATCTAAATTTAAATCTATTGAGTTTCAAATACAGTACGATGGAATGTCACCGCCTAGTGGTCCAAGGAAAAGGTAAGAATATTATTCTTTTTTAAGGTGGTTAGTTAAAAATGAAGTTAAGTCACTTTTGTGTTGGGCCCCTCAATTGCACTATATTCAAGCCCTTCAATTTATGCTTGAGACCTTTTTTAACATCCTCTATGAGAGGAGCGGCCAAGGGACCAGTTAGTTTTGTTTCATGCCTGTAGTTTGGGCATGTGATTGTAGGTTTTTGCATGTAGATTAAGACCTATTTAAATAAACTTATAGAAATATGAGTGTACTTTATAACTTGAAACAGTTATCACCCATCATAAATGAAATGCATATAAGAAAAAGATATGGAAAAAATCAGAATAAATTTCAAAAATTGTTATGGAATTCAAAAATTAGAGGCAGAGTTTGATTTTTTAGAGAAAGCAACTTACGCAATATATGCCCCAAATGGAATAATGAAAACCTCATTTGCATTAACCCTAAAAGACTATAGTGAAGGTAAAAAACCAAAAGATAGAATTTATACAAGCAGAAAAACAGTGTGTGATGTGCATGATTGTGTAAAAAATATAAACTTAGACCCAAATAGTATTTTTGTTATAGAGCCCTATGATCAGGACTATAAATCTGAAAAAATATCTACGTTATTAGCTAGTGATACCTTAAAGAGTAAGTATGATTCACTACACGCTAAAATAGATGAAGAAAAATCCAAGTTAATAAATGGTTTAAACAATCAATCTGGTCTAAGACAAAACATTGAAGAAATAATAATCAAGGACATTGGAAAGTATCCTGATAATTTTTTAGAAACTATAAAACATTTGCGTGATCTAGATATGGGGGAATCAGGTTCTAATCGTGAAGTCCCAGTAAATAATTATTTACTGGGACTTCACATACATTCTGCTAATGA
>CAXBML010000032.1:0-33478 GCA_963976875.1 uncultured Coxiellaceae bacterium
AGCTCGTGTTGCCCGCTCACCTGAAAGATACTTTGGATGATTATGTGCTGCATCCAAGTATGATGGATGCTGCGTTACAAGCGGCGATTGGTTTAGGACATATAGAAGATAAAGTTGTCACCAAAATCCCCTTTGCCCTAGATGAGCTCACTATCTTAAAACCCTGCACACAGACTATGTGGGCTTTGGTGCGTTTTAGTCCTAATGTTCAGGATAATTTTTATGTCCTAGACATTGACCTGTTTGATGAAGATGAAAACCTTTGTGTGTATATGAGAGCACTGCAATTTGAAGGGCGTGGTATAGACAATAAATCTGAATCATCTGAGCCTTTGTTTCCACAACCACTTGAGAAACCAAACCAAGTCACTAAGATGAAAGAAAAAAATATGAGTAATGCATCTCGTTCTCATTCAAAAGAGCTGATACATAGCCCAGAAAAAACGGAAGCGACGGATGAGCTATTATACTTCACTGAAAGTTGGTTAAAAGCTGAGCAAGATAAAAATATAAGTAGTCATACTGGAAATCTAAAAGCAAAAATCATCTGCTTTTTATCGTCTCCAAGCCATCAGCAGCAATTCCAAACTCAATGTGCCACAAATGGGATTGACTCTGAACAGTTAATATGGGTAAGTTCCTTAAACCCACCGAGTGAAAAAATGGCTAACCATTTTTATATCAATCCGGATAGCTCAGTAGAGTTTGATGAGGTGATGCAAAATATTTTGCAAGAGTATCCAGACATCAGTGCCATTTTATATCTTTGGCCAACAGAGTCATCTCATTTCATTCAAGATCATCAGCCTATTGTTTATTTAGTTCAAGCCATGATTAAACATAAGTTGACTTGTTCTATGCTAATGTTGGCTGGATTTTATAAAGATGAACTGGAAAAGTGTTGGCTTGAGTCTTGGACAGGCTATGTACGCTCTTTAAAAATCGTATTGTCTAATACAGTTGTAAAATTAGTTCTTGAGCCATTGCCTCAGCAATCAAATGAACCTAAAGTTGATGGTTATTTTAATCATATTGTCAATGAGTTGTTTGATAATAGGCAGCCGGTCATTTCATACCAAGAGAGTGGCCGTTTTGCATTAAATCTCAAACAAATGCAGCTTAGCTTAAACAATGCTGAGCCAAAAGACTTAATACAAGGAACCATATTGATTACCGGTGGCTTGGGTGGATTGGGTTATTTGTTTGCTCAGTATCTGATTGGTCGAGACAAAGTAACCAACTTAATTCTCATGGGACGGTCATCTTTAGACGAGCGACGACAAAAACAATTAGATGAGCTCAACAAAGGTAATTGCCATGTTGATTATATGCAGGCCGATGTTAGTGACGTAAATTCAATGCGGCAAGCACTCCATAAACTTAATGTTGCACCTGAAACAATTATTGGAGTGATTCATGCAGCTGGACAAAATAGTGAGGTATTAATTCAAGATAAAAAATATCAAGACTTTCAGAAAATTATCAGCCCCAAAGTAATGGGAACTTTAGCGCTGGACCAGCT
This sequence comes from uncultured Coxiellaceae bacterium, assembly GCA_963976875.1. Taxonomy (GTDB): domain Bacteria; phylum Pseudomonadota; class Gammaproteobacteria; order Berkiellales; family Berkiellaceae; genus Berkiella_A. The sequence continues at coordinate 1,523 of CAXBML010000032.1, forward strand.
TTTTAGGGATACGCCATTAAAATTTGTTTGCTATTTTTCTTCTAGCTCAGCTATTTTGGGAGACTTTGGCAGCTGTGATTATGCTATCGGCAATCGTTTTCAAATGAATTATGCGCATTATCGAAATCAATTAGTCAAAGAAGAAAAATTATCAGGTCAAACCTATGCGATTTGCTGGCCTGTTTGGAGATCAGGTGGTATGACTTCAGATAGTGAAGCCAATCAGCTTTACTTGCAATCCAGTGGTCAGCAAATGCTAGAAGATGACGAAGGTACAGAAATTTTCTCAACTATTGTTGCGCAAGCTGTGGAACAAGTCTTGGTGATGAAAGGGCAAGCAAAATCTATATTACGTTTTCTAGGTGTTCAAAAAAATCAAAAGACTCAAAAAAGTACTCAATCACTATTAGCTGTCCTCAAAAAGCATCAATTAACGGGCTTGACGACTCAGCGGCGAATAGAGCAAGAGTTAAAGCTTATTACCAGCGAACTGCTTAAAATAGCACCTGATAAATTAGAGCGAGATGTCAACTTAGCGGAGTTTGGTTTTGATTCAATCTCATTAATGAGTTTTGCACGTGCCTTAAGTGATCATTATGGGATTGAGATTACCCCAGCGATATTTTTCAGTCACACAACGTTTGAACAACTGACGTCTTATTTTTTAACCGAGCATCTTACAACGCTAGAAGCTCTGTATCAAACTCAAACTCAAGTCAAACCAACGGCACCGCCCCTGCAGAACACAGCTCGAGTGCCCGCGCTACCTACTAAACGCACAAAGAACTGGCGGCGCTTAGGGAAACAATCTAGCCAAGGGCATGAGCCCATTGCTATTGTTGGTATGAGTGGTCTGTTTCCTCAAGCCAACTCCATTGCTGAGTTTTGGGACATACTTGAACAAGGTCAATGTGTCATTACAGAAGTGCCCAGCAGTCGTTTTGATTGGCGGGCATTTTATGGCGACCCAAAAATACAAGCAGCCAAAACAGATTCTAAATGGGGTGGATTCATTCCCTCTGCGGATGAATTTGATGCATTTTTCTTCGAAATCTCGCCTAAGGAAGCTGAGGTTATGGATCCGAGACAACGGCTTATTTTGCAAGAAAGTTGGAAGGCGCTTGAATCAGCAGGATTTGTTTCAGATAAACTTAAAGATAATAAGATTGGAATGTTTGTGGGCGTAGAAGGTGAAGCGCCTATGTTTTCTTCTGATGCCAATGTTACATCTGTACACAACGCAGTGCTAGCATCAAGGCTATCTTACTTTCTTAACTTAAACGGCCCTGTAATGGCGCTAAATACTGCCTGCTCCTCAGGTCTTGTTGCGGCGCATCAGGCTATTTTAAATCTTCAAAATGAAGATTGTGATGCCGCAGTCGTCGCTGGAGTTAATTTAGTACTTAGTCCATTGATGCATATTGCCCTATCTCAAGCAGGAATGTTATCTCCAGATGGTACTAGTTACGCTTTTGATAAACGTGCCAATGGCTTGGTGATAGGTGAGGCTGTAGTGGCCTTGGTTTTCAAAAAACTTTCAAAAGCAGAAGAAGATGGTGATATCATTCATGCAGTGATACGTGGTAGTGGAGTAAATTATGATGGGAGGACAAATAATATAATGGCACCAAGTGGAAAGTCTCAGAGGGATTTAATACGAGGAATTTATGATAAATATCAGGTGAATTCGAATGAAATTGCTTTTATATTGGGGCATGGAACAAGTACAAGGTTAGGAGATTCTGTTGAACTTAATGCATTAGATGAAGTATTTAAAGATAAAAAAGAGTCAAACGCCTCATGTGTTATTGGCTCCCTGAAAAATAACATAGGACATACTTTTGCTGCATCAGGACTGGTCAATTTGGTGGCTATGGTAGAAGCACTTAAACACAATCTTATTCCTTCTACTGTACACTGTCAGCAACTAACCGATTATGTTTCTTGGGAAAAAAGTCATTTTCACATTGCAAATGAAAATGTTCCATGGACAGATACAGGGAATAAAAAGCGCTTAGGTGCTATAAGTGCTTTTGGAATTAATGGAACCAATGCGCATATGGTTGTTGAGTCATATAGTGATGTAATTAAGCATGTAGGCCTGAATATAAGTTTGAACCTTATCCCAATCTCCGCAAAATCTATACAGTCTGTAATTCAAAAAGCTGTTGAATTACAGGTGATCTTGAAAGAACAAGTGCTTGAGCAAAAGCTTACATTAGAATCTATATCTTATACGTTACAAGCGGGACGAATACATTATGATTATCGTGTAGCTTTCATTGTTAAAGATATAGGTGAAATTATTTATTTATTAGAAAAGTTTATTAATGGTGAAAAGCATCCTCATATTTTTCAAGGTGAAAGAAAAAAAGATATTTATGAAAATATGGCCATAAAAAATTATTTTAATGACGTTGCTAGTAAAGAAATTACAGCAGACGATATTGAAGCAATTGCTGATTTATATTGTCAAGGATACACAATTGATTGGGGCATTATATGGAAGAATGATTGTCCATCTAAGATTCAGTTGCCAACCTACCCTTTTGCAAATGAACATTACCCAATGAATTCTAGTGGTAATGCCATGCTTATTAATATTTATTCGGAACTAGATGAAAAAAACAAAATAAAGAGCAAAGCTAAACTGAAAACAAAGAGTAATTTACGAGAAGGTCGAGCAGAGTACAGGCTAAAATTTAGCAAGGATGTTGATGGAAGTTCGGGTGAGTCAATAAATTTGGATAACAAAGAAAAAATAAAGTTGTTATTAATTGACTCAGTTGAAAGTATATTAGGATCTCATTTAGTTGATGATGATTTTGACAAATTTTATGCTGATATCGGCTTAACCTCTTTAGGAATGATGAAACTAGCTGCAAGAATAAAACAGCAAGTTGATAGCTCATTTCAACCGGATGCATTCTTTGAATATAATACTCTTTCATCATTATCTGAGCATCTCGTTCAAACCTATTTTAAAGAAATTAATAGTATTGTTGTTACTAAGAGCAAAGCAACTGCTTTGTTACTACCACTAAGTTCTGATAATACTTTTGAATACAAAAAATCTGCCTCAGAACCGGCAGGCCCGAAAAAAACCATGCTAAATCTAGCACCAGAGTTAATAAGATTAAACGAAGTTAAAGAAGGGCGACCAATATTTTGGTTTCATCCAGGCACTGGAAGCGTTCAACCATATTATAATATAGCCATACAGCTCAATAGACCATTTTTTGCAATAGAACCAAAAGGCTGGAGCACAGCCGCTAAGCCCTTATTCGGAACTAATCAATTAGCTGAGTATTATTGTGATATATTAGAAAAAATTCATTCCCAAGCTCCATTTGACCTTGGAGGCTATTCTTTTGGAGGTTCTTTAGCGTATGAGGTTACGAGATTATTGCAAGAAAGAAACAATTCAGTTAGCTCAATTGTAATGGTAGATTCTTATGTAATTAATAGTAAATATAAACTATCTAGATTAAAAGAAAAAAAATCTTTATTCTTTAATATTTCTATAGCATTACTAGCGACTGAGATGTCTTTTGAGGATGTCATAAATAATTACCTACCAAAATTAAGTAAAACAGAATTTAGCGAAACTAAAAAACAAAGTGACATAATCGCTATAATAAGTTCTGCAATGATCAAAGCAGGCTCTAAGAAAGGAACACCACAGCTAGAAAAAGAATTGCAGCATAAGGCCATTATTTGCTACAAATTTAACATGAGTAATTTTATTGTCAAGCCATTGGTTGACAATGCCGTTCAATGCATATACTTAAAAAACAAAAATGGTTTATTTTACCAGGAAAGCCTAAATTCAACTGTGGGTAATGAGTTAGTTGGAATTCAATCGGTTAATGATTACTGGTTGCCCTTTAAAGAAAACCTTTTAAATTTTGAACTTATTGATATAAACGCGAGCAGTCATCTTGATATGCTTATAGAACCTGAATCGATAGAGTCTATAATAAATATCTTAAAAAAAATATACGATGAAAAATAAAAAATTCACGAAACTAGAGTTTAAATATTATACTCTTCATTCCAACCTAAGGTTTCTTTCATCGATTTTTGAAGTGCTAACATTCTTAACGGAACTAAAACGAAGGTAAAGTATATTATATATATTGGGGGGACGATGTCTTTACTATCACAAAGAATATCATTTGCTTTTGAGAAGTATCTAATAAAATGAATAACTTTTGCAGATAGAATCGATTTGGGAAGCTCGATTACTAACATGGCCGCGCTAAGCATTGAATAATCTAAATCTGCACTAATCACAGGTTTTGTCTCAATAAAGGCTTGAGGTAAGTTTATTGATGCAGAGAACATGGTAACGCCACTCGTGGCTCTTGGGTTGCATTCTATGACAAAATACTTTCCATTTCGGTCTTTTATAAAGTCAAAACCAATTTGTCCATTATAATTATTTTTTCTGCAGAAATCGGATACAAATTTTTTTATTTTATCATCATTCACTTTTTGGAACGCAATGCCAGAAGACCCAAGTTTATATATTGATTTATAACTAGTGTGCGCAGTGACAAATCCATCTCTACTGATGCTATAAGTACTAAACTCTTCCCCATCAATGAATTGTTGTGCAATAATGGGGTATCTTAATTTATTAATGATGCTAATTAATTTTTTTTTGGTAGGCTTTACTACAACATTTTCACCCCATCTTGAAGCTAATGGTTTAAAAACATAGTCTTTATAATTTTTATCAAAATTCAGAAGATCATCCTCATTCTTGATAAGCTGAAAAGATGGTGATGAGATGCTATAATTTTTACATAATGTAGCAAATTCATATTTGTTGTGAAGACTTTTAAGCTTGTCAATATCATCTACGAATACTGTGGTATATTTAGAAATAATTTCTTTATTTTTTGATAAGTAAAACGAGACATCATAAAGAGGAATAATAAGATCAATCTTGAAAGTTAAAACAATCTTTATGAGTTCCTTAACAAAGTTTTGTGTATCAAATCTGGCAGATGGTAACCGTATGTATTTTTTTATGTGGTTAGAATTTTTTGTCACTGACTGTTGAAAGAAGTCAGCAGTAAAAACATTAAACGAATTATTTGAAAACTGCTTGGCAAGATTTAAACATTGTTCACTATCCCCATTCATAATTAATACATTATTAATCTTTTTCGATACCTTGATATTGTTCATTTATTTTCAAACCCTTTTTAAGCGTAGTCTTACAAATTGCATAATAATGCAATTCCTTAATTCAATGGAAGTGATGCCTGGGACCCAATAAAGGAAGGCAACTAAAAGTATTATATTACTGCACAAAGTGGTATAGCTGTCTCCTTACGCAGTAATAAATTATTATCGTAGTACCAATTTGATACAGGCTGCCAGTGTACGCTAGACTAACAGCTTGAATAAGAATGCTGCGCCTAACAGCCGCACACTTTGCAGGATGGCTGCAGCGCGACCCTTCGTATCGGGAATAATATCCAGCACCATCGGATACAATATATTAACAGGAAAAACAGTGCCTATTGAGTATAATATCATGCCTATTTTTAATAACAAGGGAATCATAACATTCAAACTGGTTAGAATAGCAATTACAATTAGACTTAAAACTATAAAACCCAAACCAATATAAAACAAGTTTTATGCCCATACTTCCTTAGAAAAAAAGGGGCTTAGAATACTTATTAATGCAAAAAGGATATCAAAGCTCCTTGATAGAACCCAAAATATTTAAGCGAAACGGCCATGTCTTGCGTCTACAAAATAGACGATAAGTTTATGACATCCAATAAGGTAAAACGTGTAAACTAAGGCTAAATAAGCACATTAAAAACATGCGAGAGGACACTAGAGGTTTATAAGAGTTGAAATTGAGTTTAACTTGTCTATCTGCAGCTTTTTCAGGTATGGTTATGTAACTTACAACAACGCAAATAATACCAAGAATTGTTAATAAGGAAAAATTACCACGCCAACCAAAATGGAGTGTAATATAACTGCCAAGGGTGGGGGGCACAAGCCATTGTCAAGGTTACGACACCACTAAGGATCCCTATGAGCTCGACTTGTTTCACCATAGGATTTTCGTCAGCAACAATAATGTAAGCTAAAGTAGCAGGACCCGCAATCCCTATCTCCTGAATAGCTCTTCAAATGAGGATAAGAATAAAATTATCAAAGAAAGTACAAAGTAAACTTCCAAATATGAATACACACAGGCTATATAGAACTACAGATCTTCTCTTAAAGCGATCATCTAAAGCACCTGCAACCAAACAAAATAAGCCAAAAGTTACAAAATTTATTGAAAGAGCCAACTCAAGAATAAAAGGCGTAAAACCAAAGGTTTCTTGTAGGTCTCCTCCACATAAGTACCGAATATTACCCAGCAATTCTCGGTGAACTACACTCGTTAAGTTGGTGGCCACCTGACTACCATTGAATATCTACGGTTTGCATCCCTTTAGCTTTTAATTAGAAATAGCATTATTGAGACATGCAAATTAAATAGCATCAACCCATGGAATTATCTCAATGATATCTTAACGAGACTACCCACCACATTAATGAAAGATATTAAGCAGCTTTATCCATATAACTGGGTGCCACAGAAAGAACTGTCAACTGTATAATTCACCGAACAGTTACATACGTCTTCACTGTATTTATTCCAAACTGCACGATTTTTAGTCCAGCCTGTAAAACGATCGGTAACCGTTAGACTCCACGCAAATTTACCTGCTATACTATCCCCACAGAGTGCAACAGTGTCGGCTTCAACGTATACTGGTTTATCAATATCCCAATGATGTCTTTGAACCGGTATCTTAGTTTTGAAAGTGCTATGTTTTGTTGTGCATTGTCCTTTAGTCTTTGACTTTGCTCGCACAGGCTTTAAAAGCCTTGTTTTTATTTCATCATCAATAACACCATACTTTTCCTCGTAACTAGGCAGCCACCTGGGTATTATGACTCTCAGTTTTAAACTGCAAGGTTGATCTGCTGCAAACCATACTATCTTTAGAACATCTAAAATAGCCCGATCTTGATAAACAGGTTTGGGGCCTGAACGTTTCTTTTTTATTGTAGGGCCACGGTTTAATATTTTAATGGCATATTTTCTGTTGTAATTACAAACATCGCAAAATTCGTCCAGTATTTTTGTTTTATCTGCACGACTAGCAGCTGGGTACCTGCTTAAAATAGCAATTAAGTATGATTTCCTTTCAAAAAACCCCATATTTCACCTCCTGGTTACTTTTAATATGAGGTAACGACCGTTTATTTTCCTCCTTGGGTTACCTTTAATGTGAGCCAATTCGGCCAATTCGGCCAATTCGGACGAGTAAAGAGTTTGAACTAATATGCCTGTAGTTTGTCCAATAGCATAAATAATAGGGCTTGTGATTATGAAGCAAAAATTAACTGATAATAATTATACTCTTCTTAGCTTATTTCAAGAGAGCTTGAAACGTGAGCCAGATAAGAATGCAGTAGTCCAAAATGAGGATAAATTAACATATAGAGAACTTGATGATATCAGCAATTTTTTTGCCAACCTGCTGATTGACAGAGGTATTGAACAAGAAGATTTAGTTGTTGTTTTGATGGATAGGAGTATTATCTCTGTTATTTCGATATTAAGTATTATAAAAGCGGGCGGGGCCTATATTCCACTAAATTCAGGATATCAGGATAAGAGGCTAGAAAGCATTTTAAACTTAGCTAAACCCAAATTTGTCTTAACTACGACTAGCAATATGGCACGTCTTGACAAACAATTTCATACGTTGGCGTTAGATTCATTTAACCTTCGTGAAATTTCTGACGTTAAATTAAAGCAAAAACCAAAGCTAAAACGTAGATCCTTGGCTTACATTATTTTTACTTCTGGCTCAACAGGAGAGCCTAAAGGGGTTATGATTGAGCAGGAATCAATTGTTAACTTGGTAACAAAACAAAATTATTTAAAATTTTCAGATAAGCTCGAGTTTTTACATCTTTCTAATATTTCTTTTGATGCAGCCACATTTGAAATATGGGGAGCCTTACTAAATGGTGGGACGCTTGTCATTGTTAATGATGAGGATGCATTGTCAATAGATAACTATCGTCGCTTAGGTCGAACATATACAAATTTATGTTGCTTTATTACCACTAGCTTATTTGAGGCGTTAGTTGGGGAGGCCCAAGATATTTTTAAAGGATATTATACCGTCATATTTGGAGGTGAGGCTAGCCATGTAAGCATCATTCAACGCTATATCAATTTAGCGAAAGATAATTTGCCTAGACATTTAGTCAACGCATATGGTCCAACTGAATGCACCACCTTTGCGGCTTGTTACAAAGTTCCGTTAAAGTTAAATTTTGACAATATGCCGATTGGATACCCAGTTGAAAATATACTTTGCTTTATTATGAAGGACGACGAAGTAATCACCCAGCCCAACGTAGAAGGTGAGCTGTATCTAAGCGGAAAAGGATTGGCCAGATCTTATCTCAATAACCCACTGCTTACCAAAGAAAAATTCACAAGCTATTCTGCACTTAAAAATATGAGATTATATAGCACTGGAGATCATGTTAAATATGGTGAAAATCAAGAAATCATTTACCTGGGTCGCCATGACAATCAAATTAAGTTAAGAGGATATCGTATAGAGTTAGATGAAATTGAAAACTCACTAATTAAACTAAGAGAGATTGACAATGCAGTAGTGGCGATGCAACGAAGAGCAAACATTGACCAGAATAAAATTGTTGCCTATTTAAAGATGGACGCTAAACGAATTCGACGCGAAGGTGTGGGAAGCTGCCTTGTGTTAGCACAAGACAATGCTGAGCAAAAGCCGTATCAGTACGTCAATTTATCAGAGCATGGTATTTGCATATCAGCAAGGAATGATGAATTCCATATCAATGATGTCATTGAAATTTCCATTGACAACCTCGGAAACGCTGGCCCCAAAAAAGCAACGGTTAAATGGGCAAACCAAAATCATGTAGGAGTTATGTTTGATAGCCCAATCGATCTCAATAATAGTATATCGCAAGTCAATGAGCTAAAGTTAAATCAAGTTTATAAATCAAGGAGTGGAATATTTGCCTACTTAGGAAAAATACTTCCATCTTATATGCTTCCTGCAAAATTCTATATTGTCGATGATTTTGAGTATAACTTAAATTACAAAATTGATAGACAATCACTCGATAAAATTGACAAGCTAGAAGCAAAATTCTCACATGAGGGACCTATGTCCAACACAGAGAAATTAGTTCAAAAAATATGGCAAGACATCTTAGGTTTAGATGCTATAGGTTTACATGAAGAGTTCTTGACTTTAGGGGGCAATTCTATTTCAGCGATTAAGATTAGCCACATATTAAATAGAAAGTATAATAATTGTTTAAATCATACCGAAATGTATCAACTTAACACGATTAGAAAACTGGCTGAGCATGTTAGCAAGCAATCGCTTCAAACGACTAAACGGATAAAACACTCAAATTCAACACAAGTCTCATTAACTTTAGAGCAGAACAGATTGCTTTACATCGACAAATATAAACCAGGCACATCTACAAACACCCTTGTCTTTTCAGTTAATATTGAGGGCACTTTTGACACGGATCGCTTTCAATCCGCCTTGTTAAGTCTTTTTGCAGACTATCCCATTTTTGGTTGTTATTTTGAGGAGGACGTTCGCACAAACAATATTATACAAGTAAAGACGGCAGATGGCCAGCCACGCGTAGAACTAATTGACTTAAGTCAACATAATGACAGTAAAAAAGAAGCTGAGCTATTTATTTGTAAAAATCTCGTTAATACAAATATAAACACTTCTTCACCATCGCTGTTTAATTTTTATATCGTTAAGCTAGACTCTACCGACTTTAAACTTATATGGACTGTGCATCATACGCTTTTTGACGCTTGGTCAGTAAATTTATTAATTAGCCAATTATTTGAGTATTATTTTTCTAAGAAAGATATAGCGCCCAACAACACAGAAAGCAAAAAGCTTTCTTATTTCGATTATGCTATCTGGCAGACAAAAGGAGATGATTTCAAAAATAAACTTGATATTAATACTAATTTTTGGCATCAAGCTTTAATTGGAGCCCCTCCAACTACAACTATTAAAGCCGATGCTATTAGAAAAGATATACAGTTATTTCAGGCAGGCCATTTAGAGTATGTCTTTGATGATAAACTTTCGTGTGGCATTCATCGGTTTTGTAAGGATTACCAAGTTACCCCTTTTTGTTACTTTAATGCCATAATAGCAATTTTGTTAAGCGCTTATAGCGGGCAAAGAGATCTCGTTGTCGGTGTGCCTTTGACAACAAGGGAAAATGAGCAACTCGCAAAAATGATAGGTTGTTTTGTTCATGTCATACCTAACCGTATTTCATTCTCACCCAAATCAAGTATGGTTCAATTTGCTCAGGAGATCCAAGCGAGCCTAAATGAAGGTGTTCAGCATAATGTTTATAGTTTGAGCCAATTACTTGAAAAGCTTAATATAGAGCAGGAGCAAGATATTGCGCCACTTTTTCAGGTTCTTATCAATTATAATGAATTATCCTTTGATGAAATTGAGCAGGAAAGTATCCGTGTATACGAACCGGTGGAACATAGTACCAACAATATATTTTACGACTTAATTTTTGATTTTTTTCAACGTGATAATATGTTCTCTGTTAAAATACATTATGCATCCTCTTTGCATTATCAAGAAACAATTCAAAGGGTGCTGGATAATCTGACACAGCTGTTAAACGCCCCTATTAATAAACCAGATCAAAATCTTGAATATTACTTAAAGCTCTCTAATATTTCAGGAGAAGAAAAAGGTGTTGGAGTGATATCAAAAGCAGATACCAAGACGACACATTTAAATGCATCAAGAAAAAATAATAGCGTTGTACAGCCCAAGGCCATATTAGAGAGTATAATCAAGATTTGGCAAGATGTGTTGGAGAAGACATCGATAGATTCAGAGGTGTCTCTTTTTTCCTTAGGTGGCAACTCACTAAATTATCTACGAATAATTGCAAGGATTAATAAAGAAATTAGCACTCATCTGAGCCTCAAAGATATTTATAGACTGAAAACACCATATGCTATTGCAGAGTATATCCAAAGTATTTCACCAAGCGAGCCTCATTCTACATCAAGCTTAATTAGTTCTGATCTCAATCATTCACTCACGCCTGCTCAGACTCAAATTTGGTATATTGAAAAACTCTATCCCTATAATAGTGCTTATCATATCCCTGTAATCTTTGAGATCTCCAAAAAGCCAGACTTGAGAAATCTTAATAAGGCAATAAATTTTATCATACAAAATCATGATGTATTTCAGATAGCGTTCAGTCCTATTGAAAAAGATACACCTACAAAAATGATAGTGCAGCCTGATGAATTTAATGCACAGGATTTGTTTTTAGACAATAATGATAAAGCGGCCTTATTTTATACAATGATCATGCACCCCTTTAATCTAAGCCATGCACCATTATTTCGTTGTGCTTATTGTGACTTTAGTTCTGGAGAAAAATATTTAATTTTTGTATTCCATCATATTATAATGGATGGATGGTCGGTGCATCTTTTTTTCAAACAACTCAACAACTTGTATAATCATTATGGCAGCTCAGAGGAAAAGGAACTAGATATCACTGAATTTAGCAATGAAGTGAACTTTAATCACTATAGCAGAGGATTTGAAATAGAAATACCGGAGAATCAACTAAGTGAGCAAAGACAGTTTTGGAATCAATACTTAAAAGAAGCACCTGTTAGGAGTCCCTTACCCCTAGACTATGAGCGAGCTAATAAAAGAACCTTCCATGGTGGTAGAGTTTATTTCTCTTTTCCATTGAGTATGACCCAAAAGATAAATGATCTTGCCATGAAACATCACTCAACAAAATATAGCTTTCTACTCGCAAGCTTTAACATGTTACTATATAAATTGTCTGGCCATCAACAAAACACCATTGCGATTCCAGTCAACGATAGAAGAAAGCTTAGTTACGAAAATGTCATAGGATATTTAGTTGATGTAAAACCGTTTTATGAGAAAATATCTACAAAATTGACATTTTTAGACTTGCTAACTAAAACACAATTTAATCTGACCGAGCTTTTGTCTCATAACAACCTTTCATTCAATGATATTCTCAAAGAAATTAACTATCCTAGTACTTTAGAGCATGAGCCTTTATGCCAAGTTTTATTTGTTTTGCAAGAAATTGAAAAATATAGCTTGTCTTTAAGCAATGTGCAATCTAAAGAATTCACATATGATTATCCTATTTCTAAGTATGATTTGTCAGTTAGCCTTGAAGTACATGAGCAGCAGTTGACGGGGTATATCGAATACGCCACAGGTCTATTTAAGAAAAAAACAATATGCAAGTGGATTGATTATTGGCAAATTTGCATAGAGAGCATACTGCAAAACCCTAATAAACCAATTGATCAAGTGTCGCTTTTCCAGCATAAGGATGTAATTTACAAATCAACAGAGGCAGTATTACAACTCGAATCGAATAATAGCCTCTATCTACTATGGCAACATGCGGTTAGATTATATCCTTCTAGACCTTGTCTATTATTTGAAGGTAAAACCACCAATTACTCTGAATTTGACAGGCTAGTTGATAAAGTCGCTTCTTCACTAACTCAAAAAGGCATTCAGCCGAACGATAGGGTTATATTGTACTTTAAACGTTCTACTGAATTTATCATTAGTATTTTAGCTTTAATTAAATGTGGTGCCTGCTTCATACCGGCTGAATATACCACTCCACGTGAAAGATTATCAAATATAGTTGATCTAACAGATCCTAAATTAATTATTTACAACACTTCAACCCCCCCTATGCGTGATGCTCGTTGTATATCTATCTCATCGCTTATGACAAAAGCTGTTAAACATACAAGCGGGCCAGCAAAAGCGGTAGATCTGAATCATGATGCTTATATCATTTTTACTTCTGGGACTACAGGAACACCCAAAGGGGTGCCAATTCAATATAAAAGCATATTTGCTCGAGTAAAATGGTGGCTGGAGACCTTTACTTTAAATTCAGATGATGTTTTCTATAATCCCTTTGCAATCCATTTTGATGGTTTCTTAGGCAGTTTATTTTGGCCTTTGTTCTCTGGTACGTGTTTAGTCTTGCCGAATGAGGAGCAAAGCTTAAATATGGAGCTGGGCATTGACCTTATCATTAACCATAAGGTAAATCATATGGTTGCAACGCCTTCATATTATGATTACGTTTTAGATAATAACAAAGTACTAAATTCCAAACTAAAGAATATTTATTTTGCTGGGGAGTCATTATCACCATCAATACTTAAGAAAGCCTATTTGATTGAGGGAGTGAATACCTATAATTTTTATGGGCCCACTGAGTGCACGATCATTGCCAGTTATACCAAGTTAACAAATACCGAAGATAAAATTCACGTAGGACAACCTGTAGCTGGGGTACAAATACACGTTCTTGATTCACAGCTTCGATTATTGCCCGTAGGGGTATATGGCGATATTTATCTATCAGGTGTTGGTTTAGCCTCAAAATATCTAGGACAGATAGAAGCAAATACTAACTTCCTTGACAATCCAAATAGTCAGGGACAAAAAATGTATAGAACCGGAGATGTGGGACGCTGGCAGATTGATGGTGGCTTAGAGTTGCTTGGTCGCAAGGATAATCAGATTAAACTAAGAGGCTTTAGAATAGAACTAGATGAAATATACAATGCTCTGCTGGAGCAACCTGCCATAGAAAAAGCCTATGTGAACTTTGATGAAAATGAAATAAAGGCCTATGTCGTAAGCAATATGGCAGAACCCGACTTACGGAATGCTTTAAAGAAAACGATTCCATACTATATGATGCCAAGTAAAATTTATCATGTTCCTTATATCCCTTTGAAACAAAGCGGCAAAGTAGATGAAGAGACTGTTAAAGACCTAGTTCTTACAACTGCTAAAGAAGAAAAGTACACCCCTAGTGTTCAAGCAATGCTAAAAGTATTTGAAAATGTGCTTAATATTCCAAATGTTCCTCCTAGTAGTTCCTTCTTTAAACTGGGTGGGCATTCCTTATTAGTGGCTAAGCTTTTAACACAAGTTAGATCAAGCTTCAATAAAGATATACAACTAGAAGATATTTATGCGTATCCATCAGCAAAAGATCTAGCAGAATACATTGAAAGCAAAGACCGACCGCAGTTTGTTTTCGATTTTAATATTAATGCACCCTACATGAAAGACACCTTGCTCGTTCAGAATTTAAATTTAGAATGTAGTACTAATCAGGGCCGAAGTGTCTTGGTGACAGGTGCTAATGGTTTTTTGGGTTTTCATGTTATTGAATATCTTCTCAATCATACCCACTTCAAAATTTATGCTTTAACGCAACAACCAGATAAACTATCGATTCGATTTCCCAATGAACTCTATACACGTCTTTTGCCCATTCAAGCAAACATTGCAAAAAGATATTTTGGCTTAAATAAACATATCTATACTCTTTTACAAAATGAAATAGGCTATGTTTTCCATTGTGCTTCGGTAGTTAACCATATTTTACCCTATGATAATTTACGAGATGTTAATGTACTTAGTAATGTTGAAATTCTCAAACTCGCCTCCAAAGGCTGTAAAAAAAGGGTTATCTACTTGTCCACCTTGTCAGCATGTTTTGATACCAATAATCAAGCTGAAATCATCGAAGATATTGGAAGCACGCCGCCTAGTTTACAACAGGGCGGGTACTTGACTAGCAAATGGGTATCAGAGCAATTATATAAGGTTGCCAAGCAAAGAGGGTTTGATGTTACCATATTGCGCCCCACACTGATTTTGGAAAATAGCCAAACCAGATATTTCAACTCCAAGGATAATCATGTTTTTATATTGGCTAGAGCAATCTGCCAATTGGGTATGGTGCCCAACAATCTATTTATTATGGATGGTCTGCCAGTCGATTTTGTTGCAAAAATATTAGTTGAGTTGGCAACCAGTTCAAAAATGGAACACTTGGTTTATAACCTGAATCATCCTCAGCCAATAACCAGTAACACTTTATTCGATTGGATTGAAGAGCAGGGTATTAAGCTAAGTTACACGTCTATTCAACAGTGGCAAGAGCAATATCTTTCTAAGCTAAACGCCAAAGATGATGCTTATCGATTAATACCGCTCTATCTCAAGCGTGATGATATCACGAATATTAATCAGCAAAAGCCAATACACAAGCAAGCCGTTAATACGCATGTGGCTGAGCTAATTTCATATCTTGGGCTAAGTTATCCTAAGCTATCTAAAACACAGCTAGACAACTTCATCCAGTTGTTGATAAATAGCTTGTGATTTTATACCAGCTTTGTTATCATCTCAAAAAACCAATCTGATTTATTGCCCTAAACATGCTAAATTTCAGAATTCTGACTGTTATATTGTTAGAAATGCTTTGTGGAACTGAGTTGGATTTATACATCCCAAGCTTTCCGCTGCTTCAAGAAGCATTTAGCCTAAGCCCATTCGAAGTAGAGCTATCATTAACCATAAACTTTGTTTGCTTTGCTGTTTTTTGTTTAATAGCAGGGGCTTTGGGTGATCACTTCAATAGAAGGGTGGTTATATTATGGAGTTTAGCTGGTTTTATTTTCGGTAGTGCAATATGCGCATTTTCTCCAAGCTATCCCTTACTACTACTAGGTCGAGCTATCCAAGGTATTGGGATTGCAGGCCCTGCTACTTTGGCCTATGTAATTGTGGCTGATGAAAATCCAATGGATAAACAAGTGGAGATTATGGGGGTACTCAATGGGGTCGTCACATTGACGATGGCTGGTGCTCCGATTGTTGGCAGCTTTATTACCCTTTATTCCGGCTGGCAGGGTAATTTTACCTTCTTGATGATATTTGGTGTAATTTGTTTTATTGCAAGTTACATCTTTATTCCCAATAGACATAAGGCGTCGGAAGTTAATTCCAACTTCAGTGCTTATAAGCCATTATTGCAATCGAAAACTTATGTGATGTTGCTGCTCACGCTGATTTTATTAATATTACCGTATTGGATGTTTATCAGCTTAGCGCCTATTTTGTATATGCAGGATCTCGATGTGCCCCTAAGGCTCTTTGGATTTTATCAGGGATCATTAATTTTCTTTTTTGCTTTAATTAGTATTGCCAGTCCATGGTTCTTAAGAAAATTTAGCCACAAACAATGCTTTTATGCTGGTGTGCTCTTAACACTATTGAGTCTTATATTTATCAGTTTTATGGCTTTTGGGCAGGTTATGTCTCCCATATTAATTACCCTAGGGATGATTTTTTACTCTTTAGGTGTAGTATTTCCAGTAAACATTTTATTTCCAATGAGTCTAGATATTATTCCGGATAATAAAGGGTGTGCTTCCGCAGTTCTGCAAAGTGCTCGTTTAATGGGATCGGCTTTAATGATACAATTTGTAAGTCATTATTACACTGGGAGTTTCCAAATTATTGGCCTGGCAATTGTAATTTGTGCAATGTTATCAATGGTGCTTATACTGATCAGCAGCCTAATGAAGCTCTATCAATTTGTATCTTCGTAGATGATAACTATGTTCTCTATTCTCTCAAGGTTGTCGAAGACTCACTCCCACAGATATTTCATCTTTAACAATCTCAAAGTTTGCAGCAGGTCATTGTTTTACGACAGCCTTATTTTTTCTGCACACTAAGCAAAATATCAACGGAACAAAAAGCGGGACGAGAATGGTTGCTGCCAACATTCCGCCTACGACACTAATCCCAATGGCATTTTGGCTATTGGCACTTGCGCCTTGTGCGAGGGCCAGGGGTAATACCCCCATGATAAAAACCAAAGAGGTCATAATAATTGGCCTAAATCGTAATTTTAATGCCATTAAAGCTGATTCCGTTTTACTATGGTTTTGTTTTAACAAGTTGTTGGCAAACTCTACAATTAAGATTGCATTCTTGGCACAGAGTCCAATAGTCGTCAATACCGCAACTTGAAAATATATATCATTTTCTAAGCTGAATAAAGCAGCGGACAAGGTTGCACCCAATACACCTAAAGGCAGGGTCAATAATACAGTAAAGGGTATTGTCCAACTTTCATATAAAGCTGCTAACCCCAAGAACACGACGAATATAGAGATCAAATAAAGAACATGTGCTCCGGTAATATTTTGTTGTTCTTCAAATGATAATCCTATCCACTCAAGACGGATCCCTTTTGGGAGATGTTCGTTGACCACTGATTGAATCGCCGCCATAGCTTGAGCACTACTTGCTCCAGGCTTAGCCTCACCCACAATGTTGATTGAAGGTAAACCATTGAACCTTTCAAGTTTGACGGGGCCGGTGAGCCATTCCCCAGAAGTAAAAGCCTGAAAAGAAACCATTTCATCTTGAACATTGCGTACATACCAATTGTTAATATCATTGGCTTGCATCCTAAAGGGGGCATCCGCTTGTAACGTCACTTGTTTTATTTTGCCCTGATCATTATAAAAATTAACAAATAAAGAGCCAAAAGCAATTTGCAAAGTCTCGTGAATATCTTCTATTTTCAGTCCCATCGATAAAGCTTTGGCTTTATCGATATTTAATTTGTACTGAGGTTGATCATCTAGGCTATTATGGCGCACATTAATGAGCCTAGAATCTGTTGCTGCTAATTGTAATAAGGTATCACGAGCTTTCAGTAATTGCTCTCGGCCTAAACCCGCACTATCTACCAACTGTAAATCAAAGCCAAATGAATTGCCAAGTTCGGGAATAGGTGGAGGGAAAAAAGCGAAAAAATAAGCGTTAGGCAGGTTGGCAAGCGCTTTAGAAACACGCTCTGAGAATGCAAAAACAGAGTCACGATTTAAGTTGCGCTCAGTCAAATCTTTTAATCCTATAAAGCCGATAGCTGTGTTTTGCGCAATACCCGCAAAGCTAAACCCAGTTATTGAAAATAAATCTTTTAAACTTTCCTTTTCTTCACTTAGAATATAATCTTCAACAATTTTTACGCTGTCTAAAGTGGCATCAATAGAGCTGTTATTGGGTGCGCTTACCAGAAAATAAACAATACCTTGATCTTCATTTGGGATGAAAGACTTAGGCAACTTGACATATAAAAGACCTAAACAGACAAACAAACCAATTAATACAATTACAAACATACCGCTATGCTTGAGCATTGTATTTGCAGTTGATAAGTAAAGCTGTTTGATTTTTTCGAAGAAGCGGTTAACATCACTCAAGATAAAAAAAACATATGGTTTTTTGCGCTTGCTAAGTTTTAGTATGCTGGCACAAAGAGAGGGTGATACAAACAAAGCGACTAAAACCGACAATATCATAGAGACAATGATTGTGACTGAAAACTGCTTGTAAATTTCGCCAGATGTTCCTGGAAAAAAGATCATCGGAACAAATACAGCGGATAATACTAAAGCAATGCCAATAAGTGCAGCTGTAATTTCCGACATCGATAGAATCACAGATTTGCGGGGTGAAAAATTTTTTTCCATCATCACTCTATCGACATTCTCAATCACGATTATTGCATCATCGATTAATAATCCTATTGCTAAGATCAAAGCAAATAAAGTTAAAATATTAATACTGAACCCTAGAAAGAACAGTATAGAGAAAGTCCCCAATACAACGATAGGGATGGTAATAAATGCAATAAAAGTTGCGCGTAGATTTTGCAAGAATACGAATAAAACGATTAAAATCAAACATAAGGCTTCTGAAAATGCTTGTAGTACGTTATTGATTGATTTTTTTATAAATGGCGTTGTGTCATAAGGGTAAAATACTTCAATCTCATTTGAGATGGCTTGTATTTGTTGCTCTATGGTTTTCTTTACGCGCTTAGTCGTGTCTAATGCATTCGCACCCGATGCCAAACTAACCCCAATTCCAGCTGCTGGAAGTCGCTTGTAGCGTACTATTCTATCGTAAGTTTTGGCACCAATTTGAACACGAGCTACGTCTTTGATTTTAACGGTGGAGCCATTACTTTTCACTTTCAATAGTATGTCTTCAAATTCTTTTGGTGTTTTATAAAGTGACTGTACATTAATTACTGCATTCAGTTGTTGTTTTGGCGCAAGTGGCATGCCGCCTATTTGGCCTGAAGACACATCAATGTTTTGAGCTTGTAGGGCTTTTTTTACATCAATTGGTGTTAAATCATAACTGCGAAGCTTAAGCGGGTCCAGCCATATCCGCATTGCATGAGGCTCGCCAAATACTTCCACATCCCCAACTCCATTTACACGAGCAATGGGTTCTCTAAGCTTGGATGCGACAATATCACTCAGGGTTTGCTCACTAAATTTACCTTCTGGGTTATAAAAAGCGGCAATCAATAAAAAGTTTAAATTTGCCTTGTTGACGGTTACTCCTTGCGCCAATACTTCAGGAGGTAATTGATTGAACGCAGTTTGGATGCGATTTTGGGTTTGAACTTGAGCGACATCAGGATCCGCTTTAGGATCGAAGCTTAGAGTAATCGTCATGCCATTATCAGCACTTGCTGAGTTAAAATAGCGCAGGTGATCTATGCCCGTTAAGCTTTGCTCAATAATTTGGGTAACACCATTTTCAACTGCTTTTGCATTCGCACCCGGGTAGCTCGCCTCAATAGTAATGGTCGGAGGTGCCACCACGGGATATTGCTCTATAGGCATATTGTATAAAGCAATAAATCCGGCTAACCCCATAAACAGGATAATGACCCAGACTAAAACAGGGCGATCGATAAAAAATGTAGAAGCCATTTTTTATTGACCTCCTATAGCTGTATTTAAATGAGTTTCAACTTTATTACCTAGTTGCACTCTTACCAAGTTATCCAGCAATAAAAATGCGTCTTTTGGAATCTTACCCGTAATGACATAATGGTTATCAAGTTGTGACATAATATCTACATCAATGATTTGGATAGTGCTATTTTGATCTGCAATATATATGAAGGGGGATCCTTCTGGATTACGTTGCAATGTATGTTGCGGAATTTTATAGCCTATCACAAACTTTTCGAGCAATTTGACTTTGACAAATAGACCGGGGAGAAGAACTTTATTCGGGTTCGCGAACTCAGCACGTAACAAGATTGAATTAGTATCTTCGTCAATAACAATATCAGCAAACTTTAATATGCCTGGTAGTGGGTAAGAGTTTATACTGCTATCAAAATGGAGGGTAATTGTTTGATTTTTTAACTTTGCTAAAAAATCTATTTTCCGATCGATGTTTTGTATAGGTTGGTTTATATCAACGTATATTGGGTCAAGACTTGTAATTTGAGCAAGTGCTTCGTCTTGATTTGTAGTAACTAAAGCACCCTTGGTTACATTTGATTTTCCTATATATCCTGAGATGGGTGCTAAAACTTTCGTATAGTTTAAATTAATTTCAGCTTCTTCTACTTTGGCCTGTTCAACCAGGATTTGTGCTTCAGCTTCGGCGAGTTCAAGCAATACATCCTCATACTTTTGCACGCTGATTGATTTTTTTTTCAACAGTGTGTAAAAACGATCTTTTCTCATCTTAACGGTGTCGTAAATAGCTTTAGCTTTGACTAGGTTAGCTTTGGCATGATTGAAGGCTGCTATAAAAGGAGCAGGCTCAATTTGATAAAGTTGTTGGTTTTGTACAACATTACTCCCTTCCACAAACGTCTTCTCTTGGATGATACCTGTCACTTGGGGGCGAATTTGTGATACTTCAAATGGAGTTACTCGACCAAGCAACTCGAAATAAATAGGGTGCCTTAGTTTAACAAGCTTTGATACATTTACTTTTATAGGAGCAGCTGAAGCATTTACTTTTATAGGAGCAGCTGAAGCATTTATTTGGGGTTGTGTTTGGTATGATCCAAACACAAATGTTAATCCAATAATCGCCATAATTAGGATTATCAGAAAAATAACAACAATACTCAGTCTAGGCATATTAATATTTCCAGCTTCATGTTAACACTTTAATACTGTACTCTTGTCGGCATGGTAAGTGAAAATACTTAAAATTATTAGTCTATTAACAGCTGAGATATTTTCACGAAGTTTTTATCTAAGTGCTTGAAATATGCGAATATTATTGTTCATTCCGCCTGAAGCACGCTTAACTGCATGCGTTGTGTTTGCAGTCTGTGTTTAACACCAACCCTGAGTATTCAGCGCTGAGTTTTTTTTCAGTTCTATTTTAAAAAATTTATGCTCTCATGATGTTGATTGAAATTAATTAATTTTGTGGAGTATGATGGGTCGCGTATTTCATTACCCAGAGGGAAAGCCTTACAATTTTGGTTTCCTCCACATAAGTACCGAATATTACCCACGGGGTTCTCCAACTCTATGATTTATAAAGGATAATCGGCGAGGAAGGATTCTGGCCCAAAATCATAACCTCTTGATATCAAAGTAAGGTCCCAGGGCATATAGGGCGGAATATGACCTTATGCCCTGAGACCCCATAATCCACCTCAACCTTGGCGAGAATCAGGTTGGCATTGAGGGCGTAAAGGCAATAGCAGCCGCTTTAAAAGACACGAACATTGCCCATCTCAACCTTAGCTGGAAAAGATGAGAGATGAGGGTGCAAAGGCAATAGCAGCCGCTTTAAAAGACACGAAAATAACCCACCTCAACCTTAGCTGGAATAAGATGGGGGATGAGGGCGTAAAAGCAATAGCAGCCGCTTTTAAAGACACGAAAATATCCCACCTCAACCTTAGTATAATAAGATTGACAATGAAGGTGCAAAGCCACTCACAAAAGGCTTAAATGGCACGAACGTCACCCATCTCAACCTTTGTGCAAATGGAATAAGTGATAATGTAGTGGTTTAATGATTTTAGACACACCCCTAGGTAGTAATATACTATCGCATACAAGAGGTGTTCAAAATGGCAAGACGAGTATTTTCAGCAGAGTTTAAGACAAATTCAACTAGCTTAGTAGTAGATCAGGGTTATAAAGTTAAAGACGCGTGTCGAACAGTTGGCGTTGGCGTAACGGCAATGGAGCGTTGGGTTAAGCAGCTACGGGAAGAACAGCAAGGCATTACACCTGCCCAAGGCAAGACTATAACCCCTGAACAACAGCGTATTTTGGAATTAGAGTCTAAAATTAGACGCATAGAACGGGAAAAAGATATTTTAAAAAAGGCTACAGCTCTCTTAATGTCAGATTCTTTGAGTCAATAAAATTGATTGATAACTTAAGAGAGCATTATACAGTTGTAGAGTTATGTCTTGTTTTTGGCATTAACCCCAGCAGCTATAACTACCAAGGAAAATCTAAAAAGAACGTAATTTGTCCATACCAGAAAAACTGAAAGCACGAGTTATTGCGATTCATTCTAAAAGCCGTGACTCCACTGAGGACGATATCAAAGCAGCTAAAATTAGAGGGCAAGCAAGTTGGGCGCTATAAAGTGCGTAATTTAATGAAAGAAGCTGGAATTGTTAGCAAACAGTCACGTAAACATCGTTACAAAGCCGCTAATCAAGAAGCCAAAATAGCAGCTAATTTATTAAAACGTGAGTTTGCTGTTAAAAAACCAAATCAAATATAGTGCGGGGACATAACATATATCTGGGGAGGAAAAGAATAGATTTATTTGGTAGTTGTTATGTGTAGTGCTCCCTTGAAAACCAGATCCACTTAGTATTTAACCAACTAAGTAGGATAAATTATGTCTCAACAACAAATATCACGTGGCCGTCGCTACATATCACAATCAGAAAAAGTTAGAATAGTAGGCGAAAGTCACACTAGTGGCATTAGTACTGCTGAAGTTGCACGTATTAACAAAGTCGGCTTGAGCTCATTAATTAAATGGCGAAAACAATATTCAGAAGGTGGCTCTGTGGGCGTTAAATCCGACGATGATGTTATTTCAAAAAAAGAATATCTTAAACTTAAGAAACAATACCGTAATCTTGAAACTGTGTTAGGTCGCAAATCTGCCGAGAATGAGGTTTTAAAAGAAGCCGTTGTGGTTGCTCGCGAAAAAAAACTAATATCGGAGTCCACCTGGCTAAGTGTCAAAAATTTAGTCGAAGATTAATATGCAGTGCTCTGGAGATATCTAGAGCCAACCTGAATCGCAGATTATCAGAGGATTTAAAGATGAGCACACATAAATTCAATACCAGCCTCAGAGCGTACAACAACTGCGTTGTCTCTGCTGTTATTGATTGAGACGCTTCAAAATCAGCTTGCCAAACAATCTATCTGAGCAACACCACAAACGTAATACTTGCATAAACACATATTCACACTTGACCTATGTAGATTCCGGCATATTAAAAATAAAAGTGCTGTGATCTTTTAACCTGCTGGTATTTGATTTTTTCGCTAGTTGGAATTGAGAAGTGCTGTAAATCATGGTAAGTTATTATGATAACTATAAAGGTGAGGTTAACACATATGTATCGACATATACACGATTTGCTATCCAATAAAAATTCAGCCCCACAACTTGCACAATTAGATGAGTCAATTCTAAGTATAATTCAAACAATGAGCCACCATAACATTGGATCTGTCATCATTATGGATGAGGATAGAAACATTGCCGGCATAGTGACTGAAAGAATCATTATAAATGCACTCAATCAAAATTTTTCTCTTAATAAACTTCATGCCTCTGATATTATGAAGCCATGTTCTGAGTTGGTAATTTTACCCCCTGAAGCAATGATCAGGGATGCAATGCAATTGATGACAGAGAAAAAGTGCCGCCACATACCCATTATGATTAACGATGAGCTTATTGGAATAATCTCAATAGGTGATATTACAAAGTTCATTATTGACAATCAAAAACAAGAAATTAATTCACTACGAGAATATATTACGCAATAAACTAAAAGGTATGTGTCGCATATTGACGAATATTTATTAAAATTCTCAATAGTGGCAGGGCGCGAGAGGCACTCCACTCATTATGTTTGAAAATATAAAATAATATTGTTCATGAACACAAGGTTTTGATTTTAACCCAAAATATCCCCTTGCGGCTTTTATTATATAAATCATTGGGTTGGTGCAGTATACATTAACTTCTCAATAAACTGAGGCAAGGGATCAAATATATCATGGCAATGAGATCAAGCTTTTTATTAGTCAAAGCCCTACATTTTGGAAAATGTAAACATGTCAAAATACGGAGATGAAATCGAAAGAGCCACAAATTGACATAAATTCAATACCAGCCTCTGAGCGTACAAAAACGGTGGAGTCTCTGGTGTCATTGATTGAAAATCTTCAAAATCAGCTTGCCAAACAATCAGAACAGCTCGACACACTTGTTTCTGAAATTAAACGGTTAAAAAAATTAAATCCTAAGCCGAAAATACAACCTAGCAAGTTGCCCAAACAATCAAATGGTGATGACTCTCAGTCTAGAAACGTTAGTAGTAAGTTGAAAAAGCGAGCAGGCTCTAAGAAACGCAAGAAAAGTGCATCGTTAGAGATAACACATGAGGAAATTATTAGAGCTGAAAATGTACCTAATGGTGCTCGACAAAAAGGTTACCAAGATTTTATTGTACAAGAACTCGTTATAAATCCA
This sequence comes from uncultured Coxiellaceae bacterium, assembly GCA_963976875.1. Taxonomy (GTDB): domain Bacteria; phylum Pseudomonadota; class Gammaproteobacteria; order Berkiellales; family Berkiellaceae; genus Berkiella_A. Next base: position 26,182 of record CAXBML010000032.1, read on the forward strand.
ATTGTTGTTAAATACCGTTTAGAACGTTGGCAATTAGCGAATGGCACCTATTTTACTGCAAAACTTCCAAACAGGTTATCAGGCAACCATTTTGGCCCTGTAGTGCTCCCTTGAAAACCAGATCCACTTAGTATTTAACCAACTAAGTAGGATAAATTATGTCTCAACAACAAATATCACGTGGCCGTCGCTACATATCACAATCAGAAAAAGTTAGAATAGTAGGCGAAAGTCACACTAGTGGCATTAGTACTGCTGAAGTTGCACGTATTAACAAAGTCGGCTTGAGCTCATTAATTAAATGGCGAAAACAATATTCAGAAGGTGGCTCTGTGGGCGTTAAATCCGACGATGATGTTATTTCAAAAAAAGAATATCTTAAACTTAAGAAACAATACCGTAATCTTGAAACTGTGTTAGGTCGCAAATCTGCCGAGAATGAGGTTTTAAAAGAAGCCGTTGTGGTTGCTCGCGAAAAAAAACTAATATCGGAGTCCACCTGGCTAAGTGTCAAAAATTTAGTCGAAGATTAATATGCAGTGCTCTGGAGATATCTAGAGCCAACCTGAATCGCAGATTATCAGAGGATTTAAAGATGAGCACAAAAAGAACCTGTCTGACTCTTTCAGATAAGGATGTTTTAGTTTTTGATTAAAGGGATAATCACAGAGAGGCCCACTTACGGTTATCGAAGAGTTTGCAGCTTATTAAATCATCGCATTGGCCCTGAATATAAGGTAAATCATAAACGTATTTACCGGATTATGAAGGAAAACAGCCTCTTACATTTACCTTTTGGCAAGCGTGCTGTTCGGGCGCATGAGGGAAAAATAATTACCCTGTATAGCAATTTAAGGTGGTGCTCTGATGCTTTCACTATTCCCTGTGATAACGGTGATAGAGTACAAGTTGCCTTCGAACTAAATTGCTGCGATCGTGAGGCTATGGGCTACATAGCCACGTCATAGGGCGGCATTGACAGCGAAAAGGTCTGTGACTTGATAGCAAACTGTGTCACGTACCGGTTTGATGACTCTTTCAAGTTGCCAAATAATATCCAATGGTTAACTGACAACGGCCCCTGCTATACAGCAAGAAAAACAGTTAACTTTGCTCGTAATCTTGGTTTTGAAGTTTGTACAACACGGCCATATAGTCCCGAAAGCAACGGTTTGGCTTAGGCTTTTGTTAAAACTTTTAAAAGGGATTATGTGTGGGTAAACGAATTGCCTAATGCTAAGACTGTAATCAGCAATTTAGGTAAATGGTTCGATGATTATAATGAGCATGCCCCACATAAAGTGCTAAAAATGTTGTCCCCAAGACAATTTTTACGTAAAGTCAGCTAGGAAGAGTGGATCTGTTTTAAGGGGCAACTCCACATCTCAACTATAGTAGCCCAAAGCACGCTGGCGAGAATATGACAAGATTACTTAATTTGCGTCATAAAACCTTGAAGCCGATCAACTTTATGTGCGACGCGCTGAGCAGAAGCATGCCTAAAGAGCATGAAGTCATCTTAATGAACTGCATAGCCCATGCTAGGCGCAAGTTTGTGGAGATTGAGGATTTTTTTCCAAATGAATGTGCCTATGTCATTGAGCAGTTCGCTGAAGTTTATCGTCATGATGCTTATACCAAGTCTGCTAAGATGGATGATGCTCAGCGTTTAAGATATCATCAAGCACACAACGGTCCAATCATGCTAGCACTCAAGGTTTGGCTACAAAGACAGCTTGATGAGAACTTTGTTGAAGAAAATAGCTCCCTGGGAAAAGCCATTCGATATACACTTAAACATTGGGGACCTTTAACACAGTTTCTAAAAACTGAAGGGGCGCCCCTCGATAATAATATCCTGGAAGCATCATTGAAGGTCCCGATTAGGATAAGGAAAAACGCCATGTTCTATAAAACCGAACATGGCGCTTTTATAGGGAGCATGCTCGTCTCTATCATCCAAACCTGCCAGGCAAATGAAGTCAACCCTGTTGATTACATCACAGCTTTAAAAGCCAATAAAAGTCAAGTTTTTAAAGAACCAGCGAGATGGTTACCATGGAACTATGATAACCAAATGGCCCCTCAAACTGTGGCTTGCGCCACAGCTTGAGGGGCTGCATTTTGATAAATATTGCGCCAGGGTAGTGGTGAATGCATAAATCTTGGATCACCCTGAATTAATAATATCTGTAAAGCTTCAGATCTGACCTTGAGTGTCTCACCTTTGTCTTCTGGCCACCAGCTGAGTTTTCCTTTACTAAAACGTTTCATAATAAGCCAAAAGCCACTACCATCAAAAACTAAAACCTTAACAGCTGTTCTTTTGCGGTTGGTAAAAGCAAATACAGTGCCAGAAAAGGGATCCCCATCAAGTTTTGCCTTACAAAGTGCCACAAGAGAATCAATCCCTTTCCTGAAGTCCGCAGGCTCTAAAGCCAAGAGTATCCTTTGGCCAGCAGTCAGTTGCAGCATCAGCAGCTCCTTATCAAAGATGAAAGCATATTGATGAGGACAGAGTCGCTTGCATGTCTGATTGTCATCAAGGTCCCATCTGGTCTTTTAATTTCAAGGCAAGCACCTAAGTGAACATCTGTTTGTTGATGCTTTATAGAGGGCATAGCGACCTCATAGAAAGGCATATCACTCTTGAGCGTAAAAGGATCACGCTGCTTAATCTTATTCTTGAGCTGGGTATGGCTTAGACGAAGTGCGCGGCAAATTTCAGACATTGAATGCTTATCTAAAAGCCTAATTGCTTGTGACCAAATACGATTAGGAATACGTCCGGTTTTTTCTCTTGTGCCTCGCCAGTGCTCGATTTCTATGCGTACAGCTTCAAGGGTAGTAGTGGTCATGTTATCTCCATGTATACAATCATGGAGCTACGATATACGACGGGCTTAAGGAGTACTAGACATGCTTACCGGAAGGTTACTATCAACTGATCAATTGGCGTAAAGGTTTGGCTAATGCCATGATCGGTCACGGTTAACGGATATTATGTTGGGATTGTTTCCATAGATATATTCAACGACTGCGTGATTTAATCCACTTTTAGAAACCATATACGAAAAACCTAACAAGTCGTGACTGTCTTGATTACTTTTTTAGGGTTAGCCGATTTAAAGGGAGATAGGAACACGCATTATAATTTCTTAACAGGTGTTTCGGAATCCGAAGGCATTTTAGCGCCAATGTGTTCTTCACCTCTTGATCTGGCTAGTATAATTTGTTTTTGTCTTTCAGTGAATCGCTCTTTTTGCTCGGGGGTCATTTTATTAAAGCAAAAATCACAGCTGACACCCTTGATGTAATGGGCACTCAGTTTTTGAGCTTCAGTGATAGGCATTCTACAGGCATAACATTGATCATAAGAACCAGGTGTTAAATCATGATTAACAGCCACTCTTTCATCAAAAACAAAACACTCACCTTCCCACATTGTTTCTGTTTGTGGCACTTCTTCAAGATATTTTAAAATACCACCCTCTAAGTGGTAAACCTCATCGAAGCCTTGTTCTTTTAAATAGGCTGTTGATTTTTCACACCTGATGCCACCGGTACAATACATTGCCACTTTTTTATTTTTTTCGGGATCTAGATTATTATTGACGAATTGAGGGAATTCTCTAAAGGTTTCTGTATTGGGATTAATGGCATTATGAAAGGCACCAATTTTTACTTCATAATCGTTGCGCGTATCAATGAGTGTGACGTTGGGATCGGATATCAGCGCATTCCAATCCTTTGGTTTTACGTATGTACCAGAAATATGAGTCGGATCTATGCCATCGACACCCATGGTGACAATTTCTTTCTTTAATTTGACCTTGGTTCGCTTGAATGGCATCTCATGACTATATGACTCTTTATAGCTTATCGGGCCTAGATTTGGATGTTGATTAATATAATGTAATAATGAATCAATACCTTCTCTAGTGCTTGCCACTGTGCCGTTAATACCTTCTTTGGCCAGTAATAAGGTACCATACACATTATGTTGCCTCATAATGGATAATAAAGGCGCTTTAAGGCCTTCAAAGTTATCAAGCGTCACGAACTTATATAGAGCGCAAATGACATAAGTTGTCATGTTTTTACCTTCTGAAAAACTAGGGTTATACCGAAAAATTGCGGAAATTGTATCACATCCACATTCGAACAATAAATGCCAGCCCCCTTTAATTTAATGCGACTACTTTCCCTTTATATTTGAAGAAGTTATACCCGCAATACGTTTAGAAAAAAACTAACTTGAGCAAAGGTAAAATCAAGCAAACCAACTCACTAGGGTGGGTTTTATCTTTGGCCCTTCTTTTAGATCTTTATGGTACACAAAAACTACGAATCTTGAACTAAAGGTGCGTTTCTAGAGCCACCTAAAATTAGTCAAGAACTAAAAAAAATGGTCGATAAGAAAAAAATGAATATTAATTATATTTGGATTATCGATGATACGTAAAATATACTCCGCAGGCAGTCTCCTGCTTTTGTTAAACCTGCCCCTTCCTTTATTAGCACAAAATCATGACTGGGTCTCAGTTCTGTGTACATACAGCATACCAAACAAAAACTCTAGCGTTAGTAAAACAACAATAACAAGCTACGGTGGCCATGCATTCAGGTTTACAGAGATATCTAAGGAAGCTTCACCGGATAATTTTGAATTCTCATACCATTTGTATATCAATAGTAAGAGTAAATCTGTGTTAAATAGTAATAAAGAAAAAATCGAAGGTGTATTTACAGAAGATAGTTTAACAATTTACTTTCCTTCATTGGGGAGTGATATTTTTAAAGTAAGATTCACAGGAAAGAGTTATTCTGGTTCAAAGATATATGTAGAAAATGCAAGTTCAGTAGGTCATGTGAAAGGTGATTGTAGAACAGAAAAAATTGATAAATGCAAATTGTTTCCTGACATATGTCGGCCATCGAGAAACCGAGGATTTTAGCTTAAATAGGCAAAAAGGACACCCACTATAACTATAATATATAATATATACTCTAAATTTAGAGGTGCATAGTTTATAGTTTTTATTGGGCGTTATAATGGGTGTCCTTTTCTTCTCTGAAAAATATGAGATTGGTAAAGAGTTTCCAGTAAAAGATTATTTACCAAAAGCCATGAGAGCACTGACAAAAAGCGTATGTTGACAACAGCATTCAAGGTTAACGCTTTTTCACACTGTGGCGTTTTGAAGATGAAGCTTCAATCTGAGGGTCTAATTTATCGTGATATGCTTGTGCTAGTGATGCTACAGCATTTTGATTTCTTAAAAAATTTGGTTCACTTTTTAAGTTTAACTTAATTTCCTCTAATGCTGCTGGTGAAATTTTCAGTTCTAACAACGTAGCTGTGTCTATGGATGCAGACTCAAATGAACTCTTTAAGGTCTCATCTTGTTCAAATGCATTAAATATATGAATAAGATTTTTAAGCTGTTGCTGCGGGGCATTAAAAATAGAATCTAGCCTGATAAAACCAAACTCTAACTCATCTTGAACCATTTTACGCTCAAGCACACTGTTCGTAAACTCAGTTATTAGGTTCCTTTCGCTAGCTTCTTTTAAGGTTGAAAAATCTGAAAATGTAATAACTTTTTTTCTAGCTAAATTCATTAGTTTATGTTTTCTACATAGGGTTATAAATTGTGTATATTTTTCGTCTTCTTCTTTAATGAAGGCATCTGCTTCTTTGGTTCCCCCTTTACCTAGATATAAGGATAAATATTTATGAGCTCCACTATTCACACTAGTTCTATCATTTTTTAAGGTTGTCTGAATGTTGCCTAATAATAATTTTTCGGCTGCCTCCCTGATTTCAACTGTAATTATGTTTTTATCTTTTATGAGCTGTGTTATTTTTTTTCGATAGGGGGCTGTTTTATGTTCACTTTGTAGTAATATGCAAGCAATTAATAATAAATCAATTTGTTTTTCTGGTTTAGCGATAGCTTTTTTTAAAGCATTCACTCTATCGAAGTCATGTGCCCAATAATGGTAAAGTTTTTTTGCCATCTCTTGTGCTTTTAATAAGGAGTCGTCATGAGAAAGATGCTTGTGAAAGTGTTGGTAGCTCGCTAAAATCATATTAGAGTATATGATTGTTTTAGCACCTGAAGACCAACCACAATTATCAGATTTTTGTAAGCTAAGAGGGATATGGCTTATCAGGGGGTGATTATCTTTGATTCTCATATCTTTCTCATCTGTTGAAATTGCAGATTGAAAAGACTCATTATGAAACTGCTTTAATTGAGGGATAACGTCATCTTGACTCGAATGCTCACAAATATCAATCCCTTTAGATGTTTGTATTGAGTTTGACCATCTATCTGCAAATATAACCATTTCTTTCGAAGCAACAATGCTAGTCCAGTGTTTCGGGAAATTTGTTTCATAAAGCAGTGAAAAGGACTTACCTTGTGAAAGCTGTGTCGCAATCTCTTCAATGTCTGGATCTGCGCATAGAATATTGTTGTGAACTTCTTTTAAAATTGACTGTAAATCTATGTCTGACATTTGGAAATCATTTCCAGACAAGTAATCAGACCAATGTTCCAGAAAGTTTCCAAAAGAGTCTTGCATTGAGTGAATGATAAATTCGCGACATGAAAATTGCAAAATCATCTCCATTTCATTAATTGTAGTTCTGCCACGTAACCCAAAGCGCAACGCCAATAAATGTCTCTCTTGAAATGCAGAAAAGGTGTCGTAAATAAAACTGTATAGTTTTGAATCAGTTGGTTCTGGCGCAGGTAAAAGAGAGGTTATACTTGCAATCTTTATTGCCTCTACTCTTAAGGGATAACCTTTAGGAGTCAAAAATTTACAGCTTGTATAATCTAAGTCTTCTTCAACTGAAGAAATATGATTGAGTGTTTCTTGTAGCTGTTGCCCAGCTAATGTAACATCATTATCAACCATTGATTTATTTCCGATTTTGTTTAAATATTTAATGATGGCGTTAGATATTTCAAGGTTATCAGAGGCTAATTTTGTCATATATTCCGTATCCATATATCAATATACTAGAGCGTTATTGAGTATGACTATGGTGATACAGCAAAGTTCCCAAATTTTAATAATTGTAGGAGCAATTTAGATATGTCCGGTTCAGCAAGTTAAAAATCGATGTTTGTCAACATAGGTGTCTTCTCTTTATGCCAGTTCCTTTGTTCTATCTAGAATAGGATGTATGTGCACTGAGGAATCCCCACGAACCTTGTGGAAATCTTGAATAGAATCAGGAAGATGTAGACATGCACGCAACCTTATGATCTAATTTGAT
>CAXBML010000033.1:0-33464 GCA_963976875.1 uncultured Coxiellaceae bacterium
TCTAATTCTAAACTGTTAATAAACGTTCCAGTCTTATTTGTAGCAGATTCTTTTTCTAATTCTAACCTATTTAATAGGTTCAAAAAACCCTGATAATCTATCAGTCTATCAGAAAAAAATGTTTGCTCACATTGAGTCACTAAATTGACAGCGACCATAGATGCTACTTTTTCTTGAAGCAGCTTTATGTGCTCAGGAAATGGAACCAAAATATATTCAATATCTGAAAAACTAGGGTTCGAAGGCGGAGTTTTGTTATGCGTAGAATAAATAAGATAGTAGGGTCCATGGCACAGTGGTGATATGTTTGGAGGCCCATCTAAAAATTCCCCCCAATTTGAACTGGATGCCAATACCTTGCCACTCACCAACATTAATAAAATATTAGATAGTCCGCCTTTGGCCTCCTCTACCCCATGAGCAATTACACGGTGACCAAAAGAGTCCTTGAGGGTATTAAGGGCAGGAGATTGCCCGCATGCATAGTCGTTAGTGCATTTATATGGGATTCTAAAAATATTTTTAATTAACTCCCTAGCCTGCCTAGGCCGCGCTTGACTTGATTGCTTTATTGAAGACAGATTTTTTAACTCTTCACGCATGGCGTCATAATCTGGAATATCAGAGTCAGCCGTGAAAAATAAGGGATAAAATGATTTAAGCATTTTTGTTAAATCTGAACGAGAAGTGTTGTCTGTCCAACTTTCTTTTTTGCCGAACTGATTTTCAAATTTAAATTCAATCATAAGATACATCCACATATAAGTACTTTCAATATGTTACACAAATATTCAGGAATAGCGCTAGGGGATATTGATAATAGCCGATAGAAGAACATAGAATTTGGACGGCCGGTTGGCATACCCATTATATTACAGTACAACCTAAAATTATCGAATAAAAATACCTAAACATCTCAAACTTGTCTCAGTGATCAAAAAACATGGAATCATATTATCTTTTTCTAGTTTCCCCCTTGCCAAGCATCACAAGGGGGAAAGAAATATTAGAGACTAGAGCCTTAAGCTAGAACAATTTGGCAATACTTAGAATTTAATATTGGATCGCGTTCTTGGAAAAGGTATCACATCTCTCACATTAGATAGCCCCGTAATATAGCTAATCAAACGCTCAAACCCCAAACCAAAACCTGCGTGAGGCACTGTACCGTAACGTCGTAAATCTCTATACCAATTCAAGTGCTCTTTATCTACGTTGGATTCGTCCATGCGCTTGTCTAACACATCAAGTCGTTCTTCCCTTTGGGCGCCACCAATAATCTCCCCCATGCCAGGCACAAGAATATCCATTGCCGCTACCGTTTCATTATCATCATTTAGACGCATATAAAAAGCTTTAATACCTTTGGGGTAATTCATCACGGCAATAGGTTTACCCACATGCTGCTCGCAAAGATAACGCTCATGCTCTGATTGTAAATCTTTGCCAAAGGCAACAGGGAATTCAAATTTCCTCTTAGATTGTTCTAATATTTTTACCGCATCTCTATATTCAATTCTTTCAACATCATGGTTGATAATATTATCTAGACGTTCCAAACAGGTTTTATCGATGCGTTGATTGAAAAAGGCCATATCGTCATGGTTTTTTTCAAGCACGGTACTAATAACATGCTTAAGCATTTTTTCCGCTAAAGCCACACTGTCGTGCAAATCAGCAAATGCAATTTCAGGCTCTATCATCCAAAACTCAGCTAAGTGGCGCGATGTATTAGAGTTTTCTGCTCTGAAAGTTGGACCAAAGGTATATACTTTACTCAGTGCCAAACAATGAGTTTCCACATTAAGCTGACCAGACACTGTCAGAAAAGACTCTTGACCAAAAAAGTCTTCCGTATAATCAACTTTTTTGTCTTCGCCGCGAGGTAAGTTTTCCAAATCTAAATTACTGACTCGAAATAATTCGCCCGCCCCCTCACAATCACTGGCGGTTAAAATTGGCGTATTAACCCAATAAAACCCCTCATCACTCAAAAAGTTGTGTATGGCTTGTGCTACAGTGTGACGCACACGGGCGACAGCCCCAATAACATTGGTCCGTGGTCTTAAATGCGCTACGTCACGCAAGTACTCTAGTGAATGATGCTTTGGCTGAATAGGATATGTCTCTGGATCTTCAATCCAACCAACCACATTAACTTTCTCTGCATGAATTTCAACACTCTGCCCTTTACCCTGTGACTCTACTAATTTACCTGTAATTACAACAGCACAGCCTGCTGTTAGCTGTAAAACTTCTTGTTCATAGTTCTCAAGTGCTTTAGGGACTACGGCTTGAATTGGGTCAAAACACGAGCCATCAGAAATATTAACGAATGAAATACCGGCTTTAGAATCACGACGGGTTTTTACCCATCCTTTGACACAGACTGTTTCATCGAGTTTCACTTTCCCATCAAAAAGCTGCTTGATAGAGTATTTCATAGCGCTGTATTTCCTAATTATCTGAAATTTAATTTTCGTGCTCGTTCTTACAATACACAAACCCATAAAGCTGTTTAGTATACCTTTTTTAACCTAAACATATAATTCTTTATACTTCGCCAATTTGCATGTTGATTAAATTTTTACTTCAACTATATTTGCTGGTCATCTGACAAAAATACCGCCTATCTCCTAAGGCTTTGAAAGATCGTTATATTCAGGTACCATCTGATGTTTTTATCCGGGTAGATTTTTAGATGTTATTAGAAAAAGTGTTGCTTGGCGTGACTTTAGCAGCCCCTATAGGGCCTGTTAGCATAGAAATTATTCGTCGAGGGCTAGCCAGCGGTTTTATAGCAGCATTTTTAGTCAGTGTGGGCGCAGTCTTAGGAGATGGCCTTTGCTTAACAGCTGCCTACTTTGGTGTTGGTGCACTAACAAATAATGCGGTTCTAATGGATGCCCTAGGCCTAATTGGTGCGCTATTTTTACTCTACTTAGCATTCACTAACATCAAAGATCGTAATAAAAAATTTACCTTTGAGAATGTAACAACCCATGCAGGCATCACTAAAAGCATATTGCTTGGCTTTGGGTTGGCTATTGTGAATCCATTGAGCCTCGTTTTCTGGGTTAGTATTTTTGCTGCCAGCACAGCGGGTCTAGAACACGTCACTTTCTTACCCAATTATTTGATTTTACTCGGAGTATTACTCTGGAGTTTAACCTTATGTTCATTCTTAACTTTCTCTAAAAATATTTTAAACAAAAATATTATTAAAAGTATTGTCCTATTATCCAGCCTTATGCTGCTTTTTTATGGTTGTAAATATGGGTATGTCGCAGTAGCCAATCTCTATACTATGACTATGCTCTAAATCATTTAAACGTCGTTGTGTTTTTCAACGACGTTTAATTCATCAAGTTACTTGACCTCTAATGTTACCCCAAAGAAATGCATAGATGCGGGATCATACTTTCCATCAAATACCGCACCATATGGCAGCATAACGTTACTCGCCTTCACGTCATTGAAGTGTGCATACGTATAACTACCACTCAAAACATAACCTTGTTCTAAATTTAAACTAAATCCGAAAGATAATCGATACACGCTGCTTATAGGCGCATCAGGCAAGGTAAAAGACTTGTTGGCAGGATTACTGTCATAAGATAGTCCCGTGCGCAATGTTAGGCAGGAATCCCATTGATATTCTACACCGCCCCCAATGCGCCATGTATCTTTCCAATGCCGCTCAACTTCGCCAGAACGTGTTACATTACCATTACTGATACCTATATTTTGGAAAGCGTATTCACTCCAGTCACTCCAGCCTATATCGCCTAAGAGCTTCAACTGCTCAGACAGCTCATGACTCACAGCAAAACTAATGCCCTGTGGCAACTTGGTTTTTTGATTAAACTGCAAAACAGTGCCCCTGGGTACTTTGAGCTCACCATCAAGATTTAATTTTATGCCGGATTTATAGGTGAAACCAAATTGGGTATACTGCGTATACTTATACAAGCCCGCTAGTGTAAAGCCCCAATCCCAATCACTCGCGTCTATTTCTATATCTTGTGAATTTTGAAACGGCGTCGCTTTCATTTTAAAGGTAGGCAAATATCCATAAGTAAAATTAAGCCCAAGCCCAATGGAAAAATCTTCGGATGCTTTAAAAGCAATACTCGGCTCAATGTTAATGCCTAGGAAAAATAATTCTTCAAGATAATTTCTGCCTATCCAGCCCTCATCATACTTAAGTGCAGCAGCATAAGGCGCATTAACTGTAAAACCAACAGACCAACAATTATTCAAAGGCTTTACAAAATATAAACCTCCACCCGGCACAATACTGCCAGCAGAACCACCATCACCTCTTGCGTTAGCTGGCACCCCGACAGCAGAATTTCCTAGCTGAAAGTCTAAGTTTATATAGTTAACAAAGGCGCCAACCATTAGAGCAAATTGATCAACCTCTAAAAACGACATGCCAGCAGGATTTAGGTAAGCAGTACCAGCGTCTCCCACTCTAGCTGGAGCCCCCGCATAAGACATTCCCATATCAGGGGTGCCCACCTCGTAAATTGAGGCACCACCGCCGCCTGCATTTGCAAATATTGCGGAAGAGTAGATTACCGACAATAAAGCGGTTGTTGCTATATTTTTCTCAAACATTTATCAAGCTCACTTATGCTACTTGTGTAATTTTATTCACTATGCCGCATTTGGGTATAAGGCTATCAACTAACCAATTGATGTTATTAAACCTTTTTAATGAAATAGGCAAAAATTCAAGACTTTTTGAAAATGGTCGAAATATTACCTATACATTTAAAATACTCAGAAGCCAAGATGCAGAAAACCAAATTTTTTCTTTTACCATCTATTTTATTATTTAGTGTTGCGACTATAGCGAGCAGCAGTCTTGACACCAATCTGCCCGAATCAAACAAAACAGCAACCTACAACCGGCCAGATTTTAAGCACATTTATATACCCAGTTCTATTGAGATTGTCAGAAAAGGCGAAATTAATGCGCCAGTCGGTGATTATCGACTTCAGAGTCCTATTGTCAAAGTCAAAATTAATGGCAAAGGTCCATATAACTTTATGTTTGATAGCGGATTTTCACAAAGTATGATTTCCGCGGGATTAGCCAAAAAGTTAGACTTACCTGTAACCGAAAGTAAGGACGTACGTGCGATAACCTCAAACCAAGTAGTTAATATTTTTCAAACCACACATTTTGTTAAAAAAATGCAAGTCGGTGATGTTTACTTGAGTGATTATAATCTTGTTGTTTCCAGTAGCTTTGAGGATGAGGTTGAGTTGTTTAAAAATATGCGTATTGATGGCGTATTAAGCGCTAACGCCTTTTACCCCCAGTTGCTAACAATTGATTATCAACGTGAAAAACTTATCGTGCGCAAGGGTAGATTAAATAAGGGAGATGAAGGCGTTAATCCAAGCTCAGTAAAATCATCCACCCCCACACTAAGAACAAAATTACATTTTGCAAAGCTCAATAAAACCATCTATCAAAACTTAACCGTTGATACTGGCTGCTATTCGCATATTTTTGTCAATGCTTGCGATATACCTGAGATGACTAAGTTTAAAGGCAAGGAAGATTTAATTGCATATGATTACCAAGGCAATAAAGATACAGAATATTTTGCTCAACTGTTTGGCAAAATTGAATTACTACCCAACTATGCGATTAAATCCCCTTATATCACATTTGCTCGGTCAAACTGTCAGTTAAAAAAACGAGAAGGTTTACTTTGTCGTAAGTTTTTTGAAGACCATAAAGTCACCGTTGATTTGGTTAATAGTTTAATTAAATTGAAGCGATATTAATGCCAAATAGTGAATGGTGATAGGTCGTTATTTAGGCTTTAATCAAAGATTTGTAATTGGCAATAGATACGAAAAACATGATATCATGTTAGTCAGCATGCTTTGCAAGAGAGGTGGTTCAGTGGCGCTAGATATTATAGGTAGAATCAAGAGACGAAGAGAAGCGAATAAAATACGTAAAGAGTTCAAGAATGAGGGTGTGGATCTACGCCATATGAATAATGCTGAAATAATTGATGCTTACGCACAAATAAATGAAATGAAACTTGAAATGGGAAAAGCAAATCAACCTACAGTCGCCACGCAGCAATATGGTCCTGTTGAACCCGCCAAACCTGTATCGCAATATGGCGTTCCTCCTCGGAAAAAAGTAGATGGTGCTGCTCTTGAAGCGACTCATGAATACGGCCCTGTCGATACAAAAGGTGGGCCACCTATACAATATGACATTTTACCACCTGATACCACAACAAATTATGCAGCTATGCCCACAGCAGAACCAAATAATAACGACCAAGCAATGCGCTCACCTGCTGTACAAGCACATCCAGAAAACAGAACACAATACCAACCTGCAGATACCTTAATAAAACAAAGAGGACAGGCCGCCCAAGAGCAAAAACAACACTACGGAGTGCCACAACAGTCCCCTGGGCAAGGGCAAGAACAACAGCACTATAGTATTCCCCAACATGAGGGCTCTCAGCAATACGGCTCTGCACCACGCAAAGGGCAGGAGGAACCACAAGCTCAAGAAAACTCCGCAGCTAGGCAGCAAAACCAAGTGCAGTCCAAAGGCCATCATGGCAAGTTGCCACCACCACCGCCGCCAATAACAGATCCTAGTATATTTCAGCAACTACAAACGAACAAACAAGAGAATACGAAATTACCGCCACCGCCACCAACGCCAGCGAGAAGAAAACCTGTTGCTAATGCGTATGGAGAAGCCCCATCTCTTGCAGCCCGGACAAAAAAAGATCATTTCAAATTGCCTACTAAAGAGGAAATGATAAAACAAAAACAAGAAAATCAAGATACAGATAAAAAAAGGCCACCTATTCCTCCTCCTAGAAGAAAATAACAATTTTATTGCTTACTTGTTATAAATTTGATGAACAAATTAACAGGTCTGTCCTGTTAAAATATCTTGAAGTATAATAGATATATAACTCTGATTACTCTTCAATTAAAGGTTCTCCACAGAGTTTTGATACAATTGCTCTGGTTTCTGTTTGTAATTGTACAACAGCATCCCAATCACTGCCCTGGGGATAAATTAAGTCTGATATCACCACCTGTATATGCGATGGCCGTAGTAGCCATTGACCACTTTTGATAATCTGGCGACTACCCTTAATACCGACAGGACAAATAGGCACTTGTGATTCAGCCGCGACCTTAAAGGCACCAAATTTAAAGTTTTTCAAACCCGCAGCAGCCGTAAATGTCCCTTCTGGAAAAATTGCAATCGAACGTCTCGCCTCTAAAGCATGGATAATCTGTTGCGTTTCCTCTAAACTTTCAGAAAAATCCATTCTGCTCACTAAGATGTGCCTGTGCTTTCGAAGTATTGTTTTTGCCAGGGGAAACTTGGCCACTTCTTTTTTGACAACAAAAGAGAAAGCATTCGGTAATAAACTATATAATATCGGCGCATCTGCATAACTTGTATGATTAGCGACTAAAATAACGGGCTGATTATTATCTTGCAAAAGGGCTTTATTTTCTACGCTCAGCCTATTGCCGCTCAAAAACAATATTAACTTTGACATGTTTCGAGCTATGGCTCGAGAGGCATTTCCAGGCAGAATAAAAACCGAAAGTACTGCGGGCGCTAAAAGCCCAACAGTAATACACCATACATATAAAGTATAAAAAAACTGTAGACTCACGCCCAGCATATTAATAATTTTTTTGCAAAATCCTTTTAATGCAAGCTTTCCAATTTGTACCCACAAAGGCATTCTAAGCCCTGTTAATTGCTTACGTTCATAATATTGCTTACATTGTGCACGTTGAAGTTTACCGCTAGAGGTTTTGGGTACAGCCTGGGGTTTCACTAGAATAACTTCATCGGGCGGCATACCAGTTGAACTTGTCACATTTTCGATAATGCTTTGTATAATCGCTTGTTTTTCTCGTTTGTGCGAAGTTCGAGTCTCCGCCACAATAATCAATTTTTCAGTGCCCTTCTGAGCGTCACTTACCCCGAAAGCAGCCACACAACCTTTTCGAACACCTTCTACTTGGCTCGCCACTTCTTCTATCACTTCAGGGTACAGGTTCCGCCCCGCTTTAATGATAATGTCTTTTTTACGCCCAGTAATGTAAACCTCACCATCAACCAAATAAGCGAAATCGCCCGTATCACACCAGCTATCATACATGACATCAGACGTCGCTTTGGCATTATCATAATAACCTTGCATCGTTGAGGGTCCTTGAAACTGCAAGCTGCCAATCACCCTATCAGGCACTAATTTATTGTCACCATCTACCACTCTAATTTGATGCTCAGGAATAGCCTTGCCACAGCAAACAAAACGAACATTTGTTTCTCTTGCATTTTTAACCGGGGTTGCAATTTGTTGTGTCTGATAGTCTTCTTGATTTATGACATCAATAATCGGCGGCCTATCGAGCGGTGGAAAACAAACAGCCACACAAGATTCTGCTAGTCCATAAACTGGGAAATAAGCATTTTCATTAAATCCATAAGTTTTAAATTTCTGAATAAAGCTCTCTACTGTATTTGGGTTGACCGCCTCAGCCCCATTTAAAGCTAACCGCCATGAACTTAAATCTAATCCTTCGATGGATTCTGGCTTAACTCTTTTCACACAGAGATCATAGGAAAAATTAGGGCCCGCAGAGATGGTGGCCCGATGATAATGTATCGCCCACAACCATCTTTCTGGGCGAGTTAAAAACTGTAATGGGGACATGATCACGACTGGTCGGCCATAGTATAATGGCGCTAGCCAACAACCAATTAATCCCATGTCATGATACAAGGGCAACCAGCTCACCACAACATCGCTAGGCTGTATCTGCATCGCTTTCCCTATCGCACTAATGTTAGACATTAAATTATAATGTGATAATAAAACGCCCTTGGGATCACTTGTGCTACCTGATGTAAACTGTATTAAGGCAGAATGCTCCCCTGTCAACTTGACTTCTGGTGCTTTCTTTTTTGTTTCGCTCACTTGCTCGTAAGTGACAACTTTTTTCAGTGAAGGAATGAATACGCCTAATAACTCGCTGAGCTTCTCAGCTTTATCAAAAGTAATTAAAGTTTTGACACCTGCTTTTTTGAGAATTTTAACTTCTCTGAGCGTATATTCTTCTAACTTATCAGGCCGAAACGGTGGGTAAATAGGCACAGGAATTGCCCCCAAAAGCTGCGCGCCCATGAAGCTATAAAAAAAACCTTCGCAGGTGGGTAGCATTATCGCCACTGTATCATATTGGCGAATCCCCATTTGATATAAATTTGCAGCAACTTTGAGCGAATTATCTAATAATGTTTTGTATGAGATAGTCAGCTCATCGCCATTGGGCTGCTGCAAATAGATGTGTGGCCTATTAGGCTCATGCTTTGCCCATTGTCGCAAAATTTCAACGATAGATTTTTCATTCTTAGGCTGATACTGGACCCGTTTCGGTAATAAAGCTCTTTTGAGTGTGTGTCGACTTGTGGCGGGATGACTTTTCTCAATGGCTTGTGTTAAATCCTCTACGGTTACCGCCGTAGCCAGTAAATCATCTGGTAAATAAATATCAAATTGATCTTCTATTTCATGGAAGAGCTCAACCTTGCCAATACTGTCTATGCCAAGATCTTTCTCTAATTCAGACTTTTCTGTTACAGCAAGCGCCGCACGCTGTCTTCCCATCCTAACGAGAAAATCTTGGATAACGTTAACAAGAACATGGGAGATATTCTGGTCTGACAAGGGAGCTCTCCTTTATTGTAGCAAACTAACAAAACAGTGTACTTACGTGAATTGTCAAATATAATAACTTTTTTCGCAAGGTTCTGCTGCCTTCTTCGTTTAATTAATGAAGACAAAAAGCTTTTTGGAGGCTAAAATGAAAATTCATATAATTGTATTGGCACTAATGTGCGGTGCAAGCTCTTTTGCCTATGCTTGCGATGGTTCAGGTGGAAAACATAATAAGGGTTATAATAGCAGCAAGGCAGAATTCTTACAAAGCATGACACAGGAAGAACGAGCAGAATTTAAAGCTGTAAGAGACAAGTTTAAAAACATGTCAAAAAAAGAACGGCATGCATTTAAAGCCAGTGTAAAAAGTAAATGGACCGCATTATCAGAAACTGAGAAAAGTGACTTTATTCGCCAACATCAACAACAAATAGATAAAATCCTAACCCGGCAAAAAGAAAAAGCCATTATAAGAGTATACGGAGCCCAATTAATGAAAAATAATGGTCAATAAGATATTATCATTCTGGGTGCACACATATGCCTATTAGAATCTAATAAGCAATTATCGTGTCTAAATATCCCAATGAAGATCCAAGGAATGATCCGAGTAATAAGCTGATGCAGCGTGTGCAATCGGGCGACACGGCTGCATTTGAGATATTAGTAAAACAGAATATAAATAGTAGCTATTATTTTGTCGAGCGCATGTTGCAGAATAAGGCGCTCTCTGAAGACATCGTACAAGAAGGGTTTCTTAAGGTGTGGGAAAGTCGCGAAAAATGGCGCGCCGAGGCAAACTTTAAAACGTGGTTATTTAAAATGTTGTACAACTTATGTATCGACCAAATTCGAAAACAACAAAAATCAACAATCCTGAAGCAAACTTTTGCTAATAATCTAGTCAATAAAACAAATTCAGAGCAAAGCGCCAGGACTGAAAGAAATCAGGAATTGCTAGATGCTTTGGCAACACTAAAACCAGAAGAAAAAGCTATTTTATTTTGGTTTTATTATCATGCCATGCCACAACAAAATATTGCTGAAATGATGGATATGACTATTAGTGCAGTTGAATCGGCCCTCTACAGAGTGAGACAAAAACTCAAGGAGAACCTAAAATGAATACCTTAATCTTTGAGCGATTAATACAAACATATGGCCTTAATAAAAATAAGTGGCCATTAGAGCAAAAAGAACAGATGCTACAATATGCACGGTCGCACACAAACTGCTTGACAAAGTTTCATGCCGATAGCAAACTTGATAGCTTACTTGATCACGACAAAGTGAAACCACCTTCAAAAGCCCTTTCAAAAAGTATATTGGAAAAAACCTGCTACCGTTCAACTTTAGACTTTAAAAGCTTATTTTGTCCAATTGTCCCTAAATTTTCTGCACTGTCCGCTGCCTTACTTCTAGGCTTAAGCTTAGGCGTCTATCAACATTCTGGGAATCATCAGAACGATTTTGAATTTAATGCCTTTATCGACACTATACCCCATAATACAAAAACTGAAAATGAGATAATTTTATGACACAAAAAAACTGGATCTACTTGATCTTATTGGTTTCATTGGGAACAAACTTATTCTTAGCAGGCTATCTCGCGGGTGGGCAAACGAATTTTCGTTTTGGCTCTAAACCATCAGAATCCATGCATCTTAAAGGCATACTAAAAGAACTACCCGAAACTTCAAAAAAACAGTTGGCCCCCATGCTACAACAGTCAAAAGAAACGAGCCGCTATAATAAACGTAAAATTCATATAGCACGTAAAAAATTATTAGAATTAATGTCTGAGCCTGAGCTCAATAAAGACGCTGTGAAAGAAACAATGAACACAATTAAGACCCTGTCTAGTCAAAACCTAGAGATATCACAGGTCATATTATATGAAGCGATTACAAATGCCTCTTTTGCCAATCGTCTCAAGATGGTAGATGCAATGAAGCGTAAATCCAGGCGTCCCCATAGGCAAAAAGCAGAACGGTAAAATATTAATAGGTCGCTGTATGAAAAATATAGATTATTTTGTGTCTTATACTGTCGTATATGGCAACAACACAAACAGCGCAGGACATGTCTATTTGGTTTTCAGCCAACTAGACACAACCTTGCGCAATGCGCGGGCACAAGTCACAGAAGCGATTGGATTTTATGGTCACTCCCTGAGAAAAGACCAGACCATTAAACGCAAGATATTTCCAGCAGAATTGTACGGACCAGGACATTTAATCCAGGAGCATTTACGTTTTATCGTTGAAACCGAAAAATATAGTCACCAGCATAAAACATGGCAAATATCAGAATCACAAAAAGATGCTCTTTTGCAAAGCATTGCAAAAGACCGGGAAGAAAAGCAGTTGCCCAAACGCAATTTCAGAGACGAAAAAGTTTATTGGGATAGTCTTACAGCCTTGGAAAAATCAAACACGCGTTTGAGTCAAGCATCTCTAGAGAAACTCACTCATGATGAGTACATGAGTATCAATGATTATAAGGGGCCTTTTTTTAATTTCTATCGTAACACCTGTATGACAGATGCCAAAAAACGTTTGAATCAAATTGGCATTAGCACAAAACAAATGGATGGCTATATTTTTGACATTCCAGGCTTGACCAGCGGTCCCCTAGATGAAATGAAATTAGAATATAACAATGAAAATGGTAATATATATTGGAAATCTCCTTTAACACTATCCATAAATGAAAACAAAACATCTTATACCAGAGATGAAGAGATCAGAATAATGCAGTTAAGGGCTTTTTCCATCTTGTATGCTTTTGCAAGCAAACTCAAAGACAGGTTTCACGAGAAAAATCTACGACTGCAAGAGAGGGGCAAAATCTTACCGCCATTAGTGGATGCTGAAGTTTCTGTTTCTCAAATAACTAACAAACTTACAGAAATAGCGCTATATCCAAATACTATTGGCTCAGGTGTTAACTTAAATTACCAGTTTCATTTAAGGCAAACTATTGAGGGTTGCTACGACCGGTTAAATTGCACTAATGCAGATGCATCCATTGTAAACCTTGTTAAGGCCGCTGTTGATTTTATAAATCACTTTTTTCATTATATTTCCAGCTGGTTTATAGAAAATGGCCATTTTCTAGGCGCGCATCCACTTAAGTTTTCACAACACGCCATAAATACCGTTACCGAGATGACCCAAGAGATACAATGGCACCAAAAAGCAGTATGCAAAATTAACAGTTAGGCTTTAGATCTTAATTGTTTTGTCGATAATAAGATAGGAAGGAATTTTATATGTAGTATCGCTTTGAAAAAATACAGTTCTCTAAAAATAGTACAATCCATCTGGCTGGCACTGATTATTATTGCAGCACCCTTTCCTGCCTGGGCGATCGAGGTCTTTAACCCAGACGAGGCGAACAAGGGCTTAGACACACTCTCAATAAAATTACATACTGATCCCATGAGCACAGAAGAACTGATTAAGACTCAAAAATCTCTTATTGAAAAGAAAAAGCTGGCTGAAGCGTGCATAGCAGAAGAAACAAAAGAACTAGAAGATATTAATGAGCAACTACCCAGTGCAGACAAAGAACCGGAAGAGTCCATCACATTAACAGCTGATCAAAGATATCTAGAGAAAAAGAAGGTTGATACAAAAACAAGGTTAGCGGGATGCAAGTTATTCGTAATTCGTTCTACTGAATTAATTGCCTTGTTTAGTGCTGAGGCAAAAACAAAGCAAAAAAACATTATTTTGAGCACGACACAGCCTTTATGGGAAACGTTGCCTAATCTAAGTGAAAGTTATAGTACCTGGCTGACAGAACTTAAGAGCATCAAGATATCAAAAATTTTAGGCTTTGAAACATATCATCAGTATGATCTTTTTATCATCTGTATGCTTCTAGCTTCCACCCTACTTATCTCATCATATACTAAGAATAAAATTAAGCTTTACACTAAAAGCAACCACGTTAAAAGTGAACTAGAACAGGACTTTTCTGCCTTTTTAATTATCATTCGAAAACATTTAGGTATTATCCTTTTTCTAGGTACATTGATAATCTATGAATCTATACATGATTACCTGATTCAAAAGGACTTTGCCTTAGATACTTTCTTAATGCCATTTTTAATTTTTTACCTAATGGTTGGCGTAATAGACTTTTTAACACACCCGCCCATATCTAAATCTTTATTTAATGTTAAAGGAAAGCACTTTAAAGAGTCTTTTTGTTATAGCTTAAAGTTCTTTTTATTCATGGTCTTATGTATTTATTTTGGCAGTAATATTCAGGATCTCATCCCTCAAAATCCATTGCTGTTTGATGCTGTGGTTATTATATTTTACACGATACTTGCTCTAAACCTTTTTGTGATTGTCAAATCATTTACACACTTAACCCTCTACTTTGACAATAACCCAATCTCTAAATCCCTGATAAACTTTGCCAATACAATTTTATTAATATTTAATATTACATGCCAGTGGTCGGGTCATATAGAGCTTTCTATCTATTTACTGAAAGGGATCACATATTCCATATCACTTACCTTTATTTCGTTAGCGATATATACTTACTTAATGTCTATTCTAGAAAAATTATTTTCTAAACAACATCCTTGGAAACTTCAAGCCTTTAAGTTTATACATAAGCATCGTTCTGAGCTCATACTAGAATTAGTCACTTTAAAAATTGTAATGTTTTTGTTTGTTTGGGGCTGGTTGTTTATAAAGCTCAATGATGTCTGGACAATATCAGAACTCTGGTCCGTTCAGCTCAGACAAATAATTTACGAAGGATTTGATGTGGCTGATGCTCGCATTATTCCCATTCGAATTATTTTTGCTTTATTATTTTTTGCTGTAACCACATTATTTGTCAAGATATTGAAACACCAACTACTACCTGAGGACAAGTCTAGCATCAAAGCAGAACAAGAGGCTTATCTAGTTATTATTGGATACATTAGTATTGGTATTAGTTTGATTTTCTCTCTCATGATTGCAGGCGTAGACTTTAAAGGCTTAGCGCTCGTCGCGGGTGCTTTATCTGTGGGTATTGGTTTTGGTTTACAGCATATCGTGAACAATTTTGTATCTGGCATTGTCTTATTACTAGAGCGGCCCGTTAAAAAAGGGGATCGTATCGTCGTGGGAAATAAAGAAGGATTTGTGACCAATATTGGCGTACGCTCTACAACAGTTAAAACATTGGAGCAATCACATATTATTGTACCCAACTCCGATTTAGTCACCAAAGAAGTCAAAAACTACATGGTCAACAATAAGAAATCCAGACTAAAAGTTGAGGCCAGAATGAAGTTTAATGCACCCGCTGAGAAAGTAGAAGCCATACTATATGAGGCAGCCCATGCCCATCCAGAAGTATCAAAAGACAAAGGAGATGAACCTGCAGTATTTTGTATAGGATATTTTGAAGATGCTTTGCAGTTTAATTTATGGTGCACAGTGCTTAACGTCAACTTAAAATATCGTACGAGAAGCGACATCTATTTTCTTATAGACAGACGATTTAGAGAAGAAGGCATTCAATACTACTTTGTTCAAGCTGACATAAATATAAAAGATTCAAGCCATAAACCCCCTGCGACGGATGAATAAGGTTTAAGATTCACATCGGTTGCTGCTGTATTATCCTCTATATATTATATTATCTTTCTAGCTTGAAGATACTCAGTAATATATAGCCGCCGTGATAAGGATAGGCATGATATAAAAAACTTAACCCTACTACCTGGCTAGTTAACACAACTATCAAGTCAATCATCCCAAAACGCCCCTGTATAATTCAGAATTAATTGTTATATTTAATAAAGTAATTTAAATTAGGAATGAATTCAAATAAACTAAAATAAATATATTCTTTTGTTTAAGGTGTCTAATATGATTTCATCCCTAAAACCTCTCTTGCCAAGTGTCTTCGCGCAAAAAAAGTTCTCTCTAGCCGAGATTATGCGCAGCATGGCAAATGAAGTCTTAGTACACATGGCTGCTGATAACGAAATGAAAAACAAACAGTTTTACTTTTATGTCCAACTCCTTGTTAAACTGAAAAATCTTTGTGATGAAGAAAAAATAAATACACAATCATTTATAGAACTGCTTCACAAATTTAATAATGATCCCAATAGTCATCTAAGCCATCTTTGCCCCCAAATTAACACCAGTACTGACAAAAAATTTGCACAAACTGTACTACGTCATGTTCAAGGTCTACACCGATATCAAAAAAATTTCGATATCTCTACATTCGACGTTAAGACAAAAATATTCATTAAGCTAAAATTAAAAAGCGTTTTAAATACTCAAATGAAATTGATTGAAAAAAACATATCTGAATTCGATGAAAAGCAAACATTAAACTCCAATATAGCAGAGAACACGGAAAATACTGCTCAAAAAGCATTAGTCGAAAATCCGCCCCCAATACTCCTTCTGTCTAAACCTAAATTCGAACAGGTTAGCCAGAATTTAATACCATCAGACTCAGTAAAACAATACTGTTGGGCAGAAAAGCCATTACCCATGGAACCAGCACAACAAACCTGTTCATCAGGCAATGCATTACCTAGTAAAACTAAAAACCAAACCCAATGTTCATTGAGTTTGGTTCGAAATTTTGCTGATACTTGATTAATACTTTACAGAGCAGCCATATGCCTTGGAATCTTTAGTTGAAACAGGTTTTTTATCCTTAAGTGCAGTTAAAGCTTGGTCGACATAATTCGTTGCTTTTGAAATATCACTGGGATCGGCAGAACGAATGCTATCAATTGCGCCTTGGTATCGTAATTTACCTTCTTGATCAATAATATACATATGGGGTGTCGTCTTAGCACCATACAAACGACCTATTTTTCCTGTTGAATCTAATAAAACGCGCGTTGGGAAGGCACCTCTTGATTGGGTCAGCTGATTAGCGACCGCCCCACTGACAAAACCTTGTTTGTTGGGTGCTGAAGAGATGATCGACAACCAAATAACGCCATCTTTAGTATATTTTTGCTGCAATGACTGCATGTTATTAGAGCTATAGTGCTTAACCACAAAAGGACATTTGTGGTTAGTCCACTCAAGAACAACCATCTTGCCTTTATAATCACTTAACTTAACCGTATCATTATTGCTGTCCTGGGCTACAAAATCAGGCGCTTTTTCATTTATTTTAAGAACTGTTTTCGCCGCATAACTACTTGTAGATATAAACAGTAAGCTTACAAAACATAGAATTGTTTTTAATTGTTTACGATACATTGTGGTTTCCTTAATTAATCTTCACTTAATTTGTCAAATATAATATCTGGCGTTAAAATTTGCGGTAGTACAATAGGGTCTCCTTTTGACGGATAATAGACATATAATGGCACACCATATCGATCAAATGATTTTAAATATTCCGTAATCGCCTGGCTACGATGCGTCCAGTCTGCTTTTAAATATACAATGTTATTTTTACTGATAAAATCTTTAACCGTCTTTTGGGATAAAACTAAACTTTCATTCGCTTTACACGTTATACACCAGTCTGCCGTGACATTGACTAAAATAGGTTGATTTTTCTGTCTGAGTTCTTCAACCTTATCCATAGAGAATATATTCAATTTTGAATCAGTTACTTGGGATGGACTCTCTAAACCTATCTGATAAAATGTAAATCCAATTGGTGCTAGCAGTATTATTTGTAGAATTATTTTGATTAGTCGATATTTAAATTTTAATTTTCCAACCCACAATAGCATCCACAAACACAATACACTCGCTAATACAATTATAAACTGTACAGTATTAATATGATTAAGCAGTAACCAACAAAGCCACAGGCCAGTAAATAGCATTGGGAAAGCCATAAACTCTTTGAATGTACTAAGCCAAGGGCCGGACTTAGGGAGCAATCGATTACAACCCGGAATAACGGCAAATAATATAAATGGCAAAGCTAGCCCTAGCCCTAATAAAAGAATAATGGCAATCATATTTTCAGATGATTGAGTAAATGCAAACCCTAGTGCTGGAGCCATAAGTGGTGCCGTACAGGGTGTAGAAATTAAAGTAATTAATAAACCGGTTGAAAAACTTTCCATATAAGGATGAGATTGATGACCATTAGAAAAACGAGGTAGAGGCAACCAAAAATTTATAAATCCAAACAAGAAGCATGATACCAAGACTAATAAGTAAATCATGACTAATAAAAATATGCCCGATTGCATTTGGAACCCCCAGCCTACAGCTAAGCCAGCAGATTGAAGTGCAATCATAATAATCGCAATCACTAAAAAGCAAAGCAGGATACCAAAAGTATAACTAAAAGCATGAAAACATTTTTGCAAATAACGGGCACTTTGTTGTTGGCACAGCCCTAAGATCTTTAAAGATAATATCGGAAAAACACACGGCATGAAGTTCAATAAAATCCCCCCTAAAAAAGCAAATAGAAATGCTAACCCTAGGGTGAGTTGTTTTTCAGTCTTATTTGTTTGAGTATCATTATCAGAGCTATGATCTACATTGACTTGATAGTGTTGGACTGCCTTTTCATCAATAACTTCTAAAAAACCACGTAACTTTTTAGGCAAAGATTGACTTTCTTTGCTTAACCTAAGTGTCAAGTGAATCCCATCTTGCTGATAAGCTTGAAACTGGGATAATGAAATAACACCTTCTTTTTCAGCAAAAAAATATGCATCCTGAATAGACTGTTTTTTCCATTCAGGCCGGGTAAATTCTAGAGCAACTTGCTTAGCCTCTTCTGTCACTTTCGGAGATAATTGTTTAATATTTTGAATAGCTTGAATATCAGATGTCATTATTTGGTAATTATCTGAGTATTCAACGGTGTTTGAGATAGGTAGGCTAAAGTTGAAACTGGCTTCCTCAGGTATGCAGTCTACTTTGCAAACTAACCAGCTAGCTTTTATCTTTAAATTTACTTGTTTATTTTTTAAAGATGATTTAAACGTGATTGGGAGAAAATAACTTGCATTTTGATCGTAGCCATAATTAATAAGGTGTTGTACTGGTATACGATGTGGTGGAGCGTATAGTATATCTCCGACTTCAATATCTTGATTTGATTCAATTAATAGTTTCGGTGGCAAACCTGAATCACCTGGATTCTTCCAGTATACATGCCAACCGGGTTCCAAATCTAAATTTAAAGCTATCCACAGCGTCTCTTGTCCTGCAACCGATTTTAAATTAGTCTGTATCGTTGCTTTAGTATAAGTCAGCTGTTTACTGTCAGAGTAAGCAGCCCCTATAGGTGAATATATAAAAATTAAAAAAATGTGAAACAGAACAAACAAAGTTGTTAAATATTTTGACATAACGATCCATGTTATTTATTGCCACAAACACACTTTAACATTTTGATTTAGCTGCTAGCAAACTCTTTATAGAGAAGATAGATGAACATTCATATTTATAAGATTTTATGTCTACCATAGAAAATTAAACCATGGCTTCATTGGCTGGAAGCCTCATAAAACATAATTTGCGCGGTTGTCTTTCTATTTGAAACTTATCATATTGAAAAGTCGTTGGCTGGAAGAATGTGTCCGATTTGTTTTGCTATCTTGAGTAATAAATATTAAATACAATCTAATAAGACGTAAACCTGATAGCCTCAGCCCGAAAAGCACCCCACAATTTGATATATGTGAATTTCATTCATTTATAATATTGGCGCTGAGACACTTCCGCATATCTTATATTCCTTGCATCTAGTTACATTATTAAGTAGCATAATCATTTTGTTAGGAAAATAGCTGTATGTCTGGTTTTAAATACCGAGGTCCAGAGCACCTCATTAATCATGTGCTGCCTAAAATCACAAAATTAGTGTTGTCTAATGCCTCAAAATTTCATCAATCCCAGGATTCTCGATATAGTGATATCTCTGAAAATTGGCGCAAAATATACGTGATATTGCTTAAGGTCAAAGCTAAGAAACATATAACGGAAAAAGAGCATAAAGAACTAAAGGCGACCTCCTATATTACCGACTTTTTGGATGAAATTATGGTTTTTTTCCGATCGTCTACTAATAGACTGATACTTGACGCTGCAAAACGGCGCTTCGCTCAAAAAGAAAATCAAGCTTCGATGGGTACTGTTACCTATGACCGGAGAAATCATAGACTTATCAAAGAAAAACAGCCAACCTTACCAACAATCTATGAAGACAAAGATGAGAACGAAAGAGACAGTGCAGCTCTCAAAAAAACTAGGCCATATTTTTGAGTCTTGCTTTGAGCATAAAGCTTTCTAGCAAAAGATTTTCCCTATCTAAGGCTAATTGGTTGGATTTAATACATAGTGATTGTAATGCTCTCTGAATAAAATTACGAGCACAGAGGCTATTGGCAAAGCTAATAATATACCCACAAATCCAAATAGTTGCCCCCCCGCTAATAAAGCAAAGATGACCGCAACTGGATGCAAGCCTAATTTATCGCCAATTAAAATAGGCGTTAACACCATCCCTTCTAACAGCTGACCAACACCAAAAACACATACGACTTGTACAAGCATCATAATGTCCTGAGATTGAAACATTGCAAATAAACAAGACATACCCAGTCCCATAAAGCCACCTAAATAAGGTACAATACTTAAGGCGCCGGCACTCAATCCAAGTAATAATGAGTATTTTACCCCCACAAGACTCAACCCCAGAGAGTATATAAACATGAGGGCTGCGACGACAATAAGCTGACCTTTGAAAAATAAACCCAATGTATCGTTACACTTATATGTGATATCTAATATCTTCTCTTTATATTTAGGGGGTAATAATGATTTCATTCCACTAAGACAAAGCGACCAGTCACGCATTAAGTAAAACGCCACAATAAAGATTAACCCAAAATTAATTCCCCAGCTGATAACGCCCAAACCAGAATGCAATATAGCCTTCCAAAATTTAATAAACATGTCTGAAGCGGTATCAATATTATCGAGTCCTTTTTCTTTGAATAATGCCATTGCGTCAGCATTACTCTCCAGATTAAAATGTGAATAAAGTTTTGGTATAACCTCTTGATGCAACCATACAAATAATTTTGGCAATTGCTTGAGCAAATCAGCGACTTGATTCTGTAGCATAGGAATAATCATTAATAACACCAAGGTTAAAAATAATATTATCAATAAAAAAACAATGACGACTGACACTGTGCGTGGAATTTTGAGCTTTGGAATTGAACTAATTCTATTTACTAAGGGATTGGCAAGATAGGCAATGAAAAGCGCTATTAAAAAAGGAGCTATCACGGGAGACAATAATGCAGACACATAGCCAAGCAAAATAGTGGCCAATACCACGCCAATAAAAATAAACCCTTTTTTTACGTCGTCCATTTTTTACTCTTCCGTGAGTTAATCAGTTAACTTTTTGATTTTTTTGTTATTATTTAAAAATAACATTATTAATGCGAAAAATCATATTGAGATATGTAACTATTATCGGTGCCTTGGATAGCCATAACACGCTGGTTCCATATTCTCTCCCATTCAGTTGGAGGATATTGTTTATGCCAATAGAGAAATAATTTATTTTGCTGCCGACTCAGCTTAAAATCATAAGTTTTTTGCATATAAAGGTGTGCACGCGCAATCATACCTTTAACTGAATCTGCCGGGACTACCTTTTTTTGAAGCTCATTAATTTGTATATTGCAGCCATTGTAATTTCTAACAACAGCATCATCTGTGGATGCTACAAAACGAAAATATTGCCTAGCTTTATTGACCTCTCCCACAGCGGGCACTAAATTATGCAAATCAGTGTACATCAAACGAAATTCCGCATCGACTTTTTCACAACAATTACGCCCACTATAAGCTTTGCCTTTTTGGGTTTTACACATTGTCTGTTTCCAACAGGGTCGCTGCTGAGAAAACCATGAAACAGGGACTAAATGCTCCCACTCAATGCGGTTTGCGCGCTTCATATCCTGTGGTTTATAGCCACAAGCACTATGATCTACCCGCAGCTGAGTATCATATGGGCAGCTGCAATAAAATGAGACACGATGGTCTTGCCAGATTATTTTCGCTTGTTTTTTAACATCCCTAAAAGTTCGACTCTCGTTTTTGGCATAAACTGAAACACAGCAAAACAACAAAATCAGGATTAAGATACTGGCGATTTTTTTATCCATACCCATACTGAACCCAGGCCTTAAAATATTAATAATATCACGATTTGATTGCTCCTATATTAATAAAATCTATATTCTTGTATACTGAGGTGTCATTTAAACAAGCGAAGGTACTAAACAATGCTTCGAGCCGACTGTCATTGCCACTCAACCTACTCTGATGGTGCACATTCAGCCGAGACACTCATTGAGATGGCGGCTGCACACGAGCTCACCGGGCTTTCGATCACGGATCACGATACGATTGAGGCCTATTTAAGTGGGTTACATTTAAATACCCCATCTAATCTTCAGTTGCTAGCAGGTGTCGAGCTATCAACCCAATACGAACGAACACCTGTTCATGTACTGGGGTACAGTTTTGACATTCAAAACGCCCAACTTCAAAGCTTGTGCACAGAACAACAGCAGAATAAGCTAAATAGAAATTTACTTATCTTAGACAAATTACGAAAATTAGATATGGATATTTCTTATGAGGCACTACAGGCTAGATTTGAACCACAGCGAAATATTGGTCGCCCTCATATAGCGCAATACTTATTTGAACAAAAATTTGTGTCCTCAACTGCAGAAGCGTTTAAAAAATACCTAGGCAACACGAGCCGTTGCTTTGTAAAAGGAGAGTTTATCTCAACGGAAGAAGCCATCAATGTAATACAAAATGCAGGAGGATATGCTGTCATCGCTCATCCCCATATGATGAAAAAGCCCAAAGTAATGCGTGCCCTGCTCACGTTACCATTTGATGGTATAGAAGCCTATTATGGTAAATTACCGAAAGAAAGACACTCTCCCTGGATCCGAGCTGCTGAAAAAAATAATTGGTTCACCACAGGTGGGTCAGATTACCATGGCATTGAAGGTGAATATAAATATCTAGGCTCTAGCTTAACGCCTGCCAGTATTTTTGAAAAACTCGTTCAACGCTTTAAGCAGAATAACAGAATTATCACGTCTCAGCCTCATCCCCTTTCTTCTGCGCCATTGGAATAGCAACAGAGTCTTTAATATGCAGGTCAGTTTGTGGAAAGGATATTACAATATTGTGCTCTTTAAATGAGCGATCAATTTCTGAATTTAAATCTGTCAAAACAAAGAACTTTTCATTCACATTTTTTGAGACCGCCCACAATTCAAAATCAAGCGCACTGTCTCCAAAGTTCATAAAGAATACAGCCGGTGCTTCATGTCCATCTTGTACAATATTAGGGTGGTCTAAAGCCACCTTTAACAATAGTGACTTGACCAGCTCAATATCTGAGCCATATTCGACACCCACTTTAACAACCACTAACCACCGCTTATTATTGTACATAAAATTGGTGACTTGATTGCCTATTAATTCTGCATTGGGGACAATGACATCTGTTTTTTCAATCGTATTGACTCGCGTTGACCTAACACCGATTTTAGCAACAAAGCCCTCTTTATCACCCACAATAATTCTATCCCCTTTTTTAATGGGGCGTTCAAGTAATAAAATCAATCCTGATACAAAATTATTAACGATGCTTTGGAGGCCAAAACCAATACCCACAGATAAAGCACCTGCGACTAGCGCTAAGCCCCCTAAATTCACGCCTGCAACAACTAAAGAAAATAATAAAATAGCAGTATAGAATACATAGCTCAGAATCATTATATGGGCTTCTTGAGCACTGCGACTACCTTCTATTTTACTATTCATAAATTGCTTCACCGCCCGGATAGACAGCATGCCGATGGCCAATACAAACAAACTTAAGATTATCCTAAAAGGCATGACTTTACTGTCAGCAATAACAAATCCCTCAAAAAAACCTTTATTAATTCTGTATGACCACCATTCAGATAAGCTCCAAATTTCATTTGAAATTAGCAAAATACTAGACCAAAACAACAAAAAACCAAACAGCCGCAATAAGGTGATTTCTATAGGAGTCTCACCTTCTGTAATTTGCAAAAACTTTTGCAGATCTTTTTCCCACTTATACCTTCTAGATGTAAAACTATCTAAAGAATTTGAAAAAACACTATATAGGAACCATATACCAAAAAGTGACAAAATCGAATAGGTTGTACTGAACAGTAAGTAGGACGCTAATGGTTGATACCCAAACCACTGACACAAGATTGTTCCAACTAATACCAAAGTAATAATGGTTGAAAAAACCCCTCGTAATAATTTATGCTGACTTAAAAATTTAGGCGCGCCATTAATCACCCATAATATAGTAAAAATATTACAAGCCAGTAGTGTCATGATGACACCTGATACTAAAGCATAAAATTTCTGATTTGTGTAGGCATCGTAAAGCATCAAAAATGCTAAAGCACAAACCAAACAAATACCCAGAAACAAGTTCAGCCTAAAATACAACTTTAACGCAACCGCTTTAGAGATATCGCAATAAGGTAACGCAGGGTTAGGCGGTAAAAAACAAAATGATATTAATCCTTTGCATAAATAATATATACTGATAACACCAAACAGCGAGGGCATTAATGTTGTTCTTTCATGATAAAAATCTCCTAATATTGCAAATAAAAACAAGAAAAGTAAACAGACAACCTGAACGCTATAACGCTTTAAAGTTAAAATAATATTTAATACGATTGTGTCAAAATGCCCTTCTATATTGATTCTACATGAAACTGCATATAAACTTTTCCACAATATCATGCCGGCAATCAACCCGGCCAGTAAAATCATAAATAAAAAATTTATTTCATTCCGCTGGTACAAATCAAAGCCCGTATTTTTGGAAATCATTGCCAAATTCACTGTGCTTACCCAACTTTCAGCGTAGCGCTTTATTTTAGGTAGGTCTGCAACCAAAGGCTCGCTCTTACTAAATATCTTTGTTTTCTTTATTTTTTGGGCTGCTTCAATAAATACCGTAATGGCCTCATCTGCTTTCAAACCAAAAAGCTTACATTCTGAAACCAAATTTTCAGCTTTGATACGCTTGCGAATAAGATTTTGTTGATTAGGTGTCAAGGTCACTGTTTTAGTGGGGTCGATTTTGGGAATAATAGTATCAATTTTTTTAATAGCATTTAAATTATCCTCAACACACTGTAACGCGCCATCTTTGAGCTGAGAAATTTCTTCTGCCGCTATCTCTAAATCTTTCGCCACAACATCTTGTATAGAAAGCTTGAGTGTTAGATCGTTTAGTTCTTTCGTTGCAGCTTCTATATCAAAATCATTATCTTTTGGTAAAAGTGCGCTGCTTTCTATATCACTGTACTTTAGCTTAGGGGTATTGCTCGAATACGCCTCCTCACTCCCTGTTGGGTCTGTATTATTTAATGCAATACTTTCTAGCTTATTTTCTTGACTATTCCCTTGAGTCGGAAAAAAAAGAAGCAGTATCGCTATCAGCGTGCATACCGAAACTAAATTAATATATTTGATATGAGTCATCTGCTTCTCTAGGATATGGAGGCTGTATAAATACTATAAGTATAATAGTAACAAGACAACGCTGCCATGATCATATCTACGGCAATAGGCTGCCTTTAACTACAGGTTTATCAAAGTTTAGTCTACCATGACTATGAGCTCTATCTACATATGCTGTGGTATTAAACTGCATAAGCCTCTCTAGTACCAAACTAGAAGTTACCTGTTTGTTGCAACACTCATTGATCATCTAATGTTTTAACTATGATCTCAAGCATCATTTAATACCCCACATTATTTGATGGCGTCTGTTCTGTGTCGCCACTTTTATTAGGGACACTTTTTGTAATGAAATAGTTCTTTACAGCTTGCTACATCAACTTGAAATGCATTGTCTTCTTTGTCTAATGCGCTGATATCCAGACTTACAGTGAATTCCAATAAAGTGATTATTAGCTGGAGCTTCACAAACAATCTTAGAGTAGCTGGGGAGCCACTTCGGAAGAGTGTATTCGTGAGACTGCCCTTTTGGTGCGGTGGTTCAGCTTAAAGAAGGGTGTCATTACTCATTTTCAACAAAAATCCAACCCCTTTTATCCCCCTTCACCTGCTGCTCAGCTTGAAATAGTTACTTTAAATATACCAAATGTTATAAACTACTCACCTATTTATTTGAATCGAGTCGTTCTACTATGTCAGATGAAATGCGGGTATTTATCGGTTGGGGTCTGTTGCTTGGAATTTATCCAGTCACGCTGATTGTATTTGTTTTTCGACTGGTTTTCTTAAGGCATAAACTTGGATTATCCAAGCTAGTATTCCTTTTGCCAGTTGTCCTAATTTTTGTATTAATTGGAATACCAATCCTATTTCTCTGGTTTTATGGTTTTCCTATGATCTTTCCATTTACACTGTCTTTAATGACAATTATTCTGGCATTCAGTTCAATACCCTTTGCTGTTTTGCTGCAAATCATTTATTTCTGGCCAAGTCGATTTAAGAATAAGCGCCTAATGGATAAAAGCGGCATAGTCGTATTGGCTTTAATTTATTGGATTGCTACATTGTATTTTGTGCAACACTCTTCAGACATTAAGCATGATCTGTACATAATTAGTTTTTGTCCCATAAATATTTGTGTCGCAATAGCACTTTTGGGCAAGATGGGTAAACTTCTCATTTCGGACTCAAAAGGCTCCCAACAATAGATTCCAATCAGATTCACACTAAAGCCTATTGCACCCCAAGTAAAAAGCAATATTTTCAGCTAAATTTGCTTCACAGTTCAACTGTGTTCTTAATTTTGGTTAAGTTTCTATAGCATAATCAATTCTTCCCTTTTTGCGACACAAGCTTGCAAGTTAAATTGCTCAGCATGTTTTCAGAATCACTTAATCTTGGTGTCTCCTCTCCCACAAATGCTGAGCCAAAGACTATGCATTGTCTATTATTGAGATATAGAGTCCCGCATTATCACAAGTCTCAGCTTTAGAATAAGTACATCTAACTTTAACACTTAGTTTCCACAAATAACTAAAAGAAAGAATTTGAGCATCCAAAATTTACTGGATTTTAGGATTATATTTATATAATATGCTAACTATATTTTTTGAGAAGATTAGACGTATGACTAAAGAAACAGACCAAAAACTGACCTTATACATTGGCGCTAGTTGCGGTTATTGCCACAAAGTAATGCACTTTTTAAGTAACAATGATATTGATATCCCTATTGTGGATGTCTGGAGCGATAAAGCTGCTTTTGAAGAAATGAAAAAACTTTCAGGCAGCACTCAGGTACCATGCTTGAAAATTGATGATACTTATATGTTAGAGTCTGATGACATCATTGATCAATTAGCAGAATGGTTTATAGCGTAAATCAAAACATTACGCTATCTTATAGACTTATGGCTTGGTTACTTATCAGGATTACCTAATCCCAAATTATCTTTTGCGAATATTCTGTCCGCCCTATAACTAGAGCGCACAAAAGGCGCTGATGCTACTTCGAAAAACCCTTTTTCTAAGCCTATAACCCTATATTTTTCAAATTCTTCTGGTGTAACATAACGTTCAACCGCTAAATGATTTTGGGTGGGCTGCAGATATTGACCTAAAGTCAAAACATCTACATTATTAGCCCGCAAGTCATCCATTGTTTCAAGTACTTCCGCTTCTGTCTCTCCAAAGCCCAGCATCAAGCTTGTCTTCGTAACAACATCAGGTCGTGACTTTTTGGCATAGGCTAACACTGCTAAAGTTTGCTCATAACTGGCACGAGGATCCCGTACAGGGTGAGTCAATCGTTTCACAGTCTCAACATTTTGAGCGAAAACATCGACCCCCGAATCTAAAACTGTTTGCACATCTGTTAAATTGCCCTGAAAATCACCGGTTAAGGCTTCGACTTTTGTCCCGGGAGATGTCTGTTTAATCGCTTTAATTGTGTTGGCATAATGCTCTGCGCCCCCATCATCCAAATCGTCTCTGTCCACAGAAGTGAGAACCACGTAATTCAAGTTCATCAGCTTGACAGATTTTGCTGTATTCTCAGGCTCTTCTAAATCCAACCACCCTTTGGGGTTGCCAGTATCTACCGAACAAAAACGGCAAGCCCTGGTACAAACATGCCCCATGAGCATGATTGTTGCGGTTCCATGAGTCCAGCACTCATTCATATTTGGGCATTTTGCCTCTTCACAGACCGTGCTTAATCGGTGCTCACGAACAATATTCTGGACGGCTTTATATTCAGGCGAGGTGTTAATCTTAACTCGTAGCCATGCAGGCTTGCGCACCAACTTAATAGGCTCTTGTGAAGGCTTTTGCTTAATACCATCTCGAATCGCATTAAATCCGGCATCTGTCGTATACTTTTGTCCGCTTTCTGCTGATTTGACCGTAATGGGTGTGCTCACAAGTTTAGACATAAAACCTACTTTAAAGTATTGCTTAATTGCGCATATTATAGCCCAGCTTAAACAGAAGCTCACCCCTTTTATCACTCCGGTTTATTTGGTCAACTACCATGCTGGTGGCGGATTTATCTACTTTTGTGCCCATCATTCAGACAAGCGGTATTAAATAAAAGATAAACTTACCAAGAATAGTCAATTTTTATAGTAAAATTGACCGCTCTTTGTTATGCATTCACAGTCTTGTATATACAAATTTTTAATCTGAAATTAATAGGCATATTTATGAGCTTTACATTTGATGCATTAGGCGACGGAAATTGTTTCTACAACTCTATAACGGTCCGATTAGCTGTAGATTGGCTAAATGATACCCTACCCAAAAATGCGACTACAAAAAATCAACTGATCGCATTATTTAGAGAAGTAGACAAATTTGCCCCTGAATTAAACATCGGTCAACAGCTCACAGGCAGAATAAGCCGCAAAACCATAGATGATGTTTTCCGCATTATACTAGATTCATGTCAAATAGATGAAGAAACAACTAATTGGGTCAAATATCAAAAATTGATGGGCCCAGTGGCGCGTGAATTTATTACCGGGCAAATTGAAAATAACCTTGCTATCAAACAAAAAGTATTGCAAAAACTAACGCAGCATCTTACAGGAACATTAGACATATCGACTGTTGACGATATTATATACCCCGCCTATTTCCAGGGTATGCCTGTTATTCAACAAAAATTAAAAGACACGGTTATGGATGTTGGAACTGATATAGCCGTGCGCAAAGTAGCCTTAGCAGACTGGTTTTATAATGAAGAAGACGCAATAGGGTTTGAACAATGGTTAAGAGGCGAAAACGGTGTCGCATTAGATACAACTCTAGCAGGTGTTGTTGAACTCGAAGTCTTTTCCGAATTATTTAAGACGTCAATGCAATATAAAATGCCTGACGACCGACAAGGTGTTAATCAATTAATCACAGGTTTTGGGGAAGCCACCCCAATTCGTGTCGGTACATTAGAAGCAAAAGCTTACAATGCTCAAAGCACATATAGCCTAGAGTATACAGGTGGACACTGGAAAGTATACTTACCGAATGATGAGCCTGGCCTCAATCGTCAAATTTGTGCCGACTACATACCACAGCGTGATGCTTATATAGAACACGTGTCTATTCTAGAAAAACATAATGAAGCCAAATTACATCTGCGCCAGTATAAAAGCTATAAAGCACATGCTGAAAGTTTAGGTCTAGAAAAAGAAGATTATTGTGCAATATACAGATTAAGCTCTACAGAGTTCGATAAAAACTCAGCACCTGCAAGGTTAGTAAAACCATGGCTATCGGACTTAACGCAAAGCTTAAAGACTTCGGGCGCGAGTCATCAGTTGGATCCACAACCAATATCCAGAACAGCTTTAGAACAACCCGCGGTTATGCCAAAAGAGAAGCAAGCAACCCCTAAAACAAACAAGCCTGTTTTGTCTTCTGCAAACCCTTACCGGAATAGCATTAGCATTGCTGCAATCTTATTGATGGCCATCAGTGCAGTGGTGATTTACAGTAATCCAATTGGTTTGCCGACAGCGCTATTTACCTTAGCTTTATGTGCGAGTACTGCCACCTTAGGTCTTAATATTAAAAATAGCCTCAAAGGTCACTTTAATCGCCCAGCAACATCAAGTGTGAGTGATTTGGATGATGATAGTAGCAGTGCAGCTCTAGATCCTATGGTCACAGCTGCGCTAACAACGCCCCCTGAGACGCTAATTCAAAGTAAATCACCAACAGAAACAGATATTCCAACGACAAGTGACACACAACAAAAGCCTGAAGAAAATTTAACGCCAAGACACCGGCAAGGCTAAGCACGATTTAAAAGATAGATAGATACTTTCTAACTAATTTTTATTTTAAAATTACCTGTGGTATACATTATTGCAGGTAAATTTTTGGAATAAATATGTTAGAAGAAGATCTTGCTGATAATGAAGACCATGGACTAAACAATTTCTTAGATGGTGTTTTCAAGTTTGTTAACTTGTGGGGAACCTTGGGTATTAGGGTCATTTTCCATGATGCAAAGCTTTATCTTTCCTCTAAACCTACAGGTAAAATCCACCGTATCAAATGTGGTATAAGAGGTGCACTCACAACGGGTGTAACCGCTTTGGGCGTTTTATTGCCTACAGTAATTTTGCCTGATTTAGGATTAAATCTTCAAAGTGTCTATTTGCAAATAATGGGATTTTTACCTGGTGCTGCGTACGTAAGTGCCGTATTAACCGTCGCCTTAATTTTATCTACCTTTGGGGCCATGGCCATCGGTAAAGGTTTAGACTACTTATTTAATCATCACTACAAAACATCTCATACAAAGTTGTATTTCACGCCAACTGAAATGGCAAAACTACTAAAAGATCCAAACTTGAAAACAGCGTTTGATAATCCCAATACACTCAACAATACAATTGAATTCCTGCAGGCAGAATTTTCCCGAAAATACGGCAAAGCAAAACAGCATAAAACCCATATTCAATTGCTGACTATTTCAGATGACGTGCGCGGCGGCAATATAGCCAGTTTAAAAAAATATTTAGATAAAAAATTACACAACACCCATCCTCAAATTATCGAAAAACAAAAAGATAGCCTCTTAACACCTCGTGAACAAGCTGCTGTGTTTTTGCAAAAAGAAGGCAGTAGTATTGAATGGCAACGTAGATTCCTATTAGTATTTGCTCGATTTTTAAATAATCAGCCTGCCAGAGAATCAGGAAGCAATGTGCTTAACACCAAACTAAGGCGTGTTTCGGAGCTATTAAATTTATTATCGCTGCCGGAAGAACAAGTCGCAGAAATACTTGCCAAACAAAAACATGCTATAGATGATACCAGCACAACACCTTTAGCTGATGCGGCAAAAAGCCAAGCAAAAGCAGAACGAGCCAAGGAAATAAACCTTTTGCTAAAAGAGCTGTCACCTAATGTAATTGTCCAGCCAAGACCAAATTAAAGATACAACAGTGTAATCAAAAAAAGCCCGCAATATTATTGCGAGCTTAAAAGCAGTTCTACTTTTGCAGCAAACCGTAACTACCTTATATAAGCAAACCTTGGTGGTTGCTGACTTGAAGAGGATGCAACAGGTTGCTGATCTGCTGGTTTAATATGACTACCTTGTCTCGATAAGCCTTTATTTGCACCAATGATGCCTGCTAATTTATCCCTAAACAATAATGTT
This sequence comes from uncultured Coxiellaceae bacterium, assembly GCA_963976875.1. Lineage (GTDB taxonomy): Bacteria > Pseudomonadota > Gammaproteobacteria > Berkiellales > Berkiellaceae > Berkiella_A. The sequence continues at coordinate 31,497 of CAXBML010000033.1, forward strand.
TCTTGAGAAGGTTTTTGACTGACAAGAAAATGGTCAAGATTATCATCGTCACTAAATGTTTCAAGCTCATTAAAACCATCTTGAAATGCTACATAACTCATAATCTCTAATGCCTGCGAATGAGCAGATTCAGGAGCTTGCATTGTCGTTGCTAACATTTTTACCAAATCATGCTGCAACTGATGAATTTCTTTCTTTTGCTCTATAGATAAACTATTAAATTCATCCGCAAAAATAAAAGTCATTGTATTTTTATTCACTTTTATACTAAAAACAACACCCTCACTATTTGAGAAATTATAATAACGTTTATTTGAAAACTTTTTGCCTACTGAGGTCATACCTAATCCTAGAGCATCCAATTGGGCAACAAGTTGGTTTGCAACTACCCCATCACGTGTCATTACTTGATTTAATATGTTTTTAATACCTTTGCGGAATCTTGAGTCATCTTCAAACTCAAAAATACTCGCATGATTATTCAGTAGCGATTCAATATTACGTTTCATCGCATTTGCTAGATCTGTACTTTCTGTAACCCTTTTACTCAAAGCACTTAGACTTTCGTGCCCAGGTAGATTCAAAAATTTATCTTTAGTTATTTCATTAAAAAGCATTACATATCTAGGCAATCTTTGTATAGGTGCAATCAATGCAGAGCTTAAGGCTTGCATATTATCAGGATTTTCAAGAATAATATTTCCCAATTCAGCACTAAAATAATGAAACTTTGTTGCAATTGTCTTAGAATATTGATCATAAAATAATGAAAAATTCACGTGATCTTTTACCATATTATCAATGGCGTCACTTAATTCAAGGCAAATCTTATCTATGTCGTTTTCATTTTCTAATGCTGATTCTAAAGCTTTAAAAGCCTGCAATACATTTTCATGATGGTTATAAATACTATCAACTAAAGCTAAACCATGACGAAACATTGATAAATCTAGTGCATCTGGTTTTTGAGTATCGCTGATTGGGTGTGAGCTTGCATAAGCTATAACTTGATTTCTCGTTTCTGTATTAGCCAATGGTGCGAGCAAACGAAGATAACTTTCTTCGGTGCTAATCAATTCATTTAATACCCTAGTTCTTATTTCTAAATTATTCATTTTTATAACCTCTATTTAATTCTATTCGCCTATACTGCCGCTAAAAAATAAGCATGATTAGCAGAAGTATCCATGTGTTTATTATATGACTTACGCGCCTGACACAATATAGGAAATAGTCTTACTCTTGACTGGGCATCAGCATAACTCATTGTTATATATGTAATTTATATAAATTTGGGGGACAGACGGCGCTCTGTAGCAGATAGAAGAAAGCAATGATAAAGAAAATTTAGACTGGTAAAACGGGTAATTTACATTCTTGCCCTATTAACCCTTGAAGTTAATGCTTGCTGCATAGTCAATTTTGTTTGCTCCAGTGACGCTTGAAGCTCTATGACTATATCTCCACCATGCCTGATACCCTCTCTATATGCAGGGTTTAGCTGAGGAAAACCACTGCTTCCAGCCGCAAGATGAGTCGTCATACACTTTTTTAAATCGGACATATAGGTATTGAGATCTTCTTGGAGTACTTCAATCATTTCAATCCTATCTTTATATTGACTCATAAATTTTTTATTGATCGAGTAATGCGCATAATCACTAGCTAAATCTCTAAAGGCAGTATTGATTTTTTTAATGCCAACAGTCATTTCTACTGCTATTTTGTTCAGCAAAGCAGGATAAATAGCATCAAGATGGCCTGCTTTTGAATGGCTATGTGCTTTCAGCCATTTTTTTTCAGCTTCACGCCATGTCCCCATTGCGCGACTTAATATGTCCATTCGCTGGTAGACAGCTTGGTTAGAAATTTTTGAGTTAAGCATATAATCAATCCTTTGATACATGTATATGCCCTGAGTGATCCCCACGAATCTCACGTAGTTAGCCTCTGAAACTCAGCCATTTT
>CAXBML010000034.1:0-32612 GCA_963976875.1 uncultured Coxiellaceae bacterium
GATGATGAAAAGTATGGTGAAATGGTTGGTTGTCCGTAATCCGGACGGATACTAACTTTGACGTCCGATTGCATAGTACATCTATACTATGCAATGGTAAAATAGCCCGAATTTACAGGGGTTGCTAGGAATTAATCTTCTAAATTATATTTATTGCTGGCGATCACGAACAAGCTTAACCTCTAAATTAAATCCTAATGCATGAGCATATTCATGCAATTTTTCTATAGAAGTTTTATAGCAGCCACCTGATTCTAATCTTGCAATTGCAGGCTGTTTTTTATGCAACAACTTGGCAACATCTTCTTGAGATAGCTTTCGAATTTTACGTGCAGCAATTAATTGGCTCATCAAGGCAAATTCAGCATCTAAAGCATCATATTCAACTTTAAATGTTGGCTCTTTAAGGGCTTCCGCCTTGAACTGTGCCAAAGAAGGTCTTTTGGTGTTTTTAGTCATTTTGAAATACCTCTTTCATTCTGTCTCTGGCAATTTTTAAATCTTTAGCCGGTGTTTTTTGCGTCTTTTTAATAAACGAATGTAGGATGATAACTTCTTTATTCACTACGTAACAAAAGAAAGCTCGTCCAATCCCTTCATCAGATTTAGCTCTGATTTCGAACAGCCCCTGACCCAAAGCCTTAACATGAGGCATACCAACATCAGATGGTCCGAATTGCTCAACAAGTTCTGTAATGCGAACAAATCTGGCTTTTAGCTTTTTTGGCCACTTAGCTAAACCAGCCAATACGGAATCATTTAAAAAAGTTACTTTCCACTTACTCATAAGTATAGCACATAAACCATTTATATAACAAATGTGTTATATTTATATCATAATTATGATTGTCTAATCAATAACATATTGATTTTATTAATCGTTTTGTGGAGGCAAATTAACCGTGTTATTACACCAAAATTAATAGCTTATTTAGGTTTGTCTGGTTTATATTGTGGACATAATTCATTCCCTCAATTACCCAGAAATTTGATATAGTAATCCCCTGAAAGTTTAGACAGGAGCGAGATATGAGAACATTTAAATTTGATAAAATTATTAGGGATAAACTACCTCAAAAAATGATCGACATCGGAATTAAGGTTAATAAAAAAGAGAACTTGTCGCAAAAAGAAATTATTCAATACCTCAAAGCAAAGGTGGTTGAGGAAGCACAAGAAGTGTTCGATGCGCAAACCCAACCTGAACTTATCGAAGAGATAGCCGATTTAACAGAGGCTCTTCAGGAGCTGCTCAGAAGCTCTAGCATTGAGACCTCTCAAATTGAAGGTGCGCGTATTGCCAAAAAAGAAGCTAAGGGTGGGTTTTCTAATGCTATTGTCGTGAATACAGTTGATATTGATGCAGAACATGAATTTGCAGAGTATTATTCTTTACACCCCAAAAAATATCCTGAGATTTTATAGCATGCATAAAAACTTTCTAAAGAAAATTTATTTTACCTTATTTATGTCTATAGCTACGCTTTCATGTTCTGCATCAGATCAAGATATTGCAAGTATCTTTGAAGAAAGCTCTGTTAGTGGAGCTATGGTTATTTCCTCTCATGATGGCAAGGTTACATATATACATAACGAAGAGAGGGCAAATGAGCGCTTGTCTCCTGCATCAACATTTAAAATTGCAAACTCACTAATTGCAATTGAAGAAAAGGTAGTCAACGATGAATATGAGCTCATACCTTGGGATGGGGAAGAACATTCTTTCATAGCATGGAACTCAGATCAAAATTTAAAATCAGCCTTTAAACACTCGTGTGTTTGGTTTTATCAAGAAATAGCCAAGAACATTGGTAAAGAAAAATATTCCTCATATCTAAAAGCAATGCATTATGGTAATGCTCAACCTGAACCAGTTTTAACAAAATTTTGGTTAACTGATGGTCATTTAAAAATATCACCAGTAGAGCAAATTGAATTTATAAAAAATATTCATCAAAAAACAATACCCACTTCAAAGAAGTCACTTAACATTTTGAAAAACATTATGTTAGATGAAAGTCACGATAACTATAGAATTTACGCAAAAACAGGTGCCGCAACAAAAGATTGGGTGGGTCATGGCTGGTATGTCGGGTATATTGAAACAAGCGGTCGAACGTGGTATTTTGCTACTAACATTTTGATTAATAATCAAGATGAACTAAATCTTAGAAAGAAGGTTACGCTCGATTCTTTTAAGAAAAAAGGAATACTTTAAAAAAACAGCAGCCCACCCACCCTACTTTCAATAAAATTTAATCAATATTTGCATAGTACTAGTATACTATGCAACGTCAAAATCACCCGAATTTACAGGCTTTGCTAGAAATATAATTTCTAAATTAGATTTATTGCTGGCGATCACGAACAAGTTTAACTTCTAAATTAAAGCCTAATGCATGAGCATATTCATGTAATTTTTCTATAGAAGTTTTATAGCTGCCACCTGATTCTAATCTCGTAATTGCAGGTTGTTTTTTATGTAACAACTGTGAACCCCCGGTAAATAATTATTGTGATGTTCCGATAGCTATACATGCCCATCGAATTGTCCCTCAGTATCCATACTTAGGTCTAACCTTATGATCTAAGTATCTATCTAGAGTTCTAAACACGCTGCTTTAATACGATTAACAGTAAAGTAAAATAGGGAGGATAGATATAGCCTAAAGCAACATGGGTTTAATCCCTCTCGTTTGCTTTAAGCCCAAATTTGTAAAGCCACTCTTCGTACGTTGCAAGCCCTCTGTAATCTGAATCGAAAAGTTTCTAATTTTAAAACAAAAGCCCTAAAGCGGTGCATTTACACAACGATATATACGTATAATACCTCTACTAATTATGATATATAACGCTTTTATTTACTTAACCTAGCCCGATACTCGATAAGTTTTTTGTTGTACTGTTTAATGAACTCTCTGTATTGATGCTCGTGATCTAGCATCAGAACCCTTTGAACTTCAAGGCTGATTTCATCAACTTGTTCTAGTGTGGCACCATCATTTTCATATAGTATGCCTCTAGGCCATTCGTGTTCTGTATATTCAAGCCACGAAACCAAACTTTGAAGTAGTAGATGTCGGGCTTCATCATGGTTAGGAGCAAGGTCGTTGCACTTGCCAAATAGTTCAATTGCAGTAACCCACCCTAAGTCTTCATGGACTTTAGGCGCTTCATAAATATTTTGTATAAGCTTACCCAGCCATAATGTACAATTGATATCTCCCCTCTGATAACCGGCCTTCAAAACTGGGAGAACCAATTCGTGGAATATCTCGTGCCTTATGCGTAAGTAACTCTTAGCACTTAGATTGGGCAAGTATTCCCATACCCATTTATCAATTTCATCCGAGTTTTCAAATGAGGTAATAAATAAACGAAGGCATTTTGTGGCCTCTTGCTTTAAACCTTTTTCTTTGCAATCTATATATTTTAAATAATGCTCAATATTCATGGGAGGGGATTATACCAGCATATGTGAGCCACCGGCAAATGCGAGAAAATACCCCATCTGACATAAAGCGGTGCATTTACGCAACTATTAGATATGCATGGGAGACCTTGTCTACTCACGTCATAAGAGTTGCTAGATATCTATGGCGTCCCTATTTTCAATGATGTTGAGAGACGAGAATATTTTACTCTGAACGCCGAAGAAATCAAAGCGCTAAATAAATTCAAGTCTACTGAAAAAGGAATATATTTTTTAGTCTGCCTAGTATACTTCGGTGTCGATTCTGATGTTATATGGAGCACCCCGGTGACGCATACGTATGGCAAGAAAGTTGCAACAGAAGTCACTGACGAAAGCTGAATACCTAGCCCAAGTGCCGTAAACAATGATATACCTGCTAATAAACGCGAATATAGTCCAGGGCTCACCTCTTATTTATTGGTTGCAAAACAGCAAAAAAATCTTGAGCGCGGCTTACTCGACTTCTTGCAACAGTCCCAAAAACCTTTGAAAACAAGCCCTCTTTCGCTTTTGTTAAAAAGTAGGCCGATATTTATAACCAGCAGCTCTTCGCCCGCACAGCTTACCCTCAGCCTCAATCTTCCCAGTACAAAACTCACTATAATGCAGGTAAGCGCTTGGCTTCGTGTAAGAAGTGAAATATCCTTTCCAAGATTTTTCTGCGTCTTTGCCCAGTGAATAAGCTTTTAATTTGTTATCAACATTATCTACAGGGTTGTCTTTTATGGCAATTGACTTAAAAAACAGAGGGTAACTTAAACGGTTGAATTGTTGCTTTTTATAGTACTTTGCTGCAAGCAGCGCCATAGGAGGGATGATTAGCCCTAACACCGAAACTATCAATGCGTACCCGGCAAAATGAACGCCCAGCCCAACAATAAGGCCAGCAAGAATATAGCCAGGCAGATATGCTTTAAGTTTAATATTTTTTGACTTTTGGGCAAGCCGTTTTCCTAGCCATAAATATGGGGGTACCGCTTTATAATCTTCATCATTTTTAATAATAGTAGGCAGCTGATTTTGGAAGGCATTAAAAAATACTATGCGCTTCTCATCGGTTAAGCATGCAAGGGTTTCCCCAAAGTCACAGCCTTCTTTAATGATTTCAGGCCTTTTTTTCTTGACGGCATTACAAACAACTGCACATTGCTCGGCGGTTAAGTGTGCAAGAGCTGCCCTAAAATCATCCCCATCTTTAATGATATCAGGCCACTTGTTCTTGACGGCATTGAAAAATACTGTGCATTCCTCAGTGGTTAAGAAGAGAAGGGCCTCCTCAAAATCATAACCATCTTTAATGATATCAGGCAGCTTGTCCTGGAAGGCATTTAAAACAGCCGTGCGTTTCTCATCGGCTAAGGATGTAAAGGTTGCCACAAAGTCATTCCCATCTTTAATGACGTCAGGCCACTTGTTCTTGACGGCATTGCAAACAGCTTTACATTGCTCAACAGTTAAGTATCCAAGCACCGCCTTAAAGCAATCCCCATCTTTGATGATATCAGGCAGCTTGTCCTGGAAGGCGTTAAAAACAGCTGTGCGTTGCTCAACAGTTAAGTATCCAAGCACCGCCTTAAAGCAATCCCCATCTTTGATGATATCAGGCAGCTTGTCCTGGAAGACATTAAAAAATACTGTGCGATTCTCGGCGGTTAAGTATGTAAGGGCTGCCCTAAAGTCATCCCCATCCTTAATGATATCAGGCCGTTTGTTTTTGACGGCATTGCAAACAACTATGCATTGCTCAGTAGTTAAATGCCTAAGTATCGAGCTAAAGTCATCTCCACCTTTAATTATATTGGGCAGCTTGTCCTGGAAGGCGTTAAAAAAAGCTGTGCGTTTCTCCGCGCTTAAGAATGCAAGGGCTATCCTAAAGTCATCCCTATCTTTAATGATATCAGGCAGCTGGTCTTTGGCAGCATTGCAAACGGTCGCGCATTGCTCAATGCTTAAGTATCCAAGCACCTGCGCAAAGTTGTTACAATTTTTGATGATGTTGGGTAGATTATTCTTGACAGCACTGTAAACAGCTGTGCACTGCTCAATGCTGAAATCTCGAAGAGCCTGTCCAAAGTCAGCACGATTTTTAATGATATCTGGCAACTTGACTTTAATAGCATTGCAAACGACTGCACATTGCTCAGCGCTTAAGTATTCAAGCACCACCACGAAGTCATCCACATCTTTAATGATATCAGGCAGCTTGTCCTGGAAGGCGTTAAAAATAGCTGTGCGTTGCTCAGTGGTTAAGTTTGTAAGGGATGCTCCAAAGTCATCGCTATCTTTAATTATATCAGGCAGCTTGTCTTTGGCGGCATTGCAGACTATTCTTAGACGTTCACCATCAAGCGTAAGTAGGCATGCAGACAAATCCTCTGGCCTTCTTGCGAGCTTGCCCAATACCTCGTTGCCAACAACAGATAAAAGAGCCTGTAAGCATTCAAGATTGGTGGCAGTTGCGCAAAACATAACAAATGACTCAATGGTATTAAATTGCGCGACTATACCCTGGCGTACATTATTATTGCTTTCTGCAACCTCTTTAATATCGGCGGCACTTAAAGACAGAAAGTCTTGAAATTCTGCTGAGGAATCAATTGTTGAGGTTATATCTAACGCTTTTAGTAGTTTGTGCGTTATTCCCAGTGGGTCGCGCCCAGTGCTATATTCGCCTTGCTGAATATCTGTTATTAATTTTTCTTGATGCGCGCTAAACTGCCTTTTTGTCTCTTCAAGCAATACCTGTTTATTTTGGTCACTAATGCCAATTGCAATCAAGGTAACTTCATTCTCTTTGACTGACTCATTCAGAGCACTTTCCCGAGTTGCAATACAGGTCTCTAGATTTTCTGTTGCATTATGATTGACGGTCGCATCTGACGATAGATTAAGTAGCTTTACAACTTCACTTTTAACCGCTTCGGGAATGCTGCTCTTTTGCGCATCTGTCAACAAACTATAATATTCATTAAACCGTAAAATTGCATTATATGCGCCCTCTCCTGCATTTTCTTCTTGCCCAATGCCGGACGCGCTATTAAACCGAAGATGCTTACTCAGTGTGTTGAGGTGACCCAACAAACTACTTTTATCATTTAAAAAGTCTTCGTAATTTTCCTTGCTTGTCGATAAGTCTTGAGTATGTTTTGAGTGCGTCAAAAGACGCTGGTATTCACTTTCACGTATAAAAGCATCATCATCAAGCATGCTTGCATAATCATAGTAATAGTTGGGTAGTTTGCTTGATGGGTTCCAGGGAACGGTTAACTTGCCTAGCACAAGAAGCGGAATAAGATAGGTGCCAGATTGGCTGAGTATATGGGTTTTTAAAGTGTCCCTTATATCCGGAGAATCATTCCCCACCAAATCTGGGTAATCATCATGTATGCTTGTTATTGCTATCGTTGGAATCAATACCTTAAGGGCTGGCTTCCCATTCTGCTCGCCAATATGTTCTGCGATATCACACAATAACAAGGTGGATTCGTCTTCAGGAAGGGCAGTATAGCTTAAGCATGTGCCACTGATTAAATCCCAGTTTTCCTTTAAAATTTTCTCTATTGCGGTATTTGGATCGTCCTCTTGAGAGGCTTCCGCCAAGTTTATAAATAATTTTAATTGGTAAGTGCAAAACAACTTTTCTTTGAAGCTTTCAGGATTAAATTGCGCCCTTTCTTTTATATATTTTTGTATCTTGGCACATAACTCAGGGGGTAGCATAAAAACCTCAAGCAAAGCAAAGCAAACTAAACGGACGTGTAAGTTTGCTTACTATAGAGGGGTAAAGATCGGAAAGCAAGGGCTTTTCCAATAATCACATGATATGGGTGCTTGAAGTCCGGTTGGGCGAAAATGGTCTCCTCCGCGGGCTTTAGGTTATTTGTCACATTCATCTAATCTAATGCTATTGGTCAATGTTAGGATTATGGGCTAGGCACAATTCCTTAGCATCACGAAGATAGTAAAAAAACATATAAAGTGGTAAAAATGAGAGAGTTACGCTCAGATGAGGTTAGGCTTGTGTCAGGAGGTGAATTATCAATTGCCCCTTTTGAGGCCACAATAGGACTTAAGCTTCAAAATATCATTGGGGCGCCTATTTTATTGGGCGCCATCGGCGCTTATGTATTTGGGATACCTGGAGCAATGGTTTTAACTCCGGCTGGGTTTTTAATTGGTTTGTATATAAGCAATAAATTTGTTCTGGGTAACACTTATTATCTTATTTGCGATGAAAATTACAACTGCAGAACATTTGACTCCAAAAACCAACCTATATAACTCGAGACCAATGGAGGAAACTATTCGGCAGCAATCCCGTTTTCATGAAATTTTGCGAGAATATTTTGCAGGCCAGCTATGAGTTTTCTTCGTGTACACACACTTCAAAATTTTTAATTTATTCTCTTAAAAAATGGGGGCATTACACTGTAAAATACTCAAATATGCCATTTAGCCCTATGTTTGTTAGGGTTAATCAAATAACTGCCTCAATAATGTTGCTCTTTTTTGATAGTGCTTTATAATTCAACTTTCATTCACTTAAGTTAGTTTTGGAGATTGTAATATGGCATTATCTGGACCAGATAAGATTGCGGCACTTGGAGCAAAATTTACGGTAGAGCAGCGTGACGCATACACCCCTATGGCAAATGTATTTATTCTTGCCAAAAGAGGAGATAAAGTTGCACAAAGACAATTTATGCAGTTTAAAAAAGATTTAACAGCAGAAGGAAAGTTTTCTGAATTTGAAGACTATTTCAAGAATTGCTATATGCCAATACAAAGAATTATGGCAGAATCTAAAGCTAGAATTGATAGTGTTGATGAAAAAATAACAGCTATTGATGGCCAAATAGATGCAATTACACATAAAATAGATCTGGAAAAAAGACAAGCCCAAGAGCAATACCGCAAAGAAATGGGTAGTGTTGTTACTCATGCTGGAGCAGGCAAAAAAAAATATTAATCAGTCTGTCGGGGCGGCGACTTAATCAATATTAAGGTGTGCGCCCTGCTACCTCTTAAAAGATGACTTCCCTTGTGGCTCAGGTTCTGGATCATCCTCAAAATCAAAATCAAAGCCAAAGTCATCACCCATGCCGAAATCTAGCTCGCTCTGGCTAATGCCCTCCATAAAGTTGTCATTGACTTCAGCTTGAGATTCCGAGAGGGTTTTATGTTGCTGCAACTCAGCTTTTTTCTCATCTTTAAATTCTTCTTTAGCCTCAACTAGAGCTACAACTTTATGTTCCTCTTTGACAACAGCCTTGGCAGCTTGCAGTACTGTATCTGTATGTGTGTCTAATGCTATTTGCTCTTTATGTTCTTCAGCAACAAAAATATTATTATCTTCAAGTACTTTATTTACTTTATTGGCACGGCCAGTTTTTAATTCTTTAATTTCGCTATCTAATTTTTCACATTGACGGAACTCTGAGCTGGTCTTCCAAGCTAAGTGAGGCATTGGATGACTCCTTCCTTCTTGGTTGCTGCCATATTGCTCCTTAAGATCCCTTTTCTTTATTTCTCGGTTTTCAATTTCTTTATCAATACCAAAATTAACATCAAATAACTCTTTGGTTATTTTATTTATCTCATCATCACTTTTTCCTTCAAACAAATAATTGTCACCAACTTTTATATCTCTAATTTCATCCTGGTAGGCTTGAGTGGCATGCTGCTTTATCTCGGCAATGTTTTGGTTGATGGAATTTATTTGCTCGTCGATATTTTTTATAGCGTCGTTGATTCTTCTTATGTTGTTTATGTTGTCATTATAAAGATTGTCTAAAATGGCTGCACGCAGAATTTCTGCAGCTTTAAATCTTTCTATTGCCTCTTGATTAAACGCTCGAATTTGTGCTTCCTGTTCAGATTTTGATTTTATTCTGCTATCAGTATCGATTGATATTATTTTTTGTGCTTGTTGGTGACAAAAAGAAGCAATCCTATCAAGCATTTCTAAAAACTCAGATTTTCTTAAGTCCAGACTGTTAAAAGCATCAAGAGCAATTTGATTTTTTATATTTAGTTCTTTATTCTCAGATTTTTCTCGTGTCGCTTCTTCCGGTATGTATATATCTAAGGTTTCAATAGCTGATGAAAGGACAGAAGCCGTTCTCAATAAAACTTCATGACTTTGAACAGACTCATCTATTTTTGCTATTCTATGCTTAATTTCCTTAAGTCTTTCGAAGCTTACATTTCCTTGGCGCTCGTCTTGCAGACCAAATTTATTACCCATAACGCTGCTCTATCTTTACTTATATCCTATATATAGACCGAAAAAGAAGAATTTGGTTCAATTTATTGGGTGCAGCTACAATGGTATAAAATGTTCTCCATTAAAGTTTGTTTTAGCCATGAAGGAATAAAGGGGGAGGTATATATAGCAGATATTTTATTTGAAAGTATAAGCTACAAATTTCGTAGCTTATAACTCAACTGCTGGAGGTGACAGCCATTTATCGCAAGCTAAGATCCACAAAAGAGCATTTATTCTGCAGTCAAGAATCCATGTAGGGTGGCTCTTATATGTATCAGGCTCTAAGCAGGAGATACCAAATTTTGACTCTATGGTGTTATTTTGCTTAAGTTGTTTTTTTTCGTTTATCATTGAGTTATACAGGGTCACAAACTCATCTAAGTGTCTTGTTTTTATTGCAATGCCGCCTTTTGACTTGTCATTGTAAATACAATTCAATAATGATCTTGTATTTGTAATCCAATTGTCATTACCATTGCCATAAGCCCATGTAAAAACAGGAATCATTTCTACTAGGCCACGAATTAATGATTTGGAATTATCCGAAATCGTTTCTGGTGTTGAGACTAAAAGCGTCTTCATTTCGTTGTCGACGATCCAATTATGCTTCGGTTGCTTTAATTTTTTCAGTTCCAGACTTTTAAATCTATTATGCGCCTCCTCTTTACATGCTTCATCCATGTACTCTAAGATATATCTATTGTATGCAATCCTTAAGAGATCAAAGGCATAAAAAACTCGCTCTGATATTTGGGCATCATTCTTTATATAGCCAAGAACAACCGAGTTAACCATTTCGTTAGCGGGGTATTGGTTTAAATATAAAAGTGGTATAACATTATTTTGTTGTGAAAAAATAGCAGATAAGTAACATAGCCCATCGTCAAAAAATAGTTTATTCTCTATCATATATAGAAAAAGATCTTCCCTCTTGTACAATATTGACGCGACTAGCGGAGACATGCTAGCGGACTCTTTAAGTCTTTTGATTTCGTCCTGATTTTTTAGTGCATCCTTTATCGCAACAAATGATTCCTGTTCTTCAAGCATAGAAATAAACGTTGAGTCTACTCCCTTTAAAAAACTAGGGTTGAATTTCTCTAAATGTTTTCGAAACAGTGATATGAATGAATCCTGAGTCACGCCTGTATGCCTATCCATATTTATATACTATTGTACGTTGATTAACTCTAATTGTAGCTCAACATCACTTATTTTTTGTTGCCCCTCTCTCCTGCAATTCTAATTGAGCGCTCGTCTACAAACTTTATGTGTAACTCCAATTATACTGCATGCATAACATATTGAATTTTCATTCAGGAGCATTTGGGTTTTTTGATATTAATTGAGGTGAAATTTCTAAGGGCGTATTGTATTCACTGCTTGCTTCCTTTCCATGCCTAGCTAAATATGTTACGCCTCCCAAAAACAGCGCTATAGAGGTAGGAGCTATTAATGGAGCCGCCATTGTCGATATACCAACAGCGCATATAGCTTGCCCTGTGATAACAGCTTTGGTTGATGTTAGCACAGCACCAGCTAACGCTGTGTATTTGGGCACTAAGCTGGCAGTTACGCAAAGTGTACCAAATCCGCTTAACCCCATAAAACTATAATTTCTTTTTTGCAAGGCATTTTTATCTGGTGCATCCTTTTTTGTTCTATTTGCTTTTGTGATGTTATTAAACTCCGAGTGTGTTTTTGCCGCCCGTTCAATGTGTTTAGAAAGATTTTCTTCTGATACCGTTGTATGCGCAATAGACTCCTTCGCCTTGTGCCAGTTAGTATATATTTCATCCTTTAACTCTTTATGTTGAGCTAGGAAGTATTCGCCCATTTCAAACCTAGTTGGGTGGGATTGCATTAATCTCAAGACGCTGCGTGCTAATTCAATGTCGTTTTTGGAAAATTCTTTAAAGTTATCTAGGGGTAATGTTTCAGCCTCTGCAATTAAAGTAGATATATTAGGCGCTATATGTTCAGCCCCTGCCCTTTGTAATATTTCAAAGTCAAACTGATGAAATGGATCTGTATGGCCTTTAGCTATAGTGTGAACTCTTGTTAAAGCAATTAACCCATGCAGGAAGAACGCATCATTTGCACTCAGCGCAATGATATCTTTAGGGTTTAAATGCTTTAACCACCCACCATCACAAAGCAACTTAATTTTAAATTGAGTGAATGCAGCTATTGTATTTTTATCTTGTAGCACCCCTTCATTTGCTTCTATGCATGTCATTGTTTTTGTAATTATTCTTAGTTGCTCCGGCAAGATTATTTGGGCTATATCATTAAGGCTTTGCTTGGCAGATACTGAGTTTTCGATTACAAGATCGCATAATATGTATAAAGATGAGCGTGGGTGGTTGTCGATTGCATTAAAAAACCTTGTTACGCTTTCTTTTTGATTTGTTTTAGGCACAACGCATCCTTCCTGGTTGTTGAGTTGAGGTGTTAACATCTAAATTGTTGGTATTTTTCGTGTTAATACTTTCACTGGAGCATGATGAGACAAATGTTTTACTAAGTTGCTGGGTAAACTCTTTAATTCTTTTGTTTAGTGACTCATAATCATCTTCTAAACTGCCATCATTTAAACCGTATTCAGTGCATTGACTTAAAAAATATGAAAATTTCTTTGTCCATGGCTCTTTGTATTTGGCATGCCCCCTAATCTGGTTTGTTAGATTGAATTTATTTTTAGCTTCTGGGCACTTTACAAGCAGGTTAAACAATAATGTGTCTTCATCTGTGAAAACCTCACCTTCTTTATTGATCAGGTGACTTATCAATCTATTTAGCCTTTGGGTCGCGACTCTTGCAGTGAAGATAGGCTTGATGTTTTCTGGTAAAAATTTTAAAAGATATATAGCGCTTGATGATTTACCGTTGTATTTTTCCAAGGCTATGAGAATATCATTCCCACCTCCAGTTTGACCCTGTAGAGCCTGCAATCTATCCAGCCCTTCTAGCGCCTCAAAATGCTTTACTAGGCATGATTGCTCCTGGGCTGCAAAGTGCTTGGAAGGTGAGTTTAAATCCCGAACAAAGACTAGAGCCTCCTTTATAGCGCTATCATTTGCTGAGCTCCATGATTTAATGAGTCTTTTCTGGGAGGAGGACAACAATCTGGCATGAGCGGCAGGTTGAGAGTCTAACGTCAGGAAAATATGTTGCTGAATATTTTGCATGAGCACTTTCACATGGCTTGGTGCAACTGTAGCCACCCATTTTCCAAGAGCGCTTAAGGTGCAAACCCGCTTGCCCGTTAGTACACCAACTATATTTAGTGCGGCATTTCTTTGCACTTGATCCATGGTGTAATGCTCAATAAGGGTTTCCCAGCCCCTATAGCTCGGCCTATTGCTTTTACTTCCACCCCAAGGCTGATTTAAGCTTGGTTTTATCATTGTACGTTGCAAAAACGTATTGTCTTTAAGTAATGCTGAGGCAAAAAGAGCAGGCACGTTGGTGCTTTTCTGGAATTGGTTTAGCGACTCACCTGCTCCGTGCTCTTCGACGAAGTTATATAGACTTTCAATCTGTCCTTTGGGGATAGAAGGCTTTAGTTTCCCATTACATATATCGATACGTAGGTTGATAAGACTTTCTTCTAATCTTTCGCAAATATGACCAGAATAAGTGCTTAACCTAGATTCTATGAGCTGTTTTTGCTTTTTAAGCTCATCAATCACTTCCAGGTGCGATGCTTTAAAGTCTCCCCAGTAAACAAAGCGTGCCCCACCTTGAGTTTTTTCTAACATATGAACCATGTGATCAATATTTTTCATGATGGCTTTAGCATCAGTAGATAACCCTGCTATATCAAATAATGCAATATCTGAGATACCTGATGAGAGCTGGGATGACACAAAGCGCTGATTTTGCTTTAACAGCTCTAGGGACTGCTGTATCTCTCGCGATTTCCAATAGCTAAGCTTTTCAAATATCTTGTTACCTAGAGCGTTCAAACCCTTTGCCCCCATGACGTATGCTGGGAATAACGCTATACCATAGAATAAAATGTTAGTAGCGATATTGGTTGCCCAAGCACCCACAGTTAATGTGACAAAACCAGTAGCCGCTGATGCCAGGCAAACATATAGCCCCATTGAGGCAATTAATGCTAAAACCCACCTGTAACGCCATATATTCATCGCGCTTTTAATAAGCTCCGTTGATGCAATATAACGGCTTAAGGGCTTAACAACGCGGTTGATGAGCCATATCTTTGTTGTATCTATTTCTTTCTTTTCTTTTTTATATTTTTCAACGGAAGTGAGTTGCAGGCGTCTTTCAATTTCCACAGCAAATTGTTCAATATGTATAGACTCTTGACTTGCTTGATTAGGGCGCACGGGAACATTAAATGGGGACTGACTGATGGGGACAATAATAGAATCCAACTCTCTGTTCGATAAGACGCCTTGATGGTCTAAATAATCATGAATAGCTACTCTTGTGTCATCGTCTAGATAACAAGATGGATTCAAGGGCGCTAAGAGAGGTATTTTTAGCAGGTTGAGCTGATTGAGTTGTTTTACAAAATACAAATAGATATCATCAACATGCTTTTGTGTTCCCAAGGAGGTATGCATAGTGGACTTTATAGCTAAAGTGCTTTGTAACTTCTTTTCATAAGCGTCAAAGACTTTAGTTTTTTCTTGTAGCTGGGCAATCTTTTCTTTGTGCAGCTCAAGTATCCACCTAGGCCGCCAAATACCATTTAGCTCATATCGCTTTAGGTCACTTTCTAACTCCTCCAAAGCTCTTGTAATTACCACATCATAATAATCAAAGACACGACGCTTTAAACTCATTAGTTCTTGTGCGTTAAAATCAGCAAATTCCTTAACAGCTTGCCACTGAGTCTCTAATTGCTCTACATCATTTGAAAACCCACTGCCCTCTTTTAATACACTCCAAAAATTTGGATTGTTGAATTGGTTTTTTAGGCTTTTGTTACAATCTGACTCTTGTGGCTGAGCTGACATGATTGATTCATGGTATTGGTCTATTTCTGATGTGTTTAGGCTTTGGTATTGCCACGCTAGAAATATTTTTTTAAGTTTTTGCTTTATATTATATAAGTTTGACGACATATGTTACTACCTTTTATCTAACTCTTATTTTACCAAAATCCTTGTATTTAAATGATGCTTTTCACTTAATCAACCTTATGATTAATCTCAGGTAAGCATACCTTTAATACTGGCAACTCAATTGCCCCTAAATCCTTATTTTTAAAGTTCGAATCCTTATACCAAAGCACCTTATTGGCACTAATCGGGCTCAAACCCTGAATCATGATTATGTTTTTCTGTTCTGGTAGTTTCATGATTTCTTGACCCAGCATCAATGCTCTTTGAGGCGAAGAAATTGAATGGCTGGTATCATTTTGTCCAATTCCAGAACTTCTAATAGATTTTGAAATGTTCGAAACAGATTTTTTGCCTAATATTTTTGAAATATATTCGGCGTCTTCTGGACTTGTTTGGGTGAGTGCAACTCTTACTTTGAGATTTAAAAAAGCCTTCCCACCGTTATGTCCATAAGTGTCATAAAGTTGAGTAATGTCTTGGATAATTATCAGTAGGCGGATTCTATATGAGCGTAGCAAACCAATATTTAGCTTAAATAGCTCCATTCGTCTAAGGGCAGTAAATTCATCTAGCAAAAACAGTACCCCATACGGCTCATTAGTTAAATTGGGTTCTTTTCTAGTCATGACGTCCATGACTTGCTGAAAAAACATATTTAATAAAGGAGCGAGTCTCTCTATGTTGTCGTTTGTCACCCCAACATAAATCGTCATTTTCTCTTTTCTTAGATTTTTAATATTAAAATCAGACTTGCTGGTGGCTGCGTCAATGATTGGGTTTTCAAATAAACAAAGGCTAGATTCTAGTCCTGCTTTAACGCCTCCACGCGTTACCCCAGGCATTGAGAGATAGGAGTTTAAATTCATTCTACATATGGGATCTAATTCTTCAGTTTTTAGAGCTTCTTCAATATAGCAATCAAAATTGTCATCCCCTTTAATAGTTCTTAAAATCTCACCAATGGTGTTAGGTTTGTCCTTGTCATCTAAAACAAATAGCGCTATACCAATAAACAAGCTTCTAGGCGCATTTACCCAAATGGAGGCTTCTTTTCCATTATCGGGGATGAGGATGTTTGCAATTTTATGCAGCTCGTCAACCCGAGTAAATTTATTATTTCCAACCATGTCTAAGGGATTGTAGCAATGTGTTTTAAAATCCTGAGCACCAGGATTCCATAGGTAACTTTTAATTCCGCAACTTTCTCTAAATTTTGATGTTTTTTTGAAAAGCTCCAGCTTGATATCCGTGCAAACACAAGATCCGTCCCAAGAAAGTAAATTAGGTATGGTCATTGAAACAGTTTTACCTGTCCCACTTGGGGCAAAACAAATAACGTGCTCCCATCCTGCAACACGTAGATATCTTCCCCATTTTTTCCCCAATATGATGCCACCTTCATCAAACAGCTTGGATTTTTTCGCATCTGTAAGGTTCATCCACCTGGCATTATTGCCTGCTCTTGAACATACTATCTTTACCTGAGGAATAACTAAAAAGCTTACACCTAGAATTGGAACTAAAGTACAAACAACCCAATATATAGTGGTTTTTGTCCCCATTGATACAAATAAGAATTGATATAATGTCCATGGACGAGCATGGGTAATATCAACCCCTAACAAATCATAAAATAAAGCGCTGCTAAGTGTGATTAAAATCAAAAATGCGACTATATCAACTACAACGTAATTGAGTATTTCTTTTACTGTTTCGTCCATTTTGTGCAAGATAGATAACATACCTACACGCTCAGCCTTAATATTTCACTAATGTTTCTTTTGCCATCGGGACTACGCTTTAACTGAACAATGACATCCACAATTGTCGCAATATATTCTCGTAACTCTTCACGATTTTGTTGTCTAAGCCCGCCTCTTTCAGCCAGCATACACAGCCTTTCTAAAGCCAATGTAGGGGTAGATGCGTGAATAGTGGTAAAGCTGCCTTCATGACCTGTGCTGGCTGCCTCTAAAAATGTTGCTGCCTCGCCACCTCTTAGCTCACCCAATAAAATTCTATCCGGCCTTAACCTTAAACTTGCCTTTAAATTTTCAATCATATCTTGTTCTTGATTGGAGTCTCCTTTATTACCTGCTAAAAGGCATAAATAATTTGGCTGTTTAATAAATATTTCACGTGTGTCTTCCAGCACGATGAGCCGCTCATTTTTATTAATTTCTTTTAAGCAAGCATTAAGAAATGTGGTTTTACCTGTGCTGGTCCCACCTGATACAATTATTGTCTTTCGCTTTATAATTGCTTCTTTTAGTGTGTTTTTTACGTCACAAGCTTTCGAATATCCGTCGGATTTTACAGTCTTGTCCGCAAGCTTATTATTTGCATTAAAAGTTAATTTTACATCATGATAAAAATCATCACCGAAATCATCTAAGGTTAGATCTGCTATGACCTGCTTTCGAATTGAGAGCGCAAATTTCCCTTTTTCTAATATGGGTGACTTGATCATTTGAACTCTAGCGCCTTGTGGCAAAATCCCAGATAACCTGGGGCTTTCGCTGTCAAATGGCTTTTGGTTATAATTTGCGATTAAGGTTCCTAGCCTATTTAAATGCTGATAGTTTAAAGCCTCAATGCTAACCTGTTCAAATTGCCCTTTTCTCTCAATGAAAATTTCTTGTGGGCGATTAACTAATATTTCAGATATATCAACACTATCTAAATAAGGCTGAATGGGTTTCAAATGCGCAACTAAAGCATCCGTGCTAAATGTATTCATGCATCCTCCCTGGTTAACGCTGAGTGAAAGTTTAAGTCTTTAGCGACAAAAACCTTGATAGGAGAACCTTGGTTTATATGAACCGTTGGACTCAAGCCTTGAGTACGGTTTAAAGACTCACTGGCACTGTTGGCAAATGACTCGCTGACAGCGTTTCTATAAGCTGACTTAGAGTTAAATTCATCTGTCTTACTGACGTTAATGTTAGCAGAGCCTGCTGAAATCATTGTTAATAGTGCCGCTTCGCCAAATCTCGCCATAAAGTGGTTATTTACGACACCAGATATGCCCGATTGACCCAAGTTATTTGTTCCAGGTGAATCTAGCATGACCTCAATGCCATCAGGTCTAATCAAGCGTTGCCAAATAATAAAGACTCTAGATTGCCCAGCATCAAGATCTGATTGATAATTCCCTATTAGCCTTGCGCCCTTTGGGATTAAAACTCTATCCCCTTTTTCTGCATATACATTATCTTTAACGACAGCACGGATCATACCTGGCAGATCTGAATTTACAGCGGACTCTAATATTCCTGAAATAAGCTTGCCTTGGATAATGGTATAATCTAAGTGCTCAATTTGATTTGCGACAACCTGTAAAGATTGACCATGTGTTTGTTCGGCCCGAGCAAGACTCTCTTGATAAACCTGACCTGACGCTTGATATACCGCGATTGGAGCTTGTCGTCTTTCCATCAGAATTTTTTCACGCTCGATTGCTCTGACATCAAGCTGTTCTTGCTGAATCACCTCTGCAACAAAGCTTTCTTGAGGTTTTTCCTTCCTTTCAACTTTCGCAGGTGTTGCAGGAGGGTTTCTAGGGTTATAAACAGCCCTTTGGACACCCCAATCTGTTTTAGGCGCAGACTTTGCTTTTGATTCTGTGGGTTTAAATATAAACATAACAAACAGCCCTAAAACAGCTAGCAATATTAAGCCTACCCACTTTTTAGTCTGATGGTGACCTTCTAACGCCATTGTATTTTCTTTATTACTCATGCTTTTGCCTTTGTAACAAATTTTTCATTAATAACCGTGGCAACCAAATCACCGTCTCTTAAAGTGAACTGACCTGATATTTTTTCAACAACGACATAGGGCTCTTTTATACGGTAGTTTACTAGCTGCTCTTTTCTATTAGCATCTACAGCATAAATGGCAGGTATAGAGGCGCCTTCGGGAAACTGGAAGTAAGTGAAGCCTTTATCATCGTCAAAAGCTTGAACGGGTGCTAACCGTTTATTACCAGCAAAGCTATAGTAATAATTCCATCGCTTGTTATTATTTGTAGTTTGAGAAAATTCCGCTGTTTTAGCTTGAGCTAAAAGCTTTTTTTGATTTTTTGCTCTTTCTTCTTCCGGATATCTAAAGCTTAACCGATATGTCACATCATTTGGATTATCATAATAAGCTGAAGACACCAACCTAAACTCATATATACGCTTATTCGTTATAACTTTCATGTTTGTATCAGAGTCTTGAAGCATTGGCTTGATAAGCAATATGTTGTTTCGCCCGGTAGCTATGTTCCATTGCCAAGCAAGGCTATCCCCTGAAGAAACATCTAAAATGCTCTCATTTGGGTGAAATTGAATGCTCGTTTGAATCAAGTCATGTCCAATTACTTTTACAACATTATTCTCATCAAAGTTCACAACCTTTATGCGCGGATCTATGGCCAAAGATTTGGGGCTTTTTTCAGCACAACAAACATTTACAAACAGCAGAGCGCAAATAAACACAATAATTTTTTTCATTGCTTTTTCCTTTAAGTTAATCTTGGGTGTACTCTATAGCTTGTAACAACAAATCCATTCCAATTCTCCCAGGCTAGTAACTCATCTTTTTGAATTCCCTGATATTCAAAGCTAATAGTTGCAACCCAATTTTCGTTTTTATTTTCCCCCGGGGTTTTAGTTACACTACTAAAATCCACCTGAACCACATTTGAAGCTAAGGCCTTATACCGATGGTTTGTTTCGGCCTCATTATTATCTAAAAATATAACATCAAGAACTTTTATGTCCCTTGCACCTTCAATACCTAAAAGATTTACTGGACTTTCTGGGTTTTGGGGAGATTGTGTTTTCTCAAAGTCTGAAAATATATTTTCAGCTGTTGAATGTGCAACTTGCCTGTATTGATAATTTAAAGTGTGGGCATTATAACCTTCACGATTTCTGATATAGCGCACTACATCGTTTTGAACCATAGCTTCATTTATTGGCAAATAATCACTTTTAGGATGTAGTGCCTTCACCAACTGATTATTATCGTTGACTAGAATAGGAAATGGCACCATAGTTTTAAGTGGTAACATTAAGCCAATGCAAATGCATAGGCTTATAGACAAAATCGCCTGCACAGTAAAAGCCAACATCCATCTTTTTGCTTGAACTTGCGAACTTAGGTACTTCTCGCTGTACCAATCATGTCCTTTTCTAAAATATTCCTTTTCCATATTACCCCACCCTTCTTAATTGACTTAATATTCCACTAGCTGCCCCTTTGGCCGCCCCACCGACTCTTTCCCCTGCTCGAACAGCTCCGCCATATACTTGCTTTGCGCCGCCTGCAAATTTACCACCATAATGCAAACTACTTCCTACAGCACCCATTGTGCTAAATGAAAACCCACTTGAAATGCTTGCAATAAGACCTTTTACTTGCAACAACAATGGGAGGCTAATAATGCTCAACAGTATATAAGCCCCGCCTGTGGCAAATGTAACCTGACCACCAGAAGACAATTGATTTAATGTGCTATCCATCAAAGTTAATATCAACATCAAGACACAATGAATACCAATTGGCATGAGGGCAAAACCAATCATATGCTGCATCCATTTTTCTGTAATAGCTTTTGTCGCTTCAAACATAAAGCATAATAAAAATATTGGAGCCAACACCAAGCAAACGCCTAATCCAGCTTTTGCAAGAACTAACATTCCCATTGAGAAACCACATATCAACAAAATTGCCAGCCCAGCTAGAGTGCCAACGATATAAGGTGAGAAATTCTTCCAGCTACCCAAACGAAGAATTTCAACGGCTTTTTCCATCCCCTGATTTAAGCCCTCTTGAAGAGCACCATTCACATTATGTGATTTAAATAAAGTCCAGTTAAATGATGCCTTGTTCATAATGGCGCCGGTTAATTCATTTGGCCCATCTGTAAAAAGCACATAAATCATTTCGGAAAAAAAAGACCATTTTGTTGCCAAATACAAAACAACCGCATACTTTAAAGTAACATTCATCGCGTGAGATATAGGCGTTTGAATCATCCCTCGCATAATCGCAAAACCAAAACCAGCAACCATTAGTGCACTAAGCGTTATCACTACAGGCGCCAAGTGGGTGACAAGCGAGTAATAGCCTTCAAAGACAAAACTTTTAATTACCTTGTCTGTTTGATCTAAAATTGTCGTCAAAAGCATTGTCTCTTGGCTCATCATAATCTACCAGTTGTTAATCTTTGTTCTGTTATGGCACGTCTCATTATATGCATCACAAGGTGCTAATTGCTCTTGGAAACCTGGTGCAGCACATCCCGCAAGAAATAAACAAATTATTATCGTTGTAGCTTTCATATATCCCCCTTATGCCCAGCGATTAAACTGGGCGCTCATATTTTCATCAATAACATTTTGTTGTGACATTACTCCCATTGTTTCTAGTTGAAGTGCTTGCATTCTTTTTAGCTCTATAATCTCCAACCCAACCTGAGCTTGTATCCGAGAGTTCAAGTCAGTGCTGGCTTTTTGATTTGGTGACCTATCTATTTCCCCCATTAGTTTTTCGATTTCTTTAATACTGTCGTTAATTTTGCTAGAAACAAAATTTGCTGAAACAATCGCTTTCTCCTGTGTGCCTTTATTCTGGTTATAAGCTACCTCTTGAATTGAGCTTTTTTTGTATAAATCTGCTCCATCCTTAAGGTTAAATTGAGATATGTGATTATTTCTTAACCTTTGATATCCATCATTTTCACTTTCTCCATTTATTTTGGGCCCCCACCGTCTTTTTGCTTGTTCAGCTGTCCCATTTAATATTTTCCCCATGTCATATTGCCCTGACAGTTCATCTGCAACCTTGTTTAAGTGAGACATGGATTGTCTTGTCATGTCCTCAACTCGTTTATCGAGTTTAAGCTGATCTTTTAACAACCCAACGTTGTTTTCTAGTTGCTGGAGCTGTCCTTGAGCAACTCTTTGCAAGCCCTCTTCTATTACTTTAAATATCTGGATCGCATGAGCCTGACAAGAAAGTGTTGACATCCCAAACGTACAAAGAATAATAAATTTACTTTTCATCTTTACTCCAATATACATTTAACCAATCATTAGGTGAGCTTCCATAGTTCTTAATCAAATTATTAACATCTTTAAACATCTGCTGATTACCAGAAAACACTGATATATATTTATCTAGCCCCTGCAAATTACATCTGGCTATTGAACCACTTTTACCCTGCTTAATTAAAAAGTAGTGTTCATCTGGGTTTAAGCTGCTTACAATCTCAAATTCTCGCGCATTTAGCTTGAATGCATCCATATAGTCTGATTCTTGTGCATCTGAGTTAGATAAGTAGAGGTTGGTCGCAGCGCCTTGAATTAATCCATATGACAAAGGAGATTGTGCAACTTCATGAGGATTTTGAGTTGCAAAAACAACAAATGCATTTTCTTTTCTGAAAGTTGCCAACCAAGCGCTGATGGCTTTTTCCCAATATGAATGGTTTAAAAACTGCCATCCCTCATCCATAATAACAGCAGTTAAGCTGCCATCTAATGAAGATTCTATTCTGTGAAATAAATATAACATTACAGGCAGAAGCGCTGTTTTATCTTCCATAATTTGAGTTAAATCAAAGCCAATAACATCTGAAGATAATGATAAAACATCCTGTGAATTGTCAAAAAGATAAGACCTACTGCCCTGCTCTCTTTCTAACCAAGTTTTAATGCGAGGATATCTGTTCCAATGCTGATTAAAAAAACTACAAAGAGTTGATAAATTGCGAGACTCTACCGGAACATTGTAAATACCATCGATAGCCTCATTAATAATTTGCTCATCTTCATCTGTTAAATTTTCTTCACCGCGTATTACAAGCGCTGATAAAAACTGCTGTAAATATTGCCTGGACTTAGATGTATCTTTTTGAGGTATAGGGTTTATACCCGTTGGCTTACCCATATCAAAAGAATGATATTCTCCACCAGATGCTAATACATATACCCCCATTCCTTGACGGTAATCTAATATAAAGCTTTTTCCGCCAAATTGGCGAAGTTGTGAATCTAGCGCACATAGCAGAGTTGTTTTACCCCCTCCAGTAGGGCCAATTAACGTAGTATGACCAACTGATAAGCTTGTTTTTGACCCTAGCCTATGAAAATTAAAATTAAATAAGCCAAAGTTTGGCGTTTCTAACTGAATGACGGGCTTACCCAGGTGGTTGTTGCCATTAT
Organism: uncultured Coxiellaceae bacterium; assembly: GCA_963976875.1. Taxonomy (GTDB): domain Bacteria; phylum Pseudomonadota; class Gammaproteobacteria; order Berkiellales; family Berkiellaceae; genus Berkiella_A. The sequence goes on from CAXBML010000034.1 coordinate 23,065, forward strand.
GTCCTTGGCTAACATTATGAAAACTAACTAAATCTGCAAAGTTATGTGAGGAAATCATAGCTTTTCGCTGAATATCGCTGCTATTTCCCGGAAATTGTGCCCAAAAAGCCGACTCTAAATTGATTGTTTCGCGTACAACCTTAATATCAATATTATTAGTAGCCTTAAATATATTTTGAACATTTGACTCTAACTGTTCGGGGCTATTTGCTATAGTTGTAACCATTGCGCTGTGCAGCCCAAAAGAAATTCTGTCAGATTGAAGATCATCTAGCGCTACGCTTATAGATTCTAGTTGACTAATGGAATCATCTTGAACTTGTATCATTTTGCTTTGTTGCCTGGTTATTTGCTCTTTAGCAACTTCTTTAACCATTGGAGTAAATATTTGAGTAATAATTAACTCTTGAGGCAACTTTAATAATGGACTTAAATAAGACGCAGCAGTAAATGAGCTATATTTTTTCATGCTACTTACCGCTATGAGCCTACCCTTGTTATTTGATTCCTTTTTTAGGTGAATGGTGTCTTTACCAATAAAAATCCTGTTTTCTGGAATGACTTGAGCAGTTTCAATGCAAGGGAATAAATAGTTATTTTCCTCAAAATTTAATATGCCCCCTAGAAAAGTTAAGATTTCAGAATATTTTTGCATTTTGCAATGCTTTGCTCCCAATAGCGCTGGGTTGTATTGTTTTAAACCCAGCATTATTTGATTTGCCTGCTGGTGCAATATTTTTGTCTTTTTAAGCATGTCTCTATAATTGTTTTTTTTAGCTGTTTCAGCTGATAGCTGAAAAAATGGCATTTTAACTAAGGATGTATTTTTCTTATCGTTAGCAAGCACCAAACTAAGATAATACTCATTAGAGAATAATTCTTGTTTGTCGAGGTTTGCATAATAATCTGTGGCAAATTGCTGGCTCAGCAAGTTATTGATAACTGGCGGAGTAGAGCTTGATTTTTTTCTTCGAATAACGTTGACCCAAATGCTAATATTACTAGGCAAGTCAGTTAATGCTCTGGTTAATGCATGATGTACTTTATCTACAGCGTCACTTGTTAAATTCTCAACCCCAACGCCTTCAATTTTCATTGTGCAAAATATTTCACCATTTTTATTTACCATTGTATTATCAGATAAAAAATATGAATAAGGTAAATTCTGACTAACAGGTGAATCTAGAACTGGCTTTTTATTTAACATAATCACATAGCCTCATAGCAATTACCGCCCCAGCGCGCGCTCTGAGGACACTTAGACAAGTTTTTAAAAAAACCAAGGGCTAAATTAAATATATTTGCATCAATCATGCAGCATGCCTTTCCAACCAAATGTGTTAAAACAAACAGTCCAACAAACCAAAAAGAGCCACTGGTTATAAAAAGAATCATATTAAAAGCAACGTTTAATAACATGAAGGAGTGTGTCACACCGTACATCATAGGCGGTCTTGCTAAAGCCTGAAATAACGGCGTTATATTTAATTGTGTTTTTTCCATTACAGGCCACCATACAATAAAGCACCAATATTGGCAGAGCCGAAAATAATACCCGCACCAATTGCAATCTTAATCATATTCATCCATGGTGTTTGACCAATATAAGCCAAATAACCACTTCCTGCTATTGCAATAATAGTTAATGTTTTTGCAATATTACCCGTCATTATGTTTAATATTTTTGTCAACACGGAGTTTATACTATCACCACCAGTCAATGCTGATGTGCCAGCCATGACTAAGTCTGGGAATAAAAGCATTGCTATAGATGATGTCATTACAAATGAAAAAAGGTGTTTATTTTTCATGTCACACCCCCCCTAAGTCGCCATGCTTTTCATAAATCTCTTGCAATTTATCTGCAGTGTCAATTCGAGGATATGCCGTGTCGCCTACTTTAATCCTGTGAATGGTAGATTGGGAAACCCTAGCTTTTTCAGCTATTTTCTTTTCACTAAAACCTCTTAATAATAATTTTCGAATGCATTCCTGTGGGTTTAATTTCATAACGACCTCCGTTGTTTGTATATCTTATTATCCACGTAAGACGCAAGGCACATCAAGAAATAACGTATGCAGAAATGCATAAAGCCCAACTATCGTATGCAGAAATGCATATAGCAAAATCAAGTAGAAACATCGTAATATGAATCTGAAAAAGTAAACTAGAAAAAATGAATTGGGGAAAACCTATGGATATGTGGATGAGTCCTGCAGAGCAGTCTGCGCTCTACGAGCCATGTGGACAAGCCATGGAAAACGCAAAACGTTTACCACCGCTTGACCTCATTCTCAGACTTCTCAACCACATGTCCACAGGCTTAAAAATAGATTTTTTTATTTGAAGGGGAATGCCGCACGGAAAAATAACATCATTCGGCGGCTAAACAAGCATTGTCGCTCTTACACTATATATAAAATTCTACTTTTTTCGTTCCTTGCCATGGCACTAATTTTAAAAAAAACAGAAGCTTTGGGTTGAGTAACCCCCCTTAAAATTCGACTGATCGTAGATTGACTCACATCAGCACCTTTGGCTATAGCCGCCTCCGTATAGCCATTGTTTAGCAGATCTTTAAGCATTTCTTGAATATCCATCTTCTTATCTCCTTATACGCATCCAGTTATCCCGGCATACCGTCTAGCAGTCTCTATCTCTTTTCGCTTGGCTGCATTCCATTTATTCTCTCGAGCAACCACTTCTGAACGACTTAGTCCAGCAGGCCTCTCCCAACCACCATTAAGACAAATTTTTCGAGCAATGTAGTATCGCTTTAGTTGAGATATAGGCTGAGCCGCTGTTTTACCTGCCTTCACAACGTAAAATAAAATTTCTTTAATCAATGCAGCTAATGGCTTATCCCCTGCTTCTCCTTTGATTTTCCCAGACCGATAAAGATTCGGAATATTATTTAAAATTTGATTCTTAACATCTTCCTCAATCAGAAAATGCTCATTCTCATAAACCATTTCAACCAGGTTTGATTGGATGTTTTTAACTCTGCTTTGGGGAACTGGCGTACTTGCTTCAAGCTTTTGCTTAAACGTGGCTGATTGCTCCCTTTTTTTGCTTTTCTCTGACTCACGCTCTTTGGCTTGCAAGATAATAGCTTGGTGAATTAATGCGTTCTCTTGCTCGTTAAAGCAACTATGAGCAAACATATTTGCCTTGCAAAGCGAGATATTTGGGTTAGTTTTCTTAGCCTCTTTGATTTTTTCCTGAAATTTTAAAAACAACGCGTTAGCGTTTTGCACAAGGGGCTTGGAAAGCTGGGTATTATGAATATTATGTTTTTTATTATTGTTAATAATATTAATACTAAGGTTAGGATTTTTTTCAGGGGGTCCCCCTGATATTTTTCCTATACCCTCCCTGATATTTTTCAGGGAGCTAGGTGCAGGCATATCACCAAACTTTTCATCACAAAGTACTACGTTGCCCTTATTATCTTCTACTTTTCTCCAATATTTTTCTGCCCCTAAAGTTACAGAGCTATCTTTTACTGAGCGCTTTTCACCTCTATTTGGAGCTTCCTCTATGGCCTCTAACCCTTCTTTTGGCAATATTAAAAAGTAGGTATTAATTCTTTTTTGCGCGTTAAACTCGGTTCTTAGAAAACCTCTGGCAACCAAGTTACGAAGTGATTTGTAAATGGTGTTGGGCACTTTGCCAACCATTTCAGCAATTTGGCTTTGTGTCGCCATACAGGATAAGTTGGCATCTAATGTTGTGATAGCAGCAAGATTAATCCAAATTAACTTTTCGCCAGCACTTAGGCCTTTATATTGGGATACAAATTTAATTTCACGCTCACTGAAAGCAGCGTAATACCCATTTTTTCTTTTGTTAATAATAATTTCATGCGGTTGCATAGCGCATCTCCCATTCCATGGTAGTTAGAAAGTCCACAAATAAAAATACGAATTAAATTTGTAAAATCTCTATGCAGATGAAATAAGATTGTGATCGAGGTTTATAACTGACAAATTATCGATTAAAATGGCTCTAGCCATGACCTAATCTCCTTATCAAGATTGGATTGTGGTTAGTGAGTGTGAGGTGTTGGTAGCACCTTGCATTCACGACTACTAGCTTACTAGAAATTGATCTGGCGAACAATCCTTTTTTGCTAACTGCGCGACAAGATTTTGCATACTGCTTCATTGCGTCCTCTTCACGAATTAAATTTATCTGCTGATTATTTCAATACAAATAAATCTCATAACATTTTGGTGTGCATTCAAATTAATGACCTTGTCTTTTTTTTGAAATGCGTTCTTATTAAAAATGACAAAACACCTTTTTCTGTTTTAGCCTTTATTCCTTTCTTTTAACTTAAGAGCAATGCTAACATGCATTGATACCAAATGGAACAGTATCACTTAAAGATATTGTTGATAGTTCGCCTCACCTCTTTTATAATGCGAGACATACTCATTTATAATATATGGTGGTTACCTTGCCTAATACCGGCTCTCATGAAAGGGTTCGATTAGCACGAAGCATGTCTGGATGCGACAGAAAACAGTTTGAAGAAAAATACTCTATTTCTGCCAACACTTTAAGGTTTTGGGAGAACCCCAGAGGAAACAGCAGTGGCATTTCACCCAAAGGCGCCCAAAAACTAATAAGTGCGCTAGATAAGGCTGGAGTATCCTGTGCTGCAAACTGGATCCTAGAAGGTGCGGGCTCACCTCCAACACTCTTAAATGAAATGGAAACTACAAAAGAGGATCATGACTCATGGATCGAAGACGAGGCCATACTTCGTGAGGTAGACTTTTTTAGAAAAAACAATCCTGACTCGACAACCCTTATAGTAAGTGATGATAGCCTAGAGCCTTGGATCAAGCTAGGGGATTACGTTGGGGGAATCCATAATAAAAAGAATAAAATCTCACATTATTATGGCAAAATTTGTATTTTACGAACTAGCAACTATGGCACGTTAGTGCGGAAAGTTGGAAAAAATAAAAACACAAGACAAGCCACGTTATTTTCAACAAACCCAAACTCTCACATCTGCCCCATCATTCATGATGCAGACATTAACTGGATAGCTGAAGTAATTTGGGTTAGACGAAAATCAGGGCAATTGTAGTAGGAAAGAGTCGTGAGTAAAATAGAGCTACCTGAAAATTATATTTTCTCAAATAAATTAGATGTGCGGATAGATGACATAAACTATGGGAATCATTTAGACTTTTCCAGGCTGGTTTCCATGTTAAGCAACACAAGGGCATTATTTTTTAAAGAAAATAATTATCCTGAGCTGTCTGAGGATAATATCGGAATAATAACCAAAGATGTTCGTGTTTCTTTCTTAGACCAAGCTTTTTTTGGTAACAACTTAAGGTTTTTAATGGGGGTAACGTGCCTCAAAAGAGCAAGTTTTGTTTTAGGATTTCTTGTACAAGCCGGTGACAGCCAGCCAAAAGACATTGCACACGGGGAAATTACCCTCGCATTTATTGACTATAGTAGCCAACGTCCCCGTGCTATACCTAAAGACTTTATCTCAATGATTGATCGCTGCAAATATATTTAGAAAGCATAACCTGCCACTTAAGGCTTAAAATAATTTGTTGGGATCAATGCAAAATACCCATGCCCTTTAATAGTTTTAGCTCTGTTTCTTTGCTTACCCAGTTTTTCTTAAACATCTCACGAATGGAGAGAGTTATACCATCAGAAAAGCACCTACGAAATATCTCGGGGTTTGATAGGTAAAGCTTAGAAAAGTCTTTACAGTTAGGTGTTGGGGCTATACCCATGCACGCCCTAAACCCAATACTTTCTTTTGCTATTGATACCCCGTCACCAATGCCATGCTCGTGCCTTGCGCCAACGACTTCGTTTTGCTCTTTGCTCTGACTTTCCACTAGCCACCACGGCAATATAACAGAGCAAGAGCGATTTTTTTTTAACATGGATTTTCCTAACCCATAAAGTGGACAATCCTCAATTAATCCAAACCTTACATAGTTAAATGACCATGCTTCATGCGTGCAATAGTGAATTCGTTTCCCAGAGATCAAATCTTCAAAAAGAAACAGCATATATGGGGCAAGATAGTTTTCCTCGAGCCGCCTTTGAATTAAACCTAAGCAACCAATAGTTGCTAATGGCTCCTCTGAATTCACAATCATTAATGTCTCAGCTTACACTTTGTCAAAAGCTATATTTGAAGGTGCTGTAAAATCAACCTTCTGTGGCTTCACTAAAATAACAATAGAAATTAAAGCCAGCCCTGCAAACAAACATAAGTAATAAGCAGGAAGAACTGGGTTTTCAAATTTTTTATATAAAAGACTCATTACTAGAGGCCCTGTTCCACCAAATAAAGAAATACCAAGACTGTGTGATAATGATGAGCCTGTTGCCCTAAAAGATGCGGGAAATGCTGTTGATAGAAAAGCTGGGAATGCCCCAGAGAACATGCCTGTAAATATTGACATGAGTGATATAGCAAAAATCACTACCCACATATCTCCGTAAGAGATCATTTGAAAAAAAGTTACACTACAAACCAGCGTTGAAATAAGCGAAATTTTTAGCAGCAATACGGCACTAAATTTATCAGACAAATAACCAGAAATTGGGGCAGCAATAACTGCTAAAATAGTACAAGCTGTTGTTACAGATAATGACTCATATAGCCCAACTCCCCTATACGATTGCAGAAAAGATGATATGAATCCAAATATCATGTATGAAGAAAGGCCAATAAACCCAGAAAGGATCGTACAGCAAGCAAAAACTTTTTTACTATTTCTCAACCCCATTAGCGGGTATTTTTCCAAGGTTTGAGGAGATCGGTTATCCATGCTTCTCCTCAAAAATATGGTAAACCCACCAACCAGCAGACCGCTGAGTATAAAGACCAGCCTCCACCGCATCTCAGGTAGGGTCTCAACTGTATAGCCATTCGATAACTTGGACATAATCAATCCCCCGGCCCACAATCCAAGACCTGCCGCAACCACAGTTAAACTGCCAGCAAAACCTATGCGATCATTATTTTTCCCTAGGCTCATATAAACTGAGGAGGCAGTATACTCTGGCGCGATTGCTACGCCTTGGACGACCCGAGCAAAAATCAAAAGCAACGGCGCTAGAATGCCAATCTCATTGTAGCTCGGGATTAGTCCTACACTAGCTGTCGAAAAACTCATAAGAACCATTGAGATTGTCAAAGATCGCTTGATTCCAAGCCTATCTGAAATATGCCCAAATAAAACCGAACCTATGGGCCTGGCGATAAAGCTACATGCAAAAACACCCCAACTTAATAAAAGCGCAGAAGAATCATCAAAACTGGGGAAAAACCGGCTGGCTATTATCGTTGATAAAGCTGCATATAGGGCAAAATCGAAGAATTCTAAGAATACCCCTAGACCACAAGCGGAAAGAAACTTTGTTTGATTGTTTATGAGGATCATTGGCTCACCCTAGTCAGGCAATAAATCATAAAATACTCCTTAAAATGATTTTATCCATGTCAAATCAATCCAAACTAAGGCTTGCAGAGTTAGTTAACACTGCCCTTTCACCTTGTCTTAAAAGTCACAACGCACATTTAGCCTGAAATTCACAGTAAATAAAAGTGCAAATACAATTTGAAAGCGCTTTTTAATCATCTATATACTCTAACAAATCAGCTGGCTGGCACTTAAGATGCTTGCATATTAAATTTAATGTTTGAATTCGAATTGCTTTTATATGCTCATGTTTCAGCTTTGAAAGATTTGCCTCTGTTATACCAACCAGCCCCGCTAGATCTCTCACAGTCATCTTCTGTTTTACCAACATCAAATCTAGATTTATTTTTATTGTCATTCACCAAAGCCTAAACAGTTTGTTCTAATTCATCAGATATTTTATACCCCTCTAGCATCACACCAGATATGAAATATATTAAGAACCCTATTAAAATATAGATAATCTCATTTACACCAAAATCGATTGTTAAAAAACTTTTACCTTGGAAGCTCACAACAGTGCTTAATAAGGCACCGTAAGCTGTATTACCAATCGCGGCAAGAACCAAAGAAAATCCTAGTTTTTTATAAATAATTACATTTTGTACACTAAACAAAATCCCTTTCGCGTAGTTATCAAACAATCGATCAAGCTTGTGGGTAATAGATAAGAAGATTGCAACAGGGATCATGGATACCAATATAGCCAAAAACTTTGAATAAGGTGTGATGGTCAACCTATCATAAAAAAGTACGAACTGAGAAAAGCCCTTTGAGATAAAAAACTCAAAGAATGTCCAATATAAAATGACCACTAAGGGAACCAGCCAAGTTGATGTCCTTGATATAAGCCTCATTACAACGCTAATAATTTTTATTTTATTCATTTTGTTTGCACCTGCTAAATTTCAGTCGAATTATTATCAATCGCAGCGTAGAAGTCAACAATTGTTTGTCGTAAAACAATATAGATATATTATTTTGAGATACACAATATATACAAAGCTAACAAAAACATCTTTAAGATGAACATTAAAAGCTGTCTAGGGACGACTTTTCTCAAGCAGTTCAGTACAATTCCGCCTGTATTTTAATTTTCCCCATAAGGAGAGCTCTTTGTCCAAATCAGAAGAATTTCATAGCAGCCCGGAGGAGCTTGAAGAGTTTGCGAACATATTTAGACTGTCTGATGAGCGCATTAAGCAGGCTGAAATTACTAAATTCAACGCCATTAAGCGGGCAAAATATAACAGGTGGTCTAAAGGCACTATTGCAACCCTTTTGAAACTAAAAGAGAAAATAGACACTCAGTACACCTAGCCTAGCTAACCAATTACGCCATATTCTTTTAACTGGTATAAAGGTAGGAGAAGGTGGTGCGCTGCACAAGTCTATACCCTTCCCTACTTTGTTTCCTCTACATCCAGGTATAAGACAATTTAAGAATTATCCCCCATTGCTTCGACTTCAAAAAAATTAGGGGTCTACAATAAACACGTACCCGAGCAAAAGTCAGATTAGCGTCTTGATGCCGAAACTAGACAACGAGTAGATGTCCGCACGAGCCTAAAACAAGGTTCAGCTTAACATTTGATATCGAAACAAAGTGGATTTTTGACTGTACATTTTTTAGGCTCTAGCCAAAGCCTTCGCTTAGGACTTTTCCGTAATTTGTCACACATTATTACATTTAAAGCACTTCTTAGTCTGTGGCAAAAGTGTGCACTCAGTGCACTATTTAGACACTATCAAAAGTTCTCGCTCAAAGCCCTTCCGGAATCAGTCACATAAATATGCGTTCAACCCCATCTTTGGTCACTGCCCGAAAGTGTGCACTCAGTGCACTTTTTAAGCACTACCTAAAAAGTACGATCAGAGCTTCTCCGGTATCAGTCATATAAATATGCACTCAATCCCCTCTTTGGTCTCTACCCAAAGTGTGCACTCAGTGCACTATTTAGACATTACCAAAAGCGAACACCGAAGGCACTCAGGAATCAGTTTCATAAAGATGCATTCAGCCACTTATTTAGTCTCTACCAACAGTGTGCACTCAGTGCACT
>CAXBML010000035.1:0-29380 GCA_963976875.1 uncultured Coxiellaceae bacterium
GGGTTAGAGTGTTGTGTTCATGACGTGAGTGCCCCCGTTGTTGGTGGAGACCCTTAATTTCGAGCTCCTTCAAAAGTGGCCATGAAAGTTTATAACCCTGTTCTTCCCATTTTTGCTTTAAAGGCGTTTGCTCCAACCAACTCAGGGTAACCTCTGTATCTTCTACTCTATAAATATTCCGCTGGTGAAACCATGAGATAAGTTTCTTTATCGCAAAGAATACAGCCAGCAACGTTCCAACTATAGTTGCTACAGCAGCCCCAAAATGTAAATCCATAGTAAAGCCTTAAAAACGCGCATACGCACTTAAACAAGAGGAAACAGCCATAAATTAAGTTTAGGCCATGTGAAATTAAAATGCACTTTGGGTAATTGTTAGCTGGCAATCTGTCTACACAGTGTCTACATGGAATTTTGAACTGGATGAAGACCTTTGTTAGACCTTCTGCATCCTGTTGATTTGATTGCGGAAAAAATGGTGGGCCTGCGAGGACTCGAACCTCGGACCAAGGGATTATGAGTCCCCTGCTCTAACCAACTGAGCTACAGGCCCCCAAGTGACTATAAAAACTTATAGTCACTGAGAAGGATTGAAATAATAGCGCGAATGAAGAGAAAAGTCACTACGATTAGCGCTTTTCATCCTCATCTTCTAATAGGAATGATTTTAAGTCATCAGACCTGCTTGGCTGTCTTAGCTTGCGCAGGGCTTTTGCCTCTATCTGACGAATACGTTCACGCGTCACATCGAACTGTTTGCCGACTTCTTCTAGGGTATGATCGGTGTTCATATCGATACCAAAGCGCATACGTAAAACTTTGGCTTCTCTGGCTGTCAAACTACCCAAGATACGTTTCGTGGCTTCTTCTAAGCCTGAAGCAGTCGCTGAGTCTGATGGACTGGAGATAACCGTGTCTTCAATGAAATCACCCAAGTGAGAATCTTCATCGTCACCAATAGGTGTTTCCATAGAGATAGGCTCTTTCGCAATCTTAAGGACTTTACGAATTTTTTCTTCTGGCATGCCCATACGTTTGCCTAACTCTTCAGGCGTAGGCTCACGTCCCATTTCTTGTAACATTTGTCTGGCAATACGATTTAATTTGTTGATAGTTTCAATCATATGAACTGGGATACGAATGGTTCTCGCCTGATCCGCAATAGAACGGGTGATTGCCTGACGAATCCACCAAGTTGCATAGGTTGAGAACTTATAACCTCTTCTGTATTCAAACTTATCAACGGCCTTCATCAAGCCAATATTACCCTCTTGGATTAAGTCTAAGAACTGTAAACCACGGTTGGTATATTTTTTCGCAATAGAGATAACCAAACGCAAGTTGGCTTCCACCATTTCTTTCTTGGCGCGTCTTGCTTTGGCTTCCCCAATCGACATTTTACGGTGTAAATCTTTAATCGCTTTGATGGAACGATTGGTGGTTTTCTGAATAACGATGAGCTTTTCTTGATGGAGCTTTACCTGCTCAATACACTCGGCTATTTTGGCGTCATTTGTACCGTTGCCTTTCAAATGCTTAGCAGCCCACTCTAAATCTATCTCATGCCCTGGGAATTTAGCCACAAACAACTGTCTGGGCATTTTGGCTCTGTGCACACACGTTGCCATAATACCGCGCTCTTCTTTACGCACACTTTCAAATAGTTTGCGCATTCTGCCGACAAGCTCTTCGAATATCTTAGGAATGAATTTAAATACAGAAAGGATTTCACCCATCTCTTTGTATAGTGCATGCACGTCTGGATGCGCTAAACCTAAGTCTTGCTCGGCTTGAACCACTCTAAGGTAAATTTCTCGCACTTTTTCCATATAGGCTTTTGCAAGCTCTGGATCGGGGCCAGTTTCAACCTCTTCGTCTGTGCCATCCCCAACACTGACGTCAACAGCATCCGTCTTCAGTTCCCCATCTTCGATTGCGTCCACAATCTCGTCAGTTTTCTCAAGTGAGATAATTTGATCTTCATTTAAGTGATCTTCTACGAAGCCAGCGATCAAGTCGCTTAATCGCATCTCGCCTTCTAATATCCGAGTATGACAATCTAGTACAAATTTCACATTAAGAGGATAGGTAGCTAAAACAGATAACACCTGCTTTAAGCCGGCCTCAATACGCTTGGCAATGACAATTTCGCCTTGACGTGTCAAAAGCTCAACTGTGCCCATTTCTCTCATATACATACGGACAGGGTCAGTGGTACGACCAAATTCATTGTCGGTAGAGAAAGCTAATGCCTCAGCAGCTTCTCTAGCTGAATAATTCTCAGCGACTGTTAAAGACCCTTCATCTGGGGCTGTCTCGTAAACAGAAATTCCCATATCGGTCATGATATTGATAATTTCTTCCACTTGCTCAGGATCGACAATATGGTAGGGTAATAAATCACTGATCTCAGCGTATGTTAAATACCCCTTTTCTTTACCTGCCGCAATTAACTCTTGGAATTGCGTGGCCTGAGACTCGTCGTTATCGACATAATTCATAAAAGCATTCACCTTCAACTTGATTTACTACGTGCAACCATATGATCCACGGACGTTACGAGAGGTAACCGCCGATCTTATCTTTATTTGAACCTTTTTACCAGCAACTTAAGTCTGCTAAATAAACCATTAGGATCCTGTATATTCGCACTCTACTGTTTAGAGTCAATTTTAACCAGAAGATTCCCTAGACTGTAAAAAATTTTTTAAACAGTTTTTTTCTTCCAGCGTAAGTTCCCTCTTTTGTGCATTTTTTAACAAATTTTCTATTATTTGCTCCTGACCTATCACCATGATTCGCTCTAAAGCACCCATTAGCTCCTCTTTTCGCCCTTTTTCAGGAATCAGCATGGCTTTATCTAAACACGGCTGGACCAGGTTACGTGTAAACCCCCTATCCATTAACATGCTTATTACCGCCTCTGCTTCTTGATGAGAATGCGATGCTAAGTGACTGAGTACAGTCTGTAATAAACTCAAACCAGGAATATTATAGTGTTCCCACATAGGTTGAAACTTCAAGTCCAACCCCAAATCTGGCTGTAAAATCAACAAAGCACTGGCAATATAAGCAGGCCCCAAGGGTGCTGGAGGCGGTGTGCCTTTGCCCTTGGTATTATTATTCTGAAAATATTTTTGGCTAAATCGCCCTTGCCCTTGCTTTGAATACGGCCGCTTATTATACGGCTGCTTTATCACCTGCTGTGATGTCGTGGTCAACTGCGCCAGCGCCTCATCCATTAGCTGCTTGTACGTTTCATCAGGCAACTGAGCAATATATTGTTTTCCAACGGTAATTAACTGTGCTCTATTCTCAACGTTACTCGGTGGGTGGCGTTGGCATAATTCCGAAAAAAAGTACTCTGAAAATGACAAACTCTGACTCAATAAGCTCCAAAATTTCTGTTTACCATGTGACTTAATATATGAGTCTGGATCCTCGCTATCTGGTAAAAACAAAAACTTTATTTGCTTTTGCGCCTGATACACAGGGAAAATAGTCTCTAATGCCTTCCAAGCGGCATTACGTCCTGCCTTATCACCATCGAAACAGAACACAATTTTGTTTGCCAGCTTAAACAGCTGCCTAATATGGGACTCCGTAAAAGCGGTCCCCATGGTTGCAAATGCACCGTAAACACCATGCTGATATAAACCAATGACGTCTAAATAACCTTCCACACAGATCGCGGTATCCCACTCTGTTCTTCGGGCTAGCGCCTCATAAATACCATAAAGCTGCTGGCCTTTTTTAAATACCACGCTTTCTGGGGAGTTCATGTACTTAGGTGTATCTTGACTATCAATGACGCGCCCACCAAACCCAATGACTTCACCTTTGCGCGTACGAATAGGAAACATGATCCGGTTTCTAAAACGATCGAAAAAATGACCCTTTGCGTGCTTTATAACCAAGCCTAAACGTTCTAATTTTTCTTGCTGCTCAGGTTTGTCACGCCAGTAATACACCAAGTTATCCCATTGCGTTGGCGCAAACCCAATGCCAAATGTCTTCGCCGTAATGCCCGTAATGCCCCGGCTTTTTAAGTAATCTACTGGCTTTGTCTTATCCGGGTGTTGCTTTAATGCTTGCTGATAATACTGAGAAACATCCGCTAAAACCTGAGAATAGGGTTTTAACTGTTCACTTTGATAGTTGGGACGTCTTTGCTGTTGGGGCAATGGTAAACCCGCTGCGCCTGCAAGCAATTCAATGGCCTCAATAAAATCTAAGCCTTGATGCTTACGTATAAAGCTAATAGCATCACCATTAGCACCACAGCCAAAGCAGTGAAAAAACTGCTTTACCGGACTCACCGTAAATGACGGGGACTTCTCCGAGTGAAAAGGACAACAGGCCACATAATTTGCGCCTGCTTTCTTCAATGGGACACTTTGCTGTATTAAGTGAACTAAATCAGTTTTTTCGAGCAAAGAGCGGATAAAATCCTCTCCAATAAGCCCCTGTTGATTTGATGACATAATCTTTGAACCATGGCCATTGTCTAGGAACAAGGCTTTATGTACTATTTTGAGACGCTATTTTAAGCTCAAGCCAACTGACTTTTTATTTTTTTACTAACAACACCCATATCAGCTCTGCCTTGAAGCTTGGGCTTTAATATAGCCATGACCTTACCCATATCTTTAATGCTAGAAGCACCGACTTCCGCTATCGCGGAATCAATTTCAGCCTTTACTTCTGCATCTGTCATCGCAGGCGGTTTGAACTCTTTAATCACACCGATTTCGTACAGCTCTTTTTCAACGAGCTCAGGACGATTGGCTTGCTCAAATTGCATCATGGAATCTTTGCGTTGCTTTTCCATCATGTCTAATATAGTAAGCTCTTCTGTGTGATCTAGCTCAATACGTCTGTCAATTTCAACTTGCTTGAATTCAGCCAAGATCATGCGCAAGACAATAAGTCTGTCTTTTTCTTTCGCACGCATGGAGGCCTTCACAGCATCTTGGAGTTGTTTTTTTATTGATTGCTCAGACATGCTTCCCGCCTAATGATATTCAGATTAAAGAGAGTCGCTACTTAGCTTAATGCGTGCTGTCAGCATTATCGTTCGCATCGTTATCCTGACCATGCAGGCGACGACCTCTAACCAATTGCTCTTTAGACATTTTGGTGTCTCGCATTACTTTCTTACGGAAGCGCTTAACAGCAGCAGCTGTTGCACGTTTGCGTTTCATTGAAGGTGTTTCATGAAACTCTCTACGACGCATTTCAGATAGAATGCCAGATTTTTCAACTACGCGCTTAAAACGACGTATCGCTGAATCAAATCCTTCATTATCCCGCACTTTAATTCCAGGCATTGAACCCATACCTCATTGTTTAGTTATTTAAAATAATTCGGAGCCGTTATTTTGTCGGCCAACAAACCCACGTGGTGCAAACCTATGAGTCTAACTAATAGTTTCGTCCACTATCAGGCTGGCAATTTTACACTGTTCGCGTTTAAAGGTTAAGTTTAAAACTCAAATTTTGACATTTTTATGGCTTAAATTCAGATATCTTTTGGCCTAAGAGCATTTTTTGGTATGCTGTCTTACCCTAAAATCAAATTTTTAGCCCTTCGGGTAACTTGGTTTATCGAAAAATGAAAGTTCTTGGCATAGAAAGCTCATGTGACGACACAGGCGTCGCAATATATGATACCCAGCAAGGTTTGTTAGGCGACCTAATATATAGCCAGCTGACGCACAGAAAGTACGGCGGTGTCGTACCAGAATTGGCCTCTAGGGATCATATACAAAAAGTACTACCTTTGATTGATGCCTTGCTAACAAAATGTGAGCTTTCAGCTGACCAGATTGATGGTATTGCTTTTACTCAAGGCCCGGGGCTTGCAGGGGCATTAATGGTGGGAGCCACTGTGGCTCAGGGATTACGCTTGGCTTGGAACGTGCCGGCAATCGGCATCCATCATTTAGAAGGCCATCTATTGGCAGCCATGCTAGCAGAAACCGCGCCCACTTTCCCTTTTTTGGCCTTACTGGTTTCTGGTGGTCACACCCAATTAATCGCAGTCGAGGGTTTAGGTCAGTACGAAATTTTAGGCGAAAGCTTAGATGATGCGGTCGGGGAAGCATTTGATAAAACAGCCAAGCTCATGGGATTACCTTACCCCGGCGGTCCTGTTTTAGCCCAAAAAGCTGAGAATGGTGATCCCAAGCGGTTTTGTTTTCCTAGACCTCTGCTCAAAAGACCCGATCTTAATTTTAGCTTTAGTGGCTTAAAAACCCATGTTGCCAAGCTCATTCAAGAAAGCACATTAGACGAACAAACTATTTGTGATATTGCCGCGCAATTTGAAGAAACTGTGAGCGAGATATTAGTCACCAAAGTCGGTCGTGCTATGGCACAAACAGGCTATAATCGCTTGGTCGTATCAGGCGGTGTCGCAGCCAATCTCACACTACGACGTGATTTGACTCAATTGGGGCATGATAAAGATTTTGCCGTATTCTTCCCGCCACTAAAATACTGTACAGACAATGGCGCCATGATAGCCCATGCTGGGGCACTCAGACTAGAACGGGGTGAAATATCAGATTATTCCATTCAGGTTCGTCCTAGATGGCCTTTAGATAGTTTGTCTGATATTTAGTATTTTGTTAGCGGTTAGATGAATCAACATTATTGTGATTTATTTTTAGTGCCGATTTTACTTTCTTTCCCTGTCAATAAGCGTTGTATGTTTTCCTTGTGTCGGTAAATAGCGATACCAGCCACAATAACTAATGCGCCAATCACATGAAATGATAAAATAATACCGCCCAAGATTGGACTAAAACTAATCGCCACTAATGCCGCTAAAGAAGAGTAGCGAAATATTACAGCTATTAATATCCATATAGAGACAAATCCCAGCCCCAATATCCATGATAAACCAAACAAGCCACCTAGTGCGGTTGCAATACCTTTGCCACCCTTAAATCCATAATAGATAGGAAAAACGTGCCCTAGGAACGCGATCAAATAAATTCCACTACTAATCAATATATCTTTAAATAAGAATTGTGCGATGAGTACAGGCAAAAGCCCTTTTAATGCGTCGCCTAATAATGTAATTGCGGCTGGCACTTTACCCCCCAAACGCAAAACATTTGTGGTGCCAGGGTTGCCAGAACCTTGGCTTCTAGGATCAGGTAACTTATAAAGCTTACAGACAACAATCGCAGAAGATATCGAAGCAAGAAGATAGCTTCCCAAGGCCAATAAAAAAAGTAGTTGTAAAATATACATAATAGGGTCTCTTTAGTCCTCGGTTTAATCGTTTACTGCGTTGTGCTCTCAGCTGGGCAAGTTTATAATTGCGCTAGATAGGTCATTTTTCAAACATTACTATAACAACAAAAGCTGAGTAAAGTCATGGATATTATCGAACTAAAAGGCATTCAACTCAAAACTTTGATTGGTGTATATCCATCGGAGAAAGAAACCCCCCAGCCACTTTTCATCGATCTCACTTATGCCATATCCGCCGCAAAAGCGGCTGAGCAAGACGATTTAACTAAAACGATTGATTATGATCTCATCATCCAGCACCTAAAAGACTTTGTGCACAACACACAGTTTGATCTGCTTGAAACCTTAGCAGAAAAACTGGCTCAATCATTACTGGCAACATTTCCTACCAATTGGATCAAGCTCTCTATTAACAAGCCTGAAGCCAATCCCAACGCTCAAGCCATTATACTCACAATCGAAAGGCGTAAGCATGAACCATAATACCAGCATCAATATTTCCGACGCGCTCTTCCATGAAGTACAAAAGCGCTGTGAAAAACAAAGCAAAATTTCTTTTTCTGAATTTATGCACCTCATTTTGTACCATCCTCAATGGGGCTATTACTGTAATGGCAAAACCATTTTGGGCAAAGAAGGGGATTTTGTTACGGCGCCCGGCATTAGCCAATCTTTTTCAGCAGCACTGGCGAAACAAGTTTCAGAAATACAAACAAATATAACCGCCCCCGGTTATATTTTAGAGCTGGGGGCTGGCTTAGGACAAATGGCCGCCAATATCATGGCCTCTTTAAAAACAGACCACACCCAGATTGAAAAATACTACATATTAGAAATTAGCCCGCTCTTAATTCAAAAGCAACAAAAAACCATCCAATCTATTTGTCCTGCACATTTAGATAAATTTATTTGGATAAAAGATATTGCAGAATTACCCACGCCATTTAATGGCGTCATATTAGGCAATGAGTTTTTAGATGCGCTACCAGTCGAGCTATTTAAAATGGGTCCTGACCAAACTATCTTAAAAGGCCATGTTTACATTAAAGACCAGCAACTCAAACTGAGCTTCGAGCCCACCCAAGATGCTGTATTCACGCAAGCGGTACAATCAGAACTCCAGCTATTAGATGCCCCTTTACCCGTAGGTTATGTATCTGAAATTAATCTCAATACCAAAGCTTGGCTCAACAAATTAAGTCCCAAATTAACACAAGGCGTTATGTTGTGGATTGATTATGGTTTTACCCGGTATGAATACTATCTGACCGAACGCAATCAAGGCACTTTAATGTGCCATGACCGACACAAAACCCACAGTGATTACTTTCATAATCTAGGCGGTCAAGATGTCACAGCGCATATTAACTTCAGTCAATTAAATCAAGAAGCTATCAATTGTGGCCTAGAAACGCTGGGTTTTAGTAACCAAGCTGCTTTCTTGTTAGCTCTCAATATATTGGGGCAAGATAACAAACAAGATCTCTCACAACAAATGCTCAACTCTCAAGAGTTACAAACATTACTACAGCCTCACGAAATGGGCGAGATTTTTAAAGTGATTGCGTTTGGGAAAAAATATGAGCAGCCCTTATTAGGGTTTTCATTGAAAGATTATTCTTATAAGTTGTGAGTGATAAGCGAAGCGAATTGATTTGATTCGCTTCGCCCACATAAAACTGTTATGTACTACTACGTTTTATTTCTCTTCGTTGCTTCACTTTTTCTACCTCAGCTAAACGTGCATTAAACAATGCTTTTTTAATTTCATCTGCATCAATACTCAAATCTTTTAAAACATCTTTGGCATTAATAAAATCTACAGCGTAAAAAGCCTCTTCTAATAAACTGCGTGGTTCATAATCCACGTGTTCAAACCCTAAGCGACCACGAGAGTCAGCTTCACATACCATCAGCATTTGTCTAAAACGCTCAGGTCTTCTGAAAGCATCACTTTCTTCAATGAAGTTTAAAATGTCTTGAGCGGATTTATCGGCCATCTGATGGCATTGTATGTGCTTACGCATAACCAGCTCAGCCAACTCTTTATATTTAGTTGGTACTTTTAACCTTTCGCATAACGCTTTTAATATGGGTAAACCTTTCTCACCATGTCCTGCATGTTTGGGCAGCTCTGATTTGGGGGTCACTGCTTTGCCTAAATCATGCACCAATGCAGCAAAACGAACCTCGGGTAACCCTGAAAGCCGAGCAGCTTGCCATAACACCAACTCTACATGAATTCCGGTATCAACTTCCGGGTGCATTTTTTTGGACTGAGGCACGCCGTATAACGCATCAATTTCTGGATAAATAACTGACAAGGCTTTTGTTTGGCGTAATATTTTCAAAAAAGCCACAGGTCCTTTTTCTTTTAACGCCTTTTCTGTTTCTTTCCATACCCGCTCAGGCACGAGATGCTCTAGTTCCCCTGACTTAACCATTTGCCAGACCAACTCTTGGGTTTCAGGCGCTAATTGAAAACCTAAATGTTCCAACTTAGCCGCAAACCGCGCTAGCCGTAAAACCCTAACGGGATCTTCTGCAAACGCACCAGAGACATGCCGCAAAACACGTGCCCGAATGTCTTCTATACCATTATAGGGATCAATGAAATCGCCTGCTTCATTCTTCGCAATCGCATTAATCGTCAGATCGCGCCTCCCCAAATCTTCTTCTAAAGTGACATCTGGTGAAAAATCAAATTCAAAACCATGGTAGCCTCGACTCACTTTTCGCTCTGTGCGAGCCAAAGCATATTCTTCTTTGGTTTCTGGATGCAAAAATACAGGAAATGATTTACCCACTTGTTTAAAGCTCAATGCTTTCAGATCTTGGGGCTTGGCACCTACAACCACCCAATCTTTTTCTAGCACTTCCAGACCTAGCATTTCATCCCGAATGGCGCCACCGACTAAGAAGATTTCCACACAGCCTCCCTGTTTTGAACTAAATAATAATAAACTTGCCCAGTATTTTTTTGCTTAAGGACTTCCCAATTTGAGGGTAACAAGCTTTGGTCTAGCGCTTTCCCCTGCTCAATATACAATAACGTCTTCTCATGTAAAAACTGACTCGAATTTAGAGACGCTAAGATAGGATAAATCTCATGGGAAAAGGGCGGATCAATAAATATCACATCAAAAGGTTTCTCATTGAGATTTTTCTTTATCCAGGCCGTACTATCTTGATTGTAGACTTTTGATTTTTTTGTAATATCCAAGGCCACTTGATGCTGCTTCAATTGTGCACTCAGCTTTTTGTTTTTTTCAATAAAAGTGACATACTGAGCCCCTCTTGAGAGCGCCTCCAGTCCTAATGCCCCTGTGCCTGAGTATAAGTCTAGGCAACTTGCATCCCTAACATCCTGCATCAACCAATTAAAAACCGTTTCTCTCACTTGATCGGTTGTGGGTCTTAGTTGAGCCACATCCGGAACCAAAAGCCTGCGCCCTCGCCATAGGCCACCAATAATTCTAACCTTAGCTATAACGACTCTCCCACAATAATCCAGCCCATATTCTCTAGGCTGATCTTGTTCTGATAGGCTGCTTGGATTTCGGGTAAACTGACCTTTTCAACGGCTGCTTGATATTGGTTAAAATACTCTAAAGGCAACTGATAAAATGCCAAATATGATAATTGCCCCGTAATACTCTCGTTACTATCGAACCGCAGAGCATAACCCCCTAAAATATTTTTCTTTGCATCTATTAACTCTTGTTCCGTCGGGCCTTTTTTCACAAAATCATGAATTAAAGTCTCAATGACTTTTTTGGCTTTTTTAGCATTTTTATTTTGTGTTTGACAAACAACCATAAAAGGCCCGGCCACTTTCATTGGCACAAAATGACTATACGCAGAATAAGCCAAGCCATGCTCACCACGAACCGTGTCGAATATTCTATTATTTTGTGAGCTACCGCCTAATATGTGATTCCCAACGACCAATGGAAAATAATCTTTATCTTCTCGGGTTAAAGCCGGCATGCCTAATGCCATATGGGTTTGGGTTGAGGCGAACTCGATAGTTTTGCTGTCTACTTTTGAAGAGGGTACCGCGACTAATGGCTGGGGCGCCTCACCATTGGGCAGCTGTGCTATCACGTCCAATGAAATTTTATTCGCTTGCTCTAAACTCAAGTTTCCGACCAATACGATAGACACGTTTGATTTGACATAAAATTCATGATGAAAAGCCTTTAAGTCCTTAGCCTTAATGGCTTCAACCCCCTTTTCACTCCCTAAGGTCCAGTGTCCATAAGGACCATTCGCATAAAGCGTTTCATAAAAAGCTCTACGCATAACAGATGCTGGTTTTTGCGATTGATATTTCAGGGTTGTAATCGTATTTTGTTTTTCACGATCAACACTTTCTGCATCGTAGCGGGGATGGGCAACCACCTCGGAGAAAAGCGACAAGGCTGCCCTCAACGCTTTTTCATCTGTTAAGCTACGAAGATGTATGGTCGCCATATCTTGCTGCGTACCCGCAGAAAACTGTGCGCCTACCGCCTCAAATTTCTCAGCGATCTCATCCGCACTAAATTTTTGGGAACCTTGATCCAGTAATGCATTTGCCAAATACGATAGCGGACGCTCATCTTTATTGCGCGCCGTACCAGCATCAAATACCAATTCAATGTCCACCATGGGCAGTTGTGGCGCTTCAACAAAATATACTTTGACACCATCGGCATTCATCCAAGACTGAATATTGATAATGCCTTCTACTTTTTGATACTGCTGTAATTTTAAATCTTTCATCGTCATAGGGCCTGCTCGTTCAAATGATAAATAGTGTGTATAGAGCTGATGAGTCACAATAATTATTAAAAACACACCAACAACCCAAGTGAAGCTGATGACCGCTCTTCGGGTAACCAAATCTTTCATAGATGGTATCGCCTATTCTGATGGTTCAGGAATCATTTCCGCAACAGTTTGTCCTCGACTTACCAAATACTTTTGGGCAACCCTTTGGACCTGTGTACCACTTACTTCTTTAATATTATCTACAATACTATCAATTTTGTTCACATCAAAACCAATCAATGTTAACGCCCCCAATTGCATGGCTTGCTGACGCATAGAGTCTTTATCATAAACAAACTCGGAGATAAAACTCATTTTGGCTCGCGCGAGCTCATCTGCTTCAACCCCATTTTTTTGTATATCTTCTATTTCGGTAGAGATACCAGAACGTAATGTTTGTAAGTCTGTCTCTTCACTGGGTAATGCGCTAATCGTAAATTGTGTTCTATAACGCTGAAAAGGATCGTAATTGACACCGATACTAGATGCCAACGTTTTACGCCGAATCAAATTTTTCTCAAACCGTGCACTATAACCACCATCTAATACCGCTTGCAATAACATCAAAGCATAAACATCTTTAGCGTCTTCTTCAGCACTAGACCCCATGCTGGGTGTGTCGAATCCAACCAATAAATAAGGCACTTGTGATTGAACATGTACCTGAATATTTTTTTGTCCCAAAGAGACCACTTCGTCCTTAGGCTTGTCCGCCACTTCCGGTCCTCTAGGGATATCAGCAAAGTATTTTTTGCTCAAGGCAAAAACGTCATCTGCGACAACATCGCCTACAACGACTAAAGTAGCCTGATTAGGGGCGTACCATTTTTGATACCATTTTTTAAGGTCAGAAACGGTTAATGCTTCAATATCTGCCATCCAGCCTATCACTGGATTTTGATAGCCACCAGACATATAGGCAGTGGCAATGAATCTCTCCCAGGTTAAACCATGGGGATCATCCTCAACTCTCAGGCGACGCTCTTCTTTAATCACCTCAAGTTCTCTTAAAATATCTTTCTCATCGAAAAGCAGATTGCGCATGCGATCCGCTTCTAATTTTAAGCAGGTTTCCAGATGCTGTTTGCCTATCTCTTCGTAATAAACAGTCTGATCTTCTGAGGTAAAGGCGTTTTCATACCCCCCCAAATCAGCGATGACTTTAGAAAACTCGCCATTAGGCACCTCCTTGGTACCCAAAAACATCATATGCTCTAAAGCATGGGACAAACCTGTGGTCCCTCGGCTCTCATCCACAGAGCCCACTTTGTACCAAATTTGCGAGACCACAACCGGCGCCCGGTGGTCTTCTTGTACAACAATATTTAGGCCGTTATCTAGCTTAAATTTATGAATCGTATTTTTTTGCATACAAAAACCTGTAGAAATAGGTAATAATATTAAGAAGGCTATCAAAGATAATCGCATGATGGTTCATTTCCCATTTGGTCATGAATGGCCTGAATGATAGGATACACTATTTTCTCGTCGCCTAGGGAGACGAGAACAGGTGGCCAGTCCACAAACCTTTTAAACTAGCCTAGATATTTTAATTATTTTACCCATAACAGAGTCATTGAGCCAATAATCATGTTTAAGTTTTTCAAAAAGAAATCAAAATCTCAACAAACAGAAAATAACGCCGAACAGAACCAACCTGAGATAACAACTGCTGAACCAGAACAAGTAGAGCAACACGATACTTCAGAACTCAATAGCGACATCACCACAGAAGTAGTAAAAGACAGCTTCCCCATAGAGGCGCCTGAACAGAAAGAAGCGACGCACCCGCCCGAAGAGCTAGACACAGACGCGTCCCAAACGCCCGAAGTCATTGAGCCCATTGAAAAAACAGAAAAAAAACCATCTATCTTTCAGCGGCTAAAACAATCTCTCAGTAAAACACGACACAACTTAGCTGATGGTATTGCTAATCTGTTCATGGGCAAAAAAACAATTGATGATGAACTGCTGGAAGAGTTAGAAACCATACTTCTTGTTGCCGACATTGGTGTGGATACCACGCAGCAAATTATTGATGAGCTTACTCAAAAAATTTCCCGGAAACAATTGCAAGATCCTCAAGCAGTCTATGAAGCATTACAACAAAAAATGCTTGATATTTTAACCCCGTGTGAGCAAGCACTAAACCTGAGCCCAGAACAAAGCCCTTTCATGATGCTCATGGTTGGGGTGAATGGAGCAGGCAAAACAACAACGATAGGAAAAATTGCCGCACAATTTAAGCAAAATAATAAAACAGTGGTATTGGCTGCGGGTGACACTTTTAGAGCTGCTGCGGTCGAACAACTACAAGTTTGGGGTGAACGCAACGATATTCCCGTTGTCGCCCAACATACTGGAGCGGATAGCGCCTCCGTTATATACGATGCCTTACAATCTACGAAAGCAAAACAAATGGATGTACTCATCGCTGATACCGCAGGTCGCTTACATACGAGAGACAACCTAATGGAAGAGCTCAAAAAAATTGTGCGGGTCACCCAAAAACTATTACCCAACGCGCCTCATGAAGTCATGTTGGTGCTGGATGCCACAACAGGCCAAAATGGGCTACAACAGGCCAGAATATTTCACAAGATGATCAAGCTAGATAGCATCGCTATAACCAAGTTAGATGGTACAGCAAAAGGCGGTATTATTTTTGCGATTGCCAATGAATTAAAGTTACCTATACGTTATATTGGGGTTGGCGAGCAAATTAACGATCTCAGGCCATTTCAAGCAAAAGAATTTGTTCAAGCACTCTTCTCTCAAGATACTGTAGAAAAAAGCAGCAAGATGGCAAAATCTTAATTTTATAATATGGAATAGACATACCAGGGAAGGCTATAGAAACATGATCACCTTGTTAAATGTAGTTAAAAACTATCCTAATGGACAGTTAGCATTAAATAATATCTCATTACAAATCATGTCCGGTGAGATGGTGTTTATACAAGGACATTCTGGTGCAGGTAAAAGTACTCTTTTAAAATTACTCGGCTTATTAGAAAGACCCGAACGCGGACAAATACTTGTTCACGGCCAAAATCTTAACCAAATACACTCCAAAGATATACCTTTTTACAAGCGCCAAATTGGCTTTATCTCTCAAAACCCTCAATTATTAAATTATTATTCTGTTTTTGAAAATGTGGCCATGCCATTAATTATTGCTGGTTATGAAAAAGAAGTTATTATAAAAAGAGTGCGCGCAGCGCTCAATAGAGTCGGACTGCTTCAAAAAGAACGTCAGACACCCTTACAATTATCTGAGGGCGAACAACAACGTGTGGGCATTGCTCGTGCAATTGTTCATAAACCCAAAATTGTTCTAGCAGATGAACCGACAGGTAATCTCGACCCCGAGCTATCCATGGATATCTTTAAGCTATTCGCACAATTTAATCAAGTGGGTGTCACTATACTCATTGCATCGCATGATGCCAGCCTAATCGAGCAGCTCTCTTATCGTTCATTACATTTAGCACAGGGAAAAATACTCCCCAGTGCCAACCACATTGAACCCAGCATTGACAAGGAACGGCAACATGGCTAATCACCCGAACCCAGACAAAAAACGTTCGCCCCAGAAAATTTCCATGACGCAGGCTTCCAAAAAAAATGTCCCAACGTGGAATCTATTATTTTTGAAAAAATGGTTTAAAAGTCAAGTTAATATTCATAAAGTGTCATTCACATTAGGCTTCAAGAATATTGCTCAAACGCCCATCGCAACCCTCATGACACTGCTGGCGATTGGCATTGCGCTTAGCCTACCGATTGGCCTGCATACTTTTTTAAAAAATATACAAAGCCTTGCTTCTGATTTTGAATACCGAGGCACTTTAACGCTCTATTTAGATAAAGATATCACCTCAGTAGAAGCGTCTTATTTGGCGAGCAGCTTAAAAAATACATATGATGCAATAGAAAATACGGAATACGTTGATGCCGAAACGGCTCTGGCCGAATTTAAACAGCAGGCTGATGTAGAAGATATCTTAAAGCTCTTACCAGAAAATCCACTCAACCCCATGATTGTTTTAAAATTGGATACCAATAAAGTAACCTACGCCCAAGCCAAAAATATCAATGCCGCTATTCAAACTCACCCTCAAGTTACGTCAGCTGACTTGGATTATGAGTGGGTAGAAAAATTATATGCCTTCATTAAATTAGGTAAAACATTGGTCAATAGCTTAGCTTTGCTTATTGGCCTGGGGGTCATTTTCATTATTGGCAACACGATACGCATGGCCTTAACTCAACATCAAAAAGAACTAGAAGTCCTCAATTTATTAGGCGCCACCCCTGCCTTCATTAGGCGTCCTTTTCTATACCGGGGTATTTTTTATGGCGGCTTAGGTGCTTTAATGGCAACCTGCATCATTAGCATTGCAACCTGGTTTTTCAAACAACCTGTTATAGAGCTTGCCTATCTATATGATGGCATGGTCGCTATCCAAGCACTGAAAATAACAGAAATTGTATCTATCTTTATATATTGTTGCTTTTTAGGTGGATTGGGCGCTTATATCGCTTTTTATCAACAGCAAAAATCCGTATCATAGAAATTTCGTGTTAATCCAGCTTGGGATGTCGTTATGTCTTTGAAGAATGCTGTTGGTGGCGTGTTGCTGATTGTGGGTACCTCTGTTGGTGCCGCTGTACTTGTCTTGCCTGTTGCAACTGCTAATCTCGGCTTGTTTGGGGCATTATCAATCTATTTTGTTTGTTGGCTCTTTATGACCATTGGTGCGCTTTGCATCTTAGAAGCCAATCTTAGCACCGGCTTTGGCACGAATATGATCACCATGGCTGAAACATTTTTAGGCAAGCCTGGAAAATGGCTAACCTGGATTACTTATCTTATATTATTTTATGCCTTAACTTCAGCATATTTATCCGGCACAAGTGCTTGGATTATGCATTTATTTGATCATTTTAAAATGACCATCAGCACCCAACAAGCGGCTATTCTGGGCGCCATTGGACTGATGCTCATTATCTCTTTAGGCGCACATATTACGGATTTGTTTAACCGAGTGCTCATGGTAGGCCTGTTTGCCAGCTTTCTCTTGTTAGGCGGTATCACCAGTACTCATGTGAGTTCTGAGGTTTTATTCCAAACAAAAGCACATTTTGATATTTTACAATTGCCATTAATTATAACGGCTTTTGGTTTTGCTATTATCGTGCCAACACTGGCTGAGTATCTGCATGGCAAAGCCAATCAGCTATACCATGTCATTTTAGTCGGCAGTCTTGCGCCGTTGCTCATTTATATTATCTGGCAAATATTAATTATGGGCACCCTGCCCGCAACGGGAGAGCACTCATTAACGGCTATCAGTGCATCAGGTAATCCCGCCACAGAACTACCCAAACAATTGGATCAAGTTTTAGGCCACCCTTGGATTACCCAATGCATGAATTATTTTTCTATATTTGCACTTTTTAGTTCTATTTTAGGTGTTTGTCTATCTTTGTATGATTTTCTGGCTGATGGACTTCACATTAAAAAGAACTTAAAAGGTAAAAGCATACTGGCATTAATCACCTTCTTGCCGCCCCTGGGTTTTGTATATTATTACCCAGAAGGCTTTATTATGGCGTTAAGTTTTGCCGGCATATTTGTGGCACTTTTGCTGGGGATACTCCCGGCCATGATGGTTTGGAGTATGCTTCGTCATCCAGAGCGAGACGTCATTCGCGGTTGGATAGGTCAAAAGTGGTTGCTTTGTCTCACAATTTTATTCTTTGTCGGCATAATCGGCATACAGTGTTATAATCTTGCAAATGAGTTTACCGCCTAAATATCAAATAAGCCAACAAGACCAGGGGTTAAGCGTGCAAGTGCGAGCCTTAACCCCTAAGCCTTTTGCTATGGCTTTTAGCGACCCTAAGTTTAAAACTCGCCTCCAGCCCCATAATTTACGAGCCGAATTATTGATCAAAGCCATTGGGGGCTCTAAGTATCGAACCGTACTAGATACAACCGCCGGATTGGGCAGAGATAGCCTATTAATGGCATCCATAGTGGAAAAAATAGTACTGCTAGAGCGCCATCCTGATATGTATCAATTATTGGTCGACGCACTAAAAAGAAGTGAGCTCGATCAAGATTTAATGCCCACACTACAAAAAATCACATTACTGCCTCAATGTGCTTTTGACTTTTTAGGGACATACACAGGGAACAAGTTTGATGTGATTTACTGTGACCCCATGTTTCCAGAACGTAAAAAATCCGCCCTAACCAAAAAAGAGAGCCAAATACTACAAGCCGTTGTGGGTCCAGATGCGGATAGTCACCAGCTCGTGGCGCTGGCATTACAGCACGCCCAAGCTCGCGTTGTGGTAAAACGCCCAATGGGTAGTGATACCTTAGTACGCAAACCAGATGTTCAGTATAAAGCCCGCGCCCATCGTTTTGATGTTTATCTCTGTCATTCAAAATAGTCGCCTCTTACTATCCCGAGTCTAATTGTAGTAACATTAAGTACACTCATTTAGATAAAGGAATGCCTTATGACTCGCCCATACAAACCCAAAGATATCCCAGGATTATTGCCTTATATTATTGTGAAAGATATAGATAATGCTCTAACTTTCTACCAACAAGCCTTTCAGTTCAAGCTGGGTTCTGAGCCTATGAGGCAGGGCGATAAAATTATGCATGCAGAGCTCAAAATACTAGATACGCAAATTATGCTAGCCCCCGAAGGCGCTTGGGGTTCTGTCAAACAATCCCCCGCAAGTTCTAATACCCCCTCTCCAATTGGACTTTATGTTTATGTAGAGGATGTGGTCAAATTTTTTGAACATGCCAAAGCACAAGGCGCTGAAGTGATTAATGCCCCTGAAATTGCCTTTTGGGGTGATAAGACATGTTGCCTTCGAGATAGCGAAGGCTATGACTGGACATTTGCCACTAACGTTGCTGACTTTGATCCAAGCAAACTACCATCTGCTTAAATATTTTCTTTAATATAATCTTGACGACTCTAAAGGAATAGGTACATGAGAAATAAAACAACATACATGGCATTAGGCATTTTGACACTGCTGAATGTCACGGCTTTACAGGCAGGTACAATTCAAGTTTTGGGAAGCAGTGAAGTCTCTCATGCCCCAGATTCTGTGAGCTTTACGATTAATATACACGCTCAATGTTATGATTCGATTGATGGCGCAAGACAAGCTGCCGATCAAAAAAGTAGTGAATTATTTAAAGATTTGAATAAATTATTTCCCATAAAAGACAAAAATAATCAAATATCAACTCATGGCGGTTACACTCAACCATTTCATGGCGGATATCGTCCACGAAACGCCGTAGCAGCATGCGAGAATACTTTTCAAAAAAATACGCAGATCACCGTTAAAACGTCTAATTTAAATAATTTTGAAGACTTATTTAATCAAACTCAAGATTTGGCTTACCGCCAAAGCCAACCGACAAGCAAAGTAACAGACCCTATTACGTTTGTCACAATGAACCAACCCAACCCCCAGCTTTCCGCTGAAAAATATCAACGGTTAGAAAAGCAAGCCATTGCTATGGCACTACAAAATGCAGAAGATAAAGCACAATATCTCATTAAAGGAAAAAATATACCTGCTTTAAAGATGATTGCCGTCAATGAATCGCTACCCAATAATCCTGGCCCCATACCCATGCGCAATGCGATGAAAAGCATGGCGATGATGGAAAGCACGAATGCACCGATACAGTTCCAGGATAATATTGTGCGTAAACAACTATCTGTTATATTTGAATACTAGCGCTCAAGTACCCTATTTAAAAACTATGACAGTGAAGAAGGCGAGAACCCCCTGGGACTACCGCCTTCAGGGCCAACACTTTCGGCGCTATCGCCTTCTGCGAGCCTGGAAATATTAGGTGTTTCGTCTACAAACTGCCAATGTATAGATGGATTCGGTACGGTTTGACATGACGCTCTATCTACCATTATTCCCGTGCCCATAGGACAATTTAGCGTTTGGACTTCATCTTCCTTCTGTCCTAAGGCTAATGATTGCCTATAATTTTTATAACGTTTGATCTCTTTCTGAGCTTTCAAAAGGAATTTATTTTCAGAATAATTAGCTTGAAATAGATCTGGATGCTGATATCGAAATTTAGAGGTCAAACGTGACACACCCATTAAAGCCGGTGTAAAGACTGAATCAGATACATGCCGATGCCATACTCGCCCCAGCCATTCGTTTAATACCATTGTATTTAATTTGCTTAATAAACTATCGCTGAATTGAAGTAACCGATACTCTTCACTTCTAAAGAGAGTAGGTAACTGCAAGGACTTCCACATATCTCTCACCGCATTATATAAACCGACAATTTGATGACCATAAGCTGGCGTCACATAAGGATTCAACCTTACTCGCTTCAGATAGTCACGCGCATGATCAAGCACAAATTTAAGTTCTGCTTCTATTTTATTTTTACTCGGACCTTGATTCATTATAAATACCTTTATTACTTTTATAAATATTAACTAAAATCATGACAAAACAAATTGATAACTCTATTGATGGTTGCCCAAAACTGTGTTTTATCCTTGTCTTGCTTGAAACCGGCCTATCACTTGCTCTAAACCTTCATATGGTTCGCCTTCTGGGTCAGGCGCTAAGCCATGAACCCTGAACCCATTCCTGTATATCGGTAAGTACGTTGGGGTAGGTTGGCATTTATTTACTTCACCCAAAAAAGACTTAAGCGCCTCTTTTGTATAAAACCCTCCCTCATTTATTAGATTATGTGCAATATTATTTATATTGCACCATGGGTTCCCATGAAGAAATAATTCAGATAACGCTGGAAGCTTGCAAAGCACCTGGGGGAAATTAGAAAAGTTATTGTCGTCAATATGCAGCTCATTCAGCTTTAATAAATTCTCAAGTGCATAGGGTAATGATGCTAAGAGATTGCCAGAAAGTGTTAACTCTTCTAATGATTTAAGTAAGCCTATCTCTTTCGGCAAATCAGTCACACTATTATAATCTAGATTCATTACCTCTAAACAAACAAGACGCCCAATTTCAGGCTGTATATGCTCAATTTCATTTGCACTCAAAGATAAATTTTTCAATCCTCTCAACGAACAAACGACATGAGGGATTTTTTTAAAATTATTGCCCATAAGCGACAAACTGGTCAGTGATTCCAGCTTGCTCATCTCTGAAGGTAAAGATTGTAGTTCATTGTTATTGAGCCATAACTCATCTAGCCCTGTTAGCTCGCCAATTTCGGGTGGTAAAAATTTAATGGTATTCTTTGTTAAATTTAAGTCTTCAAGCGCGGAAATTAATTTTATTTCCTTAGGCAAGCTTTGTAACAAGTTATCTGGCAGCGCTAGCTCCGTCACGTCTTCTAACTGTTCTTGATGTGACAAAATAAAGTCAGATGTTAATCTTGTTATGCCAAACAATGATAACTTAATGCCGCCTCTCCCAAAATCACCTTCTTCCAAATTAAGCTCGGCATTAGATATCGCGGTATTCAAGTTTTCAAGCAAATCATTAACGACTATGCACTTTTGCCAATGGGCACTATAAGTCGTATCTAAATTGTGTAAGCGCACGTCTTTAAAATCTTGCTGTAACTCAAATGCTTGCTCGTACAAGACTATCAAATCATTCATCTGTTCTGTTGTATGCTCAGAATTTTGACGAGCCCAATCAAGCACATTATTTTTCTGGGATAATAAATAGTCTAACTCGCTCTTAAATCTTGCCGGTGCTTGCTGTATGGCCAGTATCGTATTTTCAACTAAAGATTTATCGTGTTGATGGAATTGGGCTAAGAATGAATATTGCCTATTGAGATAGGCATATGTGCGCTCTGCTTCAATGCCATTGAGACTGGAAGTTGCCGCCATAACAGACTGAGAAGGTAAGGATAAAAACCGAAGAATTTTTGCCCCTATTTCGTTGGGTAAGCCCGGGACTATCAACGCCTCCCCAGTTTTTTGTTTTTTATGCGGGCTAGAAGTCTTTTCTTCTTTCTCTATGCCTCTTTTCATACTTTAAGATATCTCATGCCAACTAAAATTAGTCTGCATTCTAACATTATCATTTGAAAATGGTAGTCTTTTTCTGACATTCCTGAAGGGATTTTGGTCTAAAAGCTTTTTAAGGGAGTATGTTCATCCTATCCCGTACTCAGACCAGCATTGGTAGCCAGCCATGCCCAAGTATTGGCAGGCATTTGATGACTGCAAAAACGTCAAAAATGCCTTAGTCGCTTCATCTGGCGTACCTGTATTTAAAGTAACCACTTCGTGCACAACGGGATGATATGAGTTGGGATCCGGCTCCCAATACCGTTTAGTATCTCGATCATCTTGACTCAACTGGGAAACAGACACAAACCCCATTTTAACTTGTTTATCGGCAACCATTTTGTATGTTTGGGTTAGTGTTTTAGCCACCGTAATATTATCGTGTAGATGATGCCACAGATTATAGCCTTGCAATATTTCTTTAGCCGCTTTTCCGTAGGGGGTCGCTCCTGGATTGGCTATCGCCAGTGAGAGGTTCGTGTTTTGTAAAGTTTTTTGTATATTGATATTCGCAATATTCCGATCGGCGCTCCACAATACAACACGCCCTATGGCTAAAATAAAACGATCTTCGCTATTCACTTTATTCGCGTTAATTAAACTCTGAACATAAGCCTCGTCTGATGTGAGCAAAACATCATATTGTGCACCATGCATAATCTGGGCATACAAATGCCCTGTTGATGTGGTGACTAAATTACACTTGTAAGATGTCTGCCTCTCAAATTCTTTGCATATTTCTCTTAGTGGCGCATCCAAGCTAGAAGAACTCGCCACTTGAACGATGTGATGATGATTTTTTGCACCAGCCCCCACGCTCACGAAGAAAGCGAGCACTATAAATAAAACAATACCGATCTTTCTCACATTACCATCCTTAGCATGTAAACGATCACGACAACTTTACGCGGCTCAAAACAATTTTATTTTTTTGTTTTGGATATTTCAGAATATACCCAATGGCTTTTAGCCTGATGCGGCGTTCGAGAAGACAATAACCCACCATGCATAAAATCAAATTGCGCGACAATGGCATCATAATTATTAATTATAAACAGATATGCCTCTTGAATACGCTGCACTCTATCTTCTAAGGACAAATCATCTACAACCCAACCTTTGGGATGTCGATCGGGGTGAAACTGCATCATGAGTTTATTCCGTGCCCTACGCACTTGCTCCTTGGTTGCCGTAAAAGACAAGCCTAAAATACTATAATACTGGGTTAGCTCTTTTAAAGAAATTTCTTTTGTGGCCATCTACTCTATATCCTCATGAGCCGAGTCACCACGTCCTTTTTTCTTTAAGTGACTATCTACCTGTTGGTAGGATTTCTCAGAATGTCTATACTCTGGCTCTAAGGGATAAGCAGGCTTATCATTTTTTATTGAGAGCGTAACTGACGCTTCAGGTTTCTTGGGCAGCGTGGCACCCTGCGTCTCTAATAATAATTTCCCAGCAAAGTCGCCTGGGCCAAAACTTAAATAACTATCCAGTGTGTCCCACATAACCTCTACGCTGGCACTCACCTGCTCAATGCTGCTCAATATTTGTTGATATACCATCTGATCATGCACAGACCATTTAGTCATATCCAAGGCACTGGCTTCTGTAAAAATGTCTGCCTCGTGACTCATATAAGGTTTTAGGGCATATAAAGGCATCGATCGGTTTAGTACCGCTGACAATAAATATTGATATAAAGTGTCGAGACTATCGCTACCTGATTCATACGAATTAATGTTATCAAGCCCTAAATTCTGACAAAGTGCGCTCCCAGAAAAATTTTGGCAAAACAAAGAATAAGGTACCAAAGTTTTCAATATCAACAGTAAAACACCCGAGCTAAGCCCATAGTATTGCGTTAAGCAAGGTTGTTTAGGTTGGTGTGTATTGAGCCAAGCCTGACTACCATAAATGAGATATTGTAGATTCTCTGCCTGAGGTAAAAATACAGATAATTCAGCCTCAAATATATTTGACCCTACTGAATTATTTTGACAATGGTAGTCAATTTGCAAGCTGCCCTTATCAATATCACCTTGCCATAATGCCTCTACCTGCATAGTTTTTGACTTTATCTCGGATGCGGCAACAGCATATTTTTTTACCATAGCAGATTTTTGTTTGACTATTAATGCGCATTCAATTTGAAAGGCAGGATGTGTCTTGGGTAATAACAGCAACACTTTATGTTGATATTCATTATGGGTTAATGGTTGTAATCCCTCACCCCCAACAAATTGATTAAACATATAACGATATTGAATGCTTTTTAATGTTGTATAAATAGCAGCTGATTGTTCTACCGCAATGGCTGAATAATCTACTCGACCTTGCTTATCAAACTTCAAAGCATATTGGTTGTTCATAATATCCGTCACATAGATATTCGCCACTCGCTTAGTCATGTCCTCAGAGTTTGCCACAAAACCATTCATCACCAAAGGTGTCGCAAACCTAGGCGTGGCTTCAAAGTCAAACACGGGATCGGTAAAACCCAATGTCGGGATGCTCAGTTCTAACACAGCCTCAGGTTGAGACTGTGCCGCTGATAATAAAGTGCTAATGTCTATGGCCAATAATTGGCAATCCAAAGAACGAGCCGAAGATTTGATCGCCATTAATTGCTCTAAGGTAGGTAATTCACCGATAGAACCATAATGTAAACCAAATTTGGCATTAATAGGTATCTTAGCTTGTAAGTTTAATGACATGCGTTGCCTCTACAGCCTGATTTTGATACTGATAGGCCTATCATATACTTTTATAGGACAGCCCTACAAACCAACCAACCCTCGATGTGCTGAACCCCTGCTTGACGTAATTTCTGCGCGACTAGTCTTATGGTGGTCCCTGTTGTCATCACATCATCCACTAAAATAATACTTTCTGGCACATATTTTAAGTTATAACTGAAGTTGTGTAACTTGAGATTTTTTTTCCTTGCAGCCCCACTCAATTCGGATTGATTACGGGTTTCTCGTGTCTTTAGCAAACCATTACGAATAAGAGGTGTTCCCTGAAATTTTGCAACGACTCTGGCGATCTCTAAAGATTGATTAAAACCTCGCTGCTGTAAGCGACCTGTTGCTAAAGGAACTGGCATAATCCCTGCGACAACTCGATCAGGCTTCAGGCGCTCTATCATTAAGCGACCCAACATTTTACCCAAATATAATTTCTGTTGGTATTTTAAAGCCAGCACTAAAGAGCGTATAGGCTCCTCATAGCGAAATAAAATTTTAACCGTATCTAGTGGATGTTTCTCTATCTGCAAACAACGGCCGCACACCGATTCACTCTCTGCTGCCATTGGTAACCCACAATATCGACAAGCTCCAGACATCCATGGTAACCAATTGAAACAAGTCGTGCATACTCCCGCTCGACAGTAGTCGGTTTGATAACAAAAATAACAACTACTCTGGAAATAATTCTGATAAGGCCTACGCAATTTTTGTACAAACTTTGCCCAGTTGTTTACTCGTGCCTTGAACTTAATTGATCTCATAACCAACGACCTTATGATGATAGCCATCGCAATGATAAGGTCCACAAATGAACAAAACAACTTTAGAATCAAAATGGCAACTAAAAGACGCTATCGCCCTTTACCAACAACCATTCCAGGATTTAATTTTTAAAGCACAAACCACCCACAGACAGAACTTTAATCCCAATGAAATTCAAGCCAGTACACTGGTCAATATCCAGCAAGGTGGGTGTCCTGAGGATTGTAAGTGGTGTTCTCAAAGCATACACAATGATACTAAAATCAAACTATATCCCTTAATGAAAAAAACAGAGGTTCTGACAAAGGCAAAATTAGCCAAACAACGCGGCGCATCCAGAATATGCTTAGGCGCGGCTTGGCGTAATCCATCTAGAACACAATTAGCCACCGTAAGCGACATGGTGAAAGATATAAAAGCGCTTGGCCTAGAAACCTGCGTCACTTTAGGGCAGCTCACTATTGAGCAAGCCAAAACGCTCAAAAGTAATGGACTAGATTATTATAATCATAATTTAGAATCCTCCCCCGAACACTTTGCCAAAATGACCACAACCCGTAAATATGAAGATCGCTTAAAAACACTGCAAAATGCTCAACAGGCTGATCTAAAGCTTTGCTCTGGCGGTATTGTGGGCATGGGGGAAACACGAGACGACCAAATCGCTTTATTAGTTAACCTTGCTAATTTATCCCCACAACCACAAAGCGTACCGATTAATCAGCTCATCCCTATTCCCGGCACGCCAATGGCACACGACACAGACCCAGTAGATGAGATTTCTTACGTGCGTTTAATCGCAATTGCGCGTATTATGATGCCAAAAGCCTATATTAGATTATCTGCCGGCAGAGAAGCGTTATCTGAAACGACGCAAACACTTGCTTTTTTAGCGGGCGCCAATTCATTTTTCTTGGGCGAAAAATTATTAACGACCAATAACCGGGATTTTGAACAAGATCAATTACTATTAAGTAAACTAGGCATGCAGTTTGATTCACCTGGCATCGTACAAGATCGCCCCATATCAACAATGACCAATATCACAACCGAGGTATGTGTTCATGACCATTGATTTTCATAGCGAAGTAAAAACCAGCTTTAACAGAGCGGCCAAAAGCTATGATGCCCATGCTTTCACTCAAAATATTATTGGGCAGCGTCTCATTGAGCGACTGCAACTCGTCACTACACCCTTTCAGCATATTTTAGATGCGGGCTGTGGTACAGGACACTTTACAAAAATACTCAGATCCCAATACCCCAAAAGCCAAGTTGTGTCTATTGATTTGGCCTACAACATGGTCCAAAAAGCATCTAAAAATAAATCCTCTTGGTTA
Organism: uncultured Coxiellaceae bacterium; assembly: GCA_963976875.1. Lineage (GTDB taxonomy): Bacteria > Pseudomonadota > Gammaproteobacteria > Berkiellales > Berkiellaceae > Berkiella_A. The sequence continues at coordinate 27,031 of CAXBML010000035.1, forward strand.
CAACGTAAGCCCCATGTGGTCAATGGCAATATTGCCCACTTACCGTTTCAAGATAATAGCTTTGACTTGATATTTTGTAACCTAGCCATCCACTGGACCAAAATAGAAGATACACTAACTGAATTCAAACGAATACTAAAGCCCGAAGGCATGCTAAGCATTAGCCTGCCTGGGCCTGATACTCTGTGTGAACTAGCGCAAACATATGAAATCATTGACCCATTTTCGCACGTCAATCAATTTTACGATATGCATGATGTCGGCGATGAACTGCAAAAACTACAGTTCCAAAATGCTGTGGTTGATATGGAAAAAATCACATTTGAATACACATCTGTCTGGTCGCTACTCAAAGATTTAAAAATGACAGGCGTCAGGAACATTCACCCTAATCGCAGGCGTCATTTGAGCGCCAAAAGTAGACTGGATCAGCTCATAAAAGCATACCCTAAAAATGCCATTCAAAAATACCCAATGACCTTTGAGGTTATCTATGGCCATGCCATCTGCCCACAAAAATCAACATCAACCTCTTCGCTCAGAATCCCGCTTCGCGTTATTTAATCTATATCCAAATAACCCGACGGCGTGACAGCAAAACTCTTCATTTAATTTTGCTTCGCTAAAAAACTTTGGCAAAAATAATCTTCGCCATAATATTTTAAAAACTCAGCGTATCCGCCCTGGTAATCTTTTTTACCTGATTCCGTCAGCGCAATTATGCGGTTGGCAATATTACCCACAAAATGCCGATCATGACTCACCAAAATCACGGTACCCGTGAAAGCTCTTAATGCTTTGGTTAAAGCATAAATACCTTCAACATCCAGGTGGTTGGTTGGCTCATCTAAAATGAGAATATTCGGTTTCTCTAGCATGATTTTGGCCAAAAGCAGTCGTGCAGCCTCTCCCCCACTTAAATGCAAAATACTTTTGTCGACTTCATCTTTGGTGAAGAGGACCTGTCCCAAAACATTTCGCACACTACCCGTACTCGCCATTTTTGAGTTATTGCACAACCAATCATAAACAGACAAATCTTCGTTGAGTTGTTCATGGTGATCCTGCGCAAAATAGGAAATCTGTGCTTCGTGCCCCCATTCTGTTTCCCCAACAGATGCCTTTTCAAGGCCCATCGCAATTTTCAGCAATGTGGATTTACCAATACCGTTGTGCCCCATAATCGCGACCTTTTGCTGTCGCTTTATATCTAAACTCATATCATTGAGGACATTTTTCTCGCCATAGGATTTAGAGAGATTTTTAACGGTTAAGACTTGCTTACCAGATGGTCTTTTAGGCTCAAATGCAAAACGTGGACTCACTCTAGAGCTTTTTTGCACATCGGGCATCTCAAGTTTTTCAATCATCCTCACTCTGGATTGTGCTTGTTTTGCTTTACTCGCCTTTGCACCAAACTTATCAACAAAACTTTGTAAATGAGCACGCTTGTCTTCGGCATATTTTTGGGCACTCAGTTTTTGCTCCATAATTTCTTTTTTCTTCAACATAAAGCGACCATAGTTTCCCGGATACTCCCGAATTTCGCCATAGTCAACATCCAAAATATGGGTTGAAATATTATTTAAGAAGCGTATATCATGCGACACAAAAGCCAGCAACCCCTGGTAATCATCGATTAAATATCTTTCTAACCACCCAATGGTCATAATATCCAAGTGATTGGTGGGCTCATCTAATAGCAAAATATCAGGTTGATTAAATAATGCCTGCGCCAGTAAGACACGCATTTTGTATCCGCCCGACAAAATAGAGAGCGGTTTAAAATGCTCACTTTGCGGTATGCCCAAACCTTTTAACAGCTTGTGTCCCAAGCTCTCTGCCGTATAACCATCATAATGGGCAATGGTCTCTTCGTATTCGGATAATTTATAACCGGATTCGTCTGTCCACTCAGCGTTTAATAGCGCTTCTTTTTTGGCCATTGCGTCCCACAGCTTTGTCTTTCCCATTAAAACCACATCAATAATACGGTTTTGCTCATACTGGAAATGATCTTGTTTTACCCAACCGATAGACTTGTCTTTAGGGATTTCAACTTCCCCAACACTGGGTGCTTCTTCGCCAGCAATGAGTCGTAATAATGTACTTTTACCAGAGCCATTTGCCCCTACAATAGCGTATCGATTACCATGATTCAGCAATAAATCTGCGCCCTCAAATAGTATTTTCCCGCCATACTGAATGCCTAAATCTTTAAAATAAATCATGTTTTTGTATCTTTGCGACTAATAATATGCGCCATTGTACCCTATTTGGCCAACTCAAACTGTACGTGTTGCCTCATGGCTAAAGGTAACTTTACTCTATAATCGATGCCTCACATTGG
>CAXBML010000036.1:0-27066 GCA_963976875.1 uncultured Coxiellaceae bacterium
TCCACTTCGTGGAGGAACAGGTATTATCAAAATACTTGACTAATCACATAGCAGTTGATGAAAAACTATGCAATGAATAATATTTATGGCTGCAGGCTCAATTATTTGAGTTGTTTTCCCCTAAGATATCTTCACAAAGCTCGAATAATTGGTTTCTAAGATTTTTTAGCTCCCTATTTTCTTCTACAAAAGGGGTAAAAGGGTTTTTATGCAATACCAAATCGCTAAACGTTCCCATGCCTCCAAATATAGGCATCATATCTTTTGCTATTATTCCAAGATCGTGAGGTTGATTTAGCTGCTCCAGTTTTTTTGAAAGAAAAATATAGTAGTATTCTTTTTTTCCCAGTGCATCATATTCTATCAGAAGCAATATCTTCTGAATTAGCTCTATCATATCTTGGCTTTGCGTGCTTTTTGATTCCATATCATGCCTTCTTCTAATACTTGCGACTGAATGATTTCAGCTCCCTTTATCTCCCAGGATGCCTCAATATATACTTGCTGAGTTCCTCCAAGCATTACCCCGCCTTTAGGGGCAGTTTCTCCAATATGAACAACAGTTCCTTTTGGAATTTTAACACAATACGCTGCCTCTAAAACAGAGCCACGACCTGTATCCCATATAGGCAGAACGGCACTATCAATTCTAGATTGAATCTCACTCATTGGTTTAAAGTTAGAATAAAACTCACCAAATCCTCTGGTAGCATTTCCTGCCCTCCAGAATGCTGTATCTTCTTTTAAAATATAACTACTATATTTTCCGGCCATGAATGATTTAGCAGGCTCAGCTGGAATAGTTAGTTTTTTTATAGGTGTAAAATAGGAACTGACATCGTCAAACCACTGCGCATTAATATTATGTTTATTCGACTTGGCAATCGCTGAATGATTTGGCGTAAAACTGGTACTTTTTCTTTGCGCGAGCGTACTTGCTCTTAATGTCCGCCCCGTCTCCGGCGCCTTAGTAGCTACCAATTCTGCGTATTTATTTATCAAAGGCTCAGCAACGGTTTCATGTACTGGCATTACAGGGCGCTTGGTTAATGTTGGGCGCCTTAGCGCAGGTAACTTGCTAACTGCCTCTCCAGTTTTTGCAATTGCGTTTCCGCCTGCTTTCACAGCTTGAGTGCTAGCTTTAAATGCAGGGCCAGCCAACCCAATAGAGAAAATAAACCTCAATATCTCACGAGAACGCTCATAGCTATCCATTTTCTCGTAAGACGCTATAAATTCATTAGTCTTATCACGGAGAAATTTGGTGCTTTCTAACTTTTCATCTAAAGCTATTCTTGCAGCCTCTTCTCCTATGAAGGCTCCTAAAACTTTTGTTGCTTTTATTGACTTCATGGAGCAGCCAACTGCAATGCCTGGCCCAAGCAGAGCAAAATTGGAGCCTGCCAACTCTTCTGATTGTTGCATACAACTTTTAGCCAAATTGAAAATGGTATCAATAGCACCCACTAAATCCTTTGCGGCAAGTATCAAAGCTGGACCCACTGGTGCTTTAATACCTTCAACAGTCGCTATGGTTGATGAAGAAGTACCTTCTCTATTCTTGCGTTGCCAATCCAGTATCTCTGGGCTTTTATCGCCTCTTAAGTGACGGAAACCATATGAAATCTGCGTTAAAAGCTTGATATTCACTTCTGCTTGGTCTTTTGTCACAACTGGATTAGTGCCCTTTTCTGTATTTTCTTTATCTTTTTTGCCATCTGACTTTAGCTCATCTTCTGCCTTGCTGCTAAACATGGCTTCTCTTTGCTCTGCAAGAGCGGCTTGAACATAAGGGTTTTCATAAGATAGGCCAGGCAAAATGCTTTCTGCTTCAGGCACAGTAACCTGGGGCTCCCTTTGGCTGACTACAGCTGGCTCTTCCAAAGCTGGGAAAATGTCTTGCGACTGGCCAGTGAGCTCTGCTTTTTTCGGTAATGATAGAGCCTGCCCCTGCTTTTGGTTTGTAGAGTCATAGATGGTAAATAATGGCTGATTGTTGATAGTAAATTGTAAATTATAGCCACTGCCGGGTCCACCTGTGCTGAACTGTATTCCCCAATTACCTTTCTTGCCTCCGCCTGGCGGTGTACCATTGCCTGTATAGTATGGGAATGGAACGTACCCAAAAATTTTTCCTAAAATTTCGTTTGCAGGCGCCATTATCAAATGTTCCCAAAAACTATATTTTCTATCTTTATGGGCATAAGCAACCCCTTGCTCTTGAAGTTTCTTTATACTAATACCCAGAATTTCTGAAGTGATATAATCCTCAACATTACGCTTACACTTATCTAACTTGTCTCCACTCTTATTATATTGTTCCATCTTGGAGTTGGTTATTTCTTTAAAGTGAACGTCTCTTTCAGCTTCTATGCTAGATTTATCCCCTATTTCTGGATAAAAAGGATACTTATATCGAATGATTTCACCGGCGAAATACTCTGCCATATCATTGCGATCGTTAGGTTGACCTCGCATATTGTCAAACACATAGTTAATAATGCCCTGCATGGTGTTTGGAATATTAGTGGTGTCTAAGAAGTTGTCCTTATGCTTATCAAATAATACATTCACCCCCGCAACCCAAAGCTCAGCCTCTTTATTAGTTGCATCGGTATTGAAAAGCCTACTTTTACTTAATGCCTCTTGCTCTGCCTGTCTGAGCGTGTCCTTTTTTTCGCCCGAGAAGTTTTTGTCATATTCCGCTTGTTTTGCTGTCAGCGCTTTTTCTTGCCAATCCTCGAAATAACTATATCCTTGCGTTTCCTTAAATAGCGCCTCTTGTCTTTCTTTAGACTCAATGAGCGTTGCCTGCTTTGTCTCTAAGCTGGCTTGATATGACTCAGCCATGCTTCTCCAAAATGTACATTTAACCTGTGCCCTCCAGACTGAGCTTTCCAAGTTTTTTTCCTGTGCTCTATCTGTAAGGGCAGAAAGTGCAGTTGGGGTATACGCATCTAGATTTGAAATAGCGACTTCTAAATCTTTTTCTGCTGACTCTAAGCCTTCCTCATACCACTTTATATCCTGCTCTAAATTATAAATATCATAGCTTAAAATATTGCTACGAGAAGCCTGTATGGCATGTAGTCGCTCAGCTTTAAATGTGGAGTCGCCCATTTTCTCTAAAATGCTGCCTTCTAGGTGGTTAAAGGCCCATTCTTCCCACATTTGTCGCTTTTGATAATAGGATTTAACATAACCTTGAGCTGTTTGAGCATATTGTGTCGCCGAGCTCAGTTGCTCATTGAAAGGTAAGTCATCTGGTTTAATTTCAGCTAAGTTTAAATTTTCTTGTATACTCGCGAAAGTACTCGCACTAAAGTAAGGCTTGATTACCTCAAGTGGCTTGGCTGCAATTTGGTCTAGCTGTGCGTTGGCATAATCAAGCCCATAGACAGCAGGCGATAACCATTGGGTGGCGCTCTCTCCAAAGCAAGCGGAGAGATTTCTATCTAGGCGCATAAAGTATCTATCATCAAAAACGGTTTCTTTGGCATTACCAAGGCTATATCGATAGCAAATTTGGTCTGCGCAAAGCTGGGTTAAAGCTTCAATAGACTCAAACTTATCTAGCCCAGAATACTTGCAGCCGTAATAAACGCCAGTACTTGCAATAGTTGAGAGTGCATAATACTGGGGCATTAATGCAAAGCTCACCCCATGCCCTATGATTGAGCCTGCTGTTTTAATGTTGTCAGAAGTATAAGAGCCTGTGGTGTATTGAACTAAAGTTGGAAAATACCTATAGGCGGCTATTTTTCCCAGCTCACATCCAAACCGCAAAGGACCCTCTGCGGCTATCATGCCCACATGCGGTAATATTTGTAATAAAGGCGAACCATATTTCAATATTGGGTTATTATAGAGTACAGCATTATGCTTGGCCTTAAGATGGAAGCTATCAACAATTGATATTCGCCCTTCATTTAATGTAAATGCTGCCTTTTGCCCATATATTAAAGGCGTCTCAACCCAACCCGCATTACTTAATTTTTCATCTAACTCTTTTTTGTATTTGCTTCTTTCAAGCCTAAAGCTAAATGATCTGTCGTACTCATCATAAGCATTTTCACCAATTTTGTTTAACCCTAAAAATGCCTTATCTTTTGTTGCACCATTTGACTGGCCATACTTAAAATATGCTTCTTGCAAAAATCTATAATTTTCACATGCTAGAGCATGATGCATAGGGTTTAACTTACCTGGAAATACCAAACACCGCCCTTCTGAGCTTAAACAATGGTTTAAAAGCTCTGAATTTTTATCGGTTATCGCTAGACATGCATTTTGGGCAATTGGTTCTAAAATAATATTTATATTTTGGTGTATGATTTTGTTAGATGCGTCTCCAAGCTGCAATAATACGCCAATGCTTTCTTGGTATTTGGCGATAGTATTGACCCACTTAGATAATCCTTTTTTGACTGCGATATCGACCAACTGCCCAGATTGTTTCCAGAGCTTTAGGCCTGATGTGATTTCATTGTACTGATTTTTGTTTTTTTCATGCAGGGCCATCATTAAAACATTATGCAAGGCCGTGCTATAGATTATGTTTTGGTCACTTGCATTATCTTTTATAGTATTAAAAGATTTTAGCAATATATTGTCTGGATATTGATACCTTCGAGGAAACGGAGCGCCTAGCTTTAACAAAGATGAAAGCAAAAATAAATCTTGATGTGATAACGCGGTTTCTAGCGCTTTAGTTTGATGCTTTATCTCTGGGCGCGGTAAAAAAGCATACAATACACCAGCATGACCAAAGTCACAGGCAACGTTATAAGCCGACTGAACTAAGGCTTTATGCTCTTCTGGCTTAATCGTGCCGAGCATAAAAGATACCGTATCTCTTTGCCCTAAAAGAGCGGCCAGCTCTAAGGGAGAAATGTCACGCTTTGTGAATTTAGATTTGTGTTGAAGATGATTGTCATCTGCAAACCAAGGTGCTTTTATTGTACAGCTTGCCCCTAACTCCACCAAAGCTTTTACACTGCCGATTTGATTACTACATACTGCGATATGCAACGGCATCCAACTGCTCGTTTTTTCTTTGCTTGACCTGCTTAAACGAGGCGCTTTTCCAAGCAACGCCTTATTCACGTCTATATTATGTTCTTCAATAAAGCTTACTAAAGTTTGGCTATCATTACCGGCTAACAAGGTCCTAAGTGTTGCTGGCTGCTTTGCGCTGCTCTCTGGACTAGAGACTGTTCTTTGTGTGGTCTTCGGCGCCCCTATCAGAGCGCTGATATTAGTGGGTCTTTCAATATGCAAAACGCCAGTTTGGCATGTTTTTCTTAAAGCTACTTGCAATTCCCTTACCCGACTTCTTAACCCCCGAGCAGCGCTGGCAGATTGCATAAAGGCGTGTTGTTTTGAGCCTAAATGTATCGCCGTTTCTTTAAAACCTTCCAATGCATGTCTTCTAACGGGGTTAAATCGTCGTTCAAGTGTTGATATTTCAATCGTGCCAAATGTAACGTCTTTTGGCTTATGTGAATATATTTTATAAAAACAAGTTATTTTGGCTTCATCTTTTTGACTATGATAAACATTCAGTCCTAATTCGAACTTATGACAAAGTGCCACTATCTCGTTAATATTGAGTACAGATGGTATCAGGCTTGAGTCATTCAGCATTGACCGCAACACTGGGGTTATTATCATAAATTGTTCTTGGGGATGAGGGTATGATTTTAACAACCAACTAATTTTCTCTGTAATTTGCTTATGGGACAGCGCCTCATCAAACGCATAATATCGTCTAAAATGCTCTAAGAAATCTCTAAACCCAAGTGTTGATTGAAAAGTGGCTTGTACCCCATCTTTATTTACAGCCGGTATGGTGGATTTATTGTTTACAGCCCTTGCTATTAGCCCAACGAAATCTTCTAAGCCACCATTTTGGGACCAGTCTTCGCTCGGTACCACAGTATATACAGATTGCTCATATGCTTTTTTATTCAAAATACTTTGGTGTAGCTCATCTCTGAAGGTGTTTTGCAAAACTTCTATTTGCTCAGGTCTTGCACCAGAGCTTGATAAGCTTTGTAACTGAGAGTGATAGTGCGCTAGTCGGGTGGGTAGTTTTTCAGATGTTTTATCAAAGCCCCACTCACTATCTTTTCTAGAAACAATCTCCCAATGTGTTCTGGTGATATTTGACAGCTCGATATTTGCGAGTGGCTTGAAAGGTAATTCAGATTCTGGCAATAGGTTTTGATAGCCATCCACCCCTAAATTAAATTGAAAACTATGACAAAGCATCTCAAGCTGTTCTTTAGACACAAATTCTTGCCTGTTAATATCACACTGATTCTCGACGTAACGCTCATAGGCTTTTTTGCAGTTTGCCTTAAGGAATTGCTCTTTGTTTAAAGCATCACCGGTCAATAGAAATTGAGCAATAATGTCTAAATTGGGATAATACAGCTCATCAAACTCATCTCTTGTCTCTAGCTTTAATTCACTTAACCATTGATTGACATGCAAAGGGTTTTGTTTAAAACGGGATGGAACGTCAGTATCAAAGCGCCCCTTACACTTATCTAACAACACCACAAAAGAATCACGTATCATTGCTTCATGGTCGGTGCTGTTTAACAAAACGCTTTTAAGCGTTAACCTTAATATGGAACCTAACAATACTTGTGCGTCAAGTGGGTGCGAATGATTTTTCAACAACCATTGTATCTTCTCTTCAATATTATCTGTCTCATCTAGATAAAAATATTGCGCAAAGGCTTTTTTAAAATATTCATAACCTTTGGTTTTCTGAAAGGAATTCACATCACTAGAGAGGGGTTGGAACTCATTAAAGGAAAAACCTGAGCCTTTAACGGCATCCACTTTTAATAACTTTAAAATAAACGGCGTAATAGAATGGAATGCACAATTATTTAAATGTGTTGATATTGTGATGGTTTTTTTATTATGAGACATTGTTTTTAATTCCAAAGAGGGTCAAAAGAGCGGTGTCAAGAAAAGCTAGGTCATGCAAAAAACAACCAAGCTGTCTTTAAATTACTGTAAAAACTAAATATTGATTTTAATAAGTATTGGGGTTAGTTCTTGTTATGTTGACTGAAAGAACCAAGGCATTGGTTAACTAGCATAATATACTCCAAAATTATTAGCGGCCTTTTAAAGCCCAAGGGCTCTAGTCATGAGGGGCGATTATAATTTTACTTTTAAGGTATTACAACGACTAAATATAAATTTAAATATAGTGCTAATGCACCTAAAGTCAGAACACCTTAACTTATTTGACACCACCCCCTGACCCAGATATATTGGCTCAATTTTCTACAATGGTATATTTAAATGTACGAACATGATGCCCTTTTAGCCTTAGGCTTTAAAAGTGATGAAAAGCCCACAAAGCAGGCAATAACAAAAGCTTATAGGGCAGCGGCGTTAAAATACCATCCCGATAAGTTATCCTTCCCCGATAGCGCTACAGAGACAGATAAAGAAGTCATAAAAGCAGAGCAAAAGGAGTGCTTTGAAGAAATTTCGATGGCGTACGACTATTTTTTGCACCCAGAAAAGCCTGAGCACAGAAAAGGCGGCGCTGGGCGTGATTTAAGCGGAATGACACATCATGAGTTTATGTCTAGGCAATTCGGATATATCTATACATGCCAATTTGGCCAGATTTATGGCGATAAATCACAAAAATATAATATTGGGTTTGATTGCTATCAACAAACAAAAGATTTACAGCCTGACCCGGAATCACTTAATACTGATTATTTTTATTTTGACACAAATCAAGAACTAATTTCATTCTGCACATTCTTGGAGAGCAAATATTCTCATAGGATTGATTTGACTTCCACCAAAATCCCTCATGGAGCTGATAAACTACTTGTAGATGCTATAGAAAAAAATCGTCATATTATGGAGGTTAAAATTTTTGAAAATTTTTTATCGCCTGAGCAGCACCAAAGACTCAAAGATATAATGCATGAGAAAAATTACCCCAACAGACTAAAGGCAAGCCGTAAAAAAGTTTTAGATAGCACCGTTAGAAATGCTTCCTGGCTGGGCGCTCTCATTGGCCCTTTATTTACATTTAGCTCTTTGGGAGTGTTTTGCGCAGCGATCGCACACAGTTTATTCGGGCTAAGCTCTATTACCTATGGATTCGTTTGCGCAGCCTCAATGTTGTCAGCCGGTGGATATTATCTAGGCTCTATTGTAGGGAAGCTCCGATACAAGCATCTAGATCGTGCTGTTGACGAATGCTATATTAATGAAGACACGACCAACGCAACTACCCTACCTGAGATAGAAGCACTCAAGGCTGGTGTAATGGCAGAAAAGTGGACTGGATATTTTTCAAGTTTTACTAATGGTGTTGCTTATAAACATCCTATATACTTTGCAGCTGGAATGAAGGTAGCGCTTGATGAAGATGAAAAAGCACTCCCAAAATTAAAAGTGCTATAATCATAATATATTTTTTACATTTAAACTCTAAGTTTAAATACAGCAATGTGAAATTTAGCCTGGCAATTCACTATGTTACAGCGTTGCATAGTTGATGAAAAACTATGCAACTCTCATCATTATAAATTATGTTAAAAAGCTAAGCATTCTGAGATTTCAGCCATGATAGAAACGATGGGACATGAAAACATAAGCGGCGCCCCACTTTCTTTATAGCTGACGCCAAGCCCACTTCCTTTCTGCGAACTACAAGCCATCTCATTTCCCTCCTCCTGAGGAACATTAAATTAATCTTTAGCTAGTTTAGCCGTTATTATTTCGCTTGGCTTGTATTTTTTCAATAGTAAAGCTGAATTTTTGACAAAGATGGAAAGCTTCATATTCCTCATTTGGCCAGACAATGATATGGTTTGTATGGATTAATTTATCAATAATTGAAAATACTGGATTGGGAATATTATATGACTTTGATATATTAACTAAAACATCCTTTAAATCTTTTATATGCCGCTTATTATGTGGCAATGAAATATATGTTGGCAGCGCATCATATAATCGCTGCAATATCTTTTTTTCTTTGTGAAAAGAAACAAAACACCTTAGTCTTTTCTTGCTTTGTAGATCTGGTATAATCATGTATCCACCCTCTTCAGAAGCTGAAAATGCCAAATAAAATATCAAAGCATCGAGCAATAACAAATCTAAATCTGTAACATCCATATTAGATAAATGAAGATATTGACTTGACAACTCTATCAACTGATAAATGTTAAACTGATAATCAATATCAAGCACAGATGTTATCCCTATAATTTTATATCCAAGACCATGAACCCAAACAATCTCATTATTTAAACAATCAATCATGCTGTTAAATTCATGACTATAGCGATTCATTGCTATCTCTGTAGGGCTTCTAAGCTTATCAGGACTTGGGTTAAGTAAATCTTGTATTTCTTCTAGTAGATTGCATGCAAGAAAATGTTCATGTCTAGGACTATTTTCTGGGTTTTTTGTAACCATTAATTTTGTTACTTGCTTCAAAAGATAATAAAACTGGGTTTTGTAAATGTTCTTGTCAGGACGTTTTCTGTGATCTTCCCAAGGAATCATGTAATCATGAATTAGTTCTTTTTGCATCTTCTCCAAGTCAATACAGTCAGTTAATTTATTAGCACCAAAGCGTAAGTTGAAAGCTACTATTTCATTCTTGTTAACTACATTAACTTTATCGTCCCATACGCTGCTTTGTATGCGTTTTTCATATTTTTTTGCTACATTAGAAACATCAGCTTCATCAGGTGGTCCGTCCCCTGAACTTAAGACAGTGATAGCTTTTAGTTTAATGCCAAGCTGTGATTTAAAACCCTTTTGAATACACTTGTTAATTAATAGGTCGTTAAAATAGTGACAATCAACTCGCAAGTCAATGAGCACATAATACTCATCAGGTTCAAGCAAATGGTGAGCATCAGATTCACGGAAGCTTTGTCTTGTTATAAACTTAACTACGCTAACATAGCAGTTGTCTGCTTCTACGTTACTCTTATTTTTTTTATAAAATGATATCCTACAGGGTAAATTATTTAATACCATTTTAGAGCTATCACCCTCTAATCTTATCTCTCTATCTGAAATAAAAGCCCCATCGCACTTTACAATTGTTTGATTATGATTTCTTTCTTGAAGTGCTTCTACCTTCCAATTTGAGGTGCTCAGCTGTATAAAATTACTATGAAACATGCCACTTCCATTTGTATGCATATGATGGTTATAGTGCGATTTAAAATACAGTGTTAAATTGCTCTCATGATGAGAAAAAATATTTTTCTTATCGTGCTGCAATTATGGCACAAGAGCAGCATTTATCTTCTGAATTTAAAGACAGGGATTGTCGGTTTGTTTTTAATTGTCAGCGAGTTGCAACGTTGCATAGTTGATGAAAAACCATGCAATAAAATAAAAAATAATATTTTCCCCACCTCTTTCGTCACCAGCTAATATTTTAAATAGTACGCTGATAAAATTTAAGCCTTGTCATTCAACTATACTTGATTATAAATTTAACACTAGAGGATGACCATGAAACTTCCTGTTTATTTATCATCTGGCGAACAAGCACGCTTAATACCTGTAGCTGCTGATGGAAACAAAGAAACAAGAGCGACAGCCATAATACTGGCTACTATGTCAGCAGTGCCTGCATACAGAAAAGAAATGCTTGGCTATCTTGGTAAGCGCGTTGGCATAAGATCGGGTTTACAATGCTTTACAGAAATCACTTTCAAGGAAACTAAAGAAAAATCCCGACCAGATGGACTTCTTCTTCTCGATAACGGACGAGGGAAGGTTTGGAGCTGCTTAATTGAAGCTAAAATTAAAAATCAAAATCTCGACCAAGAGCAAATTGAAAAATATATCTTATTAGCAAAGCAACACAATATAGATGCCATGCTGACAATTTCCAATCAATTTGTAGCTATCCCTACACATTCCCCCTTTAAGCTATCAAAAGTATCTACCCGTGGGGTAGAGATATATCACTGGTCATGGATGCATGCCCTTACTACAGCCATGCTTCTCATTTCTGAAGATGAATTTGAAAGTTTTGAACAAAAATTTATTCTATCTGAAATGATTCGATATTTTAGCCATCAGTCCACAGGAGTTTCTACTTTTGATAGAATGAATAGTGAGTGGAAGGATATAGTGACAAAAATCCAGTCTGGGGCTATTCTCAACAAGTCTGATATAGCCGTAGAAAATACAGTAGGTGCCTGGCATCAAGAAACACGTGATATTTGTTTGCTTCTTTCCAGAAAATTGAACCGTGCGGTTAAACTAAAATTAAACAAAGCGCATACAGATGACCCTATAACTAGAGTTAAAGATGATGCTGAGGCATTAATTAAAGATTACAAGCTTACATCAGCATTTGATATTCCAAACACAGCGAGCTCTATGCTTGTTACTGCTGATTTATTACGCAGAAGTGTTTCATTGTCTATGACACTAATTGCACCCAAAGATAAACAAAAAACCTCTAGTAAAATTAACTGGCTGCTCAAGCAACTTTCTAAATCAGATCCAAGCAACATATATATAAAAGCAACTTGGCCAAGTAGGTGTCCTGACACTCTTGCTCAATTAATAGATGTTAGGGAAAACCAAAATATAATTCAAAGTGAAAATAAGTCGATTACTCCAATTAGCTTTGAAGTATTATTGATTCAAGACTTATCTAGCAAATTTAGCGGTACAAAAACATTTATTGAAATTTTAGAGGTATCTATCTTAGAGTTTTATGAACAAGTCGGCCAGCATCTCCGTGCATACATTGCACTACCGCCACCCATAAGCGAAAAAAATACTTCGGAAAATAATCATCCTGAAGGTGACAACTTAATTAGGATAAATGTTTCCAGTACGAAAGATAACGAAGTTATAGCTAGTAACGAGGAAGCATCAAAAAAACTTGAAAAACCTATTGAAAGAAAACCTGGAAATCCGCTCCAACCACAAGATGATTAAGGATTATTATAAATCTTGGCTCTTCTGTTATTGCAAACAGACAATGCATTGCATAGTTGATGCAAAGCTATGCAATAATTTATGACACTCCCGTCAGCCATTCATGCCCTTCATAAGCATTTTACAAAATCTTTCAGGACTCCATTCTTTTAAATCAGAGACCTGCCCATCACCAATTTCAATAACCATATCAACGCCACTTTTATTTTTAACAATATCAACTGCGTAAAATTTTGAAACCAGTCTTGATGCGCACTCACTAACAATATCTGGTATTTTTGCATTACATCCTTCAGAGCCAAATGGGACCCCATTTAATACAAAATATCTTCGCTCGGATTCAGGTGCTATCTGCTCGACTCTTCGAACACATACGCCCCCTTCTACTCCATCTCTAAATTTTTCCATATTTAGCAACAAAGCCTGTAATTCATCTTTGCTTTTAACAATTGGTGATTGTTCTGTTGATAGTGACTTCACATAGTCTTTAATAAAATATTCCCCCCACTCTAAGGAGAATACCTTATCTATCATGTCGTCATCATAATCGTAAACCACTGTTTCAGGCGTTAAATCTGATATTTTATCATACCAAGATGGTAAATAATGGGACTGGATATACTCAGTTGGGTTGATAAGCATATTTACATCACCTTCTAGCAACTGTGCGTAAAGTGCCTCATAGCCATCTCTAGTCAACATCCAGCCCCTGTAAAGGATATTTTTGCCTTTTAGATTTTTAGGCAAGCAGATATTCTTTATATCATCTATATTTATACAAGCATGCTCTATACCTAATAAAGATAAAGCTTCCGCTTGATTCTCGAATGTTTCTTCTACTTTATTTTTATTAAAATAGTCACTTGGAAATATAACGGTAAACATAGGTTTATCCAAATTTTAAATTTACAATAATGGCAGAAAATGCCCATAACAAAGCTTAAGAATGGCCATTTACAATCTATAATTCCACAAGGTCATTGTCAATCGCATTACTAAACAATATCAGCATGGTGTGTGAGCTCGCTTTTGCGAAATGAATTTGTTACTCTTTAATCTTGCAACTGAAGTCAAGATGAAAACATTAGTTTCACTCTCAGGATTACACCCATGCTTCAGTTGCCCTATTCCAATACAGAAAGCATCATCTTTTTACAGTCATCAATCGGAACCGTCGCTGCTTGTTTCATCAGGAACGAATTTTAGTATATCTCCTGGTTGACAGTCTAAATGCTGACATATCTTCGCAAGCGTTGAAAATCTAATAGCCTTTGCCTTTCCACTTTTTAAAATTGAAATATTTTGCTCTGTAATATTAACCTTACTTGCAAGCACTTTTGATCGCATTTTACGCACAGCCAACATAACATCTAAATTAACAATAATGCCCATGATTTACCTTTTAAACTTACGAACAGAAAATTATAATCCAGTACACGCCAAAACTTAAAAGCCCAAGCTTATTTCCATAGCACTAAACCCTGTCAAATATACCTTCTAACTTGGCGCTATTTGCTAGCCAAACCACTGAGGATTATCAGCATTTAATATTCGTTTGTCAATAACTAATAATTGTTTTTATTCGTTAATCTATCCTTTAGTTTGTTGTGAGCAATTTCTATGACCTTTAAATGATTTATGAACAATATTGAAATTTCGGTTAACATGAAGCGGGCAATCAATATAAGCGAAAAAACAAATGAGTATGTTAACCAATTTAGCTCGATTCACCATTATTATCTTCAGTCTTAGTTTGTGCATTACAAATCTTTCATTAGCGGCCTCAAAAGAAGACAAACCGAAAAGACATACTGTCAGAATTAGCGGATCTCAAACACAAGCTAAAATTTCTCCCAGAACCCTTTCATTGGCGCCCAACACAAATAACTTAATTATCTTTCGCAACACAACTAGCCAAGACCAAGCTCTTAACATTAAACTAATTCCCAGTAATAACTTAAAAGTAAAGAAAAATGGATTTATAGAATCAAAAGGAGATCGTTACGTTGTTGATGACAAAGGTGAAGCATCTCTAACAATTAAACCAGCAACGGCTATAAAAATTAAGATGAAATTAGAAGGTTAATATGATAAATATCATACTTCAGCTGAGCCTAAAGAAAAAAATTCACAGTTTTTTTGAATTTCTTTGGGCCTTAACGTTGCACAGTTGAGCCAAACCATACAATACGGAAGTCTGAATATTTTTTAAAAATGAAATGGTGATATAGTTTTTTACAACCGCCCTCTTGTTGCCTTTACCCACACTATTTTTTCTTGGCAAGCAACTCTTTGAGTATCATCTCATTATCTTTAGACATTAATGCCTTTAATAGCTCATTTGGATCCTGGCTGTTGAGAATACTGTCAGCAACAATTCCTGAATCTTTAGAGCTAAGATTTGTTGGCTCTGTTGGCGTCTGGTAGACATCAAGAATTGGAAATTCTTTTAAATCTCTCTTCGCCTTCTCGTGAGCACTGACTCGTATAAACTCCGATAGAGTTTTAAAACCACAACGATGTGCCGCCCTTTCTAAAAAAGCCTTCTCATCTACAGTGGTTCTGACCTGAACTCTAGTTTGATTTGTTGTAGCCATAGCTATGCCCCTGAACATTACTTACACCTATAGTATAGACCAAAATATATCAAAAGAGTAGCCAAATAGCACCTAAATAACACACTTATAGCTCACTTTGTACTCACAATGTGATACAATTAGTCAAATACGTTGCTTTATGGATGTTTTGGTTATGAAACTAGTTGTTGAACCTTTGAATACAGGTGTACATGCAAGAGAATACTTTAGTAATTCAGAACCCACTATTGAAGAATTTCTAAAAAAACGGGCCAACAAAGAGTGTAAGCTTAATATTTCTGATACCTTTGTGTTAGTGAATGAGGATAAAAGAGAGCAAATTCTAGGGTATTTTACCTTATCTTTGCACTCTATTGTATTAAAAAACATACCTGCGGATATTGCAAAAAAAATCCCTTACCCTGAAATTGGAACTGTTCTTCTTGGCCGAATGGGGAAAGACCAAAATTTAACACCACGTGGCTTTGGACAGATTATTCTAAAAGAAGCTCTGAAAGAGTCATTAAGCCGAGGAAGCTTTTTTGCTCTTGAACTTCATGCTAAAAATGTTGCCTTGATTAGCTATTATAAAAAATTTGGATTTATCCAATTAATGGATAGCCCATTACATATGATCTTACCTAGAAAGCAAATCGTCAAAGCTTGTAATACAGACTAATTAGATCCATATTTCAACTCAACACACATACCCTACCAAAAATCCTGGGGTTTTTATCCTTTAAGATCACGATTTTTTGCAGCCCTTCCCGCTTTTAATTTATCGATTAAATAAATATTTATACATCATACTGGTGCCTCTTACTTTTTATAAAGAATGATTATTGGAGCACCTTTTCTGGGTACTTTTAGGAGACCCGGTATATCCCCAGAAAATATTTACCAAAGCATAATTGGATTCTAATTCGTATCCCGCTATGACCCTAGCCTAAGTACATAACATGACATTGATATTTAGTGTATATGCTCGATTTAAAAGGTAGGAATTGTTATTCTTTACTCGTGCAGCTGAAGTCAAGATGAAAATATTAGTTTCACCTTCAGGATTACACCCGTGCTTCAGTTGCCCTAACTTTCTAAATGTTTTCAGTTCTTAAACTTTTTGCTTTTCTCGCAGCTCTTTAATTTTGTCTATCAAATAGATATTGGTGTCATGCCCATTACAATATGCGTAAAAAGCACCTATAAATGCAAACAAAATCAGATTGCTTAGTTCGTAAATTTTCCCATATAACACAAACTCTGCGAACCCTAGTGAATGATACCAAAATAGTGTCCAAGCCATTGAAGAATAAATAATACTAGACCACTTCATAAGCATCCTAATTAGCACACATAATTTAACATCAGAAACTCTAAATCAAAGAGTATCAAACTCTTGAAATAAATGCCACGTTCAACACCGCCCTTACAAGGCTCTGGCATGCTACTTATCCGCTTAAAAAATTCACAAATAAATCCCCACCACTCAGACTAACTGAGCAATGGGGCACAAAGTGATCTAATCCTCATTAGGCAACATAATTGTTATTACAGGCTCCAAATTATCACCAGGGCTAAAGATAGCTTTTACTCTGACATTTTCAGGGAACTGAGCATGGGAACAATCATTCCTAATTACAACGCTTAAAGGAAATATTAACCATTCGTGAGCCTTTCCTTGCTCTTTCGCAATTCTTAAATAAAAGGAACACATATATAACAAATCCCATAACCGGCCTGACATATCTTGATAAGTCTGACGCTCATTATCCTCATCAGTCCAACATACATACTGATGATATAGGGCGCTTGTTAATACAACAGGCACTTTAAAACCAGCCTCTCTTGCAATTTTTTCATCCGCCTCTATCAACACGCCATCTTCTATAGCTTGGCTTCTTGTGTAACTGTAGATATATTCTTCATTATTCATTTTATTTTTCCTTAATTTTAAAAAGCGCAGCGCATTGCGCGTGCGCCTGCCCGGCTGACGAAGCCTGGGGGTCCAAGCGTCAATCCAGGGGGAACCACCCAACCTGCACAAACAAGCTATGCTTGTGCGGAAGGTTGGGGGATGGATTGACGTGCGGTGGGGGCAAAGCCCCAAGGCACTAAGGAACGCTGAAGTTGAAATACAACCACGCTATGGTGGCGAGTTGCCATGCAAAGGTGGTGGAAAAAGGATCCAGAAAATAAATTTACCTATTGTGGTACTTTTACCTCTTGGACAACATTTTTACACTTTGGATAATTTGAACAGCCAAAAAATGTTCCTCGCGCGCTTTTTCGCTCCACAAAATATCCTGTATCACATTTAAAGCAATGTTGATCTGTTTTCTTAGCTGCTGCCTTTCTTTCCCCTGGTTTTCCGTCAGCGTCAGGCAATGTAGTGGTGCACTCAGGATACCCAGAACATCCCCAAAAATAACTGTTTTTTGATTTTGGCTTACGGCGCACCATTGGTTTATCGCAAGCTGGACACTGATGCTCACTAAGTGCTGCTTTCCTATTTTGAAGAGATGGATCCTGCTTGGAATAACCGCTTTTTAATGCCTCAAGCATTTTTGATAAATTGTCATTCTGGTTTGCTAAAAATAATTCTTTTGCCATGCTTCCAGCAGCCATATCATCTAAATCTTGCTCCCATCTTGCGGTTGTGGCGGGATCTTTAACCGCATCAGGCAATAAATCAATCAGCGCCCTACCCTTTTCTGTGGAAATTAACTTTTTCTTATCCCGCGCTATGTACTCGCGATTGATAAGCGTTTCAATAATTGCCGCACGTGTCGCCTGTGTTCCAATGCCTGATGTCTCTCTCAATACCTTCTTGAGACTTGGATCTTCTACATAGCGGCCAATAGATTCCATTGCACCAATCAATGTGCCTTCTGTAAATTGTGCGGGAGCCTTTGTTTTTTTGTCGGTAACTTTCTCCTGATCTGAGCAAAGAGTCTGCCCTTCCGTCCAATCAGGAAAATCTTGTCCGGCTTCACTCTCCTCTTTTGCCATATCAATCGTCTCATCATTGTCGGACATATTTTTCCAACCAAGAATCAAAGGGATCCTTCCGGTGGCTGAAAAGTCTTCATTTTCACAAGCTACTACTATTTTTGTCTGCTCATACACAAAATCACCTAAAAATTGGGAAATATATGCAGTTCGTATTAAGTCGTATATTTCACAAGCCTCTGTTGACATTGATGACAATTTTATATCCTGATTTGTTGTTGGGATAATGCCATGATGGGCCGTTACTTTTTTGTCGTTCCAAGCTGTAGATTTGAATGCCACATCACACTTTTTAACTAAAATAGATAAAGACGGATCAATTTTTAAAAGTGAATCAAGCACCACACTCGACTCACCATGCTGCGATAAAGGGAGATAACCGCTGTCAGTTCTAGGGTAAGTGATGGCTTTATGTTTTTCATACAACTCTTGTGCTATCGATAATGTTTTTGTTGCTGTATAGCCATATAGCGCGGATGCTTTTTTCTGTAATTCTGATAGCGAAAATGGTAATGGTGGCGCTTGCTTTTTTTTGACCTTAGTAAGGTTAGTAATTTTGGCTGGTTTATCGTGTATTTTATTTGCAACATCACTGACAGCCGCTTTATCTAAGCATCTGCCTGTTTCATCATTTTGTAATGATTCTGGAATGTTCCACTTCAGCCATGCTCCCGCCTTCCCCTCATCAATAAAGTTAACAAACATCTCAAAATAATCTTGTGGTTTAAACTGTTCAATCGTTCTGTCTCTTGTAACAATTAGCTGCAAAGTTGGTGTCTGTACCCGACCAACAGATAAAACACCCTCACCAAATTTACCAAACAAGCAGCTGGTTGCCATGGTCATATTCATTCCGACTATCCAATCAGCACGCTGGCGACTCAATCCTGCAAAATATAAATTTTCTGTTTCATTTCCAGGTTTTATGGTCTTCAATGCTTTTTGAATGCTAGCATCATCCAAAGCAGACAACCACAGCCTTTCAACCTTCCCTTCATACTTGCAATAAGTCATCAGCTCTCTAGCGATTAATTCGCCCTCTCTGTCTGCATCAGTTGCAATAACAACATGATTTGCGGACTTTATCATTTTTTTTACAACAGTAAGTTGTTTCTTAACTCTGGCAACAGGCTCCATGTGCCAATCTTTTGGAATGACTGGTAACTTTTCAATTCGCCATGGCTTTAACTCTTTACAGTAATAATCTGGCTTTGCGGCCTCAAGTAAATGGCCAAGGCACCAAGTAACAATAACCCCATCACCTTCAATAAAGCCTTCTCGTTTTTGGGTTGCACCCAATACACGAGAAATATCACTGGCCTGACTTGGTTTTTCGCAAATAAATAATTTTTTGATCATCTTCAATTCCTTGTTTTTTAATCTAGTTAAGAGCTTTTACATGGCTTGGGTTGTAATCGCTCAATTTTATACCTTATTAATGAATACTTAATTCTGCTTCTATTTTCTGAGACAGATGAATGCTTTTTGCTTTTTTCATTCTTTGTTTTAATGCAGCCTCCCCCTGAAGAGAAACCAATTTCTGTAAGCTTTGCTTTTCATGCAAATGAGCTGCCCGTCTAACATGGGTGGATGCGTTTTTCACATTCTTCTGAACCCAGTCTTGCTGATTTTCCTTAGTAGATACCAGCATGACATCTGGTTTGACTCTAAAGCCTTTAAAAACAGCCTCTGCATTTATGGCTTGCGATGCAACCCAAACTGTCTTATCTGGGTTTAGTTCAGAAATAACTTTTGCACTTTCAATCGTGTCGGTAATAACAACAACCCTTTTTCGCTCACCTGCTTGAATTAACAGAGATGACTCTTTTTTCTCTTGCTCAGCTCTGGCGCCTTTCTGCTGAGATTGTTCACCTTTTAGCCTACGTTCTTGCGCTTTTAGTTGGATGCCGCTTAAAATATTGGCCATCTTCTCTGTTACTTTTTTCACACACGACTTCTCAAGAGCCTCACTTGCAAGCCCTCTTCTTTTAGCAAATGCCAAGGGAAAATCTAAAACTGAATCTTTCAGTCCGCTACGATTCATTTTATTTGAAATGGCACTGTGGTTAGCAAAATCTTCTTTTGATGCATAGATGCTCAAATCTTCTCGGTGTCTGGTGAAAGCGACATAAGCAGTTTGCTTGTTCCATCCCCAATTACCAAGGTAGACATGTGCTTTGTCAAAAGTGCTACCTTGAGCCTTATAAACTGTAGTAGCGTAACCATGACTAATATGGTTATATTGGCTTGCAGAAACGAATATGTTCTCTTGTTTGTTATCCAGCTTAATTTCTAGCTTGTTTTTATTAGCAGCTACAACCTTGCCGATATCGCCGTTACTAACACTAAGCCTAGTGTCATTTTTAAGTAGAATTACACAATCACCAACAGAGAAATATTTTTCTCCTTTTTGAGTTGTAAATGAATGCTCTTCCCCAATTTCTCCTGCTTGCATTAGCACCGATCTGACGGCTGCATTTAAAGAGTCCACTTCAACATTTTTTGCAGCAAGGATGGCTGTATCTTTTCCCTGTTTTTTATCATCAAAGTAACGTGTGGCTATTTTGTCAAAAGCATCATTAGCGGTTTCCTTTAATTCAACCCTTTGGTGTTTGTCATATTGAGAAAATGCTTTACTTGTTCTTTGTGCTGCAAAATCTAATGAAGCTTGTTTTTGCCACTCCACTTTCTGCCTTCTAATATTGGTTAGCTCAGCAAACCCTATACTCTCAGTAAAAGCTCTAAATGGCCCACCAGGGCCTATAGGTTGGAGCTGCTTTGGATCTCCGACCAAAACCACTTTTGCCTTAACTTTTTTTGCTTTTGCAAGCACATCCTTTAAAAGTAAGGCATTCACCATCCCAGCCTCATCTACGACCAAAATAGTATTTTTATCAATGCTTATTTTGTTTTGCTCAACCCCGTACAAAAAAGAGTGGATTGTACGACTTTTAATATTACTTTCTAATTCAAGGTTTGTTGCGGCTTTCTTCGCAAAACATAAACCCATAACATCGTAGCCACAACCAGCCCAAATTTCGTTAGCAGTCTTCATGGCATAACTTTTTCCGGTCCCTGCATGCCCAACAACGATACTAATATTATCCCCATGAACAATATCCTTAACCGCCCTAGCCTGCTCATCACTTAGTCCGTTTTTAGATACCACTTTATCTGCGTATTTTTGACCAACCTGAAAGGTTTTTCTCTTTTTAAGTTGACAGGCTGATTCTTGCAAGCCACACTCAAGCTCAAACATTTCTTTAGTCGTAAAGCA
The DNA here is from genome assembly GCA_963976875.1 of uncultured Coxiellaceae bacterium. Taxonomy (GTDB): domain Bacteria; phylum Pseudomonadota; class Gammaproteobacteria; order Berkiellales; family Berkiellaceae; genus Berkiella_A. The sequence continues at coordinate 20,854 of CAXBML010000036.1, forward strand.
TTCTCGACCATTAGCATTTTTACCCAAGGTTATAAGATTTTTGGAAGCCTGAACGGCTTTAAGAGCAATATCATATTCTTCTTGTGAATCAGTATGTCTATGAATGGTTTTATACAAATCTATCTCAGTAAAGACAGACTCTTTGCTAGTTAACAATTGTAAAAGCTTAACTGGGTTTGTAAGCACAATTTCCTTTGCTTGCTTTTTTCTAGCCTTATTTTCTAATATTTTTTCATTGTCAGTCTGGTTTAAGTTGTATTTGGCATTTTTACCAACATGAACTTCACTAATAATACCAGTTGGATCAACTTCTATCCCTAAGCCCTTCTCCTGAAAATACGCATCCTGCATCTCCCGCCAATAATCTTTCCAAATTTTATCTTCTTTTATGACCTGCCCACCTCTCACCTCAGGAAGTAAGTCTCTGGCTTTCTTCTTCTCAAAGCTGTTGGCTTTTAATCTCCTAGTGGTGACTAAAATATGTGCATGAATATTATTGCCACCATCATGTGGCTCATGTATAGATATTTGGGCAGCTAGGCCATGTTGAATAAAATGGTGGGATACAAAGCGACGAGTTAATTCGATTCTATCTTCATCGCTAACGGATTCATCTGAAGGAAGCGCGATTACAAGCTCTCGAGCTAGCTGTGAATTTTTTCGGCTCTCAAATTCCTCAACGGCGTTCCAAAGAACACCACAATCCATAAATGCATTATTAGCCTCCTCTGGTAACATAACCTCATTATGAACTACGCCTTGCTTTCTTTCGTAGTCATGGGTTACGCCCAATTTTTCATCTTGAATTTTCTGGGCTGACCGATAAGCGGAAGCTGCTACTACAGAATGTCCCTTCCCTCTCGATATGAATTGTACTCGTGCAAATTCAATCGCCATAGATGAACTATACATCGAGTTACGCGCAAACTCAAAGAGTTTGCATATTGCGCTCTTCGTGACAATTATGTGAGCATCCTAGATCATTTTAAAAGATTTAAAAAAGCCAACATACAGTGCTTACAAAATATTAATATGAAAACCAATTCAAAAAACATATAAATAATCAGTGAATAATGCAAAAATGCATTTGACACCATGTTACTATTCTGATCAAATATATTTAGATCAATTGCAAATGAACAAGGAAGCCACAAATGGCAAACTATCAAGAACGAAAATCAAAACTATTACAACAGATGGATTCAGCTAAACAAAAAATTGAACGGTTAACTGCAAAACGAGCACAAGAAATCGGTCAGCTGGCAATGGCCTACCAGTTAGAAGATTTAGATGATGACTTGCTGAAAAATCATTTTAAAAATATTGCTGTAGCCTCGGGTAAAAATGTAGCCACCAATGAACAAGATAGTTAAACAATTAAAACGTGAATCACAAAAGCTTGCTCGACTAGAACGCTCTCTGATGTCTGAAAGGGAACGGAGCAGAAAACAAGACACAAGAAATAAAATTCAATTAGGTGGCTTGGTTATAAAGGCAGGTGTTCATAAATACTCTAAGGCAGAGATTTTAGGATTATTAATTGAGGCAAAGGAGCTGCTCAATGACAACACAAAATTCAATTTATCCCATTGCAGGCTCACAGGTGACAAAGCCTTTAGAGAATCAAAATCCTATGGAAGAGAAAAGCCATGATGATATGGAATCGTTATTAAGCAAGGGTGCCAAACCATATACCCCTACCTTTTCAGATAAAGTATTTGCTTATTTAAAACCATTTTTAAAATATGTTTTTAATCTTCGTCCTGTAATTCCAAATATCATCTATATAATAATTTCAATTGGTGGCATGCAGCTAATTAAAGCAAAGGGATTTTATCCAGATGTAGAATGGTTACAGACATTTCTGTTTTTTGGCTTGCTGGCTGGAATATCAATTCAAATTCTATTTGCATCAGCCAAAAGTATATCGATTCCTCTTCTGGTGATCGCCTCTTCTTCTTGGGCTATTTGGGCTCAAACAACACAAGGCGTAACTCTCCCTATAGGGAAAGAGGTCTTTCAATGCATGATGGCTTTGGGAACAATGGGTGTCATTATTAGCTCAGCTTTTAATCCTTAGAAGGATGGCTGCAAAAAAAATACATCTATACTATTTTTCTTCTTTTCTGTATTTCTCAAAAAGATCGTAATCCCATGAACGATACTCAATTTTTTTAAATTTTTTCCCGCCGGATTTATCCAGAGAAATTTTCCGAGAATGCTGCCTTTCTATCTCACCATAAAGCCAATTTTTTTTCTCCGATAAATTTCTTTTTCCCTTTAATATATCTGCAATAGTTGGCATGGCTATTTTGCCTCATAATAATCGTTAACGCCTTTTCGGCTATAACTTCTCTTTAGCGCTGGATCGAAGAATGCGCATAGAAGCTTGTTCATAGGTCTCGCCGGGGCGCGCATGCTTTTCAACAACTGATTTTGGAACACCATTAACTAAAGGCCCTTTGTATTTAGATAAATTCAGGTCGGCTTTCTCTTTTTGAGGTAGTTTGCTTTTCTTCGGAGTAACAATGAACTTAATTTCAACCACCCTCCTTTTTACTCTTTTCTTTACGGGCTCAACATTTATATCTGTGAGCTCATTTATCTGATTGATGGCTGGTTTAAGCACCCGATTGTTAAAATCCCTAAATACTTTATATTGCCCATCTTTTACACCCATTATCTTTCTGAAAGTATCTATATCGAATGTTTTGGTCTTTCCAATTTTAATATACCTTAGGCAATTTTCGTACAATATCAGGGCAAACTTGGAAGTGAATTTTTTTTGCATACTTAAAGAAATAGAAGCATATACAGTCGGCTCCACCAAGTATGCTTTCAAAGGTTCGGGAAATTCGTAGTGTATAGTAGCGCCATCCGACATTGCCCAAGAAAGCCAGCCACACTCAAGCCAAGGCTCAAAACCCTCATCTTTTGTGTTAGAAAAATTTTCTCTCGTTAGGTTCCAGGTAATATCTGTGCGACGGATATTCTTAAATGCATCCCTAAGATATTGGTAATCATTGTTTTTAAGCCCCATTAAATCTAACAGGTCTCTTATATGAATTTTAAACTGATTTTCGGTCTCAAGATTTGGAAAAGCATTAAATAACAAGCAATTGATTATTTTTCTTTGAAACAATGTCAGCTCACCTGAACAGTGGATTGCAGCAACATGTTTGTGCACCTTCTTTCCAATTTCTGTTGAGCTTGTTTTTATCACGTTAAAACTCCCAAGTTGCATTGTTTATATATGCCCTCTCAATTGTTTCTCTTACGGCTTTAAATTCTAGTTTTTTATTAAATATAGCTTTAACTGTACCGTCTTTACTAAGCTCAAGGTTACAGATTATTTTTCCGTCTTTATCTTTCAGGGTACATCTTTCTTTGCTTACTGTTCCCTTTTTATTTTCTTTTTTCTCTGCCTCTCCTTCCCTTTTAACCAAATATTTATAAACAGACTCGGGATCTTGAATGGATTTTGGCTTCTTTAAAGCCCTGCCAATTAGTTCTTTTTCAAATTTGGCTCCCAAATTAACCAAGCTGTTAAGTTTAATGGCCCATACTGCTTTTATGTCTGATTTTTTCACAAAGGCAGAAAGCACCTCTTCTGGAACTTTTAATATCGCTTGCGTTTTGCTAACCCAGCCCACGGAAACACCAAGACTTGATGCTAAATCTGCTCTATTTTTAAAGTAGCCATCTGATATCCATTTTTGATACGACAATGCTTTCTCGTAAACAGATAATTCTTTTCGAGCATTGTTTTCTGCATCCATCATAATCAATGCATCTTTATCAGAGACAATCCCTACTTGAGTCAGGAGTGGTTCACCTAATTTAGAGCAAGCTGCAAATCTACGTGACCCATAAATAACTTCATACTTATAATTTGACTTTTCGGGGGCAGGCCTTACAAAAGCTGGCACAATTTGTCCGTGAGCTTCTATTGCGGTCATAAGCTCACTTAGGGAGTCATCATTTCTTGTTTCGTCGAGTCGATTGTTACCTTCCCAAACTTTACACTCATCGGTATTAACATACTTTAAAACTGTTTTGACTTTTTTGCCACTTGGTAATGTCAAGTATTCATGCTGTAACTCGGCACCTTTTGCAGTGCGAGTTTTAATTTTTGCTTTTGGTGTAACCTTCTCAACTTCCGCCAGTGCTTTTTCTTTAGCGTCTACTTTTTTATTTAATCGTTCAGCCATCCTATCAAACGTATTGCTTACCATATCATGGCCTCCTCAGCCCTTTGTATGCTTTCTTTTTTTGAAGACCATGTGCTGGTTATTAAATTTTCTATTTCATGGCATATAGGGTTAATTATATTTAATGCTCTTTTATAAGTTTCTTTATTCTTGATGTCGGTTTGTTCATATATGGTTTGTAGCTGCATTGCGGCCTGTGGGATTGCTCTTGTATCCCTTAAATAATTATTCAACATTAAATCGGATGAAAACACCTCTTTTATGCACCGTATAAAATCCTCGGTACCTTGTGAGTTGTCGTACTTAGATATTAACAACTTTACAAACTTAAATTCTCTTTCTTGCATCTTTAATATGATAGATTGTGTTAAGTCAAAAAACATTCTGGTAGAACAAAAATCCTGGATAACAGGAGGTAAAGGTACAACAATTCCATCTGCCGCATAAATAAGGTTCATTGAGATTATTCCAAGAGATGGTGGAGCATCAATAATAATAAAATCATAATTATGCTTAATGCCATCAATTCCTTTTCTCAGCCTTTTATAAAAAGTCGTTCCTTCATCTGAAAATGCTTGCTTAGTAATGACGTACTCAACATCAAATAGAGTTAAATTAGCAGGAATTAAATCGATGCCATCCCAATAAGTTTTTCTAATACAGTCTTCTAAGCTGTCTTTTTCACCACACAAAAAATCATGCATTGTTTCACTTTCGTCAATATCCATGTCTGGAGTTATTCCAAACATAGTTGTAGCAGACGCTTGGGAATCTGCATCTATTAATAAAACTTTATATCCTTTCAGGGCTAGATATTGTGCTTGGTGGATAGATACTGTAGTTTTTCGTACCCCGCCCTTAAAATTCATAAATAACAATACAAAGGGATCATCAGTGCTCTTTCTATTTGGTCTAGTTCCAAATGTGTCTCTTAATATATTTATTTCTTCTAGCTTATAAACTTTTCTATTATTTATAGTTTCTCTGGGTGGGTTTATTCTGCCGGCTTTCTCTGCTTGTCTAATCGCCTCTCTTGACACCCCTACCATCTTCGCGGCTTGTGTTATGGTAAATCTTTTCTTTAATTCTTTTTGCTGAGGATTGTCAAAATTATCTTCTTTAATAATTTCAATAACGGCGTCTGCTTTATGTATACACCGAGTTAAAACATCTGTTAGTTTCATCAGTTAAGCCTTTGATTTTGAGTATATACAACAGTATAGCAACAACTTTGCGTAAATCAACTATATCTCTTAATAATTGCAAAGTTGATTATGTTTATTATTTTATTCTTTTTAATATTTTACGGATGCTAACCCTATGAAATATAAGGATTAAATTATGTTTAGTGTGACATATATCGTTGTTCAGTGTACATATACCGGATGTAATTGTGACTTTAATCGTGTTGAATGCGACTAGTACCAGGTAAATGTGACTTATACCGGGGTATTTATGTTCTTGTCTTGTGTATAATTAGTTAAATTTGGTTTTAAAGATAACTATCTGGTTGCTTTTTTTGAATATTCTTCCGCCCTCTCCTATTTTTAAAGACATCTTATAAGCTTTTATTATTTTGGCTAAAAAGTGGGCCCAAAGTGCTATATAACAAGTTTTCGAAGGATTCTGATCATGCACTTTGGCTTGTTTCAAAATAGTGCATTGAGTGCACTTCTTGGCTAGAAGTCTAATAGCTTGCCGAAAGCACCTGGGTAAAAATTCCGTAAGTTCTGTAATTGTACATTTTAGGTGGTGTGTAAAAAGTGTACTGGGTGCATACTTTGTGTCGAGATCAAACTGGAGGCTGAATGCACATTTATGTGACTGATTCCGGAGAAGCTCAAAGTTTGACTTTAGATTGTGCTTGTAAAGTGCACTGAGTGCACACTTTGGGTGGTGACCAAATAGCGGGCTGAATGCATGTTTATCTGGCTGATTCGGTAGAAACTCTGATCGTACTTTTTAGGTAGTGCTTAAAAAGTGCACTGAGTGCACTCTGTGG
>CAXBML010000037.1:0-26956 GCA_963976875.1 uncultured Coxiellaceae bacterium
AACACTTAGCTTAATATAATGGATTTAAAGTGCCCCTGTTTTTGATGAAGAGCCAGTATTTTTTAGGTGAATCCCACAAGATAATATTATGAGTCAACAAAACGCTGAAATCATAATCCACAACAGCATTAGAATTATTCTCATTAATCCAGATAATGAGATATTGCTGATGTGTGCTAATGACCCCAAAACAACCACGCCAGATGGTACTTACAATGGTCGGTTTTGGTTTACCATTGGTGGGGAAATTGAACCCAATGAAACAGATATGCAAGCTGCGGTTAGAGAGCTACACGAAGAAACAGGTTTAGTTCACGCAGATGTTGAGTTTGGCCCTATAGTTTGGTTTGGTAGTTGCGACTTAGTCTTATCAGGAACATTGAAACGATTAAATCAAAAGTTTATAGTGGCTCACACAAATAGTAGACATATTTCAATGGATAACTTCACAGAGTCTGAAAAGAGTGTGATAGAGCGAATGGAGTGGTTTAGTTTAGATAAAATTAAGAATCACCAAGACATCATTTATCCTGTAGGTATAGATTGCTATTTACCTGATATTCTAGAGGGGCGGTATCCAGTAGAGCCCATGAATATTGATTTAGATAAAAAACCCGAATCTAAAGACAATCAATCAGATTAACCCCTGTGTTTGTAATCTGTCATTAAAATACTTTACGAAAAATATTTTAGTGAGCTTTGGGTTTATCTTGTTCTCTCTTACAAACTCTATTGCAAAACCACATTTTTTGTAGAATTCAGGTGCTTGAAACTGACTGGTGACCAAATTAATATTATTAAAGCCTTTGCCTTGAAATTGCTGCTCTAGTTTTACCATGAGTTTTCGGCCGTATCCATTACCGCGATAATTTGAATCAATCCATAGGTCATCCACATAGATTTCGGCAAAGGCAGTATAGCCATTTAGCACTCCAATGGCTTTGCCTTCGTTTATTTTGAGAATAATTGAAAATGGTTTGTAGTTACAAATAATGCCGTGACGATACTCATAGGCGACCAGCTCGTCATGCATTACTTTATCAATATTTTCAGGAAGCTTGTCTTTAAATTCAAAAAAACATTTATTCATACATACCTCAATGCGGAGAAATAATATCAGCGTTTATTCTTTGTATGGCATGAATGGCCTCGTGGACTAATAATTTGTCATTTTTATCGTGTGCATATAACAAGACAGTGGTGGCGCTGTATAATCCCAAAAAACGAGCATAATGCCAGGTATTAGATTCAACTTCGCCATAAGCATCTAAAAATTCTTTGTGGCAACTTTGAGGAAAAAAGCTAAATATAATTGCCAAGTCAACAGCTCGGTTATTAATACCCACATCACCCCAATCGATAATGCCAGTTAGCTTTTTATCTTGAAACATAAGATGAAGAGAGTATAGATCGCCATGTACTAACACGTTATTATTCATTGGCAATGTAATGTTTCGAACTTTACTTATTTCATTTTGTAAAACATTAGTATTTAATATTACTATTTTTTTAGCATTAATTTTGTTTGCACGTTCTTGTATTTGAGGAATGATATTCTCAACTTGGGTTCTATCGAATACTTGAGAATTTGCCCCAATCGATAATGCTTGCTTTTCCCCAATGCTATGTAATTGCTTTAAAAATAGTGCCAGTGGTTTTAAACTAGATATGCGTTCATCTGCGGTTAGTTTAGCATAACAGCCAGATGTGCCATGTATCATCTGGTACCCCTGAAATGGGTATGGATAATGTTGGCTGGGTTGACCTATAAATATTGGGTTGGGTATGTCTAGATCAATTTTATTCTGCAAATAATGTAAAATAATATTTTCACGCCCAAGTAATTCTACTGCGACTTTTCGGCGTGGGAATCTAAAAATATAATCACAATTGATTAAAAAAACTTTATTATCCCAACCCTCACCTATAAGCTTAATATCTGTTAAAGGCGCGAGCTGAGAGAATTGGCTTTCTATGCTATTTTTTACTAATATCTCTGTAATTTCAATATCAGAGTGCCACAATTCACCAGCCATTGTTTTTTCCTGTTATTCTAATCGAATAAACTATTATATATAATTTATAACTGAATATCTAATTGTATCAGCTAACATATTAAAGTGAGATGAAAATGCCACATATAATTTTAGAAGCAACAGGTGATTTTGCGCCAAAAGAAACTATCAAACCATTGCTATTATCATTGCATCAATTGGTCGCAAAAGTTGCAGGTGCCGAGATTAACAGTTGTAAATCAAGGTTTATACAGCATGATAGTTATGTTATCGGTGATGGAGAAAAACATACAGATTTTTTACATTTAACAATTAAATTGCTATCAGGCCGGACACAGGAACAGCTATGTGCTCTGGGAGAGCAAGCATTTGCTTTGCTTAAAGCTCAGTATTCGAATATTGGGACAGAAATTGACATCACAGTGTTAGTTGATGAAATGGCCAAACAACACTATTACAAAGACTGAGCTTTGTATCATAATTGAGAGCACAAAAAATTGTGCCCTCATTAGTTTTATTTATACAATATCATGTACATTTAACATCAGTTCAGCTAAAGGTTGTTCAGCTGGAGCAGCGAAACTATTGTTGTCGTGATAACTACTGACATTCACGCTCGATTGGTGCGCCTCATTAGAAAATAAATTTTGGCTCGCAGATAAGTCAAACATATCAGACATATCTAAAGGCGCGCCTTCTGAATGTGCTGGCGCTATTTCAGCAAGCTGGGTTTCAGTATTAACCCAAGCACCTAAGTCAATAATATGCTGTATGAGTTCACTGCTGCCCCCATTCAGAGAAGCATAATCAAGAGGGGAATGCCCTAACTCATCAACGGCATTAATCATAGCACCATGCTCTATTAATACATCAATCATATCTGCATTATGTGTCATTGCGGCCATGTGTATTGCCTGTTGACCATCATTAAAATTTGTTCTGATGAGCGAGGCGCCATGGTCAAGTAATAGTTCGGCAACATCTGTATGACCATTTAGAACAGCATAATGTAAGGCCGTGTAGCCATTATGATTCATTGCGTTCGCATTTTGACCATTATCCAATGCGGCTGAGACTTGGGTTAAATCACCTTTGATGACGGCATCTAGTATTGAATGATGTGGTCCGATTAATGAAATTTCACTAAGAATGGGTAAATTAAATATTAGTTGCATTGCATCATTCGATGAGTTTTGTGCTAATTCGTTTGGGGTATTATTGAAATTATCTTCTGTCGATACATCTGCGCCATATTGAATGAGAAAGAACGCTTCATCAGGATGGTCTGTATTGACGGCTTCGTGTAGTGCCGTTTTTCCTTGTATATTTGGTAAACTTACATCAGCACCGTTTTGTAATAATGTTTGTAAACCCTCTGTATTACCTAAACGCGTTGCAATAATTGCAGCCGTTTGGCCGAGTTTATTTTGTGAATCAATAGACACGCCTGTATCAATAACATACTGAACAAATTCTGCTGATCCCATATGACGAGCGGCAAAGTAAAGGGTTGTATTATTATGGTAATCTACGGCATGGACGTTCGCGCCGTGATTGACGAGCTCTTGGAAAATATCTAATCGATTAATCATTGCGGCATAATGTACGGCAGATAAACCATCTTGACCAATAGTGTTGGCAGAAGAACCATTATTTAACTGATCAACTACGGAAGGAAGATTGCCTGATATGATTGCATCTAAAATACTCATATAAATTACTCCTGTAATATTAAGGGGGTTGGAAATTTAAAATGTACAGCATGACGATTGCCTTTTGAGAAAGAGTTAACTAAAAATAGGTTAAAGTATCTAAATTCTGTTGTCTATCTTTATCTCCAAATTAGTTTTTTAATTTTGATTTGATTAACTTGCTGTAATATTCAGTTTAAAGGTGAATGTCATATATAGAAAATATGATTTTATGATTTATTTGAAAATCTATGTTGATCGCTAAACGTGATAATATGGCAAAATTGATATACTCTATGTGAATAATATTTGTAATCTTTAAGGACGAAGATGCGATTAGCTATATTGTCTCATCCTGATTGTACTCTGCACAAATTAGGTAAAACACACCCAGAAATACCAGAGCGTGTCAAAGTTATTCAGGATGCCATACAGATTGCACCTTTTTATAACAATGTAGATGTGATTACAGCACCTCTTGTTCAGAAAAAACAACTATATCGAGCACATGATAAATCTCAGGTTGATTACTTATTTTTAAACTCTCCTACTGCCGGTACGTTTATAATTGATCACGATACTGAGATGACCCCCTATACCCTTCAAGCGGCTAAAAGAGCTTCTGGCGCAGTCGTAAAGGCTGTAAGTTTAGTATTGAAAAATGAATATCAGCAAGTGTTTTGTAATATTAGGCCACCGGGTCATCATGCCTCTCGAAATAATGCCCAAGGATTTTGTTTTTTTAATAATATTGCTGTGGGGGCATTACATGCATTAGAGCATGAAAATATAAATCGGGTTGCCATTATTGATTTTGATGTTCACCATGGTAATGGTACAGAAGATATTTTTGCAAAAGATAATCGGGTTAAGTTTTTCTCAAGCTTTGAGTATCCCCTATATCCTAATCAAGCGCCTCACAACAGGTTTGCAAATATTAATCATAGCGCTCTAAAATCGGGTGATAATATAGAAAAAATAAAAAAGCAGTTTAAAGAAAAATGGTTAAAAGAACTTGAAGAATATCAACCCGATTTAATTTTTATCTCAGCAGGTTTTGATGCTCATAAAAAAGATCCATATTCAACGACTCAGTTTGAAAGTGAAGATTATCATTGGATGACAAAACAAATTATGACAGTGGCGAATAAAGTTTGTGGTGGGCGAGTGATATCCTCTTTAGAAGGAGGCTATGATTTACAGGCATTAAAAGAGTCTGCAATTGCTCATGTACAGGCTTTAATGGAGTTGCCATTAGATCTAAAATTTCTAAAAAAAAACAGTAGCGCACCAGCCCTGATTCAGTCACCTGCCCCTGTGATATTTAGTCAAGCTCTTATATTAGATAAGGCTGATGCAGGGCCTTCTGGTATAAAACCTAGACGTAGCGAAAGAATAAGAAAAAAAAGCCATAGATAATAGGTATAGCTATTTATATAGTCTGCTGGAGCAGATGTATTACTTTGTTGATTAAATAGGGATACGGATCAATGCATTTGGTTTTTCTATTGGCAAACGCAATAGAAAATTCAGTGCAGCCCAATAATAACATTTGTTTTTCGGCTATATCTTCAATTTCCGATACATCTACGCTCTTCCCCATTAGAATTTGGTTAATAAGCAGTTGAGCTTTCTCTACCATAATATACTCACAGGTTCTCTTTAAGGCTATTTCATGTATTTTATTTATGGCGCTGGTTTTTGAGGCAATGACGTGCAATTTATTTTTTGGTAATGCCTCTTGTAAGACAGAAAAAATATTAATAAGCTTGTGGTTTTGATACGCATCAGGCAAAAATAAGTGTAAGGTTTGACAACATATTATAATATAATCGCAATGTTGTTCTAACTGATTAATGCAGGTTAGTAATTCTTGCTCAATTTTAATTTTAGCATAATCATCACTTAGCATATCTGAGAATGGATAATTAATGAGCTGTATTAAGGGGAAATCATTATCCTGCCAGGCACCGTAGCTTTGATATGCTGAAATAAGTTGTTGTAGAAACACAGCCCCGGCCATCGGGCCTGCTCCAGAAATAATACCCAGGCTTTTTTGGGGGTTGAGTTTTTGATTTTTCATGTCATTCCCCTTTAATTGAATTCAAAGGGTTAAGTGTTAGAGTGGTTTTTTCTATCATCATACCTAAATAGAAGCCAAACCCTGAGGCAAGCAATGCCCAAATAGTTAAATCATCATTGATAACAGTTAGTATGCAATAGGTGAAAATACCAAAAATTACAGAGAAGCAAGCACCCAGTTTGCTATTGCTGAATCCTAATAGTGCAAAACTAACGGGCACAAACAGGGCAGATGCGGTTAAACCATATGAAAAGACTAATGTTTTTAATACCGAGCTAGCAAAGAGTGAGCCCAGTAGTGTTAAAGTACCAATGGTAATGGTGATCGCACTGTTTTTGAAGTAACTATTGTTTGATTTGCTTTTGAAGAGATTATCGCAAGAAATTAAGCAGCTGATAGCGCACAGAATAGAATCAACAGTAGAGACAATCGCCATTAACAAGACAAATAGAATAATATTGTATAGCCAGGGTGAGAAGCCAATTTTTACAAAAGTAATGAGCACACTGGAATTATCCGCAATAACCAAAGATTGATTTTTAGCAATCAACCCAATCAAAAGCGGCACACTGGCAATGCAAAATGTCCCGAAAAGGGTCCATATAATAGCGACTTTGATACTTTTTAGGTTTTGGGCAGCACCAAATCTTTGTACCATATCTTGTTCAATTAATAAATAACAACAAGGCCAAATTAAGTAGTTTACAAAACGACCAAAGTCAATGGATTTATTTGGGATAAACTGTTCAACTGTACTAGGTGTGATTGAGATAGAGGGTAAGTTTAGTGCAATTAAAAATAACCCTGAACATATTAAAAAAATTTGAATGATATCCGTTTTGACAACGGCAGCAAATCCACCAAATGAAGTATAAGCAACGACTATAGCCCACAATATATACAATGGCATATTAGTCGTAAAGCCGATGCTGACAAATAGTTTTTTGATTGCAACGGCTTGCGCGATTAGGATAATACTAAGCGATATGACGGACAAAATACTGGCTGATTTTCTCAGCAGGGGGGATTGATATACTGTTGTGAATATTTCGGATGTTGTTTTGAGTTTTAAGCATTGAAATTTCTTGCTAAAAAATAGAAGTACAAATATTAACCCCAGAATTTGACCCAAAGCATACATATAACCCATGAGGCCTGAAGTGTATGCCATATCGCCTATGCCAATTAACATACCACCACCTACTTGTGTTGCCAGTAAGGTTGCGGCTAGTGAAACGCCACTAAGGGATCGATTCGCAAAAAAGTAACCCTCACTATCAGATTGTGAAATGTTCACAGTGTTATAGGTGACGATAATAATAAATACAAATGTCAGAATGCAAAGGCATAGAAAAATACTCATGATCAATCCTCATAGATCACAGCCTAAAAATTTTAGGCAATAGAAAACCACAATGGCGATAGCCATCAAATAAATATTAAGACTTATGAATTAATGAGAATGAGGATGTAAATGGTGCGAGGAAGTGAAATTAGAAAAAATTTGAGTTAAAACAATCATGTAAGGCGCGAGGGCTGACAAACAAGGACTTAACCAAGCTTTTTGGGGCGGATAATCGAACAATCTTTTCACAATATTTCCCAATTAAATTTTTACGAATTTCTATGCTAGCAGTTCAAAAAAATAATAACAAGCCATCAGCCTTAAAATAATTTTAAGACTGATGTGTTTTTGAGTTGCCCCTTGTCATTATTTGTTTTTTCTTCTTTTCGGCAGTTTACTCATGGTGTCAGACTCTGCCCGCATTTTGTCTTGAAGACTACCACCAATATCTGAGCTAGCGGCTTTGGCTTTTAGTCTTTCAGCGGCCTTGGAGCTAAAAATAGCAAATGCTTTAGCGCCAAGATTAACGGCTGATTGCTCTAATGATTCCTCATGTTTTTGGAATTCATCTGTATAAGCTTTGTTTTTATCAATACTAAAATAGTCTGCAACTTTGAGTAACGTTAAGCCAATGTTTTCAAATCCTCTAAAAATGGTTGTCAATAGATAATTTCCGGCAGCCCCTTGTTTATTAAGTTTATTTTTATCCCTAGTGAGATCCTCGAATGCTCGATTGACTTCAACAAATGCCTTTTCAACAAAAGAGACGGTGATATTATTTGGATTATCAATCATATCCTGTATTAAAGGTTGAATTTTGGCGGTATGTTCTAATGCATGATTTAATAGGTCTCGCATCCGTTCATCTTCAAAGTTATCAGGAATCAAATCTTTAATTTGCAAAAATCCCATGTCTTCTAGATCAAGCCCAAGATCACTTACAAGACCTTCAAAGTTTCTTTCGACAACAGTTAAATTAAGGGTACCATTAGCTTGAGCGTTATAACCATCTTGGTAGATTTTAATATATTCATTCAGTATTCGGATCCTGGTTAATAGTATATTCAATTCACGGTTGGCTTCTTTTTGCGTTTCTTCCGGTGTTGGCCTCATGATAACCTCTTATATTGGTTGGGACACTGTTGTTTTATTCGCCAAACCTGGATAGACTCTGGTTTTGCGATATATATAGTTAAACATAGTATATTTTAGTACTTAATTTTGGATAAGCGTAAATATAGACAGTTATTTAACTATTTGATCATTATGTTTAATATCAAGGAGTTTATAATGGAACAATCTGATTTGAAGGGTAAATGGGAACTAATTTCTTGGACACACAAATCCATAAAAGATAATGTCATACATTTTCCATTTGGAATGCGACCCAAGGGACATATGGAATTTTCAGAAAATAAGTTTATGAGTTTTGCCCATAAAAATTTTAAGGCCATGGAATCTAGTGTTAAGATTAACAGCCCCCTATATGATGTTGCTGTATCAGAAATATCCACATCCGGTTCATATGAGTTGATGGGCAATAAAATTATGTTGCATTATGAAGAATCTTCCATGCCTAGCCTAATACAGCAAAATAGAGAGCGAGCTATTTGGTTCGATGGTCATCAAACAATGGTTATCTCAGGTAATATGATGGTAGAAGGTCAAGAGTACTCTACCCATGCGACATTTATACGCGTCGTGTAATATTTTGCTAGCAGGATGAAGAATGCCTGCTAGCATTAATTCGCATTACATTCTCGCTTGCCGTTTAGGCGCCTGCTTATGATGTAACGCTTCGTTTTGCTCTAGCACATCTTTTTCTAATGATATAGTTGGTACAGTTGAATTTTTAGATTCAAAATATGAAGGGGGTATTTCTTTCGGCGTTATGCTGTTGAGCAATGTCAAAGGATTTGAAGCGAGTAAAGTGCGCCAGCCTGCGACATTGAGAGGGCCTTTTATTCTAAAGAGCATATTTCTGACCGCGGCACCCCACCAACTACCTAACCATCTATTTAGTTTTGCCATTAATGCAAATGGTCCATCTGACGATTTAATTAACCATTCGACCCTAGGTTGACGAAATTGTTGATATTCTTGTAGTGCTCTAGGGATGGAGTAGCATTTAAGCATTTTTGCTAAGGTTAATACATCCTCAAAGGCAGCCGCAGCGCCTTGTTGTAGCATAGGAGAACAGGCATTAGAGGCATCACCGACAAAAACAACACGCTTAGCATAAAAATTTGCGCCAGGGACAGATTTCAATCTGCCAGAAACAATATGTGTTTGATTATCCAATTTATTCAGCATTTCATTCCCTAATCCACCAAACTCAGAAAATGACTGTTGTATAAAGTCTATTAGATCTGATTTTGCATTCTTTGGAATAATGGTGGGGGCTTTTAAATGCGCATAAATATAAACTTGGTTGTCACTGATAGGGTATGTCATTAACAACTTACCTTGCGTGTCGCCAAATTGATATGTTGGTTGAATGTGCTTCGTAGGTGTATCCAGAATAAATCGCCAATTGAGTACGCCTAAGTCTTTTAATGGACCGTTATGCTGGGCTTCTTTGGTTCTTAATTCAGAGTTAATGCCATCAGCGGCAATGACCAAATCAAAGTTTTGTTGTGTGCTATTATCCTGATTAAAAACAACATTGGCACCATTATCTGTGTTCTCAATATGTGTGATAGAGGTGCCATACTGAATGGGAATGTTCATACCTTCCACGAGAATATTTCTGAGTGCTTGTCTGTCTAGAGCAACAAATTTATCTAGGTTTAATGGTGTCTCAAGTAATGAGGCTTGCGCAATGACTTTTTCGTTTGCATCTGTATAACGTATTTGATTAACCTGATGAGCGATTGAATCAATTTGTGATCCTAGGCCTAATGTGCGCAACGCGGTGACAGCATTGGCAGGTAATGCAATGCCGGCGGACTTAATGCTCGGTTGTTTGCGTTTTTCGACTAAAGTAATTTCTATATTGGGTTCATCTTGCAATAACCTAGCCAGAGCTAAACCCGCTATACCGGCTCCAGAAATTAATACTTTCATTTTTTCACCTAACTTTTTAATGTGTACTATTGTCTAAATTTTTGAGAAAGAGTTTATAAACAAGTTGAGCCACAAGCAAGTTTATTAGTTGATTAACAGAAAGTATTCCTATATTGAGTTAAATTGATAGGTCGTTTAGTATACAGTATGATCTTAGGCAGTAAAATATAAAGGGATTGACAAATGTTACAAGAAAGGATGACGCTTAATCTTAGGGATATTAATGGTGTTAGCCAGTGCTTATTGTCCGATAAAGATATTAAGTATGCAAGAAAACAAGCCATTGATAAATTTCTCGACACTAAAGAGCCAGTGTCATCTTATATTTGTCGAAGAGGTTCTCAAATTTATCAGCTTGAATTGATTTGCATGCAAAATGCAGAGAAGGACTTTAGAGTTTTTGCCATTGATAAATCTAAAAAATTGGGTCAAGGTGCACAAGGGATTGTTTATTTATCTCAAGAATTACAAGATAAGCCATCTAATACAAGTGATCCGATGAGTATTGTAAAAATATCTGAAAATCACGCCTCTTTTCCAGACTTTATTGTCGAGGAAAATATTCTAAAACATCTAGAACGATTTAAAGGTTCTACAGTTCTCCAGTTAGGGGGAGAGAAACCAATCTATTATCTGTTTAGCCAATTTTGCCCTGGAACTAATCTTTTAGATACATGCTACAAAAAACAACTGGGTAGATTAGTAAAGAAAAAATTAGATCCCCTATTGACTATCAGGCTCATAAAAGTTGCATTGACAAAAGTAAATAAATTACACCAGAATTCTGGTGTCTTACATCGAGACTTGAAAACTGAAAATATAATCGTACATCAACATGAAAATGGGTTAGTTGAAGGGGAGGTGATAGATTTTGGTCGTTCCTGTTTAATCCAGCAATCCACTAGAACGTTTTCTGGTACAATAGGATATCAAGCAAGAGAAACAACGCGCCCAAGACAAAAAAGACCAGTGCACAATTTACAGGCAGAGTATTTTTCTTTGGGAATTATTATGGCGGAGATTTTAACCAAACATAACTATCAAAGAGCGATAGCCAAGTATCTGAAAGAATGTGAGCGTATTAATGCACTGGTGCCACTATCGATACATGATATTAGACGTGCCATGCCAGATGTGTTTTTTTCTAACCAAGATGAGCAGGAAAACTGGAAGTATCAAGTTACAAAAATGATACAATTTTTGACTCAGTCTAACCCCAATAAAAGACCAACCTATTTAGATATCTATAAAATGATTCAGCAAGTTAATATGCTTGAAGAGGAAATCAAGGAGCAACATCCGACCAAACCTTTTTCTGCAAGATTACATAGGACAGATAACTTTGGTGTTGCGCTTTCGCAAAGACCTAACTCCGTTCGGGAGCGTGAGCGTGAAAATGGCATGGTGTCCAATGGTTTAATCGAAGAGCTGAAAGCATTGTCATTGACGGGTAGTGTTTCTCCGCGGAGTGAATTAACTTATTCGGACTCTGCAGATTCATCAGACTCATCGCCTCGTCGAACGCCAAGAGAGATGGCTGAAAAGTCTAGTACTATAGGTCATTTTCTTCTGCGCTTCAGCCCGAGACGCATGTCATCTGCTTCATCAGAAAGATCGCAGTCTCCGAGAAAACATGCAAGGCAACGTAGTCGCTCTGAAGGTTTGCCAAGGTTGAATATGAATGCTGTTGAAAGAGAGAAAATTATTCCTCATAAAATAATCATCACGCCGAGAACATCACCTAAAGAAGAAACTGAATCATATGAGGAGCATAAAATCGCTTCTCCTAGATTAAGCAGGCAGAATAAGAGGAAAAAATAATATGCACTATAGCCAAAAACATTCGAAAGTGAAAAACAATGGCTTTTATGAAGTCGTGTATTCAGTATCAAGCATCATTGTAAAATGATTACTTTAAATGTATCACGACATTTGGATCGCGAGCTCTGTTATTTTATTAAGGTACTGCTGTTCCGATTCTATCATGGGGATATGTCCAGCATTTTGAATCGTCATAATGCGACTGTTTGGAATTAAATTTCGGATGGCTTCTGCTTGCCAAAGAGGTGTGATAGTGTCTTTATCCCCCCATATTATATTTGTTTTAAAATCAAAAGTTTGATATTGATTGGCGTTTGCGGTTAGATGATTGTCATCACTTAAAATAAAATGACGCAGCCAATCTCCTATATATAATATTTTTCCTTTAGTCTTTAATGGCTTTTGATACATTTTGGTTATTTTAGCCGTTACTGATTCTGTATTATAAACAAAAGAGCTTACCAAAAACTTGGTGAGTGGTGGGAAAATCCCAATAGCCGCCATTGTTTTTCTAATTTGAGCCTGCTGTAAAGCAAGCTTCAGCCATGTAGGCGGGGGAGGGATTGTGGTCATGTCATCTTGTATTCCAAACCCAAGGGCGACATTTACCAAAATTAATCCTTTCACGCGGTCTGGCATTTTAGTGGCTGTTGTCAACGTAGCTTGTCCGCCAAAAGAATGGCCAACGAGTATTATATTATTTATATTGAGTTGATTTAAAACATTGATTATTCTTTCTGCTTGTTTAAACCGACCAAATTCAATAGCTTCATTATCAATCGTTCGAGAGTAACCAAATGGCGGTAGATCGATGGCAACACTGTGGAAGCCTAAGTTGGATACCTTTTCCATTGTTGGCATCCATAATTGGCTCCAGGAGCCCGTGCCGTGTATAAATACGAATGTCGGCTTATCATTGAGTGTACCTTTTTGTTGTACGTAGATTCTTTCATTGTTTATGGATATGTACTCACCGGTGGTTGGCTCGTAGGAGAAATACTTTGTATTTATAAACGCAGTTGCTCTGATTAAAAATAATAATGCAAAAATCAAAGCAAATACGCCAATTATCGTATATGTAAAAAGTTTAGTTAATTTTGTTGTCATTTTTTACCGGTCATTATTCATTTTACTTTAAAGCATATTTTTTCAATATCTGTAGATTCGTCATATAGCAAAGCTGTATGACTTCCTCGAATATAAGGGGTTAGCCAATTTTGCGCATGTTGTGATCGTGTTTGATTAATAAAATTGGTCAATGCAAAAAAAGAGGTTTTATATAGAGAAATACCAGTCATAATTTGTGCAACCGTTGTTGGAAGGTGATGTGTTTCACTATCATTTGTACTTGTGATGTCTGTACCACCATTGCCACCCGGGAAACGGGCGCATTCATTTTCCCAGAATAATAAATCTTCTTTTTGGGTTTTATCAAGTTTTAAATTAGTCAGTAAATATTGTATTTTTAAAGCTTGAAATGTCTGGGGGAGGCAAAAATCAATTCCAGGAATAAACTGTAATATACTATCAGGTTTAATATTATTTTTAAATTGAATATGACGTAAAATATAGCCCAAATATCCTTTGCATAAGATGTTCTCCAGTATATGTTCTGAAGACCTATGTTCTTGGCAATATGTTTTCAATTCGGCAACACTCTGTGAGTTTAACCCTGAAGCAATGCCGGGGTGAAGAGAGTGGCTATGAGGATCAACGAAAATATGGCCAATAATTTCCGCTAATTGCACACACCAAAGGTTTATAATATCTTTATGGATGGCTGCATTGAGTGTTTCTAAGTGATTGCTGAGAGCGTCAGGTAAAAGTAGTGTCAGAATGTCACTGTTTGTATGATCCAGATGAGAAAAAGCATTTCGAGCTTGCTCAATTCTGAGCGGATTTGAGAGGGCGGAAAATGTAAACATCTTCCCAGTCCATATATGGTATAAATTTCTTCTAATCTGCGCTATTTTGGCCATTATGAACCATTACCATTTTTATTGCCGTTTCCATTTTTAGTGCCATTAATTTTTTGGGTAAAAGTTAGTAGTTTTTCGCCGGACTTGGGTTGAACCTTCATGTCTGCAGAATAAAAACTCAATGATGTATCCGTGTGAATAATCAAGATAGGGAGATATACTGTTTTTGCATTTTCGTTGAATTGTTCGAATGTAAACGCATCACTAAAAGTTGTGCATTGAAATGTCCAATCCAAAAAATGGTCACGCAACAGTGACTCATAAGTATATTCTGGCGTAAATAATTGTTTGCCCGCAAGCGTTGAAGGTAAATCACGAGCATCCTTTTCATGATGGCTGACAACAGGCAATTGAAAGACATTATGTCGACCTAGTTCATGGCCAAACCGGGAGCAAACCAAAGCATTAAAGGCATCGTTATCGGATACGGCAATGACATAGCCCATTTCGCTCAAATCTAACCGTTCTTCGGCTTCTTCAGATAAGACTTGTCCAAAATATACGCGTAGCCCAGCCAAGCGAGCAAATTTTAGTTTGTGCCAAGAAGTTTCAGCTATCAGGACGGGAATATCTTCTGCATGTAATGCTTTTGCGAGTTCTATGCTCCATAAAGAGGCGCCCACAATTAATACGCCATTATTTTTAGTGGCGGCTAATCCTAGTTTTTTGGCTACAAATGATAAAGAAAATCCATGAGCGACCACAGTCGTTAATATTAAAGCGAATACTAGAGGCACTAATATCTGGGCATCTGGTAAACCAGCTTCAGTAAGCTCATAGGCAAAAACACCGGCAACAGCAGCAGCAACCACACCTCTAGGGGCGATCCAGGAAAGTAAAATACGATCAGGCCAACTGACATCGCTACCAATTGTTGACAATAATATAATGATAGGTCTGGCAATAAACATAATGGCGAGTATGAGCAAGAGAATAGAAATATTTAAATTTGATATTTGTGAGATATTTAGCGTGGCGGTTAATATAATAAATAAACACGAAATGAGAATAATGCCTAATGATTCATTAAAGCGACGTATTTCACCTATGCTGGGTAATTTTAAGTTGCTGAGGGTGATGCCAAAAGCCGTTGCTGCCAATAATCCCGCTTCTTCTAGTGCTAAATTAGAGACATAGTATATGAATAGGACTAACACGAGAGAAAGAGTGGGTTTTAAGAACTCAGGTACTAAGCCTTTTTTGAATGTGTAGGCTAATATGTAACCCGCCCCTATGCCTAAAAGTAAAGCAACTGATAATCCTTTGAATAGCTCATAGAATATATGAAACTCAGCATCACCTAGTTGTTTTGCTAAAAAATATTGGAATACTAAAACGGCTAATAGTGCGCCTATAGGATCATTGATAATACCTTCCCATTTGATATAAGAAGCTGTTTTACGTTTTAATCTGGCTTGCCGAAGTAGCGGAATGACGACCGTTGGGCCACTGACCACAATAATGGCGCCAAAGATAAAAGCAATGGGCCAACTGATACCGCCTATATAGTGGGTACATAAAGCATATATGCCCCAAGCAATTGGAATAGTAGGAAAGACAAGGCGCTTTACGCCACTAAAAACTTCTTTGAGCTCAAAAAGTTGTAAGTATAATCCTCCTTCAAATAGGATAATCGCAACTGAAAACTTAACAAATGCTTTTAGAGCTTCATTTGAGTGCAAATCTGGTTGAATCAAGTGAAAAGTAGGACCTAATAACAATCCTGTTGCGGAGAGTAAGACGATCGCCGGCAGATGAAAGCGCCAGGCAAACCATTGTGCTATCAGACCTAATAATGGAATTAAGATAACAATAAAATAAAAGTCGTTTATTAAGTCTGACATCCGATGTCCTTATTTAATTTCTATGCACAGTAAAGTGTGAGAAATAACTCTATTAAATGAGTAGAAGCAATTAGCCATTATTTAAGTATCTCAGAATATAGGCAACCTTATTATTATTATGTCCCTCTAGATAAACAGCTATGTACCTGGCATGAACCATTTGATTAGCAAGGACGGATGTCTTTGTTTTTTAATGAGAATGATTGCTTTTCGCAACTTTTAATTCACATTGACAAGTAATTTATCTCGTTGTCTAATATACAAAGTTGGGCAATATCGTGCTTTTATATCACATTTTTCTGTTGTCTCGGCCCGATATCAATTCTTAAAAACTAAAATTTCGGAACATATAAATGAATCAAGTGGAAGACATTTCTTATCACTATAAAACGGTCAAACAATTCACGATTATGGCGGTAGTTTGGGGCATTGTGGGTATGTTAGTAGGCGTTATAATTGCGGCACAGCTAGCGTGGCCTGCTCTTAATTTTGATATCCCTTGGTTAAGCTACGGTCGTCTTCGTCCTTTACATACTAATGCGGTAATATTCGCTTTTGGTGGTTGCGCATTATTTGGCGCTTCATATTATATTGTTCAGCGAACTTGCAAAACAACCTTAGCATTTCCAGGCTTAGCAAAATTTACCTTTTGGGGATGGCAGCTGGTCATTTTATCCGCTGTAATATCTTTGCCTTTGGGATTCACTACGACCAAAGAGTATGCTGAGCTTGAATGGCCTATAGATATATTAATTACCATTGTTTGGGTGGCGTATGCATTGGTCTTTTTTGGCACCATCATGAAAAGACGCACTTCCCATATATATGTAGCCAACTGGTTCTTTGGCGCTTACATTATTACTGTTGCGGTTTTGCATATTGTCAACAGTTTAGCCATACCTGTTTCGATGATGAAGTCTTATTCTATCTATGCGGGCAGTGTCGACGCGATGGTGCAGTGGTGGTATGCGCATAATGCGGTCGGATTCTTCTTGACCGCTGCATTTTTAGGCCTTATGTATTATTTTGTGCCAATACAGGCGCAGCGGCCTATTTATTCCTATCGGCTATCGATAGTTCATTTTTGGGCATTGATTGCTATTTATATGTGGGCTGGACCGCATCATTTACATTATACCGCTTTGCCAGATTGGGCTCAGTCTGTTGGTATGGTCTTTTCTTTGGTTTTATTGGCGCCTTCTTGGGGAGGTATGATTAATGGCGTGATGACGTTAAACGGGGCTTGGGATAAATTACGCACAGATCCTATTATTCGATTTTTAATTGTTGCGTTGACATTTTATGGTATGGCCACTTTTGAGGGGCCAATGATGTCTATTAAAACTGTAAATGCATTATCACACTATACGGACTGGACGGTTGGTCACGTACATTCAGGCGCTTTAGGTTGGGTGGCTATGATTACTATTGGGTCAATATATGTATTAATCCCAAGATTGTTTGGCAAAAAAGAGATGTATAGCACATCACTGATTTTTTTCCACTTTTGGTTGTCAACCATTGGTACGGTTTGTTATATCGCAGCGATGTGGATTGCGGGCGTGATGCAGGGCCTAATGTGGCGTGCGATGAATGACGATGGTACTTTGACGTACACTTTTATTGAGTCTGTGGAAGCAACTCACCCTTATTATATTGTGAGGTTTATAGGCGGTGCGATCTTCCTGGCTGGTATGTTTGTGATGGCTTATAACGTTTGGCAAACTACTCGAAAAAGAACACCCCTAGTACAACCAAACGTTATTGAAGCGATGGCTTAAGGGAGCGCAGATTCATGCAACATGAAAAAGTAGAGAAAAATATTGGCCTCATGATGGTGCTGATTGTGATCGCGATTAGTTTAGGTGGGTTGACTGAAATTGTGCCTTTGTTTTTTCAAAAGCAAACACAGGAAGCGGTGCCCAATTTAAAACCTTTAGCAGCTTTAGAGCTAGAAGGCAGAGATATTTATATCCGTGAAGGCTGTCATGTTTGCCACTCTCAAATGGTTCGTACCTTGCACTCAGAGACTTTGCGTTATGGACATTATTCTTTAGCCGGGGAGCATGTTTATGAACATCCATTTTTGTGGGGTTCTAAACGCACTGGACCCGATTTGGCTAGAGTAGGTAAGCGTTATAGTGATGATTGGCATCGTGTGCATTTGATTAATCCCAGAGATGTCTCACCCACATCGAATATGCCTGCCTACCCATGGTTAGAGAAAACAATCGTGAGTAACATGCATATCCAAAAGAAAATGAAAGTTTTTAGGACTATGGGTGTTCCTTATTCTGATGAAGATATTGAAAACGCCCCTAAAGCATTGGAGGGGAAAACAGAATTAGATGCGATGGTTGCCTACTTGCAACAGTTGGGTACCGTAATGAGTCAAAAGGTTGGTTCATGATGGATATTAATGTACTCAGAGGTATCTTGACAGTCGTGTTATTTGTTTTATTTATGTTATTGGTCTTGAAAATATATAGTCCCAAACAAAAAAAGCCATTTAAAGAGGCCAGTATGTTGCCTTTTGAGGACGAAATAATCAATACGGGAGAGGCAAAGTCGAATGAGTAATTTCTGGAGCTGGTATATTATTTTGCTAGTTGTTGCCATGTTAATCGGCTGTGCTGTATTGTTGATTTTGACTGGTCGACATAATCCTCAGGGTTTAAAAGACGACGATAAAATTGACCATGGTTTTGATGGCATTGTTGAGCTAAATAAGCCATTGCCGCGGTGGTGGGTATGGTTATTTTGGCTAACCATTGTATTTGCCATTGGCTATTTGGCCCTATACCCTGGCATGGGAACATATGAGGGGTACTATGGCTGGTCCTCCGAAAAACAATTGCAAGAACAAGTCGATCAAGCACAAGCGCAGTACGGTCCAATTTTTACCGCGTATGCAAAGCAGCCCGTTGAGCAGTTAGCAAAAGATCCCGCAGCCATGGAAATCGCGCAACGCTTATTTGCGAATCACTGCGCCACTTGCCATGGTTCTGATGCCAGAGGTATGAAAGGCTTTCCCAACTTAATCGAAGGTACTTGGATTTACGGTGGCTCGCCTGAAGATATCAAGCAGACCATTATGAATGGCCGAAAAGCCATGATGCCGTCCCAAATGAGTGCTTTACAAAGCGAGCGGAGCTTGGAACAAGTCATACAGTTTTTATTACACAAAAATGGTCGTAAGGCAGATGTTGCCAAAGCCCAAGAGGGCGAAAAACTATTCAAAAGAATTTGTGCTGCTTGTCATGGCCCAGACGCAAAAGGTAACAAGCTTCTTGGTGCGCCCAATTTGACAGATAACACTTGGACACATGGTGGTACTGCTCTTGGAATTGAAATGAGTATCAGAAATGGCAGGCAAGGAGAAATGCCGCCGCATAAGGATATTTTGGGGGCTGAAAAAGCACATCTCATGACGGCTTATATTTATGGCATATCGAATAAAAAAGAGAGTCGACCATCTGAATGACAGATAAACATCAAGATGACAAATCAACGGATGAATTGGTAAGCCTATACGAAAAAAGAGAAAAAATTCACCCGCGTGAGATCACAGGATTCTATCAATCAATACGGGTAGTGGTAATATGGCTAACTTTGGCGTGGTTTTTTACTGCGCCTTGGATTTTGTGGGGCAAGCGGCAGGCTATATTATTTGATTTGCCTGCCCGAAAGTTTTACATTTTTGGCGTCACATTTTGGCCGCAAGACTTTATCTACCTGAGTGTGTTGCTAATAATTGCGGCGATTAGTTTATTTTTGTTTACAGCGGTCGCGGGGCGTTTGTGGTGCGGTTATACATGCCCACAAACAGTTTGGACACGCTTTTTCTTTTGGATAGAGCGTATAACAGAAGGCAATCGAAACCAACGCCTTAAATTAGACGCTAGCCCAATCTCAATGAATAAAATCATTCGACGATCAGCTAAGCACATACTATGGTTGTTGCTTGCATTTCTGACCGCGTTCACTTTTATTGGCTATTTCACGCCCATACGCGACTTGAGCTTTGAGCTGATTCAAATGGCTCTGGGACCGTGGGAAAGTTTTTGGATTCTTTTCTTTACAATCGCGACATATATAAACGCAGGTTGGATGCGAGAACAGGTTTGCTTATATATGTGTCCTTATGCTCGCTTTCAAAGCGTGATGCTTGACCCTGATACTTTGATTATTTCTTATGATGAACAACGCGGCGAGCCTAGAGGCCGGAGAAAGCGAGGCATAGATCCCGAAACTTTGGGCCTAGGCAGTTGTGTTTCTTGTAATCAATGTGTCGATGTTTGTCCTACAGGGATAGATATTCGAGATGGTTTGCAAGTGGGCTGTATTGGTTGTGCTGCTTGTATTGATGCTTGCGATAAAATAATGGATAAAATGCGTTATCCTAGAGGGCTGATTCGTTATACAACTGAGAACCAGCTCGAAAAGGGTAAAACCCGCATGATAAGACCCAGAGTTGTTGCGTATACAGTTATATTATGGACGTTGATTTTTGGGTTAAGTTACGCGCTTTGGACCAGGGTGCCATTTAATTTTGATATACTCAAAGACAGAAACCAACTCTATAAAGAGACCAATGAGGGCTGGATTGAAAATGTTTACCTACTGACCCTAATGAATAAATCTCAAGAAGATCATACTTACCATTTAAGTTTGATAGGCGAACAACCTTCTTTAACGTTAATTGGTAACGAGAATGTGACAGTGGGTGCTGGAAAAGTGGTTTTGCATCCTATTCGCATCCAGGTGAATCCTGATGAATTATCTTCCAGGCGTTCTAAGCTCAAAATCCGGATGTCTATACAAGGACAAGAAAGTGGTCAGTTTAAAGAAGAAGAGACAACATTAATCTCTCCTGTGTTTTATAGGTAGCATTATGACGCATTCTAAAGTTAAGAATAAAAGCTGGTACCGACATTTCTGGCCGTGGTTTATTATCACGTTTCTTGTAGTGACTATTTCCGCTTGTATGTTAACAATGTATTTGGCGATTAAATATCCAGACTTGGTTGTAAAAGATAACTGGGTTAAAGATGGCATGACAGTTTATCAGCAAGATGCAGTAAAAGAATGATCAGAATGCACTCTGCCTCTCATCCCATTCTGGGAGAGCGGTGCCAGCGCTTATCTGAGGCTTAACCATGAGTACTTCCACATGCTTTCATTGCCAATTAGATTTACCAAAAGATAAATCTTATACGCTGGACATTGATGATCTCAAAGCCTATTTTTGTTGTCCTGGGTGCCAAGCGGTCACACAGACTATTTTAGGGTTGGGGCTTAAAAATTATTATTCTCATCGTGACGGGCCGAATACGCAAGCCATTGATGTTTTGCCTGAGCTGATTCAAAGCTTAGAAATTTATGATCAAGCCGATATGCAATCTCGTTTTGTTGTGGCTATGGGGGCGAATAAAGAAGCACAAATTGTTATTAAAGGGATGCATTGTGCGGCTTGTATATGGTTGATTGAAAATCGGTTACAGTTGGTTCCGGGGATTCAAGAACTTAAAATTAACTTGACAACACACAGAGCTATTATTCAGTGGGATGATGAGCAGCTTAAACTGAGTCAGGTTTTGCAAGAAATATACAAGCTGGGATATAGTGCTTCTCCTGATATGGGTAATGAGGCCAAGCAATCACAGGTTAAGATTCGACGGGCAACAATGATGCGCCTGGGCGTGGCAGGCTTAGGGATGATGCAAGTGATGATGTTTGCTACAGCCTTATATATTGGTGCATGGTCAGATATTGAAGTAGAGCACGTGGTTTTTATCCGTTGGGTTTCTTGGCTTGTGGCAACGCCAGTATTATTTTATGCGGGATGGCCATTTTTTCAATCGGCCTTTAGGGCGATCCAAGCCAAATATCTTAATATGGATGTCCCTATTTCTCTTGCCTTAATCGCAACCTATACGGCGAGTGTATTTTCAACGCTGACTTCTGGAAAAGAAGTTTATTTTGACTCGATATGTATGTTTATTTTCTTTTTAACGTTATCAAAGTTTTTAGAGCTCTCGGCTAGATTTAAGTTAACTTCTCCTTTGAGTGTAGAAGATGTATTACCTTTGACGGTTACCAAATTAGAAAACGGGAAAGAATATACGTTGCCATTAGCGCGTATAGCATCTGGAGATACATTGTTGATTAAGGCAGGAGAGACGGTTCCGGCTGATGGGATTGTGATCAATGGTATGAGTACGGTTTCTGAAAGTGTCTTAACGGGAGAATCCTATCCAAAGTCTAAACGTATCGGTGATAATTTATATACTGGCACACAAAACATTGACCAAGCATTGATTATGCGTGCGAGTGAGGTAGGGCTCGATACTTTATTCTCTCATATCACACGTTTAGTTGAAAAAGCGACATTAACAAAGCCGAAGTTATTGGCCTTGACTCATAAAGTCGCTAGTTATTTTGTTGCTTTCGTATTGATCATGGCGATGGGGACTATATTATTTTGGAGTCAATATTCCTGGCAACAAG
Source organism: uncultured Coxiellaceae bacterium (assembly GCA_963976875.1). GTDB lineage: Bacteria > Pseudomonadota > Gammaproteobacteria > Berkiellales > Berkiellaceae > Berkiella_A. The sequence continues at coordinate 22,355 of CAXBML010000037.1, forward strand.
CTTTTGAGAATACGATTTCCGTATTGGTGATAACCTGTCCTTGTGCTTTGGCTTTGGCGATTCCTGCTGTCGTGACACGCACAACATATACTTTTATGCAAAATGGCTTGTTGATTATAAACAATCATGTGCTAGAGGGATTGAATCAGATAACAGATGTTGTTTTTGATAAAACAGGCACATTGACACAAGGCAAACTCACTGTGGCACGTTATGGACAAATTTCTGAGCGTCACAATATTCATCCTAAAAACATTGCATATCAATTAGAGCAACATAGTGAACATCCTGTTGCAAAAGCGATTAAAGATTTTTGTAAAGAAGAAAATAAAAGATTCACGAGCGTTGAAAATGTGCGTAGTCATATTAATCAAGGCATAGAGGGGGTTATAGCGGGAAAACAATATAGAATCGGCAAGCCAGCCTTTGCTTTGGGGCTGTGTGAAAAAATGCAAGCCGACAGACTCTCCATACCCAATGACGTACAGAGATATTGTATTTTAGCAGATAAAAATGGTGCTATTGCTTGGTTTGAAATACTAGATTCACTGAGAGATGATGCAAAGTTATTGGTTCAAGCATTGCAGAAAACTAAGCGTGCCACTCATATCTTGAGTGGCGATCCATCTAATGAGCCACAAAGCATGCAAGCGTTTTTAAATATTGATTATGTGAGAAATAATGCCAGTCCAGAAGACAAAGTCGCGTATCTTGAGAAGCTGAGTTTACAATCTAAGAAAGTACTAATGATAGGGGATGGTATTAATGATGCCCCTGTATTAGGCTGTGCGGCGATTTCCATTGCCATGCAAGATGGGTCTGATTTAGCAAAAAATAGTGCAGATGCTATCTTGATGTCAAATCAACTTAAAGATTTGATTAGTATGTTTGCTATTGCTAAAAAAGGCAAAAGGCTGATGTTACAAAACTTAGTTTGGGCTATAGGCTATAATGCAATTGCATTGCCATTAGCGGTTTGTGGCTATGTGCAGCCCTATCAGGCTGCTTTAGGTATGTCTATCAGCTCGTTAATTGTTGTCGTGAATTCTTTGAGGTTAAGGTGATGGGAACGAATATACAATGACGATGCTTTATGTATTAATCCCCATTAGTATTTTACTGGTCTTGGTGGCAATGCTATGCTTTAATTGGGCGGTCAAATCACAGCAATACGATGATTTGGATAGCCCAGCGAGTCAAATTATATTCGATGATGTGGATGCCAAAGACAGTCGTCATAAAGCAGGAGAAGAAATTGAGCGGTAGTGTTTTGCTTGTGAGTGCATTTACAATTGGATTGGTCGGCTCTAGCCATTGTATTGGTATGTGTGGTGGAATTGCAAATGCACTCAATTATAGTATCGCGAAAGAGCAAAGGACCGTAAAAAATCTTATCCGCTATCAACTCACTTATAATACAGGTCGTATTTTGTCATATGGCGTTATTGGTGGCTTGGCTGGCATCATGGGAAATAGCTTGGAAAATTCCCTGGGCCACATGGGATTAACTTCTTTACGTATTTTGGCCGCTGTGATGGTCATATTATTAGGATTATATCTAACAGGCTTGTGGCGTTTGATTACGCGTTTAGAAGATATGGGGAAAATATTATGGTCAAAATTAAGTCCATTATCGAAAAAGCTTTTACCACTAGATCATCCCATTAAGGCTTTGGGATTAGGCATGATTTGGGGTTGGTTACCTTGTGGGCTGATTTATAGCACGCTGACTTTAAGTTTAGCGAGTGGTAGCTTGTCAATGGGGGCTTTGGTGATGCTGTGTTTTGGGCTAGGGACCTTTCCGGCTATGATATTAACAGGCTCTATGTTGAATGTAACTCAATCCTTTCTAAAAAAAACTTACTTTAGACAAATATCAGGTTTTTTGATGATTACCTTTGGTCTAATGGCTCTGTATCATTATATTCCTTTCACTCAGCAAGCTACTTGCCATTAATCATAAAATCTATCTAAGTCTGTATAGATGATCAATCTGTTATTTTAGCCAAAGTTGTTATAGACGCATACGGATTATTAGACTAAAGTTTAGTTGAGAACCTTAAACTATAAGTAAATTTTTATTAAAGAGTACCACTTACTTATGGGATAAATATTAAGTTAGAGTAACAAGGATAGGACTCATGACTTCTATATCGTCTGGACTTCATATTAATAGTCCTAATGTCACAGCTATTGATCTGCGTAAGCTAGATACCATCAAGGTTGCAGAGTCGGATGAAAAAACATTTCAAAATTATATTCAGAAATCAGAAAAAATTTTAGAGTCTGTTTATACAAAAACTTCTGAACCCTATCAGAATCCAAGAAATAAAGATTATGCCACTGTAACAGTAGATGGAGAAATTGTTGCTGAGATTGATAATAATGGTTTTGTCAAAACTTCAAATAACATAGGAAAGGAAATTAAAACATTATTTTCATCTGAAGATATAGTTCTTAAGGGGCCAGAACTGGCACAATCTCGATCTGAAAAAATAGCTGATTTTTTAGGAGGAGAAATTATTAACTCATCTACAGCAATGAGCCAAAAAGAATTTGATTTCTCTCCTCGCCCTGTTTCTAAAATTGATTTTTTAGCAGGCACAAATTCTGCCAAAGAGACACAAGAAATACAAAAATTAACAAACTCATTTAATTCATGGGAATCAGAGTATCTTGCAAGTGGCGTAGGTCAAGATAGGATAAAAGCACTATCTGAGCATGGGGATAAATTTGTTGGCATTATGGCAAAAGCAGTTAAAGAGAATGGATATAATAATCCACAACAATTTATTAAATCTTTATCAACAGAAGAACTAGAAACACTCCGTGTTGTGAGTAGTCTTGCAGAATCTATTAAACCAGATGAACTGGGTAAAGAAGGGGCTCTTAATCTTCTTTTGCCACGTAGTGAACATCAAGACCTTGACAATGATGGTTTTACAATGAATGGCATTGGTCGCTCGTGGTCATTCCCACCGCCTAATGCGCCTGAAAGTGTTAAGCTAGCATGGGATGAGGCAACCTCTGGCATGAGTCCTGGTGACAAGATGTTGGCTATGATACCTTTTATGCCAATTTTAATTATGATGGATTCAAATGGCCAGGTACATGAAGTTGAGCCCACAGAAGCAAATAATATATATGCATCGAAAGATTTTTCATATACAGGTTATGTGCAAGATCGACTGGAGGCCCTAGAATATTTTAGAGCGCAGACACCTGTTGAGCAATATGAAAGACAGAAAGAATTTTTAACTAAATTTTTAGGGGCTTTGAATAATCAAGATGTTGCATAAGTTAAGAAGTTAGTTGTATTTTTCTATTTTTAGATAGTATTTATTCTTTATTCTTATCTTAAAAGTGACATATCTACGTCTTTAATCTGATATAAAACACAATCCATCAGAAAAATAATGTCATATGTTTCAGTATATTATAATATGCAAAGTAATTAATTATTTTAAGTTACTCGCAATGCTAAAAGTAGAATTTCCCACATCTTTTACCTTATTACCATATTTTAAGCATTTAAGCCTTGACTATAAGGCTAGTGCTGTTTCTAAAACGAGAGAGAATATAGCGCAATTTTGTATTGATGCGAATAAACAAAACAAACCAGAATTAGACCGTATTGAAAGAGAAGAACCTGGATATTTAAAGGGGGTGATACGAGCCTTTGGGGTTATGCTCGATGAGATTGACGCACCATTATCTGTTGAACTGCTATTAAAATATCATTTATTAGCAACTGAAACGGTTGAAATGCAAAGGTTATCGCCAACAGACAAAGGGGTTTTTCGAAAGGAAGATGTTGGTTTTTGGGTAATGGATAATAATGCATCTGAAGCTGGCATATTAGCCGTGTTGAAAAAAATGTGTGCTGGTGACAATAAATATTTGTTTGCGAGAGATGACATCGCTCCAGTGGATGAGATAGAGCTTTTAGAATATGACATAATCAATTCGAATACTATTGAATATTACATTCGGAATAAAATAGACTATTTTAAATCCAGAATAATATCTCAGTCTGATTCTAATATACGTGAGAGGGCACTGCGAGATATTGCTAAGTTTATAAAAAAGTATGATTATCGTTTTCGTAGCCAACAGTTTGGCTTATATGCTATATCAGACGATCAAGAGTCAATCACTCTAACAGAAACTAAAATAGATGTTGCCACTTTGGTGGCAGAAGCGATTCAAACATACCATGAGTCTATAACTAAAGCAGAATCAAAAAATGAAGCTTTGGACTGTATTATTGACTGTGTGCAAACATTGGAGCAAATTCATCCATTTAAAGATGCTAATTGTAGAGTGTTGGTTTCGATCATTTTGAATAAGCTGTTACTGCAAAATGGATGTCCACCCACCATGATAAATGACTTGAATTGTTTCGATTTGTTTGACAGGGACGCGCTTGTCAAAGAAGTGGTACAAGGCATACCCATGGAAACACAGGCCCCTAATAAGTCACCCGTTTCAATTAAAGTCTAACTCAGCCTTTAGGCACACATTGGCGACCAGCCACTCAAGTGTATATACACTGAGTGATCCCCACGAATCTCACGTAGTTAGCCTCTGAAACTCAGCCAT
>CAXBML010000038.1:0-26106 GCA_963976875.1 uncultured Coxiellaceae bacterium
TGAGGCCCCCTCATGTATACAAAAATGAGGGGATCACTCAGAGCCTTCGCTGGCACGACAAATTCTATTTAGAGATTTAATGCTCAACATTCAACCTATCTAAATACAACTTCACACCTTCTTCAACGGACTTAAATGGCGCGTCATACCCAACGCTTCTCAGTTTTGTAATATCTGCCTGGGTAAAACTTTGATAATGTCCTTTCAAATGCTCTGGGAAAGGAATATATTCTAATTCACCACGATTGTGCCAAGCCATCACCGATTTCGCGATATCATTAAAGGGTTGGCTTCTACCCGTGCCCAAATTAAAAATTCCGCTGGCTTTAGGGTTATTCATAAACCATAAGTTCACGGCTGCCACATCATCCACATACACAAAGTCACGATGCTGGTCGCCGTTTGCATATCCATCACAGCCTTCAAATAACTTAATCTTACCTGTGCTTTTGATTTGATTGTTCAAATGAAAAGCAACACTAGACATCGAGCCTTTATGCTGTTCATTTGGGCCATAAACATTAAAATATCTAAAACCCACAACTTGGCTATTAATCATACTTTGGTGCTGGCGAACATATTGATCAAATAAATATTTCGAGTATCCATATACATTCAGAGGAGCCTCAAACTCTGTCTCTTCTTTAAAAATCTGACCCCCACCATATACCGCGGCACTTGATGCGTATAGAAATGGTATTCCGCGCTCTACAGCATAATGAAATAACATTTTGCTATACTCATAATTATTTTCCATCATAAACTGGCCATTCCACTCTGTCGTATCAGAGCAAGCGCCTTCATGGAAGATAGCCTGAATATCTTGCCCAAAGCCATCGTTGTCTTTCACACGCTGTAAGAACACAGCTTTATCCATATAATCTTGAATTTGCGCACCAACCAAATTATTAAATTTTTGACCTTCCGTCAGGTCATCCACCACTAATATATCTAGATAACCTGCTTGATTTAAATGTCTGATGATATTGGAGCCGATAAATCCTGCGCCGCCTGTTACAATAATCATACAAATTCTCCTGCTGTTTCTTCAACATGACCTTCTGTGTTTAATATTCGCTGAATAAAGTCTGAGGTAGAATATCCATCAATAAAAGACAATATCTCTACTGAACCACCATTTGCGATGACTTCTTTTGCCCCCGCAATTTGAGACACTTCATAGTCCCCTCCTTTAACCAGGATATCTGGTAATAGATTGGCAATTAAATCTCTAGGGGTATCGGTAGAAAAGCTGACAACATAATCCACGCTTTTTAATGCCAGTAAGGCCTTAACTCTGTCTTTTAATGGATTGATAGGCCTCGTTTCGCCCTTCAGTCGCTTAATCGATGCATCATCATTAATAGCAACAACCAAACAGTCGCCCAAACTCTTAGCCTCTTCTAAGTAATGTAAGTGCCCTGGGTGTAAAATGTCAAAACACCCATTTGTCATCACAATTTTTTTATTATTCTTTTGTTGCTTTTGCAACTCAGACAAAAGCTTCGCTTCACTTAAAAAATCGGCGTGTATATTTGGAGTTGTCATATTATTTTCCAACTCGGCTCGACTGACTGTTGCTGTGCCCAAGCGCCCAACAGAAATACCAGCCGCCACATTTGCTAATTGTGCGCCCAGTGCATAATCCCCATTGTAAGCCAGCACCGAAGCCAAAACAGCAATAACGGTATCGCCTGCGCCTGTAATATCGTAAACTTCTCTTGCTTGGGTTGGGATATGCAATACTTTTTCATTGCTTTGTAGCAATGTCATGCCATCAGCACTTCGTGTCACGAGCAAAGCATCTAAACTCAGGTCTTTTAGTAGTCTCTGCCCTTTTTCCACAATCGCTTGCTCATCCAAACACTTACCAACGGCTGCTTCAAATTCTTTCAGGTTGGGTGTTAAAATACTCGCGCCACGATATAGACTGAGATCCTCATCTTTAGGATCAACAATCACTCTCACATTATGTTGTCGAGCAGCCTGTATGATTGCCTGGGGGTTTGCTAGCATGCCCTTTGCATAATCTGACAAAATGAGAGCATCAGCGCTCGCCCAGTGAGGCTCTAGCTTTTCTAAAATAATGTCGGCTGGCCATGGGTAATATTTTTCAAAGTCTAATCTGAGTAGCTGTTGATGCCGGCCTAATACTCTCAGCTTGGTAATTGTATCAACTTCTGCTGAGCGTATAAAATCACAACTCACCTGCTCTTTCTCTAATAAAAATTGTAGGCGTTCTCCAAAAGCATCTTGCCCTATAGCAGAAATAAGCGTTGTTCTGGCTGCTAAAGCGCTCACATTCACTGCCACATTCGCAGCACCACCGACCCGCTCTTCTGTTTGGTCGACCTTAATAACCGGCACGGGCGCTTCAGGTGAAATTCTGGAAGTATCACCATGCCAATAACGATCTAGCATGGCATCCCCTACCACGATTACATGTAAATTATCAAAATGTGGACACTGCATGTCATTTACCTTTTGTATTTTTAAATCAGTCTTCATGTTACTCAATCAATTGTGTGCATTAGCTTAATAATGCTTGAAATAATTTAGCAGCACTGTTGTGCGGTTTAGGATCATTTTGCCAATTTTGCATAAAGCGACGCTGCTCTTTTTTGGCCGCCCAGCTTGCCACCCAAGGAATTTTATAATGTGTCATGGCATCGAGATCTATCAGATAGGGCACATTGGAAACTAGAATAATATTGCTTAAATTTAAATCTCGATGGCTCAATTTATGTTGCGCCAATGTTTGGATCATTGTGCAAATATTTTGAGCAACAGTTGCCCATGTTGTATTGGGCTGGGCATCACGAGCAAAAAATTGTCGTGCATCAACACCATCAATATATGGACAAACAAAGTAAGAACGCCCTTTAAAAATACCCCATCGCTCTTCCATCATCGCAATCGCTTGAATGGCTGGAATGCCTATTTTATTCAGCCGACGCGCATTATCCCAGTTTTTTTGCGCTCTGGATGTTTTTAAGGCGCGTTTAAAAATATGAGCTATGTTCTTAGTATTGGCTCGCTTAATGACATACTTTTGTCCATTTAACTCAGATAAAATCACTGTTGATGTACTATCATCTTTTAACACAACGAGTGGATTAGAAAAAAAATCATCCATTTTAGAACACATAAGCAAGATATCATCTACATTAAAACGGCTATCAATGCGAATAAATTGGTTAAATGTTTTGAGTATCATGCCCAAAACCATCAAGACAAAATATACTACTTTGAGGCTGAACTCGACTCTTCGCTATTGTTTGATGCAAAAATGCCAAATTAGCCTCCTGATTATCTCTTGAGGCATCCGGATGCCACAAATGATAGACTGGTACAGCTAAGCGTCCATTTTTATGGTATGTACCATTATTAATTAACCGTACAATTAGGTCTGAATCTTCAAACCCCCAACCTTGAAAGCCTTCATCAAAACCTTTTACCGTTAAAAAATCGTCCCGCCACATGCCCAAGTTACATGTTTTTGCACCCGTCCAGCGTTTTTTGTATAACTTTCTAAAGCAATGATTCGATATGTATAAATTAGGCCATAATTTATTCGTAAATGTCTGGTGCCAAGCGTTCAGCCAATCCTTGAAGCCAAAGTGACAAAGTGACATTTTATATTTAAGAACGGCTTGAGAAAATTTTTGACTTAACAAAACTCGATTGCCTGAAACAAACCATTTCTTCTCAGCCAGCACCATATGCCGGTTTAAAAATTGAGGGCTTAAAATACAGTCGCCGTCAATAAATATAATATATTGGTTTTGAGCTTGTTTGACTGCTAAGTTTCGGATGCGAGCAGCTTGAAAACCATTATCAGGTTGCCAAACATGAATCAATGGACAAGACAGTCTCTTCCGCCATGCTTCAATCAAGTTTCTTGTCTCCTGAGTCGAGCCATCATCCGCAATAATCACCTCTAACGATGTGCCCCATGGTCTCTGATGCTGTATAGATTCTAAAACCTGCTCCAATGCCTCAGGCCAATTGTAGGTCGTAATAACTAAGGAAACAGAAGGCTTCATAATGCCTGCTCCAACTCCACCGGCGCAGGTTCTGAAACAAACTCACGACCCAGCTTGGAAAACAAAACTGCCGAAAAGAGGCAATAAAAATAAGCTTCAGTAAAGTCAGCTAGCCAAGAATTTAACAAGCAGCCTACATAAAAAGACACCAAGCAGCCTTGTGCTAACAAACGTTGATTGGGTGGTAGCTGTCGTGTGAGTTGCCATTGCTTAAAAAACAACGCTAATAATACAATGAGCCCAATACAACCCGTCTCTACCATGAAACGTAGATACTCATTATGTGGATTCACTGTCATTAAGATAGTTTCATCTTTATGCAGGGTTTCATACCCGTGCGCATAAGCGCCTGTCCCTATGCCAACAACAGGGCTGGTTGCAAATATTCTCATACTGGAGTCGGCAAATTCTATTCTGGAGCCCAGCGATGACTCAATTAAACGCCCACCTTCTTGATATAATACCCAATCTCTTTTTAAGAGATTAATTCGATCAGAAAAAACACTTGAGGACTGATAAGCCAGCGCAAAAAGGAGACATAACGCAATCCCAGCACACACAAAGCCTTTAAATTTCCAACGACGCCAAGCAAAAACCAAGCTCAATACAAACAGTGTTAAATGACCGATCCGCCCAACGCTTAAAAAAAACAAATAATGCATCATCAATACAACTAGGATACCCAGCCACCAGCGCTGTTTAGGATGCTGAATACCATATAAAACAGTAAAAAATGCCGCCAAAGCCATAAAATAGCTTGTCTTAATATGACTTTTAAATACAGCACCTACCGTATATTTTTCTCCTATGGGCAACCCACCGTAGACTTTACAGTAGCCTAAGACCATGGTTAAAACCATCGCACATACAAATGCCTTCCCCACCCATAATCTATGCTTATCGTCTTGCAAGTAATACATTAGCAGGGGTATAAAACTTAAACGCACCGCATCTTTGCAAACATCAAAAATATCCGCTGGCGCCGCAGGTGAATATGTCATACCTATAAAGACAACACCGACCAGTGCGCCAATGTAAGGCGTGAGCGGATTTTGAAAATATAATGTTATACGCGGCTTAATATTAGGACTAAAAAGCCAAAGTAGTAAAATTAATATCATACTGACTGTTGTTAAGGCGGTGGACACCGGGATAGCAAATGCAAGCAAAGTGGCAAGGTAAGCTCCAACACTTGAAAAATCTATTTTTAACTTGGCTCTCAAATTATCCATATGCATTAACCGCGAGCATTCTCGGTGTAATAATTTGTTGTTTAAACACCTGCCAAACTTTTTCTGCCGGCAAAGAAGCAAAGCAAGGTGGGTAAACCTGATCCCCCTGTTTTGCAATAGGACATTGCTTTGCGAAACAGGGATGGCAATCTGTAGAAACACTCATATGTGATTGATTTTGCCCATATGATCCTGTAAATCCAGGATAGGTAGGGCCATAAACGGATACCGTAGGAACATTCATCATGGCAGAGATATGCCCTAACCCTGTATCGACTGCAACAACACCCATTGCATTTCCTATCACCAAAGCAATCTGGCTCAAGTTAAGCGCCGGTAAAACTTCTGGCACGATAGAAAAGCCTTTATTTTGACAATGTGCCTGTATTTGTTCTGCTCTTAATTTTTCAGCGGCATTCCCCCAAGGCAACAAGACTTTAATACCATGCGCGGAATGTATCTCTGCTAATTGTCTCCAATAATATTCAGGCCAATGTTTTGTTGCCCAAGTCGTGCCATGCAAAAAGACAACGTACTCCCCAGCAATAGGAAAAGGCTGAAGCCGAGCTTTATCAATGCCATAATTTAAATCACCCGGATCATAAGTATATCCTAATGCTTGCGCAAAAAGTTGGCGAACTTTTTCAACGGCATGTTGTTTTTTACTTAAGATAATTTTACTTTGATAAAACCAACTCGCAATGGGCTCGCGCGCTGATTGTTTCGCAAGCCCTGTTAGGGGGCCTTTGGTGATCATAGACACTAAAGCACTCTTTAACAAACCCTGCGCATCAATGACAAGGTCATATTTTTCCTGTCTAATATCACTTATAAAGTGCTTCAGCTCCCCTTTTGCCAACGTGGATAATATATTTTTTCGCCAATATCGGACGGGGACAGCATAAACACGATTTACGGCAGGATGCCATTGAGGGATCTCTTGGAATGCAGGCTCAACAACCCAATCAAAACGTATACCTGGACAAGCTTTTGCCGCATCTGTCACAGCAGGCAAGGTATGAATCACATCTCCTAACGAGGACATCTTAACTATTAATACTTTTAACATAACTAGGTCATCTCTAATACTGCTGAAATCACCGAGTCTGGTTTTAACATCTGCATACAAGCATGATGCTTTCGGGGATCGGTTAAAGGACAGACTCTTTCAAAGCAAGGGCTGCATGCTATTGTGGATTGTATAATTTTCACCTTTTGACTTAAAGGTGGCGTAAAACCAGGATCGGTCGATCCATAAACAGCCACAACGGGCCTACCTAAAGAAGCTGCAATATGCATCAAACCTGAGTCGTTACTCACAACACAAGCGCTCAAAGACAATAAATCTATTGCCTCTGCCAACGATGTTTTACCACAAAGGTTCACGCAAGCTTCTTGACAGACTCGATTAATTTTTTGAGCAACCTCATCATCTTTTTGAGAACCAAAAATCCAGACCTGATAACCCTGGCTTAAGAAATGTTTTGCCAATGTCGCATAAGATTGCTCAGGCCAACGCTTAGAAGGACCAAATTCAGCCCCTGGGCATAATGATATAATTTTGCCCTTATTTTGACTTAAACCGTGTTTGGTTAGGGCTGCTTGTACAGATTGCGGCTCAACTCGCAACTGGGGATTTGGCAAATTTTGAGGTAATATTGCATTTGCCTTATGCGCTAATGCAACATAACGCTGGACCATCAAAGGCAAGCGTTTTTTATTTAAAATTCTTATGTCATTTAATAGTGGATACCGCCATTCTCCCCGCCAACCAATACGTTGTGGAATCTTCGCCCAAAATGGTATTAATGCTGACTTAAAAGAATTAGGCAACACAAAACAACGCTGGTACTGGGCCTCACGTAGGGACTTAGCTAACTTATATCTTTTCATGATCCCTAGTTCACCATGCTTAATTGCAATTGGCAAACCATTTGTCACTTCAGGCATTCTTTGAGTTAATGATTGGCTCCAAATCGGTGCTAACACATCAATTTTTGTATTGGGATATTTCTCTTTAATGGCTTTCAGCAAAGATTGGGACATTACCATGTCACCTACCCAAGATGGCCCTATAACCAATGTTTTATCTTCCAACACTAACCCCAAGTCAACTTTCTTTCTTGTCTGTTAATATATATGTTGCCCCACAGTATGGGCAATCACTTTTTTTACTTTTTTCTATTGGCAAATAAACTTTGGGGTGTGCATTCCACAGCGCCATACCAGGCATGGGGCACGACAAGGGCAAATCGCTGTTAGTCACCTTGTATGTTTTTTTTGCTGAAGCTAATGGTCTCTCATCATCAGTCATTTCTACACCTTTGAAAACGAACAAATAATATTTATTTTACGCGCAAAACGAATCTGTATTCTAGCATAGGGCTGAAGATGAAGAGATAGAGTAAACCTGAATAGTAAACTTGAAATATAAAAGCACACGAAAATGAAAGAGTTAGCCATGTGAATTGCGATTAAAAAGAGTGACGCGCACAAACCTCAAAGTTATACACATCACTTAATGGGTCTAAATTATATAATTATTTTTTATTTAGTCTGCTACAAGCGTCAACCAATGCTTATATTTTTCTACTTTGCCATGAACCGCTGCAAAAAATATTTCTTGAATTTGACGAGTAACAGCTCCCATCTTACCAGTTCCAATTTGACGTCCATCTAACTCACGAATAGCCGTGACCTCTGCAGCCGTTCCGGTGAAAAAGCACTCATCACAGGTATACACGTCATCTCGTGTTACTTGTGTTTCCACCACCTCAATATCCAGATCTTTTGCAATCTGCATGATGGATTCTCGTGTAATACCCTCTAAACAAGATGTTAATGTTGGGGTGATTAACTTACCATTTCGAACCATGAAGAAGTTTTCACCAGAGCCTTCGGCAACAAAACCTTGAGTATCTAATAACAACGCTTCATCATAACCATCACGAATTGCTTCTTGAAGCGCCAAAATAGAATTGATGTAATGTCCCGTCGCTTTTGCTCGACACAACGCAACATTGACATGATGGCGAGAAAAAGAAGATATTTTGATTCGAATACCTTTCTCTAAAGCTTCTTGCCCTAAGTATGCTCCCCAAGGCCAAGCTGCAACTGCGACATGCGTTTTAAGATTATCAGCTCGCAACCCCATCCCTTCACTTCCATAAAAACAGATAGGACGGATATATCCAGAACTTAATTTATTTCGAATCAAAGATTCTTTTTGTGCTTGTAATAGCGTCTCTTTATCGTAGTCAATCTTCATGCCTAATATATGGGCTGAACGATAAAATCGATCCGTGTGTTCCTCTAATCTAAAAATAGCGGGTCCTTCTGAAGTATCATATGCTCTAATACCTTCAAAGGCACCCATACCGTAATGTAAGGTATGAGTTAATACATGAATATTAGCATCACGCCACGGCATCCACTTTCCATCCATCCAGATTTCACCATCTCTATCCGCCATTGTCGACATGAATTAACTCCTACATCTTTAGTTTTTATAAAACTGCTTACACACTTCTCTACATTCAATAGCTTATCTCCTACAGGGAACTATTGAGCAGGTGGCTTTAGGGCGTGCAGCATTATGTTTTGATGACACTTAAATCCTAAGTGATTGTGAATGACTTACAAAAACGAGTCAACTAACAACACCCTGTAGCTTCAAATAACTTTCCCCAAATTGCCGCAACTTCTGATTGGTGTTCCTGTAATTGAATCACATTCTCATTTTCGCCTGTTTTCAATAACAATAATCGCTGCTGCTTTTGGTAATAACCATATGCATCTGACAAGACCATTATTTGTTTGAGAGGCAAAAAATGATATGACCCAAGCATTTTTAAAAGGTGCGTTGTACCATATTGCTGCGTTAGCGCTGGATGTTTGTGCGCGAGTAATAACACGCCGTATTGTGCTATAAACTCTACATCCACCATGCCACCCATTGTTACTTTCAAACTATCCTCTTCGCAGGCCAAGTTTATCAGCATCTTATCTCGCATGTCACAAATAGATTTTTTTAAAACTTCTGGGTCACGTTTCAAGCATAATATATTTTTTCGAATCACCTTGAAATCTTGGGCAATTATTTCACTTCCTAATAAAAATCGTGCATTCACCAATGCTTGGTGCTCCCAAGTCCATGCCTGTGTGGTTAAATATTTTTCATAACCTGAAACAGAGCTAACCAGCATCCCAGCACTCCCCCCTGGCCTTAACCCCACATCGACATCAAATAAGGTGCCAGAAAACATAGGCGTACTTAATACATGAATAATTCGCTGCGCAAATCTAACAAAAACCTCCGTTTTTATCTTGTCGTGACTAGGAGGGACCATTTGCTCATCAAGATACAAAAATACCAAATCTAAGTCTGACTGGTAAGATAATGCGCCTGCGCCTAACTTGCCATAAGCCACAATCGCAAACGGAAAATGCTGCGCAATATTGTCATTTTCAAAGGGCAACTGAAAAGTTTCTATCACAAACTTCAAGCAAATATCATAAACCTTCTCCAGAATAGTCTCGACAAGATATCCCAGCGCCAATGACACACCAATTTCTTTTTGTTCAAATATTTCCAGAAGGGAAATATTCAAATAAGCACTTAATTTAAACTGCCTTAGCTTCTCCATTTGCAATTCTAAATCATCATCTAATTCTTTTAACTCCCGGTTTAAAGATTCTTGCCAAAAACTTTTCGACTGTATTTTTGAAATAGATAATGGCACCAAAATATCATCTAATAACACCGGATATTGTGACAAATTTTTAGCTATCCACTCACTTTGCTCTAACACTTTCAGTAGATAATTAAGTGCTTCATCTTTTTCAATCAGAAAAGTGAGATATGCCGAGCGCCGCAAAATAGCAGCAAAAAACTTTAATAACCGTTCCAGTAATACCTGTGGCCGACTTGACTGAATAATTTTATCCAAAACAACAGGCATAATTTGATTTAGCCGTTTTCTTGATTTTTCTTTTAACTCACGTACTGCAAAGCTATTTTTAAATTTTTGCAACACATCTATAAAGTTTTCTGTGACAGCAGCGGGCTGACCCGACATCATTTCGGCATTAACCCACAGCGCTTTTGCATAAGTAATTTGCTCTATATGTTGGGGCGTTTGATTTGTTGAAACATCTGAAAGTGAGTTGAAATATTGAGATACTATATGACGATGTTTGTTTAATTGCGCCAACAATAATTCCCAACTATCAAAATGCATGGCGAATGCTACGCGAGCTTGGTCTAGTGAATTCTCGGGTATTAAGTGCGTCTGCTCATCCCTGATAAACTGTATATAATGCTCAAACTCACGAAAAAACTCGTAACCATTTCTAAGGGCATTATATACATCATCATTGATGGCTTGAATTTTACTTAAAGCTTCAATCGCGCTTAATAAATGTCTCTTTTGTAAGCTAGGATTTTTTCCGCCTCGAATCAGCTGTAATGCTTGTACAAAAAACTCAATTTGGCGAATCCCACCATTACCCAGCTTTATATCGTTTTGACGTTTATGCTTGATAACATCTAATTGAATTTTTGATCTCATCTCTCTTAAGGCATCAAAGGCACTATAATCTAAATATTTTCTGTAGACAAAAGGCTGTATGATATTATTTAATTTTTTCTGACTTTTGAAATCACCATAAACAATTCTTGCCTTAACGAAGGCATACCGTTCCCAATCTCGCCCTTGATACTGATAGTATTGTTCTAACTGGTCATAGTGCATTACTAAAGCACCACTATTACCATACGGCCGCAATCGCATGTCCACTCGATAAACAAATCCATCTTCTGTTATGGCGGACAAAAGCTCAATTAAGCTTTGTCCCATACGCGTAAAATATTGCTCTACGCTGATGGGCCTCGCAACTTCCTTTACCTCGCCTTTATCCGAGTAGCTAAAAATCAAATCAATATCTGAAGAAAAATTAAGCTCCTGCCCCCCCAGTTTTCCCAGCGCGATAATATTAAAGGCAATGCTGTCACCCGTAAGAGTAACCGGCTCACCGATATCATTCTTCATCTTTGATTTGATATATTGTGTGCTCATCTCAACGATTAAATCAGCAACCATAGAGAGTTCATAAAAATGCGTGCTTAAATCAGACTTTTTCAATATAAATCGCATCATGATTAGACACATCATTTTATTTCGGAACAATCGAACACGCTGTTTTACATCTTCAAATATCGCCTCGTCTTGAAAAATTAATTTCAAACTTTGTCGTATTGTCGCAGGCCTTAAAGCGGGATAGCTTTGCTCATGACATTGAATAGGCCATTCAGGATTTAAGCAGAATATTTTAGCAGCAAAATCACTAATAGCCATTATGTGCATCATATTATCTTGAAAGCTTTGGCTTTTTATATTCACAGATTCCGGTATGTCTTTTGTCTCACAGGCTACAAGATAATTCTGCCAATATCTTTGTGTTATCACATCTAATATACCGGGTCGGCTCAACCCAGAGCTTCTTTCCATAATAACTACTCTGCTTTTTTCACAACTAAAATTACACCATCTACATCGATTACGGTGACTTTATTCCCAATGGGTAAATCAGCGCCTTGTACTCGCCACAAGGTATCACCGACCCGCACTTTACCTCGACCATTTTCTATGGGCTCAATTAAATTAAATGTACGACCAATATATTGCCTGGAACGCATATTTAAATTAGGTTGGTCTGATGTTTGTGGTCTTTTTTTGAGATAAAAAAACCACATCAATAAGCTCGACATTGCCCCCAAACCAAATATCATTAATTGATATTCCCAAGTCATATTGGGTAATACTAATAAAATAACACCCACTAAAGCCGCAGCCGCACCACACCACAAGAATATAAATGTGGCACCTGTCGCCACATCAAAAATTACTAAGGTCACAGCCAATGCAAACCAATGCCAATACTCTAGTCCCGACAAGACAGCATCCATAATTAAGATCCTTTACCAAAGGTTTGTTTTGCAATTTCCGCTATCCCAGCAACCGAGCCAATAACACTACTGGCTTCTAATGGCATTAGAAGCAATTTTTGGTTATCACTTGTCGCAATATTGCCTAAGGCTTCGATATATTTCTGTGCCACAAAATAATTAATGGCTTGTACATCACCAGAAGCAATCGCTTTAGACACCATCTCCGTCGCAGCTGCCTCAGCTTGAGCGGAACGTTCTCTGGCTTCTGCATCTCTGAATGCAGCTTCTTTTCGACCCTCTGAATCTAATACTATGGATTGCTTTTGACCTTCCGCTTTTAAAATAGCAGACTGTCTAAATCCTTCCGCTTCCAAAATATTAGCCCGTTTTTCTCTTTCTGCTTTCATTTGTGCAGCCATGGCAGCAACGAGATCTTTAGGTGGCGAAATATCTTTTATTTCAATTCTGGTTACTTTTACACCCCATGGCGTTGTCGCCTCATCCACCACTGATAATAATTTAGTATTAATTTGATCGCGATTAGATAAAGCCTCATCCAAGTCCATCGAACCTAAGACTGTTCTGATATTTGTCATTGTCAGGTTTTTAATGGCTCTGGTTAAGTCATTCACTTCATAAGCCGCCTTAGCGGCATCAATCAATTGAAAAAAACAAATTCCATCGACTTTAACCATTGCATTGTCTTTGCTAATCACTTCTTGTGAAGGGATTTCTACCACTTGTTCCATCATATTGAGTTTTGCCCCAACCTGATCCACGAATGGCAAAATTAAAGACAGACCTGGATGCAATGTTAGTGTATAGCGCCCAAAGCGTTCAATCGTCCACTGATAACCTTGTGGTACCTGCTTAGCAGACATAAAAATCACCACAAGCCCAAGGGCTACAATGAGTATGACGACTATTCCAAAATCCATGCTGACTCTCCTAAAGTATGAGTAAAGTGTAAGTTATCTAAGTTTTTTAAAAATGTAACCAATTCTGTTTAACATTTTAACAGTAAATCAAAGGCATTTTGCACCTGAGATCAATGCCATGTAAACAATCATCTATACTTACATCAGTCGTCTAAATATAAAGCAATACATAATTATTTTGCTTGAAAATTAACTAATTGAAATGATAAATGGGGATCACTAGTCAAATGGATATCAAAGCGATGCTGTTAAAAATGCAAGAGATGGATGGATCTGATTTATTTCTCAGCACGGGCGCTCCCCCCATGGTAAAAGCTAATGGCCGGTTTGAAAAGTTAAGTGATAACAAACTCAATACAGGCGAAGTCCAAACTATGGCATATCAAATTATGGATTCAGAGCAAAAAAATCAATTTCAAAAAAAACCTGAACTGAACCTTGCACTTTCCTACAAGGATGTAGGCCGCTTTAGAGTCAATGTATTTGTACAGCGTAGTGAAGTCAGCATGGTCATTAGATTAATCCATACTGAAATCCCATCATTAAAAGCATTGGGACTACCCTCTATCCTGGAAGATATCATCTTAGAGAAAAGAGGACTGGTTTTATTTGTAGGTTCAACGGGCTCAGGGAAATCAACCTCATTGGCCGCATTAGTGAATCATCGTAATGAAAATCAAACCGGTCATATTATTACTATTGAAGATCCCATCGAATTTATTCACACACATAAAAAATCTATTGTCAGTCAACGTGAAGTTGGTATGGATACGGATAGCTATGAAGATGCCCTAAAAAATACATTGCGACAAGCACCTGATGCGATTCTGATTGGTGAAATAAGAGCCCAAGAAACCATGGAACATGCAATTGCATTTGCAGAAACTGGACATTTATGCTTGTCAACACTACATGCCAATAATGCTAATCAAGCTTTAGATCGCATTATTAACTTCTTCCCTGAAGAAAGAAAAAATCAACTACTATTAGACCTATCATTTAATTTAAGAGCTATTATTTCGCAACGCCTTATTCCAACCAAAGATGGCAAAAGAACCGTTGCAATAGAAGTTTTACTGGGCACCCCTATTATATTAGCTTTAATTCAACGAGGGGATATTTCTGAAATTAAATCCATTATGGAAAAATCATCTAACTTAGGTATGCAAACATTTGATCAAGCTCTAGAAAAACTCTATTTCGAAGGTAAGATTACACTAGAAGAAGCAATGCGTAATGCAGACTCCAAAAATAATTTACGCCTAAAAATTCAGCTAGCAGAAAAAGGAAAGCAAGCCTCCCCTCAAGAGAATGAAAATGACATTAAAATCACAAAATCCAAGCAAAATAATAATCCATTCACACCGGATCCACCTGAAGAGGGTGGCTTAAGTTTAACTGAGGATTAACGCGCCATTTTTAATATACCCAATATACTTCAAGGTGCTGTATAAGTTTCGAGGCTAAGTGATGAGATTTAAAGGATATCGACTGAGAAAAGTGAAGTAATAGTAGCTCTATTTCAAGCTTTTAGTAAGGAGATATCGTTTCAAGCTCGCGCTTAGACGAAGAAAATAAATAGCATCTTGAAGTTTATTGGGTATACAGTCATATTTAATCAGAAAGTCGCCCCCCCCCTAATGAAGGGGGCTCAGTATTATTAGATTTTATTATACACTGCTTGTATTTTGCTCTGGACCAGGACCGCTAACCAGTAGTAACCATATCGCCCCGACAATACCCGCTATCAAAGAAGAGCTTATGATGCCTGTCTTAGAAATAAGCAGTAGATTTTCTTGCCCTGCAAAAGCAAGCTCCGCAATAAATATTGACATTGTAAAACCAATACCCGCCAATAAAGACACCCCCATTATCTGAATAAAGCGAACACCTTTGGGCAACTTAGCAAATCCTAATTTTAAGAATATCCAACTTATTCCGGTAATACCAATAAATTTTCCTAATATAAGGCCTGATGATATCCCCAAAGCAATAGGATGGGTTAACGTATCTGCGAAAGAAGAAAACGCCAATGGAATACCTGCATTAACCAGAACAAATATAGGAATAATCAGATACGCAACAGGCATGTGCCATTGATGCTCTAAACGCTGAGACATTGTTTGAACATTAAGCACACCATGCTCCAAAGAGCTAACAATATTTTGTAACTCGTCATTTTTCATAATGTTGGCATCTTTTTTGTAGCTCTGCTCAAACTTCTCTAACAATGCCTTGATACGCCCTGTAAAACGCGCAGGATTATATTTGGGCATGGCTGGTACAGCAAAAGCCCCCAAAACACCGGCTAAAGTTGCATGAACCCCAGAAAGCAGCAATGCGTACCACAAAAAAATAGCAACAATCAAATAAGGCGTTACTTTTCGAATACCGCCAAAATTAAACATTAAAAGCAAACCAAAGAAAAAACCTGCAGCAGAGAGAGCATGCAGTGCAATTGTCTCTGTGTAAAAAATGGCAATAACAGAAACAGCGCCCAAATCATCAACAATCGCCAAAGCCACTAAAAATGTAATCAAAGCTCTAGGCACCCGATGTGCCAATAGAGCAATAATCCCCAAAGCAAAAGCAATATCTGTCGCCATAGGTATGCCCCACCCTTTAGCAGGCACGCCCTCCGGATTGAATAAATAATACAATAATGCCGGAAAAATCATCCCACCCACAGCTGCGGCAATCGGCAACACAGCTTTCCTTAGGTCAGCCAGCTCGCCAACGAGTATTTCTCGTTTGAGTTCTAACCCCACTACAAAGAAAAATATAGCCATTAAGCCATCATTTACCCAATGATGCAGAGATTTTTCCACCCCCCAAGCACCAATGCCTATGGAAATAGGAATATGCTTTAGATGATCATAAGCTTGTGAAAAATGTGAATTTGCCAAAAATATTGCCAAAACTGCCATCAGCATTAATAATATACCACTCGTGGTTTGGCGATGTATAAACTCCTCAAAAGGCGTCAAGATCCGATTAAAGCTTTTTTCCAAAGGCGCATAAAAAATATCATCCTGAACGTCATTTTCATGCTCTTGTTCCCTGCCCATAAACTCTGTTCCTTAAAATATAACTTAGAGTGCTTAATATAAACTTCGTTCTAATTCTTTCCATTGCTGAAAAACAGCTTCGCTTTCTTTGTTTTGCTGTGTATGCTCGCAGGGGATCGTTCTAGCCTCTGGTGCTAAGTCTAGCTGCTCATATATAAAGACATCATCAAAACCATATTTGGCTGCAACGTTTTTTTGGGCTGCAGCATAAACTTTTTTAATGCGAGCCCAGTAAATTGCCGACAAGCACATCGGACAAGGTTCCACAGTCGTGTATAGCTCGCAATCAGATAATATATGGGTACCCAGCACTTTACAGGCCATGCGAATGGCATTAACTTCTGCATGGCAAGTCGGATCTTTATCAATCAGAACCGTATTATGAGCCACAGAAATAATCTGATCTCCTTTGACAACAGCGGCACCAAATGGTCCACCCTCATCATTTCTGACACCTTGAAATGCGCTTTGTATGGCTTGTTGCATTGCAGAATTCGACATCTCTTAACCCTATTGTAAATCATTTAATAAGAGTAAGACTACACGGCTTGTCAAAAGAAGTAAAAACCTACTTTTTGTCGATTTTTAAATAACCCCAAGGCGCTGCGAAATGCCAATCCAGCTCTTGTGAAATTTGATATAGCACTTCATGGCCTCGAATACTGCCTCCCTTCTCATTCAAACGCGGACTAGAAATAGCCACACCACCACGCCCAGTTGCAACAGCAATGATTAACCCGGACACCCCACTTTTAGCAGGCATGCCTGTTCGAACTAAATTCATGCCGGATTCATCATACAAACCACAAGTGGCCATAATAGATACGACATTATTGCTTGTGCGTTCAGATATCACTCGCACGCCATCAGGATTGAGTCCACCATTTGCCAAAATCATAGGTAAGTATGCTGCCGTCTTGATGTCTGTCTCAAATGAACAAAGATAAAAATATGTTTCTAACGCTTCATCTACTGGCAAGGCCAATTCACCTCGACTCTTCAACAAGTAAGCAATGGATCTGTTTCTATCACCAGTGGCTCTTTCTGAAGCAAAGACTTTTCCATTAACACTTAAGCTGCGATTAAATAATTTGGCCACCCAATAATCTAACCATTTTGCCCGCTCTTGGGTATCTCCCGGTATATGACTACAAAGTGCAATCGCACCCGCATTGATCATGGGATTGACAGGGGTTGCGCCATAACGCTCTATTTGAGCAATAGAAGAAAATGCCGATCCAGATGCTTCCGCATGTATCCACCCAAAGACTTTCTCCTCACCATACTCTTCCAATATGCCAATTAAAGAAACCACTTTGGCAACACTTTGCAATGTAAATATGTGAGTCTCACAATCTCCTGTGGATATTAAGGTACCATCTGACAGTATAATAGCACCAGACAGCTGTTCGGGATCGGCATTGGCCAGCTCGGGAATGTAGTTAGCAGGTATGCCATTATGATTTAAGCGTGCTTTGCCGATTGCACCATCAAAAATATCCTGTATATGCTGTATATACTTATCCCGTTCCATTTCGACTACACCCTAAAAATCGAAGACTATAACTAGTAAGGATAGCCTCTTTACTCCGCTAGCTCAATAAATTTTAGGTGTATTTACAATGCTACTTTTAGCAAATGATGCATCGATGCCGCCTTTTCTTTTTAGTTTTCTTCTCTACTTGAGAACTCTGCTGTGTATCAACGACATCCATACCCTCTCCAGCAGAGTATACTTTCTGTTGCTCACTTCCGGCCCTTTGCAATTTTTGTGCATCAATTTGCTCTCTCTGAGTATCAGATATCGTTTGCATCGATTTCACACCAGCACTCAGTGCGGTAAAAAGTTCTTGCATTAACGTTGGCTCGGGAATGGATTTATCTTTTTTCCGTTGCTTAATAATATCATGATGCTTCTCTGTAATACGATCTCGAATGGTGGCCAAATCTTCTTGACCTTCTTTTGTAATGCCGGGTGACAATACTTCCATTAATATCGCCAGTCTTTGTTCTGACTCTAATGAGAAATAAGCATCAAAATCGAGCTCTGCATCCTGCGTGAGTGGAAAAACCATAATGTCCTCCTTGACATGTTATAGAATTTTTTAGTTGTGTATTACTTCCGCTGTAATGTAAATCCTTTTACGTTATAAAAATATTTCTTAATGATGAGCGTAGCGAATCAATCCCTCTCCCAGCATTGGGAGAGGGATTGATTCTCTTCGTTCATCAAAATTACACTACAGTCTCTGACAATCTCCAGTCTATTGGCTCTTGTCCTGTTTTTTCTAAAAATGTATTTATTTTAGAAAAAGGTTTGCTGCCCAAAAATCCTCTATTCGCTGATAAGGGTGAAGGATGAACTGATTTAATCACACAGTGTTTTTGTGTATCAATTATTTGCCCTTTTTTCTGTGCGTATGCACCCCATAACACAAAAACAATGGGTCGGTTTTGCTGATTAAGCTTGAGTATGACAGCATCAGTAAATTGCTCCCAACCTTTTTTTTGATGAGAGGCCGCTAAGCCTTTCTCTACAGTCAAAACACTATTGAGTAATAATACACCTTGTGATGCCCAAGATAATAGGCATCCATGTTGCGCTCTAGGAATGCACAAGTCTGTTTCTAATTCTTTATAAATATTTAACAACGAAGGTGGGATCCTCACACCAGGCTGGACTGAAAAACAAAGACCATGCGCTTGCCCCGCACCATGATAGGGATCTTGCCCTAAAATGACGCATTTAATTTGATTCGGCCCATTAAATTCAAATGCTTTGAATACATCCTGGCTTTTGGGATAAATATATTTTTTTTTCTCTTTCTCTCTTTTTAAGAATGCCTTAAGCTCTTGCATGTAGGGTTTCTTTAGCTCCTCACCAATACACGCTTGCCATTCTGGGTTTAAACAATTTTTAACGGGGGGCATAACGGTCATATTTCGCCTGTCCTATTGAAGATATATTCACTGTGCATATCAAGATTATATACCCATCACAATAAAAATTTAAGGGGTGGAGCGTCGAAGTATAAACCGACCTACAGCCGCCTCTTGTCCTTCCCTGTTCTTCGCTGCCCCATCCCCCAAATGAGGAAATACCTGTGAATGACGATATTGGTATAAAGGCGTCGTGGGCACCGGGATAGGCGAAAAGCCATCTAACTTGCACCCATGCTGTGTTTGTAAAATTTGCTTCACAGATTTTCGAACGCTTTTTTTTCCGGCACTATCAAGCAACTTTTGTTCATCAGGATTGGGGCTAAAGTTTAATGGGTTCCAGCCTAAACTAATCGCAATTGTTCTAGCTTGCACAGCATCAGGTAAACACAAAGGATCCTGGAAAATAATCAAGGTCAAAAGATTATAAAGATAATCTAAAAAATTGAATACGCCATTATTTCCATCATTATTTAATGCATATGCCGCTGTAGAATTAACAAAAATAAAGCCTAATTGCTCCTCTATTTTTCGGCTAGCATCACTCCCAACCCCCCACGGGTAATTTTTTAAAATACCTCCGTCAACATAATACTCTAACTCACCATCACTATTAGGTATCATTCTAGGCGGAAATAAGATTGGAACCCCACAAGAGATACTCACGGCTTCTGCCACACTCATTTTAGGCGTTGTTTTATGAGATAGTATTTGCATTTTTTTACGCGAAGCATTAGCCACAATTACCCGAAACTCTTTACCTGTGATTGCGTATAATTCTTCGAAAGAAGGATCTTCAAGCTTTGTATATTCTTTGATAATATGTCGAAAATAACTGGGCATAACTTTGCCCTCACAAATTCCCCAGTTTTTGAAAATAGAAAGAATAGAGGATAAAGACCAATCCTGAAATTTATCAGTGGGCATCTTATCTAATATTTTTTTAAAATCTGATACGGGCGCTCCGATGACGATACCTAATCCCATAATACTGCCAACCGATGTCGCACAAACTACCTCGATATTATTAAAGTCTAAGCCAAAACGCGTCGCCTCAACAAAGGCCGCGGGATAAGCCCGACCAGCCCCTCCGCCCCCCGATAGCGCAAGCTCTTTCACGCTAGAAAAAAAATTAGTCAACCCGCTTGGCTTGGGTAAAAAATTACTATCTAGGTGTACTTTTTGCATATCAATTTCTTCTAAAGAAAATGATGTCTTTGCAGAATGTATTTTGGGATGATAGGACTTCGAAGTTAATGTTGATTTGGCCCCAACTGTAGAAATACTCCCCTGGTTATCTGAAACACCTCTGCTAAGCCGCCATTTCGCCATTAGAACAAGTCCCTTGGTCCGAAGTGCCTTAACGACCATTTCCCCTCCTTGGATACTGAGCATAATGAATATATATGTGTTAGGATTATCGCATTAATTTGTACTAGATCGCTTTACGCAATGCACCAGTCACTAATTTCTCCTCCAAAATCAATGAAGTGCTTAAAACAACGCGCACAAGCGCTTGCTGGAAAAACTTTAGGCCAGTTAGCTGAAGAGCTTAATGAGAATGTACCAAATGACTTATTGAGAGCAAAAGGTTGGGTGGGTCAATTACTAGAAAAATCTTTAGGGGCAACAGCCGGTAACCGAGATATTCCTGACTTTCCAGATCTCGGCATAGAATTGAAAACACTCCCAATAAATGAAAAAGGCAAACCACAAGAATCAACCTATTTATGTCACGTCACCTTACCGCTTGAAGAAGTGGATTTCTTCCAGTCTCGCGCATGGTCTAAATTGGCGAATGTGCTTTGGGTTCCGATACAAACACACCCAAATCAACCTATAAGTGAACGTATCATTGGTACACCTTTGTTTTGGTCGCCTTCTAAAGCTATAACAAGAATTTTAAAAACAGACTGGGATGAGCTCACGGAGCGTATGCGTTTAGGGTACTATGAAAACTTATCTGCGCATCAGGGTACATACTTACAACTGCGACCCAAAGCAGCTAATTCAAAAGTGCTTATCCAAGTAATCAATCATATGGGGCAAGCCATTTCCATTGTCCCCAGAGGGTTTTATCTACGAGTTGATTTAACACAGCACATTCTTTCACATTATTACGCTTAGGCCTAAAATAATTTTTTTGCTCAAAAAATTCCTCCCTTTCATTGTTAGGATGCCATCCAGGCATCCCCAACAAAGGGAATGGTTGTAAAGACTTAGGGGTAGGCGGACAAGCTTTTGACATAATCAACTGTGACAGCAGTTGATCTAAAAAGTTTAACTTGATATTAGTACTTAGATTAAAATAGTCGGGCTTCACGACAATGATTATCGCTTTGGCTGTCATGCCAATATAGGGATCTATCGCCTTCTCCATCAAACCATGTCCAAAGACAATCGGCTCAAATAGTGAGTGCTGCGCTCTGTGACGAAAAAATAATGCAGACCAATCATGTGTAAGTATTTTATCTACCAGGCTAGGTAGTGCCGTCACGATGATCATGCCACACTCGTCTAATTGAGCTAAAAAGCTTTGCTTGGCGGTTCTATTTTTCTGCTCTGATCTTTGCGCTAGTATGGTATCGACAATAGCGCTTTTAGTTTTGGGCCATAGTATCCATGTAATATTGTTGAAAAAATCATGCCAACTATTGTGCCGAGTATAAACTTTTTGATTAGTAGAAACATTTTCTTCGTAGGGTATATCGTATTTTTGAGGTTCAAAACACACACGATACTCAAATGAAATATTCATCGCATGATAATAATGCTGAGCAAGAAAATTAATTTCACTAATATCTGGCAAAGCTGAAAAAGAAGTCCAATACGCCCCCAAAATATGATGAACAAAGTCAAAGCCTTTATAGCCTTTACAAAATTTATTTTCCCATAAATTGCTTATTTTGCTGCTCTCTTGCTTTGTCTGAATCAACTGCTGCCTCTATCGCCTGTAAATAATGAATATATATGTCAGGTAAGCAGTGTTCCTTTGCGCCTTCAATCACTAAATTTTTATACCAGGAAAATGGTTCTAAACCTTCAAATATGCTGTCCTTGTGCGCCACATAAGTAAAAGCGTAACCAGGCTCCATCAAACCGCTTTCTTTATTATTGGCGCCATCTGATACAGGCATCACTTTCACCGTGATTTCCTGGTTGCCGTACCCTAAATTCTGCGCCTTATCGAGCTTATGTTTTTCTCGGGGCAACACTTCATATACCACGCCATAAATGGCATCGGCATTATTTTGAGTTTTGATGAGATTACATTTTCCCGATTGATCTATCTTATCCCGATTATGGAAAAGGAGATTATAGCCTCTGATTTGGCCAATACCGATCAAGCGCACTTCAGGTAATATCCCTTGCAAAATAATCGTTAACATTTTGTCATCATAAGCAAAATATTTCATCGCATACCCCCTGGTAATGTCAATTCGGGTGAAACACGTAAAAACTGCTTATAGTAAAGTTTATATCCATATCTAATGCAATGCAAAATCATCATTTGGCTATCCTTGCCAATTAATTTATTCTAGTCGCTCAACGAACACACCTAACAGTATGTGTTTTCTTTCCGTCTAAGGAAAATGCTAACAAGTCGCAGATTAATAGTGAATAAGCTATTGGCCACTCTTTCGATACGTGTTAGTCTGCGCCCAACACCATAAAGCGACTTAAGCATTAAAATATTTATCTCGATGATTAGAAAAACTACATCAAATAAGCTGAATAACTTTAATTTTATTTCCTAACAAAGGTCGGCATGTCAACATATCTCATTCTTGCTTGTTTTTTTGGCTTTTTAATGGCCTGGGGCGTTGGAGCAAATGATGTCGCAAATGCCATGGGCACCTCTGTAGGCTCTAAAGCACTAACGATTAAACAAGCTATTGTTATAGCCACTATTTTTGAGTTTATGGGCGCTTTCTTAGCTGGTGGTCAAGTAACGGACACCATTCGTAAAGGCCTGTTAGATGTTGACTCAATGGGGATGGATCCCAATATCCTGATTATGGGTATGATGGCTTCATTATTGGCCGCGGCCAGCTGGCTAATTTTTGCATCAAAATTTGGCTGGCCTGTCTCCACCTCACATACCATCGTTGGCGCAATCGTGGGCTTTGGTGCAATGAATCTAGGTTTTGCCGCTGTAGATTGGCACAAAATTTCATACATTGCGATGAGCTGGGTATTCTCGCCTATATTAGGCGGTGTTCTGGCCTACTTATTATTTTCTAGCATTCAAAAACTCATTTTAAATAAAAAGTCCCCTTTTGAATCCGCCAAACGCATCGTGCCTTTTTATATGTTTGCAGTAGGTGCTACGGTTTCTTCCTTAACATTAGTCAGCGGTTTAGATCACCTGGGAGTTGAATTGTCCGATGGCATTGCTTGGGTGCTCTCTGGGGTATTTGGCTTGATAACGGTTATTATTGGCAAATATTTTATTAATAAAATCCAACATCCAACAACTAAAAATTTACACATTCATTATGCTAACGTTGAAAAAGTATTCTCAATATTAATGCTATTTACCGCTTGTGCTATGGCGTTTGCCCATGGCTCCAATGATGTGGCTAATGCCATTGGGCCTCTTGCAGCCATTGAACAACTCGTAGATACAGGACAAATTACAGCCAACCAACCTGTGCCCATTTGGATTCTATTGCTGGGCTCTCTTGGAATTGTTCTAGGACTAGTTATGTATGGTCATAAGGTCATAGCAACTGTGGGTAGTGGTATAACTGAACTAACCCCTACCCGCGGATTCGCAGCGACCTTTGCCGCGGCCTTAACCGTTGTCATGGCCTCTGGCACGGGACTACCGATCTCTACAACCCACACTTTGGTTGGGGCAGTTCTAGGTATTGGACTCGCCAAAGGCATTAGCGCGCTCAATTTAAATATTATCCGAACAATCTTTATGTCCTGGATGATTACCCTACCAGCAGGCGCTCTGCTGTCCATAATATTCTTTCATTGCTTGAAAGCTGTTCTGGGATAATTTATCCCCATTAGGTGTATCTGCAACACATCAAATTTAGAGGTAGTCAGTAAAAAATTCAGTATAAAATATTGACAATAACACCACGGTCAAAGTAACCTGGCTAACAACCTTGCTCTGTCGGTGTAAATATGAAATCACGACTAACTACTATTAAAGAATATTTTAAAGAAATTAAGACTAGCAACAATAGGAAGGCATTTGATCCCATTAAAGAAGCGCAAGGGAAGCTGACCTTGTTGCAATTGCAGCTTGAAAATCTAGAGCGAGAATACTCAATCCCCTTAATACGAGATGGCCAATAATACGAGATGGCCAATTAACATCTCCTCAAGTACAAAAGTACGAACTTTCGCGTAAAATAGACAAACTAAACAATATTATGGCTCGTGAATCTTCTCGTAAAAACCTTAGAAACCATATCTTATTTTCTTGGTTTTTTAATTGGTTTATTTTATAGTTGCAGCAGAATTAATCTAGCTTGGTTACTTTCGGCTTACAATGTGCCTCACGAATTAACGGCACCAACAATAACGCAACTAACATACACACTGGCAAAAACATTAAGGCGGTATTATAGGTGTCGACTGTATAAACCGGACTACCATCTAGCCTATAAGTTTCATCCCAAAGCCTATCTAAAATTTTACCCACAATAGGCTGTGCTAATGCCCCACTCGCATTATTGAGCGTATTAATAAAACCAATTGCAGTCCCTGTTAACAAAGGGGCATTTATTTCCCTTACAATTGAGAATGCCAAAATAAAGCCACTGGAACAAACACCTAATAAAAACATTAATACATACATGCCGCTAATAGAAATATCTAAGTTCAAAATAGCAAGCATTACCAACAATGTGGAAGTCGCAGCAATTCCCATTGGCACTTTGCGCAATCCAATTTTGTCTGATATCCAACCATAAAAAGGCCCACCAAGAGCCCAACCAAAGAAAATCATCGAGACTAATAACCCAGAAGCATCTTTTCCAATTTGAAATCGCTCACTAAAATAGGGAACACCCCATAACTGGCCGAAACCTGTTGTTGGAACAAACATTAAGCCCGCAAATAAAGATACAATCCATACTTGTGGGGATCGCATGACCGTCAATAAACCTTTCAGTAACTTAGTGCTATACGGCTTGTGCGTCATAATATGTTTGGGCGTGCCTGGTGGAAAATCAGCGATAACAAGCCAAATAATGGCGCCTAAAGCCAAGTATACCGCCCATGTAAATTGTTTGTTGCCAACCAAAGGCTAAAACGAGCTTGGCAACAGGCGCTCTGCTGTCCATAATATTCTTTCATTGCTTGAAAGCTGTTCTGGGATAATACATTAAGCCCACAATAGATTAGTCATAAAAATAGTTGACAGAGCCGCCGAAACAAAGTAATGTAACCAACACCATTGCTCTGAAGGTGTAAATATGAGTACACGACTATCTAATATTAAAGAATTTTTCAAGGAAATTAAGAAAGCGCGCATAAAAAAGGCATTTAATCCCATCAAAGAAATGCAGGGAAAACTAACTCTGTTGCAACTACAACTTACAGAGCTTGAGCGAAAAAACTCTAGTCCCTTAATGCACGACGAGCAATTTGAGACACCCCAAGAGATCCAAATGAAAAAACATGCGCTAACCAGTGAGATTAATAAGTTGAGCAACACCATTGCTCGAGAAGCTAATCGCAAAAACCTCAGAAATCACATTATATTTTGGTCTTGGCTCTTTTCATCAAGATAGTATGACTAATCCAATCGAGTGACTTGTGGCTTGCAGTAAGTCTCACGAATTAACGGCACCAACAATAACGCAACTAACAGACACACTGGCAAAAACATTAAGGCGGTATTATAGGCGTCAACTGTATAAACCGGACTACCATCTAGCCTATAAGTTTCATCCCAAAGCCTATCTA
>CAXBML010000039.1:0-22827 GCA_963976875.1 uncultured Coxiellaceae bacterium
CCACAAATAAAACAACATGATAATGGTTAGCCATCACAGCATAAGCGGCAATTTTAATGGAAAAAACTTGGGCTAAAAATTTTAATCTAGCAATTATCCATTCTTTACGATGAGAATAGTCTTTTTGAGTGAGGCTATCCTTGCCACAAAGATAGCTGCGGCGCACACAACGTGCCATAACATGATAATAAGGCGTTGAATCTATATTGATTTGTTTTGAACGGGGTACGGACATAAATTAACAACCATCTGTATATATTACTGTTGATCAATAATATATTCCTGCAGATAAAAGCTTGTCAACTTAACAGGGGTGGCCTGATAG
Organism: uncultured Coxiellaceae bacterium; assembly: GCA_963976875.1. Classification (GTDB taxonomy): domain Bacteria; phylum Pseudomonadota; class Gammaproteobacteria; order Berkiellales; family Berkiellaceae; genus Berkiella_A. The sequence goes on from CAXBML010000039.1 coordinate 326, forward strand.
TATGATAGTACTATAATAAATTTATACTTAATTATTATGGGATCTATGGTGCGCAACTTAATATTTACGATAACCCTTCTCTTTGGATATACTTCTTCTGTGCAAGCTATATTGGCAATGAGCCCTACCAATCCAGAGGCTCCGGTTAACACAGAAGTAAAAGAAGGTATAAAGCTAAAAGAAATGACTCTTGATTGCGTTGCTCAAATTAAAAGCTGTAAAGCTTTAACCTCTCAAAAAATGAGTTCAAAAATATTAGAACAAAATAATTATCGTGCTTGCATTATTAAAGGTTTATATCCATTGGTTAAAAATGGGAACCTCATTGCACCTGCTTATATTGCGCAAGCTTACCATGCCTTAGGCTCAGGCGAAAACTATGAGAAATGGATACAATACTTCAAGGGCCAGGAGATTTTATCAGACCATGCTAAACAAGAGGTTCTCTCAAGGTTAGAAAATAGATAGTGGGTTAAAAAAAGCCACTTCAATTAGTGGCTTTTTTATTGAAAAAAGGCTTAGATCTACCAAACAATCTGAGCTCTAGTGCCAATGATATTCATATGTCGTTTCGCAGGATTTGGATTATTCGCATTGCCCAAAGCTTGAGTTGGATCTATACTCGCATAAATATAATTAGTACGAATTAATAAATTGTTATTAACATACCAATTTAAAGCTAAAGATACATTATTCTCTTTACCACCATGAATGTCTTCATCATTTAAATTAACCATGCTGTAACGTGCTGCGACTTCCCAGGCACCATACTTACATTTTGGTGTAATCTTACCAAATGAACCACTTTTCATTTTATGTTCTCTGTGCTCACCAGTAAGAACATAAGAGGCTTGGGTATGCCAACCATAAAAATTTAAAGTCGGTTTACTGCCTCGATGAACATTCGCTTGTAAATATTCTGATTGCACAACTAATGGACCATACTGACCAGATAACTCAGCACCCCACTCATTGTAGTTGTCGATTTCCATCATGTTGCCAGAGTTTATTAATTGAGGCGTGTTTCGAGCTCTTGCCTCAGGACGTGTGCTAAAACGTCTACCGTCCGTATTAGGCGAACCATCTCTGAATGTAGGAGAATTTTCTGCATAAACACCAGACAGGCCAAACTGTAAGACTTTATCATGACAATTTATTGGAGCATAAACAAAACGAGCTGTGCTCGTTATATTATCTGAGCGATGTTTAATATTTGGCGTGTCTCTGTTAGTGCCTGCCAAAGGTGTTGTTGTTGATAAGATTATCGCATGGTGATCGCTCCATTGAACCATCTGTCCACCAATCCCCATACAAGGTGCAAATGCGACAATGGGTAAGCTTCTTTCTAAAAATGGAATCCACTTTCCACTGTTGGCATTTTCCAGGCAGAATGGCGATATCACTTGACCAATATTAAATTCCATATTGTCTATGCCGCTATAAGTGAAGTATGCATCACTAACACTGACGCCATTTTCAAAAGATAAAGAAACAGAAAAACTTAAATCTTCACCAATGCCACCACCAAAAGAGTTTTCAACCGCTCTCAGGTTTGTACCACTAGGAAATTCATCGCGGCGCGCTTTATAGTTATCAGGAAAAGCAACTGCATCAAGTTTTACAACACCGTGCATGCTAAACCAGTAGTTGTTATCTTCGGAACGATAAATTTCAATCCCCCCGTCTGCTTTGACATGATCGGGGCTGGCATATGCTGCTTGATGTGAAAAAGCTAGGGCAAGTAAGGCAATTTTAGAATATTTATTGTTTTGCATTTTTACAACCATTTCTGAGGTCAGAAATTATTTATTATTAATTTGCTAACCAACTTAAGACTACAGGGTACGCGCAATTATTTAGCATCCAAGCAAAATTATCAATAGCCTATGTATAAAAAAATAATTTAATGCCTTTTGAGAGTTACTTTAATAACATTTTTTTAGTTAAGACAAGCATCCCAACTTTTGTCATATCATGATAAAGTGACCAACAAGTAAAATCTAAAGGATTGACATTCTATTATGAGTAACGCCTCTGATCTATTTATTAAAGCGCTTGAAAACGAAGGGGTAGAAATTATTTACGCTGTCCCAGGTGAAGAAAACCTTGATTTCCTTGAAGCGCTACGCAAATCTACCATCAAATTGGTATTAACACGGCATGAGCAAAGCGCGGGATTTATGGCTGCCACCTACGGCCGTTTAACCGGAAAAACGGGCGTTTGTTTAGCAACACTTGGCCCTGGTGCAACTAATTTACTGACGTCTGCGGCTTATGCACAGTTAGGTGCATTCCCTATGCTCATGATTACGGGCCAAAAACCTATAAAACAAAGCAAGCAAGGACAATTTCAAATTATTGACGTTGTCAGTATGATGCGCCCTATTACTAAATATGCTAAACAGATCGTCAACGCCAATATGATTCCAAGTATGGTGCGAGAGGCATTTAGGCAAGCGGAAGAAGAGCGCCCAGGAGCGGTTCATTTAGAATTACCAGAAGATATTGCGGCAGAACAAGTGGATAGTAATACCGCTTGTGTTTTCACCGTGAGTAAACGAGCCCGAGAAATTGCCAGCCAACCCAATATCGACGATGCGGTCAATCTTATTCAACAAGCAAAGCACCCTTTTGTTTTGATAGGCGCTGGCGCAAACCGAAGCCGAATATGCAAAGCGTTATCCCAATTTATTGATATAACCGGAATACCATTTTTTAATACCCAAATGGGCAAAGGTGTGGTGAGTGAAGAGCACCCTCTTTTTCTAGGTACCGCAGCATTGTCAGATCATGACTACTTGCACTGCGCCATTGACTTTGCAGATTTGATTATTAATATAGGTCATGACGTTGTAGAAAAGCCACCATTTTTCATGAAGCATGGCGGTACAAAAGTGATACATGTGAATTTTAAGTCTGCTATAGTTGACAATGTCTATTTCCCGCAACTTGAAGTGGTTGGTGACATTTCCGATTCATTATTGCGTATTGGCCACTTGGCAAAAAAAACAGCATCACACAATTTTGATTATTTTTTCAAAGTGCAAAAACACCTCCAAGCCCATATTCGCTTGGGTTCGGATGATAATAGCTTCCCAGTAATCCCCCAGCGTTTTGTTTCTGACGTTCGTAAGGTTATGGCTGGTGATGGTATTATTGCGCTAGACAATGGCACTTATAAAATATGGTTTGCTCGTAATTATCCCGCATTATTACAAAACACTGTATTGCTTGATAATGCGCTGGCGACAATGGGCGCAGGCTTACCCTCTGCGATGGAGGCCGCAAGGTTATATCCTGAGAGGCAAGTTATGGCTATCTGTGGTGATGGTGGCTTTATGATGAATAGCCAAGAAATAGAAACAGCCGTACGCATGAAACTGAATCTGGTTATATTAATATTACGAGATGATGCATATGGCATGATTCGCTGGAAACAATACGGTATGGGCTTTGCCGATTTTGGTTTGGAGTTTGGTAACCCAAATTTTGTTCAATATGCCGATAGCTTTGGTATAAAAGGTTATAGCGTTAGCAAAACAGAAGACTTCTTACCTTTAATGGAGCAATGCTTTGCAGAGGGCGGAATTCACCTAATCGATCTGCCTATTGATTATTCGGATAGCAAAAAAGTTTTAATTGATGAATTAAGAGATAAGGTTTGCCTGATATGACAAAAATAAAAGGAAGTTCCAGTTCTTTATCATTAGATGTGACCTCGCCTTTTGATGGTGCGTTGATACAAAATATTGCAAAAAAAACGGCTGAAGATGCTGAATTAATGCTACAAATTGCACATACTGCATTTAAAAATCGTGTTACTTGGCTTGAACCCCATGAAAGAATCGCTATATTGCATAAATTAGCAGATCTAGTCCGAAATGAGTCCGAGCAGTTTGCAATGCTAATAGCGTCAGAGGGAGGCAAGCCCTTAATGGATGCTAAAATTGAAGTCGCGAGAGCCATTGACGGTATTGACTTAGCTGCAAAAGAATTATCTAGTGTCATGAGCGGCAAAGAGATCCCCATGGGATATACAAAACCCTCAGTAAATCGCAAAGCATTCACAACATACGAGCCTATAGGGGTTGTAGTCGCGATCAGTGCTTTCAACCACCCTTTGAATTTAATTGTTCATCAAGTTGTACCAGCAATTGCGGTTGGCTGCCCTGTTATCGTGAAACCTGCCTCTTCCACCCCTTTGAATTGTATTCGCTTTGTAGAACTAGTACACCAAGCTGGCTTGCCTTTAGAATGGTGCCAAGTATGTGTTTGCGACAGTCAGGTTGCGGAAAAATTGGCTACAGATAAGCGAATTGGATTCATGTCCTTTATTGGCTCGGGAAACGTCGGTTGGGCTTTAAAAAATAAGCTGGCCCCTGGTGTACGATGTGCTCTCGAACATGGTGGAGTAGCGCCGGTTATAATTGATAATGGTATAAATGTTGACGAGATCATTGCCCCATTATTAAAAGGCGCTTTTTATCATGCGGGCCAAGTTTGTGTGTCTGTGCAGCGAATTTATGCACCCAGCAATATCGCCAAAAAAATCGCTAAAAAATTAGCCGCAGCAGCCGCTAAGCTGATCGTAGGTGATGCAAAAGCCCCTGATACTGAGGTCGGGCCTCTAATATCTCCACGAGAAGTGACACGCGTCGAAGCATGGGTGAATGATGCCATTGAGAGTGGTGCCAAATGTCTGACTGGCGGTAAAAGACTAAGTGATTCGCTTTATGCCCCTACTGTTTTGCTAAACCCCACAGAAAATGCCAAAGTATCAATGCAGGAGGTTTTTGGTCCTGTGGTTTGTGTTTATGCATATGACGACCGATTAGAGGCAATTGATCGTGCCAATCAATTGGATTTTGCCTTTCAAGCTTCTGTATTCACAAATAATCTAGACGTTGCTTTTGATACAGTAGAAAGACTTGATGCCTCTACGGTGGTCGTCAACGATCATACCGCTTTTAGAGTTGACTGGATGCCGTTTGGGGGACGTAGACACTCTGGCTATGGCATGGGCGGTATTGGCTATACCATGCATGACATGCTGCAATCTAAAATGGCCGTCTTTAAAACTAATTAAGCCTTTTAAGTCCAAAATCTTTAAATACATACAAAAATGCCGGCAAAAGCCGGCATTTTTTGTAAGGTCTGGCATGCTCAATATTAAGAGCCTCTTGTTTTACTGCCACCTGTACGCCCAGCGCCACTACTGCGACTGTTATTGCTACCCGTACGACCAGTGCTACGACTTGCGCCAGTTCTATTGTTTGGACTTTTTTTCTTACGATTGTCACTCCCTGCTTTTCTTCTGTCATGAGAAGTATCAGCACTATCCGCCTTCTTTCTGGGGTTTCTCTCTGAACTTCTTTCTGAGCGCTGTCCACCTTCAGATTTGCGGCGACTCACTGCGGCTCGTTTTGCTTTATAGCCTTCTGAGCTGCGGCGGGCAGGTAACCTGTCTGGAACAGAATGATCTGGTTCAAAGCCATCTATTAGCTCCCGAGTTATGTTTTGCTTCAGGACTTTTTCAATATCACATAGTTGTTTGATCTCATCAGCACTGACTAAAGATATCGCTTGCCCAGTGGCCCCAGCTCGGCCAGTACGACCAATGCGATGTACATAATCTTCAGGCACATTAGGCAGATCAATATTAACCACTTGGCCTAATCCATCAATATCAATACCGCGAGCGGCGACATCTGTTGCAACCAGAACCTGAATTTTGCCTTGCTTAAAGCTATCCAATGCTTTCGTGCGTTGTAGTTGACTTTTATTACCGTGAATAGCAAGCGCTAATATGTCATCCTGGCTCAAGCGTTTTACTAATTTATTTGCACCATGCTTAGTACGACAGAATACAAGTGCTTGGTACCAATCATTATCTCGAATTAAAAAGCTTAGCAATTCAGCTTTTCTGGCTTTATCAACCGGGTGAATTTTATGCTTCACGCTTTTCGCAGACGTGACCTGAGGCGCGACATTAATTTCAACTGGATTATGAAGCAAACCTTTTGCAAACTTGCGAATATCATGAGAGAACGTTGCAGAAAATAAAAGGTTTTGCCTTTTCTTGGGTAACTGAGCTAAAACTTTTTTGATATCATGAATAAAACCCATATCTAGCATACGGTCAGCTTCATCTAGCACCAACATTTTAACTTCGTTTAACCTTACGGCACGCTGCTGAAATAAATCTAATAATCTTCCTGGCGTTGCGACTAAAATATCAACACCATTTTGTAATTTTTGGATTTGCGGATTAATTTTGACCCCACCAAAAACAATCGTAGAGCGTAATGAAAGATGTTTTCCATAGTCCTGGATAGACTCATGTATTTGGGCTGCTAATTCACGGGTTGGCGCGAGAATTAATGCTCGCGGCGCCTTGCTACTTGAAGCTTCTTTTTTATTAAGCATATGTAACATCGGCAAAGTAAAGCCTGCTGTTTTACCTGTGCCCGTTTGAGCGCAAGCCATAATATCCCCGCCTTTTAAAACCACTGGAATGGCTTGTTCTTGAATAGGCGATGGGTTTGTGTACCCTTTTTCATGAACAGCTTGTACCAACTGTTCAGATAGACCAAGAATTTTGAACGACATAAAGACCCTTAATGACAATCTTGAAGATTATATTTATACATAACAAAAAATAAGTGGCTAGTTGATGGCTTGAGAGGATATCAAGAATACGAAGTATTACAGCTTGCCAACGTGTACGTCATGTAAAATGACGTGGTGCGACATGCCATAATTTAGTTTGAAGAAAATAAATAACTAATCAACAAATGGTAATTAAAGATGACGCCATTACCTAATAAGTAAGTAATCAAAGCCAGTATACAATATTCTGACTATAATTTCCTAGCTTTTTGATTCATTTAAACTGTTACGGTGGTTCAATAGCGCATAATTGACTCCTGTTGCTAACTTGTTTTCGTGAATATAGGTGATTTCCTCCTAGTCTTGTTTACTTTTCTGGTAGATAACTTACAATGCACAATAAAAAGCAATAGAGCGTGTAAGTACAGTGTTAAAATCCCCTATCAGCAAAAGCAAGAAAAAGAAAAAAACCGAATTATTGGTTCGCCCTGATACAGAAATGGATTTCTTTACTTTTTATGATATGGACGATACTTTGGTCAATCTTAGACAAAACGTCATTAAAAACGCACATTTACTTTTGCCTATCCTGCTGTTTCAGACCCATTCTAAAAACCAAGCTATTGGGATTTTAACGAATAGAAATCGTGCTGATGAACATACCCAAGATTACAAAGTGGCAGATTTCATTCAAAATGTTGGAAATTTTGGCATTGATATTCCGCAAAGCCACGTGCGTTTTGGTGGCGGTGAAAATGCAAAAAAAATAGCAACAGCACATTTTAATTTAGAACAAGCAGTCGCTACATTAACCCAACAACTTTCCACTTTGTGCTTGCATCAACAAGTTGACGATAGAATAAAGTCTATTACTAACAATATGGATTTTTTGATTGAAACTAAATATATGGGTAAAAACTTTATCATCACTGAATTTTTGAATGAGCATCTTCAGGGAAAAAGTTATATTTTTGATAATGTATCATTCCCTTGCGATCAACTGGTAATAGGTATTGTAGACGATTTAGAAGGCATCCCAGAAGCGACTGAAGCTTTGGGAGACAATTTTTTTGGTATAAAAGCGTCACGAGGCGGTAAGCGACCTGAAGATTTATCGCAGCAATCAAGAAGTTCTGAGGATGACCTGTACTACTCGGATCAATATCTTATCAAGCTCGCTGATAATATTGGTATGACGAGATACTTACGCAGTCTTAGAAAAAACTCAGTTGAGCATCAAAACGACCCGGCAATGCTAAAAGCAGCAGCTTTTTTGTATGGCTTACATGCTACGCCTAAAAAAATAAACCTGAATAATATCTTAGCCCTACTGCCTGAGCTTGGGCAAACAGGGATCATTCAGCTTAGCCTGATGGTCGAATGTATCATAAACAAAGCCAATACCCACGGGGATGCTTGCTATAGATCGATGGATGAACTTTTAAATATATTGCGCGCTCAATCCAGTCTCAATAAAGATGATTTTGATGATTATAAGTCGTTAAATGCAGCTCAATATCAACTTAAAGAGATTCAAGCCCTATTGCAAGAGGGAAGAACACAAAACTTACACTCTCAATCAGATTCTGCCCTACCCAAGGTAGAAAGTCCTGCTAGCAAAAAAAGTTTTATGGGCACAATGAGAACTTTATCAAGAAAAAGCCGAAATAGATCACTACAATCTATTTCAGAAAGCCCCCTACAAAAGCAATTTGATCAATTGCTTGAACAAGTCGAGAAAATTAGCATAAGTAAAACCCCCTATATTGCAAAAAAAGCACGTCAGATATTACGAACCACAAAAAGGCGTGAGCAAGCCGAGAAACTAGCCTCTACACTAGTGCGCAGTAAGAGTCTGGCTTCAGCTCCAACTGATATAGATCAACTTTCACCACAAGTGCTTACCAGCGCTAGAGAATTAGAACAATTAAAAGATAAGAACCGCAGAAAAAGTGCTCCGCTGCTTAATTCTAGTGATGAATCAGTATTGGTAGAAGAAGCATCATTATCTGAAAAAAAGAAAAATACAAATGGCCTTTAAAATGATTTAGCTCTCATTTGATCAGGCCTATTTAAACACATAGCTCATTATATAGCCCCTGCCTTCCAGGGGCCATATAGATACCATTTTTCTGTTAAACAAAATAAGAATAAAATAGTCTGTTGCGTTAAATAGTCAATCATACCACTATATTTTAGGTCTTTTCTCATTGACTCTCTCATTATTCTCTGTCTCTGCTTGCTCATCCATAACTCTTCTTTGGTGATCGAGCATCACGTTAAAAGCCTTTCGGTATGGATCATCAGCTCTCTCTTTAGCTCGAGCTTCTGCCTCTTCACGCTCTTCTTTTGTTTGTCTATTTCTCAGTGCTTGTAAACCTAACATAAACTATCCTTATAAAATGTGATTTTTAAATTATTGTAACTCTTTTATCTTCCCCAAAACAAAAATTACCTTGTTTTATGTACAGTCTTTCTGTTTCAAGTCTTTCTGTTTCAAGTCTATCAATTATAAGGCCGATAACACGACATAGAGATTGTTTCAGAGCCTTATATGAGTACCCGTATTTATCCACATAATCATGTTTGTAACACAGCCATCAAACAGGTAATCGAACTCCAAAAACCATTAAATAAAATTCATGGGCTACATTTGGTTTTCTATGCCCGTTATTACAGTGACGATAATACCGGATTTCAGTTTTACACCAATAAACCCTACTGGGCTATCAGAAGAGGTTTAGATGTCGCTTTTCATGGAAGCTACACGACTGAAGGCATACATCCTTGGGCGGAAATTCATACGCCCAGTTTTGTAAAAATAGCGGAAGATTTCTCTATTTACGACGCTATAAATGTTATTACTAACATAAAGGGCGGGCAAGAAATCTTTACATTTGCTTTTTCATGCGAGGACAATCCAGGCTTAAGCTTTTACTTGAGTCACTTAGAATTTTTGCAAAAGTTTATGGTTCACTTTAAAGTCCACGCAAACGACCTTATCCAAAAAGCTGAAAAAACTAAGATAACGGTGCCAGCACACTTAATGAAATCCTCACCAATAGAAAAGAATAATTATAAAGAAAATATTGCCTACTTACTTGCTAATTTTTCACTCCCGCCCGAAATACAAGAAGAAAATAATTTACTAGAGAAGCTAACTGAAAGAGAGTTTATTTGTCTGTGTTATTACTTAATGGGTAGAACCGCAGCCGAAATAGCAGATACCTTAGGCCTATCTGCAAAAACAGCTTCTGCGCATCTATACAATACTCGTATAAAATTGGGTTGCAAAAACAGAAGTGAATTATTTCAAAAAGCTTGGGATTTTGGTCTAGTGCATTCTAATATTATTGATGTGTCTAAACTAACAGACTAGATAAAACGGCAAAAAAGGCCGCCCAAAAGCAGCCTTTTCATTTTTTCGAATATTTCAGAGTATTATTTTTTAAGTTCTGCTGTTAGTTGTTTTTGTATGGCTTCTATACCGGTTGTCGCATCGACTTCGATAAAAACTATACCTTTTTCCTTAGCTGTTTCTTGGTACCATTTTGTAGCGGGCGTTGTTAGCTCATGATAAGACGTTAACCTTTTCTTAATACTTTCCGGATTATCATCTTTACGTTGCACTAATGGCTCTTGCGTCACGTCATCCAGACCCGCGACCTTGGGTGGTTTTGTCTCAAGATGATATGTCCGGCCTGAAGCAGGATGAATTCTGCGGCCTGAAATTCGGCTAATCACAACTTCATCAGGCACTTGCAAATTCACAACAAAATCTATGCCTAGGTTCAAGCTATCTAAAGTTTTTGCTTGATTGAGCGTTCGTGGAAAACCGTCCAGTATAAAACCATTAGTATACTCTGGTTGTTTTAGTTGTTTCTGCAACAATGTGAAAATAACATCGTCTTCAATCAACTCACCCTTTTGCATTGTTAGAGCCACAGACTTGCCCAAATCGGTTTGTGCTTGAACCTCATGCCGCAATAAGTCACCCGTAGAGAGAGTGGGAATATTGAAATGCTTGCTTATGAAATCACCGTGGGTTCCTTTACCAGACGCAGGAGGCCCCATTAAAACAACGACGGTGTTATCTACTTTATCATTAATCGAAGTATTCGCACTATTTGCTTTCACCGCACCAAACGTGAGTAAAGCGCAAGAAAGTCCTGTCACAAGTTTTTTGAGCATTTCAGCCCCCCTTTGTTTATTTTAAAATACTAAATATCGGAAAAGAAAGATTATAGTTCATAAAACCAGGTAGAACTATAACATAATATATATTATAATTCGCCTCAAAATATCCAACCTATTGATTAATATGCCAAAACTTAGAAATACCTTTGCTCGTAGTATAGCACGTGCCAAAAAGCTTCTAGCTAAATGGAATACTGCTATCACAAAGACCACCCTAGCAGTCCTGAATAATAAAGAGGTGGAACTCAGGTCCTATAACAACCCCCACCCAAAAGATATTTCTGAGCTAGCTAGAATTATTAAGGCTGATCAAGCGATGCATTTTAGAGCCCCACTCCAGTTTTCAAAAAGGATATCTGAGGAATGTGATGGCCTTTATTTTCAAGGTAGAGTTTATATATCAGAAAGACTAACCTCACCTAAAGATGTCGCAACAACGCTAATCCATGAAGTCAATCATTATCTAAACCAGTCAGATGAACATTTAGAAACAAAAAAGCAAGTTTTCAAAGAAGAATATCGTGCTGCGGTTGCTGAGTACCTAGGGCAAAATCGTCCTATGACGCGGAATTTGTATAAAATATGTGCACAAAGAGTGTGCGAAGACTATGATGTCCCACTACCCGAAGAACACAAACCTAACCCGAAGCCTCCGAAAGGAATATTTTATAGATAAGATTAGAAGCAAGCCCATCTCTTTATTTTCTTAAGCTGTGCCCATAAGTCCCATTTAATATACCTATATGGTTGCATTGGCTTTGTGCAACATAACCGCCAGGATAAGCGTTTAAGAAAGTGCGCGCAGATTCTACGTTTTCCTGCATGCATAATTGATATTTACGCAATAAGGCTTCTGTTTTTTGGCTTATTGCAGCAGAACTATCTAAGATTTTAGAACCTGTAGGTAAACCATACTGCGCATCTTTGTCGAACATATCCTCTAAAGTAATATGGCCATCTTCCAAAAGCTCTAAGCCGAGTCCTAAAGCTAAGGCAAAAGGTATTTTTTTGGCCTGAGCACAAACATCAAGCCCCTCAATTGGAAAGTAACGAAATATCTCTGCACAAAAAATTAAAAATAAGCTTTGTTGAAACTTAGCGAGTATTTTTTGACCCGCCATTGTTTCTGGCAAGTCTAACATCTTACCGGTTATGGCATAGGGCTTACTCCCATATGAGCACATAACCTGAATGAGCTTATCTTCGCCTGCATAATAAGTCACGTCGGCAAAATCATCTAATATGTCTCTTTTACCCTTATTACCTTCGGACTTACGGCCATAACGCCCTAAGTTGCGAATAAGAAGATTACCCCTATTTTTACTTGTAGGCATGCGTCTTGCACTTAATTTTAAGCCTTGCCATGATATACGCTCTTCATAAGCACTAAGACGCTCATTCAAAAGGTAAGCTGATCTCAACGCTTCTGCTGCTGCAATAATAAGTTCTCCTGAACTAACGTCCGTTAAGTTTGTGACGCCTGTATTTTTCGCATTGTAGATTTCTTCAGCTGCAGCAGCAATTTTACCCGAGCGCCTCTGATGTGTTGGTTCAAAATAATGTCTAAATGCTAACTGCATATCTGCCAAATCGGCCCCAATTCCTGTTGTTGCACGAGCATACCCGGTCATCCCATCTCCAAAGTCAACAACTAGGTCAGCATCCACCTCCAGCTTTAATTTAGTTAACTTCTCGACCACAGAATCAATTGAACCTGCTACTTGTGAAGTATCATTTAGTAAGGGGTTGCTATTACCCGTTATATCTAAAAGGTTTAAAATAGCAGTCTTGAGTTCAATATTTTGAGGGTAGTGGCATTCGCCGGATTCAATATCCACAAAAGGCTCAAAGCTCTCATAAATATGTTCTGGGATATCATCCCCAGGCTCCAGAGAAACCAACTCAAGATATAAGCCAAGTCCATAAACCAAGCCCCTCGTTTCACTTAAAATTTGAAGGGTTTTATCTTCTGATTCAAAGTCAGCCTCTCCAAGAGATAGAACTTCATATACTTGCTGAAGGTTTACTGCGATAGCGGTAAAGTATTTTGCCACATCAAGTTCGCCAATGGCATTATTAGTAGAACAACGCAACTGTTGGGATAAAGCAAATATACGGGATAGCTTATAAAGCGATGTGTCTTTATCTTCGCACTCAAATATGCCATTTTCTCGGGTGAATTGGTATATTTTATTCGCTATTTTATTAAGTAGGCGAATATTTTTAATGTGCATTTTTAGCTCGTTAAATAGAAAAGGTGATTATATCCGCTGTTTTCATATACGTCAAAATTATCAGCCCTACAACTTACTTGCATGTACCCTGTCTTCTTTATTTTGAAATATTATTAACATTATTTGGGTTGACCTGTGCCTAACATCACCTATAATTTATTATGTTTTATGCTTTTGTTTTGGTTAATAGATAATGTCAAATTGCCCTATCCTTTATTCCTTTAGGCGCTGCCCTTATGCTATGCGAGCCCGCCTTGCGCTTGCATATTCTAATATTAAGTGTGAGTTGCGAGAAATTAGTCTCAAAGCCAAACCTGAAGTGATGCTAGCTTTGTCTCCTAAAGGTACTGTTCCAGTACTTTATTTACCAGATTCTAAAATAGTATTAGAGCAAAGCTTTGACATCATGCGCTGGGCATTAAAACAAAACCCAACACAAACTTGGTTACCAGAAAACGAGACACAACAAAAAACCATTTTAAATCTAGTTTATCGTAATGACGAAGAGTTTAAGCCATGGCTGGATAAATATAAGTACGCCTCGCGATTCCCTGAAGATAATCCTATAAATTACTTTAAAAACGCGAGTATCTTTTTAACAGAAATAGAAAAACATTTAGAAAAGAATCAATATCTAGGTGGACAACAAGTTAATTTGGCCGATATGGCCCTCCTACCCTTTGTTAGGCAGTTTGCCTCTGTAGACAGAGATTTATTTGATAAAAATTTTCCCGTGCTAGTTCCTTGGTTAGAGACTTTCCTTCAATCAGACCTATTTAAAAGTGTGATGCATAAGTACCCTCTTTGGTTAGATGGGCACACCACTATATACTTCCCAGACTGAAAACTTCTAAATTTATTATAAAACTGCAATGAGGCAAAACAAAATTAAAATGTCTGACTTGCACGTGCCACAGCGTTCAACTGTGGCATCTATCGTATTCTCTGATGCCATTCAAGACTAGAGTAACTAAGCAGAAATTTTCTGCTTTTTACTTATCTCCGTTGTCCCTGCTAAAGAGTTGATTGCTTCTGTCACGCCCAATGCTTTAATGTCTTCATCTACCATTGCCGTGACACAAGAGTCTGACCAGACATTGATGGCGCTCTCTAGCATATCTATGAGAGAATAAACGGGTAAAATTATTGCCATCATCTTTACCGGCACGCCCAATGCGACTAGTAGCGACGTAGCAAGAAAATAACACCCCATAGGCACACTGGCATTACCAACAGCTGCGATAGTGGCAATAAAGATCCAACCAATTAGCTCAACCCCACTAAAACTAACGCCTGATGACATTGAGACAAATAAAACTGTAATCAATATAAAAGCGGCACATGCATTCATATTGATTGTTGTGCATAACGGTAATGAGAAGTTAGCGACCGACTCTGATATCTTAGCTTCATTTTTTGCCCTCTCTAAAGCGGAGGGTAAAGCGGCACTAGAAGACTTGCTAAAAAAAGCAATACTCAGTGCTGGCCACATATTCTTAAACAGTTTAAATGCAGATATACCTTTTGCTTTTAAGATTACAGGCAATACTATCAGTGCTTGAATAATGTTGGCTGAAATAATACAGACCAAATATAAAACCAAATGTCTCATTTCATCACTACCATTCAGTTCTTGTATAAACAGTGTGACAAAAGCCCAAATTCCAATCGGTAATAAATACAAGACGCCTAAGGTAATATTTAATACGGTTTGATACAGCCCCATAAAAATACTTTTGAGCGGTTTACGTTTTTCATTTGGGAGAGATAATAAACCTAAGCTAAACACCACGGCCATAAAGAAAACAGAAATTACATTGCCTTCCAAGAAAGGTTGTACTAAATTTGAGGGGACAATATTTGTTAAATAATGTAAATACCCATGGCCAGCTGTTGCCATAGTCGGGAGATTCTCGGCATTCGCGCCAATACCATCGACAACACTTTGGCTCAATTGAACGCTTGCCGGATCGATTAATATAAACAAGCCTAAGGCTACTGCCGCTGCAATCACAGTGGTTAATAAGGTATATCTTAAAACCTTCGCCCCCATGAACTTTAGTTCAGCCAGATCTTCAAACCTGAAACTGGTCGCAACTAAAGAGAGAAAAATAATAGGCAAACTGAGAAGCTTTAACAAATTAATGAAAACATCACTAATAACAGTGGCAAGTGTATGAATATCCTGGCCACCAATATATCCAGATAACAAACCTAAAATTAATGCAACAGGTACTAGCCATTTTGATTTTAATATCGCTAACATTTTACAATTCCAAAGATAAGATAGGTTTTACTTTTACTGTACCTGTGTAGGCACATACATCTGACTATTTGCGCGAAGCAAATGCAAGGCGAGCTAGATTCGACATCGATAAATGTGTTTGTTGTGATTCATATTTTGATTCATAGGTGCAAATTTCAAGTTTATAGCTTAGTTGCCTGGGATTATACTATAGCTAAATAAAAATAAACAACCGCTCAAGAACACCTAGAGACGTTTGGTCGGCTCAACGCCGATTTGACGGACATTTGGGGCTATGTGAGCTTTCTTCTCCCTCATCATCTGTCAAGCTCTCAGAAGAGGATGCGGGGGTTTCGCTGCCCGAAGGGCTAGATGGTGGGCTGCTACCAAATAGCATTGTATATGTATTGTGTACTGCCCAGTTAACGATATTTTCTGGACATGCCCTTTTATACATTTGTAAATATTGATCTTTTACTTTTTGTTGCTCACTAAAGCCAAGGGCGCTGACACAAGCACCAAACTCACACAATACTGCAGCACATTGAAGATTGCCCTCACGCACCGCTTCTTTTAACGCAATATTATCGTGGGCTTGAATATCTTCTACTACATGTTTATCTTTTAATAAGATTAAAAGTATATCCAGCTGGCCATGGGTGACCGCAGTGCGCATTGCCTCGTTATCTTTTAGGGCAAGGGAATTTTGGCGATACTTCAAAAGCACAGAAAAAGTGGGTCTATGACCTTCTTTAATCGCTATTAGTAAATGACTTTGTTTCGTTTTAGCATTTCTATTATAAGCATCTTGAATAAATTCCATATTTAACAATGCTTGCAGTAAGTCATTTTTCTTTGATTCGATGCAGGCTCTAATTATCTCAATTACTGCACGATTGATGACAAAATGGAACTGTTTATCCGTTAGGGCATGCAGGTACTGATCTACATCACCGGTCTGTTTCTCGGAGATTAAACGCAGGAGCGGCTTAACAAGCTTGGCGTAGGCTATCTCATCTGCTTCACTCCACCTTGAAGTGCGACCATCGGAGTGGACGGTTATAGAGTCTCCTAGCATGCTTGAACAATCTCCAAAGAAAATATTTAAAACGAGGCCATTCTACACTTTGTTAATTAACTATGTAATACCCAAATCAAAATATTTTACTATTAACTGCACTTAATTAATTAACTGCACTTAATTATACCTACAAATAGATAAATTTTTACAAACCAAAAATATAACCAACTAACTTGTAAATTATGCGGCTTATCACTTTTTATATTGCTGCCAATAAAATCATCGTGTAGCTTATGTCTAAGTTAATAGCTTATCAAAATTATTAAATTAGATAGTAATAGAGTGGTTTTTATTTATGCAACGTACTCAAAGCGCAATGATAGCCTGGTTTGTATGGTTCTTAGCCTCTTTCTTTTATGCATATCAATATATTTTACGTGTTTTGCCAAACATCATGATGTCTGACATTCTGCAAAAATTTCATATTGAAGCAGGTGCATTTGGTCAATATTCTGGATTGTATTACTTAGGGTATGCTGGAATGCACATCCCCTTAGGTCTATTATTAGACAAATATGGGCCTAAACGTATCTTGCCTATATGTATGCTACTCACCAGTCTCGGTGTTTTGCCCATGATCTACTCAGAGAACTGGGTATATCCTACATTAGGTCGTTTTCTTATTGGTATAGGCTCATCTGCTGCGATATTAGGCGTATTCAAAATTATACGCATGACCTTCGAAGCAAAGCACTTTACACGTATGTTGGGCTTCTCAGTAACAATTGGTTTGCTGGGCGCTATATATGGCGGACAGCCTGTAAATTATCTTATGGGTAATTTTGGGTACGAAATTGTCTTAAAGGTAATTGCTGCGACTGGTATTTTATTGGCTATAGCGACTTATATGGTTATCCCTCATCACCAAAGTGAGCCGCACTCGCAATCAATTATGCAAGAAGTCAAATTGGTCTTAACCAATAAAATGGTTATCGCTATTTGCTTATTAGCAGGCATGATGGTAGGTCCTTTGGAAGGCTTTGCAGATGTCTGGGGTAAAGAATACCTAAAGACTAGTTACGGCTTAGAGGATAGTTTTGCCGCAACCGCACCCTCTATGATTTTCTTAGGTATGTGCATTGGCTCTTCATTAATGAGCCTGGTTGCTGAAAGAACGCGCGCCTATTATGAAATTATTATAACCAGCGCTATTGTTATGGGCGCGATTTTTACGGGTTTGTTATTAGGCTTCTTCCCGCCTCAAGCTTTATCAATAGTATTTTTAATTGTCGGTGTATTCTGTGCGTATCAGATCCTTTCCATTTATAAAGCGTCAACTTATGTGCCTACTCACTTAATGGGCTTAACCACCGCTATAGCCAATATGATCATTATGACTTTTGGCTATATATTTCATAGCTTGATAGGCAAGATTATGGACATTTATTGGGATGGTCAAATCGTCGATGGCACTGCAATCTATCAAGCCAAAGCCTTCGCTATGTCGCTCAGTGTGATTCCAATGGCCTTATTGCTGGCAACCATAGGGTATAGTTATATCTATTTTAAAGAAAAATAAACTCACTCTCTGCGTATATACACCTCAAAAGGCCTTCTGGCCTTTTTAGGTTTTCAAACGCCCATTAGGCAACCGCTTGAATTTAAATGATATTTTTATATGTGCCTGTGCTTCATTTTTAAATAGCATTCAAACTGGGAACTAAACTCTACTCACTGTGTCCAATCTACATATATAAACAGGCGATAAATATATGTTGGGTTAGTCATGCTTGAAATGAACGCGCTAGAAAAAAATGAATATAACCGGATAAGAATAGACCTAGAAAAATGGATCATCGCTGGCTCTGAACAGCAACTCGATAATCTTCAACTTTATATGAAAAACAGAATGGTTCACAGAAACGATACAGACTTATTTCAAGCTGTGCGAGAACATGTCTATGAAAACTTTTTCCATCATTCGGATAACATCTTGGATGAATACGGGAGGGACTCAGAACAATACGAGCGGGCAATAATGTTAACAGGTACGTTATTTGACGATCGCTTGAAAGCTGCACAAGGCCAAGCCGCAGAGGTGATTGCCGAAAAAACTCAAGCAGAAATTTCTGCCAATCTAGCTGAAATAGAAAAATTAACACAAGATTTAGCAGGGAAAAAACCCAAAGAACAGCAATCTCAACCCCGTCGGTCATTTACCAGTGGCTTCGATACTATGAAAGAACCCCAACCAACCCCAAAAGGAAATACACTAGATGGGCTAAAAGCAAAAGCCAAAGAACTAGCGCCTGATGTAGAGGATAAAAAACCAAAAGGACATTCAGGCATTATCCATAAAAAACAAAAATATCATGATATTCCCGCTTCTGATACACCTGCAATTGTTAATGCCCACATCTTACTAGCAATTCAGCACCGAATTGAAGGTTTAGAAAAACAGAAAAGCACGCCAGAACGCAAAAATAGAAAAGAGGCTTTAGTCCATTTTGCGGATACACTTTTAACCCAAAATTTAAACCAGACAATTGACATAGCTAATGTTTACAAGCAAGCAATGTATGACGCCAAAGATGAAAGTAAGTTCAAAGAAGGTACAAGTTTAGATTCATCTGGGCATGGAAACAAAAGTGAGTTCCATAACCTTATTCGTCACATTTGCCAAAATGACTCAAAAACCCTAGAAAAAATAAGCCAAAATAATCCACCTATTGAAAAAGAATCAAAAAAATCACGATCACTAAAAGGAGGCTAAACTGATGAGCCTAATAAGAACATCGTATATATTTTTAATGGTAGGCACTTTCTATTCTGCCTCCCTTTTAGCTAGCGCTGGCTTCAACCTTATCGAAATCATTCCTAAAGAGCTAAAAGCCTCAGATATTGAACTGATGCAACTGTATGCCCGAGATGAACTAAAAGGAAAGAAGGATGGCACCGTTGTCAATTGGACTAATGAAGCGACTTCAAATTTTGGCTCAGTAGAGCTTCTCAAGCACTTTGATATGGACGGCAAGAACTGCAAGGAAGTACAGCATCATGTGCAACTAAATGCCAATGCAGATAACTTTTCCCTAAAAAGTGTATTATGTGAGGACTCAACGGGCGAATGGTACAACGTACAACGATAAGAGTTAATAAATACAGTCCTTTCGCCAGCTTCTAAATAGATTGAATTACTAGAGGGAAGAGATCTAAGCTGATATACTACGTGCAGTTACAACTCAACTAGGGTTGCCCGCATGTTAGAAAGTTTCGATCCAGTACTGCTATCTAGAATTCAGTTCGCTTTCACTGTTAGTTTTCATATATTATTCCCGGCTTTCACCATTGGCTTGGCTAGTTGGTTAGCTGTAGTTGAGGGTTTTTACCTTTATACAAAACATCCCATATATGAAGAAATATACAAATTCTGGATAAAGATATTTGCCATTACTTTTGGTATGGGCGTCGTGTCCGGACTTATCATGTCTTATCAGTTTGGTACTAATTGGTCAGTGTTCTCTGATAAAGTCGGCAATATTCTCGGCCCACTATTGGGCTATGAAGTGATGACGGCCTTTTTCTTGGAGGCATCTTTCTTAGGTATCATGCTCTTCGGTTGGAACCGAGTTAGCCGAAAAATGCATTTCGTAGCGACTTTAATAGTCGCAGTAGGCACTTTTATTTCTGCATTTTGGATTTTATCTGCTAATAGCTGGATGCAAACACCGGCAGGGTACACAATAGGCGAAGATGGTTTGTTTTATCCAGAAAGCTGGATGAAAATCATATTTAACCCTTCTTTTGTTTATCGCTTTTCTCATATGATGATCGCCTCTTATTTAACGACTGCCTTTGTCATTGGCGGTATTGCCGCCTGGTACTTGTGGCAAGACCGCTTTGTAAAACATGCACGCATTATGTTCGCAATGGCAATGTTTATGGCTATTTTTGTTGCCCCTATCCAACTTCTAATAGGCGATAACCATGGAATAAATACCCACGAATACCAACCAGCGAAAATAGCCGCTATGGAAGGTATTTGGGAAAATGAAAAAGGGGCAGGTTTACGTCTGTTTGGCTGGCCTGATAGCAAAGCCGAAGAAACCAAATATAGCGTGGAAATACCTAAACTAGCTAGTCTCATTATTACGCACAGCTTAGACGGCGAGATCAAAGGCTTAAAAAATTGGAAAAAAGAAGATCGCCCCCCTGTCGCCATTGTGTTTTGGGCCTTTAGAGTAATGGTTGGCATAGGTTTGTTGATGATTCTAACCGGCCTAATCGCTCTGGTACTTTATTTCAAGAAAAAGCTATTCACCACACGATGGTTTCAATTTTGGTGTATGGCGTTAACGCCCGCAGGCTTTATTGCGGTACTGGCTGGGTGGTTTGTCACGGAAATAGGTAGACAACCTTACCTTGTTTATAACCTACTTAGGACCAAAGAAATGGTCTCTCCTGTACCTGGACATTTGGTTTTTACCACTTTAGCAACGTTGATAGTGGTTTATACTTTTGTTTTTGGTTCTGCAACGTACTACATATTAAAGTTAATTGCTAAAGGCCCAATTATTGGTAAATGGCATGAAAGTTGTTATGGCGCTCATGGATTACGCCATCCAGTCACTATAAGTGATATTTTTCCTAAGTCTCATGATGAACCTAAAAATACTGACAACACTGAAGACAAAACAGATTAGGAGCCAGACCCTATGTTCAATTTAGAGCATCTCATCAATCTCCCTTTAGTCTGGGGCGGTATTATTGTTCTGGCTTTGTTTTTATATGTGCTTTTAGATGGATTTGATTTAGGGGTGGGCATCCTTTTCCCTTTTGCGCCAGAAGACAAGTGCCGAATGAAGATGATGAACTCAATAGCCCCTTTTTGGGATGGCAATGAAACGTGGCTGGTACTGGGGGGCGGTGGATTATTTGCCGCTTTTCCAGTCTCATATTCTATATTGGCTTCCGCGCTTTATATGCCAGTGTTGTTTATGCTCATAGCGTTGATTTTCAGAGGCGTCGCCTTTGAGTTTCGCTTTAAGGCAGGGCCTAAAACTCGCCCCATCTGGGATTACTCCTTTCATTTTGGCTCGCTCGCGGCTGCTTTTTGTCAAGGCTTAATTTTGGGCGCCATTATTCAAGGTGTTTCGGTGGAAGGCAGATCGTTCTCAGGCGGGCCTTTTGACTGGGTCAGTGCTTTTTCTATTATGACGGGGCTGGCGATGATTGTAGGCTATAGCCTACTGGGTGCAACATGGCTCATCATGAAAACGGACGGTCTTACCCAAGCCTGGGCTAGAAAGATTGGTATTTATATTTTTGTCTACTTTGCTTTTTTTATTGGTGTTGTGAGCTTATGGACACCGCATTTGAACGCGCAGCTATATCAACGTTGGTTTAGTTGGCCAAACATTTTATATTTGTCCCCTATACCTCTGGCATTAGGGCTTTGTTTTATTAGTTTACTGCGCGCCTTCAAGCAGCAAGCAGAGTATAAG
Source organism: uncultured Coxiellaceae bacterium (assembly GCA_963976875.1). Classification (GTDB taxonomy): domain Bacteria; phylum Pseudomonadota; class Gammaproteobacteria; order Berkiellales; family Berkiellaceae; genus Berkiella_A. Next base: position 22,136 of record CAXBML010000039.1, read on the forward strand.
CCCTTTTTTCTCACTATTACGATGTTTATCTTGTGCTATATAGGGCTCATTGTCGGACTTTGGCCTTGGATTGTGCCCTACCATATGACATTTCAAGATGCCGCTGCTGCGCCTGAATCCCAATCCTTCTTGTTGGTGGGCACCGTCTTTATCTTGCCCATAATTTTAACTTACACCGCTTACAGTTATTACGTCTTTAGAGGCAAATCTACCCATGAGGCTATGTACTAGCAATGATTAGGTTGAAAAGGCTTTCGCCTAAAATTAAGCAATGGCTTTGGTTCGTAGGGTTATGGGTAGGCAGTTTGATTATATTCAGCGCTTGTGTATATTTGCTTAAAGCTATATTTTCCCTCTTTCTCTCACAATAAACACTAGAAGGTGCAAAAAATCGTGTATAACGCTCTAGCTAGAAATTTCCCCGGCATAAGTGCCAAACTAGAGAGTGCAACCTCCCGAACAATAGAAAAATACCTTTAAAAACGGCAATATGGCCATACTCATTTTCTTTGTTGCTTAGCAGGTCTAATACTCTTTTTTGTAGAGCAAATACTGCCCTGCTCTGAATCGCTTTGCCGATTTCTTTTTCGGGCTTTTTTGCTAAAAAACGTCCCAGTCTTATTTGTAGCAGACTCTTTTTCTAATTCTAAACTGTTAATAAACGTTCCAGTCTTATTTGTAGCAGATTCTTT
>CAXBML010000040.1:0-22087 GCA_963976875.1 uncultured Coxiellaceae bacterium
CAAGTTTTGCAGATCAATTCATTGATGGGAAGGTGGCGTTCGTCGGACGCTCACTAGCCATGAGGGAATACTTAGCTCAATCAAAAGCGGTATATAAAGTAACACAGGACATATTAAAAGATGAGTTTTATATTTTAAAAGTCTTTTGGGAAGCGTTAAATGGTTGTGCTTGCAAGACAGGGGGTAGCAATAAACCGACAGATGACAACACGCAGTGAGTTAAATAGCATACAATGTCTCTCTTGTTATTTAAACACTAAAGGTGCCATGAAATGAAAGAGTTATCCATAAACGAAAGTAATAATATCGCTGGCGGAGTTCATTTTCCTACTCCAATTGAGCATGGTGGAATAGGTCTTACAGAATACCCGTCTGCTGGCGAAGTAATAGAAAATTTTGAGTCTTTTTCAAACGCTTTTATGGCGTATGCATACTTTCGCACTATCGGAGCGGCATGTACTTTAGAAGCTAAAATTAAACAAACATTCTTTTTAGGTTAAATTACTAGTCAATTGCTGTATATTTAAAAAACATGGCTACTAGTCTCAACTGAGCTTACCCCCAAGATCAGTGGAGACTAAATTCTTTTTGCTTTCCCACCTACATTCATTGAAAGAGCCCTCACGCTATTAAATATTACCCCAGCGCCTAAATTGGAATATTAATCGTGAAGTCCCAGTAGTAAATTGTTTACTAGGAGTTCACACAAGCGTTAAATGGATAATCCCACCAGTACTCGGTGCTCCACCATTTGGTTAAAATCTGATAAAAAGTTTCATAGCACCGCGATACTATACAATGGTAAAAACAACTGTAAAACAAGTATTATTAACCTTTTATTAAGTGGAAAAAAGCATCCTGATATTTTTCGCTCACCTGGTAGCTGGTGATTTTAAGCTTTTAGTTGGTGTCTCGTTTTCCTTGTCTTCAAGGTTCTTAGCAGCTCCAGCCTCAACCCCATTCGGGTAAAATTTATGCGCAACTTTTAGATATCTACTTGTTTGACCTTGCATCAATGGTAAATATTCTACAATTTTTTGTTGTAATTATAAATTATGACAAAATGAATGAGAATGAAAATATCCAGGAAGCGTCAAGATTAGTGTTTTCGTTTACATTGCCCGGCGTCGCTTTTAAGGAAGGAGCGTTGGCAACCAAGGCAGTCGGAGGTATTATTCATAAAGCAGCAGTAGCGGTAGAGAATGCGCTTCCTAAATATGGGGTTAAAGCTCAACTTTAGTGCAAAGACCCAAAACAGTGCCAAGTGAAGTGATACCTGGGCCATTAATGGAGAAATATTCGGAGTTAATGACAAAGGCGCCTGAAACAACGCGTACATTAAGGCTTAGCACGTTGGCGCAACGTGATACTAGTTCTTTATCATTCGGTATGTATAAGCAAATAAGAACAGGCGATCAACAAACAATGCAATTCGTGCTTTGAAATACAGTAAAAATAGAGAAGAGCGGGTGATTATTAACCAATTAATTTCTTATATGGTGTATCAAAAGCAAGCTCCAAGTAAACAATTATTTATCGAAAATTCGCTCCCTTGCAACCAGTAACAAAGTTAGTTTATTTTTCAGTTAATACATACATCTTATAATTCACTTTCACTAATAAGGGGTATGAATGCATCTAAGTTAGTTGGTGGCAAAAAGGAGTTAGACGTGTTAAATTCACTTAGTGGTAATGTGGTATGATCCCAAAACGTAAGATCATCTTGTGCAATAGGAAATATATCGTTTAGGCTTAGTGGTGGTTGATTGACCTCAAGGAAAAAGACGTCAGTTAAATCATTTGGCTGATAATCATAGATTTTAAGTCCAAATCCCTCTGTACCAGGCATGTCACGAGTATAGGTCAGAGTTACTACTTCGGCTTGCTCGTTAACACCTAAAACAAGTGCTACATGCCCACTATATCCAGCATCCATTGAGTGATCTGAATCTTGAAAGCTTCTAAATGCCATCACGAAACCGGGCAGGATGTCTGTAAATGGATCTACAATTGCAATTGGTGCGAATGCACCTAGCATTTCGTATGCTGCTTCAGAGTGGAGCCATTCGTTGCTTACAAAGTCATTATTACCATCAAGAAGGGTTCTATAAGTAAAAAGTAGATCGACTGTTGAAAATTCGATATCACTGTTACAGAGTTTGGCAATCCAAGAGGAGCAGTCCTCTGGACCAAAGAGCTTGCCTTCAATATATCTTTCTTCGTCTCGAAAACCACCAAAGGCATAGCCACTGTGCACGAATGTAAATCCTAAAGGTGTAGTTTCATCCGAAAAACTAAAAGTGTAATTGGCTAGATAATCATCTAAAAATGGTAGATCTTCGTTAAAAATTGTCAGGTTGACTGGCGTGATATGAATTATGGCTGAATGATCAAGCCATATTTGATCTATATGATTTCCTAAATCTCCAATTTGGGCATCTGGGCCAAGGAGACTGACTGCAGTTTCAACTAGAGCAGTACTCAAGAAAGTATTATTGGAATTACCAAAATAACTATCTTCAGAAGATATGACAATTGGGAAGGCCGGTTCTTCCTCAAAACCAGGAGGAAATTCACCATTCAAAATACAGGCAAAACTAATGGGATCAGCAATGATGTCTCTTGCACCAACTAATGCTTCGTTCATTTTGTTGGTTCTAAGTGAATAACCTAAATGCTCGTTAGTAAAACTAATTGCATTATTGAATGCGGAGGTAATTGCAATATCATTATCAATTCGGTCAATCACTTGGTTTTGCAGTACATTGATGTCGGGAACGACATATTGAGAAGACATATCGAGAAACATACTTTGTTCTGCATTGATCGCATAATTATAAAGGTAGCTCTCAATCAAGCCAAACTGAGCTAGCGGGGATGATGACCAGGCTACATTTAAAATTGAGCTTAGTTCGTGGCTTGATACCGAAGGATGTGCTGTCATAGCCTAACTATATCTTTTGTAAATAATAAAAGTTGGTATTGTACCTTAATAAGTCATAAATGGAAAAGTGGAGGCTATGGATAACTGTTCCTTCATATCTTGGTCTCCTCTGTATAAGCACCATTAGGTCTCGACGTGAAGCAGCTAAGTTGACACTTAATTCAAAATTCCTTAGGATGGGCCCAAGAAAGTCAGAAAGATGAGTGCACATACGCTTAAAGGTTTATTTTTTAAAATCTTCAGTAATAAAAAAGTCTAGCAGTATGAGAAAATCTGTCCTAAGTGTTATATTTATATTTTTTTACACGGGTGTATAACGCCAAATCAAGCAAATGGAATTGGAAGTAGCATTTCTGAGACTCAGTTTAGTGAAAATGTATTTGAAGTTTATTGTTGGGGCAATGAAAATCATACCATTGAAGAAATTGATGACTTTACACTGCTTAGAAGTGCTGAGTTAACATTGAAGCATGGTTACAGTTTTTTTAATATTTTGAGTTCTAAATCTACTACAGAATATTTTTCCTTAATATACAAAGAACCAAGAAAAAAGGTTTTAATTGGGTGCTTTCAAGAGGGGGCAGACAATGGCACTGAAGGTTGTTTTTCTTATGAAGCTGAAATTATTGAAAGAAGCATTAAGGGAAAATATAATATTTCGAAGAGCTAACTCAACAATCTCTCAGAAAATTAAAAAAGTAGGTATTATTATGGGTGACACAGAATTTTTAGTAGGGTGGTTTACACTGTCTATGATTAATGTTGGCATAGTCCAAGGAAAAAATAGAAACTCACTGTCCTGGTTTTTTATATCGCTTTTTTTAGGTCCTATAGCTACATTTATAATTGTTGTGTTTTTGGAAAATAATTATTTAAATGACGGCGGCTTGAGATCCTGATCGCATAGTAGAATACTTAAATTATTGGTTAGGCTTTAAAAAGTAGTACGTAAAAGCGACGCCCAATTGCATAGTACAATTATACTAAGCAATTATGCTATAAAACACAGTAAAAATAGAGAAGGGCGAGGGTCATTTTTCCAGATATTTTTATCTCCGACAACTAATGGAGAAAAGTAAATATCCATCCTCAGAAATGAAGCCAGCCTGCTCGATCGAGAAATTTATACCTATATTAATTAAACTCCACAGCAGTTCCAACGATGAACTGATTTAGCAAAACGAGCACCAAAATGGAATGCATCTTGAATATCATTATCGCTGATTAATTTAGTCTTGTCTTGAATTGAGGTTGCCATTAAGCCTAGCCAAGAACCACATTGATTGTAATTTTGAGAGTGGGAAGATACTTTTATGCCAACATCACAATTATTTACCCATATCATACCATGCTGGGCAGCATAAATGGCTAGCTGAACAATTGTATTTAACTTATCCCCTGATGGATAAGTGGCAACTGTAAATCCTGCTGCCATTTTGTCTTTAAAAATCTCTTTTGTCCAAAATCTTCTGTATGAAGATTCATCAAGAAATAATTTAAATTCACCTGCAAGGCCGCCCATGAAAGTGGGCGAACCAAAAATAATGCCATCAGCACTTTCAAGCTGAATCCAAGATTCTTCACTCATCTCATTTATATCAATGATCAATACATTATTATTTATTGAATTTGCTCCTTTGTGAATTGCTTCAGCTAATCGATGTGTATGACCAGAGGCGCTAAAATAAAGAATAATAATTTTTAACATTTTGTAGACCTCATTTAATCACTATTCCTTTCGTTTGGTAAGTCACTACTGTATTCGACAAACTCAATCTCAAAACAATCTGGATCGATATAATATGAATTTTTTTTTACACCATGAGAATCAATTGGCCTTGACCAAGTATAACTAGCAGCTTCAAGCCGAGAAATAAGCGCTTTAATATTATTGGTGACATATGCATAATGAGCTAGCCCTACATGATTACTTGTTAAATCACGATTGCTTTCTACACCATGATCGCTAGATGCAATATATCGATAATCATCACCAAAATGTAACCACTTCCTTTTATATTCATGGCATGTTGACTCTCCTTGACTTCTAATGCGCCAATGTGGGAATGCCGCCTGATAAAATGCTAGTGTTTTTTGTAAATCACACACAACCAAATTTAAATGCTCTAAATGCATGTTTTACCTCCGTTACCGCTATTCTTAGGCACATAATAAAACCTCAAGATAACTTGAGGTCAAGAAACTTTTATGATAAATTAAACGCTTTCTATAAATTTGGACTTGATAAAATGAATACGATATTAAGTGTTGGCGAAGTTTCTAAGCGTAGTGGTGTTAACGTTTCAACTCTTCATTTTTATGAGGAAAAGAATCTTATCTCAAGTTCAAGGAATGGTGGAAACCAAAGACAATATACAAGAGATGTATTGCGTCGAATTTCAGTGATAAAAGCAGCGAAAAAAATTGGTCTCACTTTAGAGGAAATTAAGAGGGGCCTTTCTACGCTTCCGAATGGGCGTACTCCTAATGTAAAAGACTGGGAGAAACTAGCTAGAAGCTGGAGAAGTTTGCTTAACACAAGAATTGAAAATTTAGAAAAACTGCGAGATTCTTTAACTAGCTGCATTGGGTGTGGATGTTTATCATTGAAGAAATGCCCAATATATAATGAAGATGATAAGCTGTCCAAAAAAGGTAAAGGTTCAATATTACTCGAACTAAATTAATTGTGAAGTAGTACGTCAAAACTCAAAATCTCGAATCATTGCATATTATGCTTTAAAGCACAGTAAAAGTAGATCAGGGCGGGTGATAATTAACCAGAAAATTACTTTTGTTCTGTATCAAAAACTAGCTCTGCGTAATTTATTCCTAGCTGGGGTTTCTTTCCTTTGCTGCTCCGTTATTCATAGCATTGTAAGTGTTCTGCCGTACATGAATAGCTACCACATAACATCAGCGGAAGGGTGCTGAAATAGCACCCTTATTTTACCTGACTAATTTACATGCGGTGTTTCTTTTGCTCGACAACCTCACCCGAAGCTTGAATCAAGTCTTTTGCATATAAGCACGCTACAGTAGCTGCTGCGGCGACTCCAACTACAGGGGAATAGTATGCTGCAGCGGCAATACCAGCGCTCTTTGCAAACATAGGGAAATAACCATTAGAAGTATGGCCGTTCCAATAATCTAGGCTTGGCGTTGTATTTTTTACAGATAGGATGCAATCACTAGAGTCATCATTCTCTTGCCCAGTTAACAAATTTTTATGTGCCAAGTTGAGATACGTTTTTTCAGTTGATGTTTGAATTTCATTGTAAAAATGCATTGACCGACTTGTTCCTTGAACACCTGCTTTTGCGTGATTGAGCAAACCTAAAAGGCTTGACTCTTGTGCCAGTTTACCTTCAAGATTAAACCTGCCTTTATTGAATGTAGTACCGCAAGATTCTAGAAACCTAGTTACGACGTGAAATGAAATCGCACTTTCGTTATTGTAAGCTGTTAAGGTATGGCCAGAGTGAAATAATTCTGCCCCCTTATGACAACCAGGCAACACATCTACCCTCACTTGAGCTTGAGGAGGCATAACTGGCAATATTGGGCCATGACAGGCTATATCAGGAAGAGGTTGATTTGTAAATAAAGCCATTACTTTATTAATATTCTTACAGTCGCTGAGATCAGAAATAATTCCAGAGAGGGTGGATTTAAATCCTGAGATATTATCAATATATGAGCCTCTAATAAAGTTTCCCGGAACTGGCTCAAAGGAACATACATTGATTTCGAGCAAACTTGGGTCTATTGTTTTTAACTTTTCACAAATCCAAAATACAGCTGCGCCGCCACGACTAAAGCCATACAAGTTAAGCTTTAATTTTTCGCCATCAGATATTTGTTTTTTTATTGTATTAACAAGGCTATCAACTTGCTTTTCTAGGTTAAAAGTAAAGATTGCCCCTAGGTCTCTAGGGTCAGAATTATTTATTGCGCAACCATCTATGCAAATGGACTTTTGGGTATCAGTTTGCTCTGTCATTTCATGCAAGACATTTGCCAAGGACGTAACAAAGCCATCTAAACCATTCGGCTCATCTGTACCATTTATATAGATATTTAAAGATTTTGACATACAATCCCCGTAAGATATTTGGAAATAAGTTAATTTACTTAAAGCGTTAGGTAAAAGCAACAGATGGTGAATAAATTTATCTCTTGTAGGCACAACAATAGTGTTTATGAATTAGACTTTTTTCGTCAAACTGTACTATAATTGACACACAGTACCAATAATGGTACATTTAATCATGGTATTTAAAGGATTAATAATTCACTTTTATAAAGACTCTACTGGAAACGAGCCTGTTCGTGAATGACTTCGAGAATTGCCCAGAGATGAGAAGAAGATAATTGGTGATGACATCAAGACAGTTCAGTTAGGGTGCCCTTGGGTATGCCTCTGATAAAAAGTCTAAGTAATGGTTTATGGGAGGTCAGAAGCAATTTGAGTAATAAAACAATATCTAGGGTAAATTTCTTTATGCACAAAAAGACAATAATATTATTGCATGGGTTTATAAAGAAGACACAAAAACGCTTTCTAAAGATATTGAAATAGCACTGAAACGAATGAAAGAGTTTAAGCAAAATGGTTAGTAAAAATAAACATGTTGGTTCAAGCTTTGACGACTTTCTTGAAGAAGATTTGCTTACGACCACTAAGATTGAGGCAGTTAAAAGAATTATTGCATATTTATTGCAACAGAAAATTGATAGTAAGTTCATGACTAAAACTGCTATGGCTGAAGCCCTTGAAACTAGTCGGTCTGGATTGGATCGTATATTAGATCCAGAAAACACCTCTGTGACGCTACATACTTTGAATAAAGCAGCTGAGCTAACAGGCAAAAAAATACATATAACGTTACAATAGTTTTTTTAAAAAAGTAGTACGTTGAAATTTCTCCTCATTTCACAGTACAGATATACTATGCACCTTACGCTATAAAACATAGTAAAAATAGAGTAGGGCGGGCTATAATTAACCAATCAATTTATTGCATGGAACATCAAAATCATGCTCTAAGCAAACATTCATTTATCAAAGACCCATTGCCTCCCAACCCGTTATAGCTAACTTTGTAATTTCCACCGGCAGCTATAATGATCTACGCCTGCAAATAGAAGAGACAATAGGACGCACCTTTCTACAGAGGGTTAGGTGCACGAATTGCTTTTTCTATAAAATAAGTATATATACTTAAGTAAAGAATAATTATATGCTGAATATTCAATAGGTAGCTTCCAGCTAATGTGCCACGTGTCTTGCTGTGTTGTTTGTGCTGTTTGTAATGTTTGTACTGTTTTTATGATACAACTCAAAAGATATAAGTGAATTGATTTTTACTCTCAATAGGGAGCGAAATATATAGAGGCTTTTTAGCCAGCGCATTAGCGCGGCTAGGAATCAGTAACTTAACCGAACCTTTCATCGCGAGGATAGCCTTCATTTCTTGTGAGGAGGGCGTCAAATTAAATAAGGCTTTTATTCTGTTTTGAAAGATAATCCAATACAATTTGCTGTAGTAAGAGAAGACCCTCTTATAGAAGCTCAAGTGATAGAGCAATATGGTAGCAGCCATTTGCTAATGGTCTGCTCCGGTGGATGTAGTGTTCTTTCTCTCAAGTCGATGTATCCAAAACTGCATATAGGTGCTTTTGATTTTAATCAACATCAAATTCATTTAACGCAGTTGAAAAATGAGTCTTTAAAAGACAAGAGTAATTTTGATAGTTTGTTTAATATAGAAACTGCAAGTCCTGAGGGACTGAATCAGTGTGGAAATTTTGAAACCTTGTTCAAAGGGTTCCGTGAGTTTATCTTTAATTTTATTATTGATTATGCTCAGCTACGAGAAATGTTGTGCGATACTAAGGCAATACCCAAATTAAAAGACCTGTTAATAGGGCATCGTTACTGGCCAGTGGCCTTTAACTTGTTTTTTCATGACAGCTTTTTAGAAGTAATGTTTGGGCCTGAGGCAATACAACATGCCCCTCAAGGCAGTTACCCTAAGTATTTCAAAAGAATGTTTGAGCAAGCCTTAAACAGAGATGATGCAAGACATAATCATTTTTTGCATCATATATTTCTTGGTCACTATCTGAAAGAGAAGGGAAGCTTACCCTATTATTTAGCTCATCCTACGCAGGTAGAAGATATTGATTACATTCATGGGACCTTGAAGGATGTATCAAAACTTGGTGAATATGATTTCATACAATTATCAAACATTATGGATTGGATGGATGAGACAAGCAATGCTGAGATTGGGCGGCTCATTAGCGAAAAGACTACTTCTGGATGCGTAGTGCTCATTCGCCAATTGAATAATACGCAGCATATTTTAGAATATTTTCCGGACTTTAAACTTGATGTGACATTGTCTGATAAATTATTTCTTCAAGATCGCAGTATTTTTTACAGCTCCATATTATGTTTGGTCAGGAGTTAGTTGTGCAAGATTTAATCAATACAGTTCTATCCCATATTAATTATCATGAAAATTCTTATTTCAAGGCTCTGAAAGAAAAAACTTTTGAGAAAAATGATTTCATTGAAACGCAGATTCAATTTTACTTTGCAGTCTTATTTTTTAGTAGACCTATGGCCGCAGCAGCAGCAAAGATCCCCGATCCTAAGCAGCGACTTGAAGTCATACGAAATGTCTGGGAGGAGCATGGTGAGGGGGATTTCAATAATATTCATGGGCACACTTTTTCTGAGCTATTGTTTCGTTTAGGCGTTAAAGATATAGAGGCAGTTAATAAAAGAGCTTTATGGCCTGCAACCCGGCAATTTAATACGACCCTTGCAGGGGCAACAGTTCTAGATGAGTATCTTGTGGGTGTTGGGCTTATGGGTATTATTGAGCAAATGTTTTCTGAAATATCTGCTTGGCTTGGACAAGCAATTGTAGCCAACAACTGGCTAACTCAAGAGAATCTGATTCACTACGATCTGCATGAAGAGTTAGATATTAAGCATGCGAAAGATTTTTTTGATGTTATTGAGCCCACTTGGAAAAATGGTTCAAAGGATGATAGATATATCATTGAGCAAGGGATTTGGTTAGGAGCCTTTACGTTTAATGAGTTATATGAAAATCTTTACAAAAACAGAAAGCAGCGATTATTCAGAGAAGCGTGTTGTCCTCATGCTAGAACATAGTTTTATTATGAGGTTAAAAACTTTATGAATTATCATATATTACATGATAATCCAGATGATATCTTACAGCAAAAACTCAGCGCATTTGAAACGCAATTTCATTATCCGCTGGGGAAAGATCATTGGTTTTCGATTAGTCATTGTAACTTTTATCTAAATTTCTATCTTGCAATGGGACCCGCCACTTGTATCGTTGCTGAAAATAATGAAGGAGTACAAGGTACTATATGCTCTGCAATTCGCACCCTTTATAATCCTAATACAAAAGCTACGCAGGAAGTAGCCTATATAGGTGATCTCAAAGTTGCGTTAAAATCCCAGGGTAAAGGGATGACATATGAGTTGATGCAGCAGTTACAGGCAAGTTATAAAGGTCCTGCAATACCCGTTATGAGTGTCGTAATGGATGGGACCAAGTTGACTCCCTTCGATTATACGGGAAAGAAAGGTTTTTTAACCTTAGAGATTATTCAGAAAGTTTATGTGATACAGCTTCTAGCGCGTAAAGAGGGTCACTCTCAAGATGTATCTATAATTGGAGCTAAAAAAGGCGTTGAACTTTTCGAACAAATGCATTGTCACTCATACTTTCTGCCAAAGCAATTGAATCTAAGAGCGAAAAATGGCTACCAGTGGATTCATGTAAACGATAAAGCCTGTGCTGTATTTGAGAATACACGCTTAGCGAAAAGACTATATAAGAATAATGGTGAAGAGATTAAAAACGCCCATTTATCATATTTAAGTTATAAAGAAGATTCGGCTCTTTTGATAATATTGAAGCAAGCACTTCATATGGCTTTTGAGTCTAAGTATCAAGCTGTGTTTTTAGCACTATCAGAGGCAGAGTATTTAAAGATGAACCCTATTTTGGAGCAGTTACCAGTTGTTAATGTTGCAAAAGCAACAGTGTATGGAACTCCAGATTTAAAAACTACGATGTATAACATAAATACAGCAGAAATATGATGGTTACTATTGATGAATCGATTTATCACTGGATGAATAGCTTAGCCCCATATCTAAATTTATGGGTAGCTTGCTTCTTCGTGCTCACACTTTCTAAAATTCTTGTTCAAATATTTATGCCATCTAAATACTTCTCGTATGGCTCTATTCTATCCGAGCTGCCTGGTCTGCCCTTAACTTTATTACATACGGTATGCTTTGTTAAGGCAATGATCTCACTAGATATAATCAGCATGATATTATTTGTGTGGTGGGGTCCAGGATTTATTTTGACTGCAATTTTAGTTATGTATATAAAAATCAGAAAAATCGATTTTGACTGGAAACCATTTGGACTTGTGACCTCAGTCGCTTGTAAAATCAATTATCTATTATTCGTATTAATTTATGCATATTATGGCTGCTATGAGATATTGCTGGCTTTTAGTGTTTGGATTATTCATGATCAAATTAATTTAGCGTGGTTTTGTGAGAATGCAGACAGAACAAGACGATTATTTGAGGATTTTTGGCTAATTAGGCTTGCTTATATTGTCTTCTTATTTGTTCCGTTTGTATTTGATATGCCTTTTAGACTAGAATCCGCTAGTTTAGGTGTTTTACTTTTCATTATGTGGTGTTTGGCAATTATTAAAGTAGTTAAAGCAGAAAACTTTCATCATCGACCATCACATAAAGATTTCTTAAGAAATATTATTTATTTATCATCTAAGTACGTAGATAAGCCGTGAAGTACCAGTAAAAAATTGTTTACAGGTACTTCACGGCCTATCAAAGTTAATGTTGATAAAAGTGGTTCTAATAAATCAGCATTATCAACGCTTAACAACCAACTAAGAGGTGACTGTAAGATTGAAATTCGACAAAGCAAATATTTAAATAATGGGGTTGAACAAGACCACCGATTTATTAAAAATATAATAAAACCAATGCTTGGGTTTAAGTCGTTTTAAAAAGGATCAGCCACTTTGCATGGAATAGAATTACATCACATGCTACGAAATAAACAACAAAGACATGCTGACCAGAAAACTATTTTTTAAACAGTTTTATAATTTGGCAGCCTTGTTGTGCCCAGGATAAATTCACCTAGCTTAAATGTCTAAAATTTTAGCATTTGCGACAGAGCCCTATTTTTGGTGGAATGGATACGTTTGTAGATTTGGTATTGCATAAAGATCCGGTCACCATGCTTGTAAAAGAGAACGATAAGCTTGAATCTTTGCGACATGATTTATTTATTTTATGCGAAAAAGTTTTAGATGATAGCTGTTCAAACAACCAAGCTACCGAAAGTTAAATTAACACCATTTTTTAACACCTTTAATTTTTACTTTTTGTTGCATAGTATTTCAAGTACTATGCAACGTTGCAACCCACAGAAACCACTAAAAAACTGTTAGATCCTATATTTAATTTTAGCTTTAAAGTCTTAAGTCTGTACCGTAATTATAGCAATTATATTTAACCTAATTAGTAACTGCATATATTATGAAACCCATTTGGAGCAGGTCCCTTTAAATAATTATTTCTCAGTACCTCACACACAAAGTTTGAGAAGGAGCTTCTTTTAAGCGACACAGATGAGCATGCAGCCTCATTCTTAGAACAATATTCAAGATTCTACGAAGACCACACTATAAAAAAGAAGTAAGCTTTCATCTAACCTTTTTTAAGATATTTACATGGCATACTAACACCTGAGAAAGTGGGTAAAATCTATTTAAGGGGGTAATTTGAGGTTGATAGTACCCCCTTTATCCCCTATAATACCTACTTAGGCAAGAAAACATGGAGTTAAGCAGCATATGCACTCTTTTAAAGAAGGTTATCTAAACGCCTTAACTTTTGGTTTAGATGAGCTAACCATTTTAAAGACAATTGGTGAGTTCAGGGGTAAGCAAGAGCTTTATTACCAGCAAACACCAGAAGCATTGGCTAGTCTGCAAAAGGCATCAATGATCGAGTCAAGTGAATCCTCCAATAGAATTGAGGGGGTGGTTGCGCCTCATTATCGCATTGAAAAACTTGTGTTAAAAAATGCTGAGCCCAAAAACAGATCTGAGCAAGAAATCGCAGGTTATAGGGATGCATTATCTTTGATCCATGATGCCAGTGAGCACATGCCTTTTTCAGTAAACGTTATTTTGCAGTTGCACTCAATGCTTTACCGTTTTCATTCGGCGAAAGGAGGGCATTCGAAATTAACCGATAATGAAATCATAGAAAATCTGCCAGATGGGACAAAGCATGTTAGATTTAAGCCAACCACTGCAGTTGCAACACCTCAAGCTATGGAAGATTTAATAAGTGGTTTTATGAATGCCAAAGAAAAGAACGATTTGGAATCATTAGTCATCATTCCACTAGCGATTTTAGATTTTTTGTGCATTCACCCTTTTAGGGATGGCAATGGCAGAGCTGCACGATTAATCACTCTTTTATTGCTTTATCATTTTAATTACCAAGTTGGAAAATATATTAGTTTGGAACGTATTATTGAAGAGAGTAAAGAAACTTATTATGAAGCCCTAGGAGCTAGCTCGGCTGGTTGGCACGAAGGTAAACATAATGTCCATCCTTGGTTAAATTATTTTTGGGGCATGCTGATGGCAGCCTATCAAGAATTTGAAGACAGAGTCGGCACGATAAAAAAGGGGAAAGGCTTTAAAACAGAACAGGTGATTCTCGCAGTCGATAAGAAAATTGGAGCTTTCTCCATTGCTGATATTGAGCAAGCTTGCCCTGGTGTGAGCAGAGAAATGATAAGAAAAGTATTTCGTGAGCTCAGGGATGAGGGAAAAATAAAATCTATTGGAACTGGCCGAGGTGCTAAATGGGTAAAATCACAATAAGTGAATTAATTTTATTGTTGAAGTGGTTGAAAAATAGAACTATCTAGAAATGTTTTCTTGTATTTTTGCTTCTTCATTGCATAGTTTGGATCTACTATGCAATGAAAAAACTATATAAATTTACAGAAAACTTAAAAATGATTCCCTACCTTGGTTATAAGCATCTATACCCACCAGCCTGACGCTATTATGCAGATACACGTATCTATGTTAGTAAAATCGAGCTTTCCTAGGTTGTTTTTTGATTTCGATTCGTGATTTGCGAATTGCGATTCACGAATATATCTGCTAGTATTAAAGGCAATTGGAATCCGTCTATGGAGCAAATGTAATATATGTTGAAATCACAAGATGTTTTAGTTGCTTTAGCTATTTTGATTAAAAAAGGGACTATATGGAGGCAAACTGATATTGCACATGAAATTGGCATAAGCCCATCTGAAGTGAATGCGGCAATAAAAAGACTTACCCGTTCAAAGATAGCATCGCCAAGCACAAAAAATGAAAAGCCCAAGATTATAATTAGTGCACTGAAAGAGTTTTTAATACACGGATTAAAATATGTATTTCCAGCCCAAATTGGAGAGGTGACTAGAGGGGTTCCCACAAGTTATGCTGCTCCTTGTTTTGGTGGAGAGATCTCTTATCGTGAAAATGATCTTCCAGTTTGGCCCAATGCCAACGGCAAGGTTAGAGGATACTCTTTGACCCCGTTATATGACACAGCCTCAGACATTCAAAATGAAGAAATATATTTTTTCTTATCTATGATTGATGCAATAAGAGCGGGCAGGGCAAGAGAAAAAAAAATTGGCATTAAATTACTTGAAGAGAAGCTTGATGAGTATCGAACAACGTAAAATTCAATACGAATATGTTAAACATGTGGCTTATAAGCTGGGCGATCTTGTAGGGCAGGTTGTCTTTGTGGGAGGAGCAACAATTGGGTTCTTACTAACCGAGGAGGGAGCGCCTGATGTCAGAGAAACAATGGATGTTGATTTCATTGTTGAAATCTTAAATCTTGCTGATTACCACGTTTTTAGTAAAAAATTGCGTGCTCTTGGGTTTAAAGAGTCGCAAGAGCTTACTTGTAGGTGGTCAGTTGACAATATAATTGTTGATTGTATGCCAACTGACGAGTCAGTATTAGGGTTTACAAATAGATGGTATGGTGAGGCAATACGGCACGCAGATAGTATTAGGCTTGATGGTTCTATTGATGTTAAGGTAATTTCTGCTCCATATTTTATTGCGACGAAATTAGAGGCATTTAGTGGTAGAGGGCAAAGTGATTATTTGGGTAGCCATGATCTGGAAGATTTGATTTGTATAATTGATGGAAATAAAGAAATAGCTCAAAAGGTGATAAATGCAAAACCGCCAAGCTTAGTAGCGTATATAAAAGAAAAATTTTCATATTTACTAAATCAAAGTGATTTTATTGAAAGTTTACCTGGGCACTTAGGCTCCTACCCATCCGGCTTACAATACCAACGTAAAGAGATTGTATTAAAGCGGATAAATAATATATTAGCTGATAATATTGCATAGTTTTTTATCAACTATGCAACGTTGCAACTCACTGGCTTTTAAAAAAAAATTGCAAATTCCTGTCTTTAATTTCAGATTTTAAATTCTGAGTCTGTGTCATAATTATAGCAGAGTATGATGTTTCACGTTATCAATTTTATTATAAATGACTTTATATTAAACGGCGCCTTAAAAATTTAGGAGGTTTTACTAATGCAAGGATATTTTAGAAAATGAGGATTTCACATGTTGACATAAATAATTTTCGAAAGCTGAAAAAATGTAGAATTGAACTAGGTAGTAAGGAATCAGTGTTTGTTGGAGCAAATAATAGTGGAAAGACATCAGCTATGGATGCACTAATTATGTTTCTCAAGAAAGAGAGAAGAAAAGATATTGAAACAACTGACTTTACCCTTTCAAATTGGTGTGAAATAAATAAAATTGGACAGTCCTGGCAGGATGATGAGGATTTTTCAGATTTGAGCATAGATGGATGGCGACCATTTCTACCTTCTATAGATGTATGGTTGGAGGTAAGGGATTCAGAACTTCAATATATTGTTCACCTTATACCCAGCCTTAGTTGGGATGGCGGTTTGCTTGGCGTTCGACTTTCCTTTGAGCCCAAGCTAAACAAAGAGCGAGAACTGAATAATCTTTATCGTGAGTTTATTCATGCAATCCATTCTGCTAAAAAAACAGAAGATTCATTTTCTGATGGAGAAGGGAAAAAACTTACACTGTGGCCACAAACCTTAAAAGAATTTCTTGATAAAAAGCTGAATAAATATTTTCATGTAAAGGGATATATTATCAATAAGCAAGCTAATGGAAATGCAGAAGCAAATAATCCATCGGACTATTTACTTGCTCTTGACATGGAGCCGTTTGATGGTTTGTTTAAAGTTGACATTATAAATGCTCAGAGGGTGTTCTCAGACTCAAATGCGACAGAGGCAGGATGCTCATTATCAACCCAACTCCGAAGTTATTATGAAGCTCACTTAAATCCATCAGACAATCCTAGTTGCGATGATGCAAAGGTATTGTTGGGAATTGCTGATGCCAGAGAACAATTTGACTCTAAATTAGAATCTAGTTTTCGTTCTCCAATTTCAGAGCTTGAAGGGCTTGGATATCCTGGTTTTAGCGATCCAAAAATAACTATCTCTTGTCGTGTTAACCCAATGGATGGGCTTAACCACAAGTCTGCTGTTCAGTTCAATTTAGCAGAAAATGTAGCTGGTCATCCTCCTCTAACTTTGCCAGAAGGGTATAATGGTCTAGGATATCAGAATCTAATATCTATGGTTTTTAAAATTATTCGTTTCCGAGATGAGTGGATGCGAACGGGAAAAGCTGGAGAAAAAACCGAAAATAATAATTCATTAATTGAACCTCTACACATTGTTCTGATTGAAGAACCTGAGGCACATTTACATGCCCAAGTTCAGCAGGTATTTATAAAAAAAGCGTATAATGTGCTGAGAAACAACAAATTGTTGGTTGACGATGACACTTTTACAACCCAGTTGATCATTAGCACTCATTCGAGTCATATCGCACATGAAATTGATTTTTCATGCCTTCGGTATTTCAGAAGGCTGCCAGAAGATAATTGTGGAGATGTTCCTTGTGCAGAAATTATAAATCTATCTGGAACATTTGGGAGCACCGTGGAATCAGGGAAATTTGTATCACGATATCTCAAGGCTACACACTGTGATATATTTTTTGCTGATGCCGTTATTTTGGTTGAAGGGGCAGCTGAGAGAATGCTCGTTCCACATTTTATCAAAAACCATTTTAATGTTCTGGATTCGCTGTATATTACGGTGCTTGATATTGGTGGTAGTCATGCTCATAGGTTTCGACCGTTAATTGAAAAACTCGGGTTACACACTTTAATTATTACTGATCTGGATTCAATTAAAACAAACCCCGATGGGAAAGTGAAGCCAGAGGAAAATAAAGGATATAAAACAAGTAATAGCACATTAAAAAAGTGGCTCCCAAAAGAGGAAAATCTGGATGCTTTATTGAGCTCCTGCAGTTTGGTTTCTGATGATGGTTATATTCGAGTTGCCTACCAGGGGCAAATAAGTGCGCAGTACAAAACAGGAGAGGGTAAATCCAAAATCATTCCTTATACTTTTGAAGATGCGCTGGCCTTATCAAATATCGAGCTATTTAGAACAATGACAAACACAAAAGGGCTTTTAAAAAAATTGTGTGCTTCTCTTTCAGAGAACTCTATTTTTGACGCTAGCAATAAAATGTTTGCCGCACTACAAGGTTCTGATAGAAAAGCAGAGATGGCATTAGAGCTTTTATGCCTTCAAGAACCAAGCGATTTGAGTGTGCCACTTTATATAGCCAATGGTCTTCAATGGTTGGAACAAAAGCTAAAGAGTAACTTGGAAGACCTAGAGGCGTCAAGTGAGCAAAATTAAAGAGCAGATAATGAATATTCAACTATCCAACGAAGATGAAGAAATGTTTTCTTGCTTAAACTCAGAAAACCCACAGAGCTTTTTTTTATATGCCGGCGCTGGAACTGGAAAAACGCGTTCGCTTGTTTCTGTGTTACAAAAATTCCGAGAAGAAAACATTGATAAGTTTCGTTTGAACGGAAAAAAAATTGCAGTTATAACATTCACCAATGCCGCATGTGATGAGATAAAAAGACGTTTAGATTTTGACTCCTCATTTATGGTTTCGACAATTCACAGTTTTTCTTGGGAGCTTATTCGTCATTTTCAGTCAGATATTAATCATTGGGTTAGGGTAAATGCAGAAAATGAGATTGTTAAACTTGAATGCGAGCAGAAAAAAGGGAGAGCCGGCACGCAAACATCAATGGATCGTGGACGACGCATTAATGCAAAAAAAAGATTACTCCAAAATATACAAACAATAAAAAAATTTAGCTATAGTCCGAATGGTGCAAATAATAGTGATGAGGAATTAAATCATGCCGATGTAATAAAAATCGCATCTGAGTTTTTAAGATCTAAAAACCTAATGAAGAGAATACTTGTTGAAAAGCATCCCATTCTGCTTATTGATGAATGTCAGGACACTAAGAAAGAACTCATTGAAGCATTACTTGATGTTCAGCTCGATCATTCTTCACGGTTTTCACTTGGCTTATTTGGTGACACCATGCAACGTATTTATATGGATGGCAAAAAGGATATTGAGACACATTTACCCAACAACTGGAAAAAGCCCATAAAAAATATTAATTATCGCTCCCCAAAACGGTTAATTAAATTAATAAATAAAATCAGGGGATCTCACCCACAAATCCCATCAAAAAAATCGGAAGAAGGGGTCGTGAAGCTTTTTATCGTTGACAGCGACTATCAAATAAATAGAAATGAAATAGAGCAACGTATTGCAAATGAGATGGCAAGCTTTACATCTGATGAACAATGGAAAACAGTCAACGAAACGGTAAAGAAGTTAATCTTGGAACATCATATGGCAGCAAGGCGCGGAGGTTTTTTAGATTTTTTTAAGCCTCTTTATGAAGTTAGTAGTGACTCTACTGGTTTACTGGATGGTACGATGCCAGGCATCTCATTTCTATTAAGGCAGCTTATACCATTAGTTGAGTCAATAATGTCTGGTAATGATTTTATAGCAACTAATATATTAAAAAATCACTCGCCACTTCTTGAAAAGAATAACTTATCAAATAATGATAAACCAATGGAGCAAATTCAAAAAGCAAAATCCGCACTAGGTGAAATTAAGGAAATACTTACAGCTAACCCTAATCCATCAATATATCAAATTTTATGCAAAATTAAACAATTAAATTTATTAATCCTTCCAGATGTCTTTCAGCTAATTGAACAAAAGCTTGACGCAGCTGAAGCGGGGGAAGATGAGTTTTCTAAAGGCAATATAATAAGTAAATGGTATGCCGCTTTACAATGTCCTTATACACAAGCAGTTTATTATTCCAATTATATTTCTAATAAATCTTGCTTTGGAACACACCAAGGTGTCAAGGGTTTAGAATTTCCTCGTGTAATGGCAATTCTTGATGATCATGAAGCCAAGGGCTTTCTTTTTAGCTATGAAAAATTACTTGGAGCAAAGGACACATCTGTGCGAGACAAGACTAATATAAGAGAGGGCAAAGAAACTAGTATTGATAGGACAAAACGTCTTTTTTATGTGATATGTAGTCGGGCAGAAAAAAGCCTAGCCATTGTTGCTTATACTAAAAACCCTATGAAAGTAAAAGAATACGCTATAAATAATGGCTGGTTTTGTGAGGATGAGGTAATTACTGATTTTAAGTGATATTGGTGCTATATGAACAATTATTTTCTGGGGTGTGGTGTTTATAAAAGATTATTACCCTTTGATGAAGCAGACGTGAACTTCCAGTGCATACTTGTATAAGAAAAGAGCAATGGACATCAAATGTGTAGCGGTGTTTCTCAGGTTAGTTAGACCGTATATTAAATATTGACTAGGACAAGATAACATGAAATACAACATATTCATAAGTTATGCGGTAAGCGAGCAAGACATCGTTGAAAATTTTCGGGATAGATTTAATAAGCTGGGTGTAAATGCTTGGGTTTATTCTAGGGATAGAACTTTAGCTGAAAATATCTGGGCGGAAATCGAAGGAAAAATTAAAGAATCTGACCTGGTTCTATTTGTTGTTTCAAAAGGAACTCTAAATTCAAAGGGTCAAAGAGAAGAGCTGGATTTAGCCTTAACCAAAGTTAAGTCTTGCTCTAGTTCAGAAATGTTAATGCCTATTTTTATTGAAGATACCAGTCCATATGATTGTCCTGATATTTTAAAACATAAGAATGGTGCCTTCCTGAACGCTCATAATGTAAAAGCTGTAGCCCAAGAGATTACACAAAGAATGTTTCCATCCCTATTGAGTAACAATGATATATTGTCATGGAAATTTCCTGTGCCAGGTGAGTGGCTGGAAGTTTCAAGTTTAGATAACTTATTAGAAGCTTATTTTGACACAGGTGATGTATTATATTTCCGTGCATTGAGCCCAATGGGACTTTTTGAATGTTATTCCCCAAAAACCAAAAGGCTTTTTTGGATTTCCCCTAGACATGTTAAGCCATATAGAGATAGAGAAAATGAGGCGGATTTGGAAAAAAAGATACCACCAGAATATACGGCACATGGAATGATAGAAATTTTACGTCTTGGCTGGGAGGCTTGGCATAGAGATAGAAAGATGCAGGAATAGGTTGAGAGGGAAGAGTTTATAAGTTGTTTGCTAGTGAAGCTCCAGTAAAAAATCAGTTACTGGAACTTCACAATCGATACCCATCTGAAGAAAAGGGCAATGTTGATTTAGAATGAAAAGTTTATCCAAAATAGGTTTTTGGCCTCAAAAAAATAATCTTAAAAATAAAAAATGCCCCTGTGGCTCAGCAAAAAAATTTAAACATTGCTGTTTTAGGAAAAAAGAATTGGATGTTCATGAGATAACCGAAGTATTTAAAAGGAATGCAAGTAAAAGAGTTTGTCTTGTTCCCGAAGAGCTAAGTTACGAGTGCGAAGGGAGGTGTTCTTCCCATTCAGTTAGTAAAAAATCTGTATTAAATACTATTACAGAAAATGGACACTTACAATCAATTAAGAACGATGTGTATAGCAATGAAGGTATATTCGTTGATAGGATTGGCATTAACAAAGCTTCAACATTCAATGGATTTTGTGCAAAACATGATAATGATTTATTTAAAAGGATAGATGATTTTCAGCATGAATTAGATAGAGAAAGTATATTCTTTTTTTCTTACCGAACCATTTGTATGGAATACTTTAAAAAAGCCGCACAAGTTGAGGCACTAAAAGAATTAAAAAATAAATCGGGTCAGGTACAGAAACAAATTTTTAAGACAAAGCTAGATTATGAAAATGTAGCCATGAGAGACATAAAAAAAGAGAAAGTAATGTATGATCAAAACCTTTTAAGCCAAAGCTACAACTCTATTGATACGCTTGAAATAGCTTTTGATAATATTTTGCCAATTGTGGCATCAACATCACTATTTCCTTATTACGATCTAGATTTGAATCTTTTGCAAGACCCAGATGATCTAGATACTGAAATGCAAATGTTTAATGTTAATGTTATTAATAAAGAAAACAAAGGGTATTTAATATTTACTTCGCAATCGAAAAATGTTATTTGTAATAAATTTTATAACTCTTTATTAAATAAAGATATAAATCTCGCGTTTGTTTTGAATTTTTTATTTGAATACACTGAAAATATTTTTTTGAGCCCAGTATTTTGGGAAAACCAGTCACAGGAGCTCAAAGATATTTTTATAGATAAATTCAGGTACAGTTTAAAACCACTACCAAATTATATTAAAGATTTAAAAGAATCTGAGTTGCTTAGAGCGCAAATATTGTTTGAGCATATTGACTTGAAAGGGATCATTCCGTTATGCGAAAATATTAAATTGGTTAAGGGTTAATATTTGGTTGGGTTTTAAAAAGTAGTACGTAAAATCGGTATCCGTCCGAAATTACACACCTTCAAATAACTGAACCGTGCTGTCAGACTTG
>CAXBML010000041.1:0-21159 GCA_963976875.1 uncultured Coxiellaceae bacterium
GGCAACGACCGTTTATTTTCCTCCTTGGGTTACCTTTAATCTGAGCCAATTCGTGCGGTTACAGTCCAACCGAAAAAAGTAAACTATTTCCAATAATTATTGTCTAAATGGGAAACTATGATTAATAGATAAAAAAGGATTGGAAAATGTCAGAAACAAATCAAAAAGTACCAGATGAACTTATAAAAGAATATTTTAAAAAAATAAAAACAGATAACAAAATTATGGAAGAATTTCTTAAAAAAAGTAGTACGACTACTGGTGCATTAACTTTTTCTTCTGCTTCCAAAGTAAAATCTAAAGATGCGATGAAAGTTTTAAATAGAATCGAAACAGCTATGCAGCATTATTTGGAAGGCGATCCTAGTCTTGCCGAAAAACCAAATGCGCTATTTAGCCATTTAAATGGAATTGACTTTAGACAGCCTGTAGAAATTGTAACTATTCCAAAAGATTCTCAATTATTTCAAATGCAAGCAGCTGGAAAAGGTACAGGAGAGACTAGGCAAGGCAACTATTATACATTTTATGAGCCTCATGCAATAGAAGGAGAAGTGGCGGAGGGTGCAAATCTATTAGGCATATCAGATATGACAATTAATCAAGGCCCGACAATGGAGGTTGAAAGCGGAGCTAATCACCAGCATTACGCTGAACAAAAACAGTCTACAGAGTTTAATGTAAATAATGATGTTAGAGTTTTACAATCCGTTACTGCACCGATTGCAGATACTTGGAGTGTTACTGCTTGGGTAGATGATAAACGTAATAATATTTCTATGGAAACTGAAGGTGGCGGACACCAACTTCACGTTAACCCGAAGGACAATGCATTCATAGTTCCAAAAATCAAATTAGATTATGAAATGCTTCTAGACAAGTCAACTAAAGGAAAATTAACTAAAGCAGAGCAAGAAAAATTTGAAGATACCTTTAATACGTATGCAATGGTTTTATATAATCGTAGTTCATATCGTAAAGATTTATTAATTGAGGCTATTGATGCATTTATACTTGCTGAGTCTAGCTTAGAAAGTACTAAACATAGTAAAAATAATATAGACTCTCAACAACTCAAAGATTGCACCAAAGTTTTTGAACACGCACTCATTGCTGTGGTAAGAAAGCATGAAAAAATTCCATCTGGATTCGAGGGAGATAGGCAAGCACATGAAATAGTAAAAAGGATTGTTGAAGAACGAAAATCTGAACAAAGTCTTTCATCAAAAGCTCAGGGAACTAAGCCCAATCGGTAGAGGCTTATATGCCTTAAGGTGTAGTGGTCGCGACCACTACATACTATACGACTACAAAGAGGGTGTGCCTTTCGTTTTTGAAGGTGACACTTGACTTGGGGGTTTCGGCTCTGAAAAGAACAAGGCGCTAGCTTTCGTGCAAATGGCGTTCCAACCCCAAGTTAAAAGACCTGCCGGGTTCTGACTTGAAGGTTTTGTGTCCGCTAAGATTCCAAATGAGTGTAATGTTTGAATAGATTGGTTTTTTTTGATTTTATTATCTCGGCTACCTGCCGAAAGAATTTTCCCTTTGAACTCAAGACCCTTTTCTGTAACTTGGATTACCTTTTGTGAGTCTCTGGAAAACGTCAAGTAATCGGAAATAGCAGAGATTTTGGGGTTAAAATGATTTAAATTGAGCGGAATAATATGGTACTTGCTGGTATCGAGTGTTTCTTTTTTATGGGTCAGTAAACCCTTAAGATGATCGCTGCCAACAACTAACATACCGGGTTTGTTGCTTTTGTTAACCACATTTGCAATTATTTTGTTTCTTTCTGACATTGTTTCACCGCCTCTGTTCGGGTGAATATCTGCAGGTACTACATCGAATCCTAGGCTCTTGGCAGCTTTAGGTATTTTGCATAATAGTGTATTCTCTTGATCATGCTCATAAAACATGGTGGAAAGACCATGTTTTATTAGACAGCTAATCAAGATTAGTTGAAATTGTTCAGCGATGAAGTTGTCATGGGTTTCGCCAACGACAAATAATATTTGTTTATTATCTTTTTTGTTTTGGAACTTTTTGATAAGGTTATTAATGTTACTTTTAAAATAGGTTTTTTTCTCTGGGCTAAATTCACACGCCGATTGTAATTTATTTAGCATATCAGCCATTTCGCATGCTTCAGCCCAATCGATAGCACTAAATCCATCATTGTCAGGGTGCATGGGGTTAGCACCACTTACCAATAAACTATCTACAATCTCTCTATTACCATGTATGACAGCATGAATTAAAGCCGTACATCCATTAGCGTCTTCGTGGTCAATACCCCCTAAAGACTCCATTTCTTCCTTGTTGTTAATTGCTTTTTGAACACCAGTCAAATCACCATTAATACACAGTGTATGAAATTTGGATGAAAATGGATCGTGGTTAATCGCACCAAATTTTTTTAACTCGTCTTCAATTTCTTTGATAAACGTACAGTTTATAGGCGTTTTGTTTATATTGTTTGCTTTGTTAAAGTTTGCGCCTAAAGCTGCTAGTGTTTTTATAGCTTCATTGTTATTTGTATCAACTGCATAATGTAATGGGGTGCTTCCCTCTATATCTATGGCATCAACAAGTGAGTGGTTTATAAATGCTAAGTCCATCATTTTATCAGTGTCATTATCTAGCACAGCCTTATGCATGCAGCTAAAGGAGCAAGCATCATTGGCCGTTAGAAGTTTTTTAATTTTTTTGTTATTACATAAATAGAGAGGGGTTTCGCCACTCTTGCTTGGGATGTTCACTTCTATTCCAGCCTCAATTAACTGTTGAGCAATTGCATAGTGGTTACTAATAACTGCGGAATGAAGTAACGAAAAACCATCATTTTCTTCTTGTTTGTTTAAAAGAGAGGGGTAAAGGGACAAAAGTTCAACTAGTTGCTCAACATTATTCTCATGGACCGCAGAGAAAAGCTGAGTAAGAGGGGCTGGTGGCTCAACCCTTCCAAATGCTTCACCAGCACTATCTGATGTAAACTGACTTGCGAGAGTTGTTTCATGTTCAACGAATAAAGTAGATATTTCTTCGTTAACTATTAATCCGGTAATGGGTATACCAGACTGGTTTACCAGTGTCGTATTTGCTCCCAATTCTATAAGTTGCTTTGAAGCTTCGTAGTGCTCAAACAATACTGCATAGTGCAAAGGTGTATTGCCTAGACTATCTTGAGCATCTAGTAAGTTCACATTTTGGGCCAGCAATGTTTGTAGCTTTAAGGCATTTCCAAGTTTTGCTGCCTTATGAACTTTGGTGAAGGAGCTGTCTTTGGAGTTTAGATAATCTAATGGGGCTGTATACGACATACATGGTTCCAAAATTGGGACAAATAGACGTGGAATGGTACAGCAAGCACCCTTGTTAGTCAACCTTATAACAAACAGTGTTCCAGCTGAATGTATACGCCCTTGAATGCGTCTTGAGCTCTCAAATCTTAATAACTTGAAAACAAAATAATATTGGTCATCCGATTTTGAAGTATTGAATTAAGGCATTAATAATGCATATACGCTTATAATTTGTCCATTCTTGGAAATTATAATAGGGTGTCCTCGTTGATTTTAGATACCCCAAGAGCCATTTCAAGTTTCTATAGCTGAGATCAAAGTCCGCTTGATGCAATATTGTGCGCCAGAGCAAGCAGAACCATGTACAAACTATGAGGCAATAATACAACACCTGGAAAGGATGAGCCTAGTGCGTTTAAGATGTTTTAATTGATGGCAATTTATATTTATATTAATGATACTTAGGAAATCCTGTAGACATCAGCAATAAAACCCTCTGGAGTTCAAGCTGAATATTTATTGACTAAAACATCAACAGGAGGCTATATCACTTACAGTCGATAATGGCTTAAAAACAATAACCCACTATAAACGTTCATTTCACTCATTGCCTACGTTTGTCTTTCATATCGCTACGCCTATCCTTAATCACGTGCAAAAGAGATTGAAACTCCATAGTATTCACAGCTGAAATTAATGTTTAGAATTTAAATAATTTATGAGGTAAAATCATGCTTAATTCATTTTTCAGTTATTTCACACCGGATGAAACTGTTTTTATAGAGCCAGATGTCAGCGTTGCAAATATTGTTTACGGTAACGGATTCCCTGCGGATGGTCGTTTGAGTTCTCGCATTGGTCATAATAAAGATGCGGGTACTGCCACTTTTTATTTTAATCAATGTAAGCCAGTTGTTATCGACTGTGATAGAGTAATTAAAGAAACTATAATCAGCGATGAAGCTGGGTGTCCAAGCTCATTTGATGCAATATGTCATTATCAAGGTGGTGAGTATTCTGTAGAGTCTGGACTAAAAGTTGAAGATACAAAATCTTGGTTTTCATGGGGTGGCTCAGAAGCAATCAATGAAGCCGTGGTACCACAGATTCCTAGCACAGAACAGCTTGAAAGTATCAGAAAATTAAATGAACTGAGAATTGAAAATGAAGCTTTAAGCATTGCAAATGAACTCTTAGAAGCAGAATTAAACAAAGGCTTTTTTCAACAGGGACTAGAATGGCTTGGCGTTGCAAATTTTGTTGATTATAACCAAGATGGTATTTTTTCACTTGATGACATCAAGGATGCCGCGAGTGAAAACCCTATGGTTGTCATGGCACTTGCTATTGCAGCAATCCCTGTTGCTTATGTAGTTGGAAAAACTGTGATCAGTGCTGGAAAAGCAGCAGGATCTGCGTCTAAAGATGTTGCTGTTGCTTCATTAGATGCCGCATTGTTTATTCCTAGAAAAGCATATACTAAGGCTTTTGGAGCTAGCAGCCCAGTTCAAATAATTGAAGAACCTAAAAGTGAAGCTGTTGAACATCACAAAAGTCTAACAAGCAAAATGTGATTGTAATCAAGAAGATATCTTTTTATGGTTGCACTAAAAGAAACAGCAAGTGAACATCTACTATGTACCATTACACTTGCTGTTTGGCTATTTATAATATTTTTTATGTTCATGAATAGCTGAACTTTTTGTTGAAAATAATTTGAAAGCACTTATGTAAATGGCATTATATAAAAAGGATACTCATGACAACCTCAATCCATATGTTGTGTGTTGAAAACCAAATATGGATTCTAGTTTTATGGATAAACTTGTTTCCCTGAGAGCATCTCTAGGTTTCTCTTTATCATCACTTCTGCTGACAGACGCCCTGGATACAAGCAAAAAGTACGTTCTAGCGGGTCACACACCACTGGTAGACCCATAGATATTTAACGTATGGTAAGCAGGTACGTATCGACGTAGATTTATTCATCAGGATGATTTGACTAGGGAGGATAGATGTCCAAGACCTTGGATTTGGAGATATTAGCTATGAAAGATTGTTCAATTATTTTATTATCAATGATAATATTTAGCTTCTTATTTAAAAATATCTATATATGATGAAAGGCTAGTTTATAGTGAAAAATCAAAAATTGTTTTATTTTTTCAAAAGTATTGCAAGTTGCTTACTTCTTACAATATTCTGCTTCAATTTATATGCACAAGATATGAACCTAACGGAGGGTAGTATAATGAAGAATAATTATGAGCAGTTAAAAGAAATGTTCACTGAAATGGTCGTGAAAAAGAATGCATCACTTATTCCTAAATATTACCATCCTGATTTTTTATTATATAGTAATGGTAAGATCATGGATTTTGACGAGATGGTTAGAATGCATGAAGATATTTATAAAACAGAAATCCAATATAAGGTAGAGTATGATGAGGATATATCGTTAGAACAGGATGAT
This sequence comes from uncultured Coxiellaceae bacterium, assembly GCA_963976875.1. Classification (GTDB taxonomy): domain Bacteria; phylum Pseudomonadota; class Gammaproteobacteria; order Berkiellales; family Berkiellaceae; genus Berkiella_A. The sequence goes on from CAXBML010000041.1 coordinate 5,776, forward strand.
AAGGTTGCTGTGCGAATGTATATTACAACGTCAAGACCAGACGATGCTGAAAAAGAGTTAGAACTTATGCTGATAGCTCAGTATCTTGATGGTAAAATCTACAGGGTATGGGAACTGACATTTCCTGACTGGTCTCAGGATAAAAAATTTCAAGAGAGCTTAGATAAGCTCTAAATTATATAATTAAAAAAGACAGAAAGGTCACCCATTATAATTGTTTGATGAAAACTTATAATGGGTGTCTTTGTTGATTTTGTAGATCTTTTATTCAAGATAGAATCCATCTGTGCACCTAGCGGTGCCTCTTCCCTTTTCAAGGTAAGATCAATTTGTTGCTATGCGACTTCTAGCTTGGAACGACTCTGTTTAAATAATTGTAGATATATATTCTCTATTCGTGTGAGCGAATAAGTGATCTTACCTTGAAAAGGGAAGAGGCATACGTAGTATGCAGAGATGGATTTTATCTAGAAAAAATATTCCATTCATTCTCAGCAGTCATGCCTGCTATAGTCATCACAAAAATTATTTATTTTCATTCAACATAAAAAGGACACCCAATCTAAATACTGATTGTAAAAATTAAGCTCTCTGCTTCTCAACAGTTTTAAACACCAAACTTTTCAGCCCATAACCATCACGATCAATCAGTTTGCCTAGCGGCAAAAACAAAGGGGAGGGGAGTTGGTTTAATGCAAACCACTGCCAGTTTTTGGCTTTATGCGGCTCACAGTTTTTGACTTGTTGATTAGGTGCTAGTCTGGCTTGCATAAAAATTGAAATATAATGTTTATCAGAGTCATCAAAAAAATCATTTGTCATGCCGATGAATTCAATATCCTCTATGGCGATATTAACTTCTTCTTTTGCTTCTCGTATAACGCAGTTTTCTAAGCTCTCATTAAATTCAAGATGTCCGCCAGGTGGTTGCCATGAAAGGTTGCCGTGTGAGCCTAGACGTTGTCCTAGTAAAATTTGATTGTGCGCATTAAATACCAGAACGCCAACACCTACACGAGGTTTTTGAGTATTTGTATTTAGAGTGCTCATAGATGATTTATTTGAGAGTTATTTAACTTTGAAATGGTAGGTGTGGTAAAGATAATGGTGGCTATGGGTGGACTTGAACCACCGACTTCAGCATTATGAAAAATTTTAAGCATGAATTGATGGTAGCACTCCATATCACTCTATGTCAAATAATTGCTTATAAAACAATTACCTACAATTGATTTGTTTTTTTTGCCGTGTTACAAATATTACTACTTTGTAACGAACAGTGGCTATCAGGCGGCTATCAGCATGAAAAAAAAGATTACCACAAAACTAGTGCTAGGGTCAGAGGTTCAAGATAAAGTCTATGACATAACTGACGAGACTTTAAGTGGCTTTATTCTTCGGGTAAATCCTAGTGGGTTAAAGAACTTTTATGTGCGTTATACACTACCTAACGGTAAACGAGGGCGAATGGTATTAGGGGCTGTAAATGTTATTACAGTTGCTCAAGCAAGGGCTGAGGCTAGAAAAATATTAGGTCAAGTTGCGCTGGGTATTGATCCTAAAGCTCCCGAACATCAATCAATAAAGATAATACCAACCCTGAAAGAGTTTGTAGAAGAGCAATATAAACCTTGGTCTGAAGCTCATCATCAATGGTCACATTCCCATATAACCACATTGTACAGAATGAAAGAATTTCTTAATTTACCGTTAAATGAAATCAAAGTGCAACCTGTAGAGAAATGGCGATCAAACTGTTTAAAGAACAAATTAGCGCCATCTACGGTCAATCGAATGACCGCGGTACTTCGATCAGTAATTTCTCGTGCTTTTGACTGGGAAGTCATAGAAACACACCCTTTGGCTAGATTAAAGCAGCTAAAGGTCGATAGGTCGCCCAACATAAGATATCTAACAGAAGATGAAGAAAGCAGATTACGATTAGCTTTAGATGCACGCGAACTTAAGCTGCGCAAAGACAGAGATAAGGGCAATGAATGGCGCTCAGAAAGAGGATATGAACTTTATCCTGATATGAAAGACCAATATTTCGCAGATTATCTTAAACCTCTTATATTGTTATCCCTAAATACAGGCGCTAGAAAAGGGGAAATCTTTAGATTGCACTGGGAAGATATTAATTTTGAGCGTAAGAGCTTAGTTTTAGTGATGAGGGGAAAGCGTAAATCTCATACCCGTCATATTCCACTTAATAAAGAAGCATTGGACACTCTAACCGAGTGGCGTAAGCAACAATCAAAGTCAGATAAATTGGTTTTCCCTTCTAAAGATGGGGGTGCATTTAATAACGTTCAGACTTCATGGGAAAAGCTGAGAATAGAGGCTGATATAACAACGTTCCGCTGGCACGATATGAGACACCATTTTGCAAGCCGTCTTGTGATGAATGGGGTGCCATTGAATACTGTGCGCGAGCTATTGGGACATACGAATTTAGAAATGACTCTGAGGTATGCGCATCTGGCGCCTGAGCAGAAGGAGAATGCGGTGGCGACTTTGGATAAGTGAGTGTATTGCTTGAAAATCCGCCGCACCGCAGGGGAAATCTAAAAAAGTATTTAAAGACCCTCTAATTTAGCTAATAGGCTTTAACTTCCCACTTTTAACCCACTCAGAATAACAAGCATCTAAATGGCGAACAAAATTATTAAACTCTTTGTTTGTTTGGATGCCGAATTCTGGTTCGTTTATACACAGCCATGTATACGCTTCATGATGTGGTATACCCTTATGTTCCATTACTTCATCTACCCTCGAAGGATAAAAGAGCCACCATTTAGCAAAGCCATTAGGGTAAATGCTACTTTTTTTAGTGAAAGGATCTAAAGTCCATGTGATTGGACTTTTAAATGTAGATGCAACATATTCAAAAAATTCATCTAAGCCTTCAATATCTTCAACATAACCCCATTTTAGCATTAATAGCTCATTAAAAGAGTTTTCATCGTAGGCAAGGTATCCTGGCTTGCGCATAATGTTTGCAACAATCCCCAGGCTACGCAGTATTTCAAAATATTTATCCTTTAAATCTATTGGGTCTGACATTATATCTTTCCTACTTTGTTCGCAACATTACCACGTTTATGCACTTTAACAGGGCTCCATGGATCTCCCTCATACACTTTTACACCGTTTGGATTTAATTTACTTATTATATTTTGAAAATCTCCTCGGGGTATAGGGTTTTTTGATAACCTAGGATCGTAAACATAATGATTATCTCGATACACAGTATGATATTCATAAACTTCACTTATTAAAGTTTTTCCTTGCTTTTGCCCAATAAATACGTCTCTGCCTACTTTGGGCTCAATAGTAATAATAGTTCCTTTTTTACCAGTTGCTTTATACAGCTCTTCAGCTATTTCTGAACAGTCTGTATACCCTATATCTGCAACCATGCTCTTCATTCCGGGAGAATTTAACTCTTTGATAGCATCTTTGCTAGGAGGAAACTTAGAATTAACATTTCTAAATTGATACTGGAATTCAGTTTTATTTTTTCCCCATTCAAAACGACTTTCACTATCTTTTGATTGTTTTGATTCAGGATGTAAACTTGTATCTCGTTCATCATCCGAATCACTCCTACTACCTCCGGCATCAGAGCTATACCCACCATCATCTCCATGGGCGCCAGACTGTTGCGCAATCCTCTGGCTACTACGTCGTGTTACTGGCCCTTTGTTTCCTGTTTTAGTCGTGTTCTGAAACGAGTGCAGTATCGCTGTTGTGGTGCCACCTATCTTAGATTGAGCTTGCTTTTCAGTTATTTTAGCACTTCTTGTAACCCTTTTAGTAGGTTTTTTATTACGCTGACTATCTTTTTCTGAGGCAGCTTTTCTTTTGTCTGCTACTTGCTTGTCTTTTGCTTTAGATTTGCTGACTTTTTCTTTATGAGCATCCACAGAGGATTTTACCTGGGCGGAGGATTGCGTAGCGATTTTTGTGGATATTGTTGATTTGGTAGTTGTCTTTTTTCTTGTGCTTCTAACTTCCTTGGTTGAACTTATTTTTTGACTAGCGGCTTTTTGTATTACAGATTTTTTTACAGCAGTTTCTGTTGTTTTCCAGCTGGCAAACATTTTTTTTAGTTCTGCCTTTCTTTCAATCTTCTTAAGTTCTTTGGTTTCAGCTTTTAGATTCGACTGTTCATATCTTTTGAATATATTTTTGACCTTTTCTTTTGTAGTCAATTTAGGCGGTTCTTTTTGTTTCGTCATTAAATTTGCAACTTTCTCTTTTGTAGTTAACGGCTTAGTCGCAGGAATAATTTTAGTCTTAGTCGCAGATACAGCCTTGCCTTGGTCAATTACTTTTTTAGGTTGTATGGTTGAACTTCTAGGATTTTGAGCTGGAACTACCTTGTTTGTATGGCCCATTGAAGTAGACTGAAGTTGTTGAAACCGACTATTTATAACCCGTATTTGGTGGACTTTAGGGTATGGGGCTGTGTTTCGGCCCGCGCCATAATTTACGACTTGTTTGACTCTTGTTGGGATAGCCCGCCCATCGGCCACACGTTTCGCATGTTGCAATTTGTCTTTTAGTCTATTTTGCTTGGCATGCGAAGAAGCAGATTTATTTAGATCTGCTATTTGCTTTAGTTTTCGTGCTGTTTCTCTTTTAGCAGCATCTCTTCTTGCTGTAACTTTAACTTGTTTAGCAGTTTCTTTTTCAGCCGCCTGTTTGGAAGCTAGTTTTTCTGCTGCTTGCCGATTAGCTTCTTGTCTAGCTCTTTGAGCCACAAGAGCCTTTGCGGCGGCGTCCCGTGTACTAGATTTAACGGCATTGCTTGTTCGGCTTTTTTTATATAGAGAACTACGGGCCGCTGAGTTCAGTGACATATAAAATTCCTTGTTGTGACTATTATTTCCAGTTTAAATTCTACATTTTTTAGTTGCTACTCGTTCCGAACTCAACTTGAGTTTAAAGCCCGGCTTTTTTCTTGGTTGTTGATTTTTTCTTATTAATAGGTGCTTGCTTTGGTGTTGTTGTAGCTTCACGACGAGCTTTAGTTGTCGCATCGTAGCTATGGGTAACAGGTGGTGTTACTTGCTTCACTTCAGGTAGAGATGCTATGTTCGATGAATCTATATTAGCAATTCTCATCATGTTATTAATAAGAGATTTTTCTTGTTGTGTTTTAGCTAAGTGTAATAAATCTTCAGCACCATTATGAATACCCTGAAAATCATACTTATAGTTTTGTTTTTTCTGTTGTGCATTTAGATTTTGTTCATCATCAATAAACTCATCCATCTCGACTAAATATTCAGAAAGTGTTGTGTTTTGATTTAATACAGCAACTTGGAGAAGAGAGCGATTTAAGCTATCACGCTGCCCAGCATGCGCACCATGGCTAAATAGGAAGTCTAATTCAGAATTATCTTCAATATTTATTTGCTTATTGGCTATCAAAAAGAGTGTTCGTGCAGCTATTAGTGTTGTGCATAAAGACAGATTTTCTTTTTCTAATGCAATTTGAAATGCCGTTTTATTATCTTTATTTCGACTATCTATGGCTACACCCTTAGCAATTAAGGCCTTAGGCATGACTATGTCTTTAGTGTTGTGGGCCACGGTGCTTAAAGCATTGTCACCATTATTATTTTTATCCGTGGGGTTTGCGCCTAGTTCTAGTAACTTAGTTGTGCAATGTTTAGAGCCAGATGCTGCTGCCAACAAAAACAACGTATTACCTTTTTTATCTGTTGCACCTAAATTGACTGTGTTCTCAGGGTGTTCAATAAGATGATCAAAAATACTCTCTTGTCCTTTTTCTGCTGCATGCATCAATTCTGTTTTGTTTTGCATATCTTGACAGTTAATGTTTGCACCATGATTAAGTAAAGACTTTACAATTAATTCAGAATCAGGACCATTTTGAATTGCTAGCATTAAAGTTGTCTCGCCATTATCATTGACGGCATTAATATCTGCACCTTTTGAGATTAGGTATCGAACAGATTTTAATTTTTGTTCTTGACAGGCAATATGGAGACTTGTATTACCATTTTCAAAAGTATCATCAATATCAAAATAAACTTTTCTATCAAAGTTATCTAATATAACTTTCATTTCATTGATATTATTAAGCTGTAATGCACGATAAAATCTTAACTTGTCACCATGTCTGTAATAAAAATCTTTTGCGTTGTCATAACTTTCAATCTTTTTTCCCTTTTCAAGCTCTTCTTGAGTTGGGAATGGTTCACTGTACTTGATGTTCGATTTATAATCTGAAATTAATGTTTTTAACATTTTCAAATCTTTATTATTTGCGGCGCATGCTATGGCGCTCAATTTATCATTAGTATCTACTTGGAATGGATTTGTGCCGCTCTTGAGCAATAGTGTAACAATTTTCTGATGCCCTGAATTAGTGGCCCAAAGTAATGCTTGTAGCATATCAGTTTTTTTCAGGTTGGCTGTTTGAAGTAGATAATCAACAGTTTTTTCTGCATTGGCTCTAGCTGCTTGCATAAGGGCTGTCCAACACATATGATCTGTTTCATCAATATTGGCGTTATGTGCCAAAAGAAATTTCACCATTGATAGATCATCTTGTGATGCAGCATAACTTAATGGCGTGAGTGCTCGAGTATCTATATATTTGTTAGGAGTGTAAAATGTGAGTGCGTGTTTTGCGCCAATCTCGACAAGATAAGTAATAATATCTTTGTGCCCTAGTATTGTTGCCAAAGTCAACGGTGTTAGGCTGTAGGATTCTGTAGGGCGAACCGTAGTGTTTTTTAATATGATAGGGCTTTCATTTGGATTGACCTTAAATTCACTAATTGCTTTTTTGACTACATCCAAATTACCACCTTGTACAGCAGCATGTAAAAATGAAAAATCTTTTATACCGCAAATATTACGCTGGTGTGCAGCTCTTTTGTCATTTTGAGATCCAAAAAAGAAGTTCCAAGTAGCTTTGATACCCCAACTAGGAGAATATTTTTTCTTCAAATATTGATGGATTAAATTTACGGATTTTAAATCACCATTAGCAGCGGCATATTTGAGGGGCGTAACACTGAGCTTGATACTCAAACCTTTTTGATATGGATCAGCCAATCTTATTGGCATAAGCGTTTCAAAGTCTGCCCCACTATTTAAACATTTCTGAATTTCGCTATGATTTTTATCCATAAGTGCTTGTACAAACTTTTGGGTTACTTCATTTTTCATTTTGTTTTCTCTATTTAATTAATGGGCATAGCAAAACGTTGAATGAAAAGGCATTGTATTATATACACCTTATAAGTAGCGGACTCTGAATATGTACGCTGAATTCAACATGGCTTTTGGCAGTGTTGGATTATATGCGACACTAAGAGTGTATGGAAGTAATATAACTACCGAACATCGTTTGATTATGTTGACAAACTTTATCGACTTGCTGAGAGTTGGCAGGGATTAATGCCTAAAGAAGAGGTCTATTTTGAGCTGTAGATAGTTACCAATTTTGTAACTGTAATATATAGATTGAATCAGGTTTAATAATTTCTCTCCAACCACAAATCTAAATCATCCTTCAAGTATCTAACACTTTTTCAATTTTCAGATGCTTAGGTCCAATTGTGCGATTACCTATTTTACCTTCCACGCGATCTTTGTGTACAAAATTAAATATGGTGAGAGAGCTGTTGGGCCATACTAATTTAGAGATGACCCTGAGATATGCGCATTTAGGGCCTGAGCAGAAGGAGACAGCAATGGCGACTTTGGACAGGTGATAATTCACAAAGTCCATATTTCGTACCTGTCCTGCATATGAATAGCTAGGGTCAACAAGAGTTACTCAACTGGTTTTTTTTCTGGCTGCTAGTTTCCATTAATAAAATATTCTGGTGGGTGATTATTACATTCGCTGACATTATCAATAAACACAAAATAATATCTTCACACAGAGTTTTATAGTTACATTCCTGACTATTTTTACGTAGTTAAGTAGTCTTCTTAAATCTTTGTTAGTTTTAATTGTAACTAATGGGCCTGTCTCTATCTTGATTAAAAGGAAGTCGTTCGTGTCTCAGCAAGAAGTACTATTACAGTATATAGATTTTATACCCGTTATCATGCTTGTCCCTGTCATGATATATGTTTTGCTCAAACATGTTAGAGAGACTTGGGCTCCAAGTTTTTTTACAACAATGGGTATTTTTGGAACATTTGTAGGTCTCTTTCTGGGATTGTTGCCGTTTATTCTAACTCCAGATAATAGTATCGCAGACAACTTTACTTCTTTGATTCGTGGCGTAGGTATCGCCATGGGCTGCTCAGTTGCAGGTATATTCTGTGCTTTAATTTCCAAAGGGTCTCAGCATCTAATCAAAAATGTGAACTCCAATGTTGCTCAAACAGGAGCCACTGCAGATACTCTCGCTGATCTTTTAAAGGCAATTCTCGAGCAACAAAGCAAACAAACATCTAATATGGCAGCTATGCAAAAGTCTATAGCTGGTGATGGGGATGGTACATTATTAACTCAGCTTCAAAAAATCAGAGCTTCTTTTTCTTATAAGCAAGATGAATTAATTAAATCTTTTAGAGATTTTTCTGAAAATATGGCTAAGAGTAATAGCGAGGCGTTAATTGAAGCGTTGCAAGAAGTCATCAAAGATTTTAATCAAAAAATAAGTGAGCAGTTTGGCGACAACTTTAAACATTTGAATTTAGCTGTTGGCAAATTATTAGAATGGCAGGAAAACTATAAAGAACAATTGATAGAGATTCACAATGAACTCAAAACTTGTTCTGAGGGAATGCAATTGTCACGAGAATCTTTATCTGTAATCTCAGATAAAACTGAATCTATCGTGAAGATGGCATCTTCTCTTGAGGAGATTCTATTAGCATATAAAGCGCACAAAGATCAGCTGGCAGGACATTTGGAAGCTTTTGCATCACTATCCACGCAAGCAAAAGATGCGTTTCCAACCATTCGAGACAATATTGAAAATATTACCGTAAAACTATCCGACACAGTAGAAAAAACTTCAAAAGCCTATAATGGTACCTTAAGTAAGCAGAGTGATCTTTTAACAAGTATATTAAAAAGTCATGAGAATACAAACAGTGAGATTCACAAAAGTTCTGAAAATTTAATTTCTTCTATGCGTGACAGTATGGAGTCTATATCAACAAATATCACAAGTGCTATCGAAAAATCCTCCAAGCATCAAACTGCAATGTTAGAGAAGCAAGCTAAATCTGTAACTGATTCAATGACATTGTTTGATGATAAGACAAAAACAGTATTCTCTTCAATACAAAGCAATATTGATGCTATGACAAATAATCTGAGTAATGCTATGAATCAAGTTTCAGTAAGACTAGAAGAACAGGTTGTTGCAATTGATAAGGCACTGGAAGAAGAACTAACCAAGTCATTAAATAGTTTGGGCAGCCAGTTAGTATCTCTATCTAATAAGTTTGTTTCAGATTATACGCCATTGACATCACAGCTGAAAAAAATAGTTGAAATGGCTTCTGAAACTAGGAGTAGCTAATGACGTTGCCTTTCTTGCCCCAAGCACAGCATGCAAGTGATGACAGTCACTGGATATCTCTTTCAGATATTATGACTGGTCTAATGATGATATTTTTAGTTATATCCATTTGTTTTATGATAGAGCTAGATGAAAAACAAAAGCAATCTAATAGTGCGGTTATAAGCTATAAAGCTACTAAACAAGAGTTGTTTGAAGAGCTATCAGAGGAGTTTTCTGGTGATTTAAAAAAATGGAAGGGCACTTTAGAAAAAGATACATTGATTGTTAGGTTTCAAGATCCGGAAATTTTATTTGAGTCAGGGAAGGATTCAATCACAAACGAGTTTAAAATAATCTTGAATGATTTTATTCCAAGATACTTTCAAATATTAACTAAAGAAAAGTATATTGATAATGTTCAAGAGATTCGTATTGAAGGTCATACCTCCAGTGAGTGGTCTAGTGAGCCAAATGGTGATATTGCATACTTAAAGAACATGGCGCTTTCACAAGATAGAACAAGAAGTGTTCTTGAATATATACTAGGTTTGAGAACTGTTAAGCATCATAAAATCATGATTAGGAAATTTTTAACGGCTAATGGCTTATCATCAAGCAGACCTATAAAACTTAACAATCTAGAAAATAAAACTTTATCTCGTCGAGTTGAGTTTAGAATTGTAACAAATTCAGAAAGGCTTGTTGAGGAGCTATTTACTAATTCAAATTATTCAACTGAAGAAGACTCATTGTCATGAAGCTGCCAGATTTTGAATTTCATTCGGTATTTAAAGAGTTGCTTGCAAAAATGGGAGCAGATAAAATTTCTATTGGTCATGATTCTGAATGGCAAAGAATCACGATTCAGTTACAACAAAAAGGTATTGATGTAACCCTTGATGAAATCACAACTTGTGATGATAGAACTTTTGAGTTTAAAGGGCAAAAAGTTCTTATTTATATAAGAGACCAATATAGTAAATATATGTCGTCTGGAGGTTATAAATTCCACATTTCCCATTGTAATACTTATGATGGAATGATTAAGAAAAAGAGACACAGTCGATATGTTGTTTCAAATAGAAAGGATGGTCAATTTGTTGTTAACGTTATAGAAAAAAATGAACTAGTTGAGGAAGGGTTAGAGCTAAAACTGCATGTTTGTCAAAATTGTATAAAAACCTTATCGTTAGATGTTAAACCTAACCAATTTAATATTAAAGAATTTTTTGACAAATACTCAACGGTAATTAAAAATATTCCAAAACATACAGAGAGAACAGCCCCTATCAATCTATACGCGCCTGATTGGAATGCTGTAGCAAAAATCAAGAAAGAAGACACAAAGTGGACGTGTCAGGAATGCGAAATCAACTTGGAGCAAGAGGCTTATCGAAGATATTTACATGTTCACCATATAGACCATGACAAATCAAACAATCAAGAACATAATTTGGCAGTTTTGTGTATTACTTGTCATTCTAATAAATCTGGTCACGAGAGAATGAAGTATTCTCCAGAGTATATTCGGTTTCAAGCGATTTCCTTGGAAATAGGATGCTAACTACCGTGTTAGGTTATAACTAATGTGAGTTGGGATCTTAATAGCCATGTCAAAAAACGTATGTTTTACTTTTTACTGTATCTATAAATTATGGGCTGCACTGAATATGAAAAAAATATTAATTATATTACTCATTAATGTTTGTATTGTTTTTCCAGTATTTTCTCAAAACTTAGTTGAGAAAAATCAACTTGAGAATAATGCTGGCAATGATTTAATAATCAGAAATGCTGAACAAGGTGATGTAAGAGCGCAAGACAGCCTTGGGTTTATGTATTTAAGTGGGTATGGCATACCCGAAGATTTTGATTTGGCGCTGAAGTGGTATACAAAAGCAGCAGAACAAGGGTTAGCAAGCTCGCAATATAGTCTTGGATATATATATCTTAATGGAAAAGGTATACCACCAGACTATAGATTATCACTGAAATGGTTCAAAAAATCTGCTGAACAAGGAGATGAAAGAGCACAAGATAGTCTTGGATTTATGTATTTAAATGGGTATGGCGTACCTGAAGATTTTGATTTGGCGCTGAAGTGGTATACAAAAGCCGCAGAACAAGGGTTAGCAAGTTCACAATATAATCTTGGGTATATGTACATGCATGGAAAGGGTGTGCCAAAGAACTACGATTTATCGATGAAATGGTTCAAAAAATCTGCAGCTCAAGGAAACATAGAGTCAATCACTAGCCTTGGCCATATGTATTTGAATGGGTATGGGGTGCCTAAAAACTATAACTTAGCGTTGAAGAGCTATACGCAAGCTGCTGAACAAGGTAGTGCATATGCCCAAGGTACTCTTGGTGAAATGTATTTTAAAGGGCATGGAGTACCCCAGGATTATTGTTTGGCATTTAGGTGGTTTGGAAGTTCTGCAGAGCAAGGAGTGGCAGAAGCACAATTCAATCTCGGGTTTATGTACTTAAAAGGATATGGAGTGCCTCAGGATTATAATTTAGCTTTAAATTGGTTCGAAAAATCTGCTAGGCAAGGCGTAGTAGATGCACAATATAATCTTGGAACAATGTATATGAAAGGATACGGAGTGTCTCAAGATTATAATTTAGCACTTAAGTGGTTTGAACTAGCTGCTGAGCAAGGAGTTGCAAAATCAAAGTATAACCTTGGGGTTATATATATTAATGGATTTGGGGTATCTAAAAATTATGATTTAGCGTTTAAGTGGTTTAAACAAGCTGCGGAGCAAGGAGACGCAGAAGCACAACATATGCTTGGTCTTATGTACTCACGTGGGCCTGGTAGTGTTTTGAAAAGTTACGATTTAGCTTTGCAGTGGCTTACAAAATCCGCAGAACAAGGGTGGGCTAATGCACAATATAGCCTTGGGTATATGTACATGACTGGAGAGGGAATACCAAAAAACTATGAATTATCGATGAAATGGTTCAAAAAAGCTGCAGCTCAAGGAAGCGTAGAATCAATGACCAATCTTGGACATATGTATTTGAATGGGAATGGGGTACCTAAAAACTATAACTTAGCGTTGAATTGGTATAAACAAGCCGCGGAACAGGGAAGCATGAGCGCCCAAAATAGTATTGGAGAAATGTATTTTAAGGGGTATGGAATATCCCAGGACTATAATTTAGCGTTAAAATTGTTTGAAAAATCTGCAAAGCAAGGAATGGCAGAAGCACAACATAATTTAGGACTTATGTTTTTGAAAGGATATGGCGCTGCACAGGATTACAATATAGCACTTAGGTGGTTTGAAAGTTCTGCAGAGCAAGGAGTAGCAGAAGCACAATTTAACCTTGGTTTTATGTATTTGAAGGGGTATGGGACACCTAAGGATTATGGTTTAGCATTAAAATGGTTTAAGCTCGCAGCAGAACAAGGGGAGTTAAAGGCACAGCAAAACATAGGAGTTATGTATATTAATGGTTATGGAGTTCCAAAAGATTATGATTTGGCTTTTAAATTGTTTAAACAAGCAGCTGAACAAAATTGTGCTGACTCACAATATAGTCTTGGGCTTATGTATACTAAAGGACATGGGGTCTCTAAAGATTATGGTTTAGCCTTTAAATGGTTTAAACAAGCAGCAGAGCAAGGATATGTGGATGCACAGTATATGCTTGGGCTTATTTATTTAAATGGATCTGGGGTTTCTAAAAATTATGATTTAGCTTTAAAATGGTTTGAGCAAGCTTCAGAGCGGGGGATGGTAGAAGCTCAAAATAATATTAGACTCATGAAAGCTAATAGAGATTTAGAGAGCTAAGAGGATAAAAAGGACTCCCATTATAATTGTTTAATGAAAAAAATAATGGGTGTCCTTGTTGATTTTGTAGATATTTTATTCAAGATAAAATCTCCCTCTGCATCAAATTTCATTCCACATAAAAAACATAAAAAGGACACCCAATCTAAATACTGATTGTAAAAATTAAGCTCTCTGCTTCTCAACAGTTTTAAACACCAAACTTTTCAGCCCATAACCATCACGATCAATCAGTTTGCCTAGCGGCAAAAACAAAGGGGAGGGGAGTTGGTTTAATGCAAACCACTGCCAGTTTTTGGCTTTATGCGGCTCACAGTTTTTGACTTGTTGATTAGGTGCTAGTCTGGCTTGCATAAAAATTGAAATATAATGTTTATCAGAGTCATCAAAAAAATCATTTGTCATGCCGATGAATTCAATATCCTCTATGGCGATATTAACTTCTTCTTTTGCTTCTCGTATAACGCAGTTTTCTAAGCTCTCATTAAATTCAATATGTCCGCTGGTTGGTTATCATGAAAGATTGCTGTGTGACCCTAGACGTTGCCCGAGTAAAATTTGATTGTGTGCATTAAAAACCAGCACGCCTACGCCAACGCGAGAATTTAGTATATTTTTATTTTGAATGCTCATACATAATTTTGTTCCAATCGTTCGACCCCCTATTTTACCTTTAACACGATCTTTGCGTAAAAAGGAAATGCTCACACCATTTTTGGTGAATATTGTTTGCTACGAAGGGTCGAGCATATTTGCAATATAGTAGTTGCCATCCTAACTAAATCTAACTACAATCCACCCTAGTAGTAATTATAGAGGTCCAGCTATGCCAAGACTTAAAGATTTTATTTATCATCCCATTTCAAGCACATTAGGTTACGTCCTAGGGTGGCTTGTACATCCAAAAAGTGGTCCATTGTTGACAAAAAATATTCGTGATCATTATAAAGGTAATTGGGGAAATAACCTTGGCTGGGAGGATGAATCTTGCGAAATTGATGCATTTACACTAAAAGGCGTAAGCTATACGCCAAAAGGTTACTCAGAAAAAGATGGTGTGATGATTTGCTTTTGGGGTAACGGTGATTTTTATCAGGCAAAACAGCATGAAATGGAAGAATTTGCTGACAGATTTAGAAAAAAAGTTATTTCTTATAATAATCGCGGTGTTGATTTGAACTCTAAGACAAGAGCCCCAATAGGTGAGTCAGATATAGTAACAGATGCAGTAGCCATTGCTGATAAATATATAAATGATGCAAATAGAGATGCCAGTCTTTTATATGGTCATTCTCTTGGAGGCGCTCAAGCCGTAAAAGCTGGTTACCAGTTATTAAAAGAAGGGAAAGGCGTAAAAGTATATAGTTGGAATTCATTGCGCTCTATTAGTGCAACAGCACGTGAAATGCTGGCACCTATAGCAAGGGGGATTAACATTGGGATTGGCGTTGCAGTAGGGATTTTTCTTAGTTTAGCTTCACCATTTTTATTTCCTACTATCAGTTTTGGTCTTATTGCAGGAGCAACGGGTGGCTTCGTAGCATCTTTTGCTACCACTTATTTTGCCGGGAAAGATATAAACAAATCTATTGCTTATACATTGCTTTTAAACCCTCTTCTTAGGTTAGCTGGCTGGGATTTGAATTGTGAAAAGGAAGGGGCAGAATTACTTAAAGCTGGTAAATTGCATTACGGAAATATTGATGGAGATCGAGTGATTAAGAGTGGCGCTAGGTTTGCTGATGCAATGGACCCACTTATAAAAGAGAATCCAGCAACATACTTAATGCACACGCGTTTGTATGGCTTTGATCACATGAGCTCTCCCAATTATTTAGAATATAAGGGAGAGGCCATGGATAGTATCGTTGATTATGTAGGCCCCAAGGTTAAGCGATGATATGACTAGGTGAAAGTATAATCTGTATTAATTGCCGGGTGCGAGAGCACCTGGGCTTACCAATACTGTACGAGGTTTGCTCAGCTTACAGACAGTAAGGACATATATGGACCCCGCTGCATTGCAAGTGGTAAATCATCCAATCTTAGCG
>CAXBML010000042.1:0-19805 GCA_963976875.1 uncultured Coxiellaceae bacterium
CCTGATTCTATTCAAAATTTCCACAAGGTTCGTGGGGATTCCTCAGTGTATATACATGTAAAAGTGTTTAATTCCCACTCAAATTGAACAATAAGCACGAATAAAGGTTTCATCCTATTTTTCTACAATATAACCCGTTGATATAGCTATATAATAATATCATAAAAAGTTAGCAGAATAAGTGTTAAACTTAATATAGTAGGGGTAGAGCAGAAGATACAATTATGGTTAGTGATGTTGATTTAGCAGAGTTTGAATTGGATTCAACAGAAGAGCTTTCTGAAAATATTACGTTGGATAAGAATCAGAAAGCAACATACCAGCAAGTTGTTTCAGAGACTCTTAGACAGAAGTTACAAGAATTTTTGCATACTCAAATAATAAAAAGGTTGAACAAAGATAATTCTGTTGCAAATGAAATTCAACAGACCCTCCAACAAGAACTCCCTCCCGGCATTTTGGCAAATTATCAAACACTTTCTCAGAACCCTAAAAATACACAATTAGATTATGAACAAACAGTTGCTTTATTTAATGCGATTCAAGAAACTGTGGCAAAGCATAAAGATGACAAAACCCATGGAAAGCATTATAAATCTTTAAGTCGAGCTATTTCACAAGTTACCGTTGCGACCAATAAAGATATACCAAAATATATTGAGAACACCAATACTATACTGGGAATGAGGGAGCGCAAGCACTATAAAAAGCTTAAAAAGAAATCTTGGTTTAGAAGAGCGATTGAAACTGTATTACCGTTTCTTAAAAAAGATGACTATGAACGTGTCAATACTGAAGCCGTTGCATTAGGGTCTATCCAAAAGGCAGCAACTAAGTATGTGACTGAAGAGGTTATGGGCAGTTTGTCAAAATCTGCTCAAATTCATTTAGAAACCTTTGATGCAGGTGTTAAAGCGCGTGAAAGTGAAGAAAAAGGGAAGCGCTTTAATATTGATCAACAGTCTCATCCACAGACTTCTGAACGCCTAGAGAAAATACAAGAAAAGCTACAACAAAAAACTGCGTCTTCCTCAATGACGATAGTGGGCTCAGTTGCAAAAGCTTTTGCTGTTGGTGTAGGGCAGTCATTAGCAGCCAAAACAGGCACCTACTTGGAAGGTAAATTAAAAGCAGATAGCGATATAACAAACAAATCTTTAGTTGAACATATTGAGAACGAGTTTACCCTTGTTTCTCATCGTCAAGTTTTTGATGGGATGATGAAGTATCTCAATGATACGTATAGTTTATATGTTTCCACAGAACGGGCTAAAGAGAATCATCCGCATCTGAATTTGTCCGCAGCTGAATTTGGTTTCAAACGTTTTGACAACCCAAAATTCAATGATTTTATCGTGGATATGGCCAAGGCGATTGGTTTCCCGGCTGAGGATATTTCTTCAATAGAAAAATTATATTATGCAAATGAAGCTGAAAAAGAAGCTGCATTTGAAAAGTTTTTAAATAGTCAAAGAGGCGATCCCAATATGGGTATTGCTGCTGTTAATGGTTTGTTGTCCAAGGAGCATGCTGCGGTCGGGAAAGATATTAAAAAGTCAGATAATTACATGTTGATTTTAGATCATTATAAAGAAATGGCAGAGCAACTTACTTCTAAAGATAGAATGAAAAGCACAGTGACGTTATTGCTGAGAGAAAATAACATAGAAGAAAATATTTATAATCCTAATGCTCAGTCTGCAAGCTCTCATATATCAAGTCATTTGAAAACAGCTTTGGTTCAGGGCCTAAATAGCAAAATGGAAGATTTTTTAAAAGGGTCAAAAGAAAGTGTCTTATTAGCAGATTATAAGTTTACAATAATGCAGGAAAACTGGTCTCGTATTGTTTCCGAGCGTCTTAATCAGGTTGATAGAGATAACACAAACTCGCGCAAATCATCTGTCTCAATGAAAGGGAAATCTCCAGCAGAATTAACGCAGTTATGGCAAAAATCAGGCACTGTGAATGATCAGGTGTATGATTCAGGTGAAGTGCAAACAATGGTAGGTAAAATTACTACAAAAGCCTTAAGTCAATGGCAAAAAACAGCAGTTTCTGTTATTAAGAATTCAGTCAAGCTAGGCGGTGAGGACTTGATGAATGCTATTTTTGAAGATCTTCAAAAGCAACATGCTAAATTAGTTAAATCTCAAGCCCACCCAGACATCATCAAGGATTTAGAGGAGCGCGCTTTTGTTTTGTCAGCTGCTTTTAAAGATGAAGAGAATAATTTTCATATGCCTGATTTTAGTGAGGCCACACCAAAAGAAATAGCTGGCTTGCTACAAAGCATGCAAGAAGGGATTACGAGTGTTAGCCAAAAATCGGATCAATTATCACTAGGCGAGCGAGAAGATCTTTTCATGATTGGGAGTGCAATTGGACAAATGCGTTCGGCCTATAACATTACGGACCTATCCAAAAAAGCATATGATCAGGTTTATATGACAAGCTTAGATCAAATCGAACAACAAAACCCAGGTAAAGTAGCCTCATTTATTGCCAACAAATTAGGGGCTTACTTCGACAGTACCATTATGTCTATGTTAGAAGGACCTGTGATTCAGCTTCAACAATATACCAAACAACGTGATTCTTATCAGCTTGGCACAGACAAGACAACTGGCCCGCGTTTTGAGACTAAAAATATAGAACAAGGCTGGGGGGAATGGGCTTCCGAAAAGCTATCCACAGCAGCGGGGTACGGACAAGCAACATTGGGCGTGACAATGATTCCCCTAGAAGCTATCGGTAAAACTGTTTTTGAAAAACTCACTGGTAGGGATTTGGCAGGCGATCCTGAATCCATTAATGATGCTGTTGTAAAACAATGCCAGAAACACATTCGAGAAAAAAGTTTTGATGCCATAATGAATATCGTGTCCAGTATGGAATTATTGCACACCACAAATAATCGGTTTCAATCAAATTATCCTGATTTAGCGGATCCATTTAAAAGTATGTCTTTTGGGAGCCCTGATCGTTCAGCCGCTTTGATGGCAGGATTAGCGGAAGGTCTGGGTTTTCAAAGTACAGAATATTTGTTTGAGCTTAACAATAGAATAGTATTGACTGATAATTCAATTAGTAAATTAGAGTCTGAAATTAAACAGAATAAAGGCTATATTTATTCAAATGATACTACGGCTTTAGAAAGGAGACTCGGAGAAGCAAAAGAACAACAAGAAATACTATCTAAGCAGTTAAAATCATTGCGAGATGAATTTTCTTCCCCTCCTGTAAATGAACAAAGTGCATTAAACGATAGGTTTGTTTCTGTTAAATTGGCTATTCAGGAAGAGTATACCAGGTTGACCAATGAAGCTAAAAAAGGCGAGCTAAAAGATTCTAATCAATATATGGTTTTAGTCTCTTCATTAAATAATATTATATCTCAAGTCGAGTTGGTGCAAAAAGAGACCTTGGCGATAGAGTTATTAGCGCCTGATATTGATCAAAAGATGGGATACAGTCCAAACGCCAAAGGTATTGTTTCTAATCTCACTGCTGCGGCACGTGGTATGGGCAAAGAATATGCTATTAGTGGCGCTAAATCTGGCATAATGAGTCAATTGCAACAGCATATTGAATTAGCAAATAATTTTGCAGTTGATATGCTATCGGCTTCGAGAGAGAATATGAATAAGGAGTTGGATAGCGCTTTCTCTGAATATTCGTCATCTGGTTCTGAGAATAGAGCGTCTGGCTCTGAGAATAGAGCGTCTGGCTCTGAGAATAGAGCGTCTGGCTCTGAGAATAGGGCGTCTGGCTCTGAGAATAGAGCATCTGGCTCTGAGAGTAGAGCATCGGAATCCGAGCGAGGATTATCTCGTAACAATGTTTTGCTCCCTGGGTTTAGAGTGGCTCAAGAGCAAAGAATAGCTCAGGAACGTCGTGCAGCAACCAATTCCCCTCAGGAGGAAGTGTCACCTGCGGCCTCGCAGATACGCGGTAGAAAGAATAAGTAAATATAATTAAGACACTGTGTCTATCGTTTGGTTTTGTTGTAACTGGTATTGAGATTCTAATAAGGCTTGTACTTTCTTTTTTACTTCTGGCATTGAGACTTCGGGTATAAAATCTTTCATTTGCGTCATTTTTAAGTCTGTAAATCCGCAGGGGTTAATATATTCAAAAGGGGTAAGATCCATATCAACATTAAGGCTTAACCCGTGATAGCAACACCCTTTTTTTACACGCAGTCCTAGTGAGGAAATTTTTTGATTATCTACATAGATGCCAGGTGCCTTTTCAATACGATGGGCTGTGATACCGTACTGTTTGAGTAGCGCTATCACCAGATTTTCTAGAGTACAGACTAGCTTGCGTACGCTGAGATTTAACGCTTTGAGATCCCATAAGACGTAAATCATGAGCTGACCAGGCCCATGGTAGGTTACCTGCCCGCCTCGATCGCTTTGCACTATGGGAATCTTATTTGGGTTGAGTATATGTTCTGCTTTACCCGCTTGGCCTTGGGTAAATACGGGGTTGTGTTCCATTAGCCAGATTTCGTCTTGTTGGCCTGGATTGCGTGCCAGAGTAAAATCTCGCATAGAATGAAATATAGCTTCATAAGGTTGGGCTCTTTGGAATTCATGAAATAGAAGATAATTCGGAGACATAGAGTTGATGACTTATAGAACAAACAATATTTTGGGGTTTTTGCTGAGGTCGGTGTAGGCTGCATCTAGCTGCGCTTGTGACTGAGCGTCGATAGTCACAGAATAAGATAAATATTTCTTATTTTTGCTGTCTCTTAGTGTAATTGCACCTTCGCCCATCTGTGGGAAGTGGCGGTTTAAGATACCCACCACTTCTCCTTCGAATTGGTCATTGGCTAGGCCAATGATTTTAAACGTAAACTTGCAAGGGAAGCTCAGTTTACTAGACGATTTAACGTCGGACATTAAGAATCCTTAGGTTTCAAAATCTTATGGATGCCTAGACTAACATAATCTTGGAACTGCATCCAAATCGAACCTTTCTGAATGTCTTCAAGCGATACCACTGGCCTTTCAGCGATTAAAGTGTCGCCTAGTTTTACAGTCAGTGTGCCTTGCAGAGTGCCTTCTTTCACTGGGGCACGCATACCGTTATCTGAAACATGTATTTTAGCATCTAATTTATCATATTCTCCATGAGGGATTGTAATATATAAATCATCGGTGATACCTAAGCCGACTTTTTTCTGTGTGCCCATCCAAATACGAGGGTTTTCAATCGCTTGTCTTGCAGGGAATAGACGATGCGTTTCATAAAATCTAAAGCCATAACGTAATAGCTGCTGTGTGCTTTGGTTGCGTCGAGAATCACTATCTGCGCCTGCGACAATAGCGATAAGGCGCATATCATCTTTTTGCGCGGAGGCGGCCAAACAATAACCCGCAGTACTAGAGTGGCCTGTTTTGATGCCATCAACGCTCGGGTCTCTCCAAAGCAATCTATTGCGGTTACGTTGTTTGATACCATTAAAAGTAAACCATTTGTCAGCGTATAGAGAATAACTTTCTGGAAAATCACGAATAAGGGCTTGTGCGATGATATTTAAATCTTTGGCTGTTGTGTAATGGTCATCATCAGGCATACCTGTTGAATTCATATAATTCGTGTCTTTCATACCTAATTTTTTAGCATATTGATTCATCAGCTCCGCAAAAGCTTCTTCTGTGCCCGCAACGTATTCTGCCATCGCAACAGATGCGTCATTGCCCGACTGAATAATAATACCGCGGAGTAAATCGCCAACCTTGACTTTTTTGCCGCTTTCAATAAACATTCTAGAGCCTTCCATTTTCCAGGCTTTCTCAGAGATATTAACTTCATCCTCTTCTGTAATGCGGCCATGCTTGAGCTCTTGGTCGATCACGTAGACAGTCATCATTTTCGTCATGCTGGCAGGATCGATTCTTTGGTCGGAATTTTTTTCTGCGATAATTTTATTGGTATGGAAGTCTGTTAGTATGTAGGCTTCTACATCCAAATCAGGTGCGCTTGGAACGGCTATTGCTAAAGCCAGTGTAGGAATCATAAAAAGGCAGATTCCTTTGAGTAACACTATAAATTTATTCATGTCAGTTGCCCCACGAAGTATTAGAAATGACTGTAAGTGAATTTGTACAAATTTTAAACATCAAATTGCATCAAGTTATTATAAATAATAGTTTAACATAAGAAATTAAACTTACATATTTAATAAATTTACGTAATAAATTTTAAAGCTAAATTTGGCGCAGCGCAAAATTTATTCGTAAACAATCGCCGCATTCAAAATTGCCAGTTTTGCTAAGTCCTGTTTTAGTTGCTTTGCTTCTTCGATTGTTTTTAGTGGCCCTACTTTAACTTTATATAATTGTGATAGAGATAGTTTTTGTGGGGATATGACTTTAATTAAAGATTTATCGCTGATATTTTCTACTGCATGTGCATGAGTAGCAACTTTATGCGCATTATTTTTATCTCTAAATGCCCCGAGTTGCAGATATAAGGGTTTTTGGTAACTGGCTTTAGATGCGATAACATTCGCTGCTTTTTTGGGGTGATACTTTTTATACTTCTTGGGATCGATAGCTGTGACCAATACTTTGGCCGTCCCAGTATCATAGACGCCTAATTTTTTCGCGGCAGTATAAGAGAGATCAATAAGTCTATCACCCACAAAAGGACCACGATCATTAATTTTGACAATAATTTCTTTGCCGTTCGTTAGATTCTTCACTTTGGCATAAGTCGGTAGAGGTAGGGACTTATGAGCCGCTGTCATTGCAAACATATCGTATGGTTCGCCACTTGAGGTTCGACGGCCATGGAACTTACGCCCATACCATGAGGCAGTTCCTTTCTTTTGGTAGCCTTTATTATGGGATAAAACTTTATACTTTTTTCCAAATACTTTATATGTTTTGGGGTTGCCATAACGACTGAAGGGCTCAACTCTAGGGATGGCATTAGGTATTTTTGAGACATCACGGTGCACTAGGGGGGGGCCATCGCCCTCAGCCCCTGTTTTTTTCTTAGGAAATAAAGTGCATCCTGACATCATTGTACATATGATCAATGTACAGGCAATTTTATAGCCATTCTCACGTATTCTAAACATTATTGACCTATATATTCGAGCTATCCGTTTCTGCGTTACTACTATTATAGGCTGTTTTGATTGATTGACTAAGTTCGTGAACTGCCATTGCATAAAGGCTACTGCGATTATATCGAGTAATGACGTAGAAATTTTGTAAGGCTAACCAATGCTCAGTTTCATTTTTTTCTTCTAAGGAGACTAAAGCAAATTTCTCTTTCATGAGTTTTTTATCGGCTGGTACACCTTCTTTAAGAGTGATGCCAGATTTTTCCATTTCCTTTAGGTTATAAGTAGGTTTTGGAGAGGAACGACTGGTCTTTATATTTTTGTAAGCTTCACCAGACACAGTGGCTGGAAAAACAACCGGCTCATTTTTTTGCCAACCGGAGCGCTTAAAATAATTAGCAATACTGCCTATGCTGTCTTCTATGCTATTGAGCAGATCTCTTTTGCCATTTTTATTAAAATCAACGGCATAATGTCTATAGCTACTGGATATAAATTGAGGTTGCCCCATTGCACCAGCATATGAACCCTTAATAACAGTGGGATCCCATTTTTCTTCTC
This sequence comes from uncultured Coxiellaceae bacterium, assembly GCA_963976875.1. Taxonomy (GTDB): domain Bacteria; phylum Pseudomonadota; class Gammaproteobacteria; order Berkiellales; family Berkiellaceae; genus Berkiella_A. The sequence continues at coordinate 7,652 of CAXBML010000042.1, forward strand.
TGGATAACAACAAAAATTGTTCTAATTCAGACTTAAAAAATTTAGAACGGGGTGGGTAATCAAAGGATAATGTGACCAAAGAGTCTATGACCCTGTCTTTTCCTGCATATTTACCGTAGTAGGTTTCAACACCTAAGATAGCGATGATAATTTCTTCTGGTACGCCATATTTTTTATGGGCGGCAGCCAAGACATCTTTATTATTTTTCCAAAATTCCACGCCTGCTTGTATGCGACTATCTTTTAAAAAAATATTTTTATATTTATACCAGGGTAAACCCTCTGCTGGTTTGGACATAGATTGGATGATCTGAGGTTGAATTTTAGCGTCCTTTAACCAAGAAGTTAGTTCTGTTTCGTTGAAACGATGTTTTTTGATCATGTGTTGAATAAAATCATTGGTTTCTGGTCGTTCTATCAGTGGTATGGTTTCAGCGGCCATTACAGACCAAGAAAACATGGTAAGACTCGTGAAAAGTAAAAACTTTAACCTATTCATAGTTAACAACCTACCTTGGTATTGGTGTTAGAATAATAAATACAATATTGTAATCATATATATTAGTATATGGATTATCTAGATGTCTTGTCTATCCCAGGAAAACTTCGTGCTGGGTCTAGTTTTGTCGATTATTAGCGCGTTGTCTAAAGATAGGTTATTCTTTATTATGTGTGTCATAGTGTTAGGTGATACATGGCTTTTAAGCTACGCAACTTCACAGAGGAAGCGGATGAGTTATTTTTTAAAAAAATGGAATCTTATTTTTATTGTCTTAATAAGTGTGAGTTGTTTTGGCTTGTATGCGAATGAAGGGCCATCCCCCTTATATGTGCAGCTAATGAAAGTATGGGCTGAGGAGACGAACTTCGCTGAGAATGCTTCAGAAGTATCAGTGAATAAATTTGTTTATAACCTAAAAAAAGATCCTAATGTTGCAAAGTATATTACGGAAGCATTAGAGCTGGATCTAAAACAATTTTTTTATGAAATATTTATTTCGCCAGATACAATGGATAAATTAGCTGAGCTATATTCTGAATATTATACTCTCGAAGAGCTGCAAGAATTAATTACTTTTTATAAAAGTCCGATTGGGAAAAAGCTGGTTGAGACTAATGCGCAATTGGCTAAACAATCACAAAAAATTGGTGATGAGATTTTAAAAGAAAGAGAGCAAGATTATATCGAGCTTATTTCTAAGCATATCCTAAAAGCGAAACAGGGCGAGTAAATCCTCGTCCTCGCCTAATTCTTACGACCCTACTCAGGTGTTAATCAGGCATCATTTTTACCCTGCCGATAGTTAATTTTAGTTAATTTGTTTTGCGTGTATATCCATGTCTTTTTTTTGGCTCAATAGTTGACCGATCGGTCAGCATAAAGTAATATTCACCTAGTCGAGCGCCTTTTAAAATTTGGGGCGCCATATTGAAATGGGCAGTATAGTAATGAGGTTTAATGATGAATTATTTTGTATGTATTTTAATAGGCATAGTTGTTTTGCTGGGGGTTGATCGTGTCTATCATCGAGTAAATTTATCTCCTGGGCTTAAACAAGAGCAAGTAAATAAAGCGCAGGTTTTAAAGACTTTTGCTTGGTTTAATCAGCACACAACACCGGATTCTCAATTGGTATTGAGTAAAGATATGGTTGCAGAGTATTTTACAAAAGATGCAAAAATGATTACAAATGGTCAATTGGTTTGCTCTGGGATTGATGAGCATTTGATACATTTTCGAGAGTTTCAAGAAAAATTATATTCTATGCAAATAGGCGAGTTTATTCATGTGGCAGCGAAAGAAGATAAAGTATATTTGCGATATACCATTAATATAGAGAAGGCAAAAAATCAGAAAGATACGGTGCACGTGGCGGGATATATGACATTACAAAATGGAAAAATATCAGAGTTTAACGAAGTGATTCATCACAGTTAAAAAAATCAGATAGAGATAATTTTTATTAGTAGCAAAAATATCTCTATCGTGGATTTCAAATGTTGTATCTTTAAGGTGCTAAGCGGTTTGACTCTGGTTTTATTGGACTCGGTGTGTCACTTGATTCCTCAGATGCGAGTGTGACCGTAATTTCAGGTGGCGTATAAGTTGAAATATTAGCACGAGTCCTAGCATCGGTACCAGCAGGTAAAACATTGAATTGAGGTGTAAATCTTTCTGTATGTTTAGAATATACGCTTATTGCATTGGCGTCTTCGCGAGCTTCTTTTGCTCTAAACTTTTCTTGTTGTATTTTTAATTGTCGATGTTTTTCTTCTGTTTCCCAGGTGACATAAAGTGTTTGCATTTCCGTACCCATGGTGCGAATGATTTCTTGCTTTCTAGGAGAGGGTAACTTAAAAATAAGAGGGAAATCTTCAGGCGTTAGTGTACGTATGGGCGATCTGATCATTGCGGTCTATCTTATAAGTAAAATTGGTATGTTTTTGATTTGACAAGAAAAATTTACTTTAAACGGTTGGTTCATGCCTGTCAAGAATTGGTTCTGGGTATTTTTTTGTTTTTCGCTCTAAAGTCTAGTTTCAGCATTCAACAAAAACTTTATTGATAAAATGCAGAATACAGACTGGGGACATTCTAACAAAGGCTTGAATTTTTCTTTTTTAAGAATATGTTAGGGTGTGTTACCTCTGGATACAATCTTAGTTGCTGCCTGTTTTGTTGTAACTGATCTGGGTTGTTCTAGTTTTACAACCACGGTAAGCATTTTGAAAATAGCCTGGGAGTATTTTTTTGTTTTGCGAGTTTGGTTATGAATTGAGATGTAAATACACTAAATATTATTGAATATTGAAGCATTAGGGTGGGGGTAGATTTGAGCTACAGGGGTTCAAGTGTTAGAATGCCAAATAATTTTATCATATTGTTATCTGGATAGCTTAAATCATGCCGACAAATTACCAACCAATCTTCAGCAAACAACTACTTGAGACCAAAGATACGGGTGATGCACTAATTGCGGTCATAAAGCATTACCAGGCGACAGAGGCTGATGTCGCTAATAGTGCCAAATATAAAGACAATCTATCAAAATTAATTGATCAGCTAGAAGACTATATTATCGATGAGAATTTTAAGTTTCAGGGTGAGTTGCCACATCCTATCCATCGCTTATTAGAGCATGCAAAATTAGTTCAAAAGCATTTATATAGAAATTATTTTGATTTATCGCTAAGCAGCGGAATGCGTTTTAAGCAAGCCTTAATCGATACATTAAAATTGTTGTACGAAACAGAGTTTGAAAAAGACAACTTAACAGGCGAGCATGAGGACAAAGTTTTGTCCGCAGACAGTGATACTTTTTTAAGTTTTTATCCCGAATGGTTAGAAGGTAGAGATGAGCAATTCTTTAATTATGATCTTAAAGCACTGGGATTTGAACAATCTGAGCACCTAGAAGATTTAGACTTATTTGAAGGGTTACTGGAGCTCTTAAATATAGCAAAACTGCGCTATCAAACACATGTTATGAATGAGGAAACAGGCGACGTGGCTTTATCAGGTCATGTTATCCGAGCTGAAAATGCGGTTTTTGCATCAGGCCATGATATCAAGGTTATTTATCAGCAAATGGTGGAATTAGAACGCTCATTTTTGGATAAGAAGACAGAGAAAGTTCATAAAAAAGAATTAGAAAAAACGCTTAATTTGTTTCGTGATAAAATGGATGAGAAACTAGCCGAAGTGATTGTGAGTGCTGGTAGTATAGCTGAATTAAAAGATAAAACTGATGTTATTTATGCACCATCATTTGGTGAAGGCTCTATTTTTGCTGTAGATGCCTTAAGATTCAAGAATAGTATTATTCAAAGCGTAGAGATAGAAAGCGCGGAAGAGAAAGAGGATGAGGACGATAAAGATAAAGAGAATAAGATTATCCCTTTTTTGGAAAGGTTTTATCAAGTTAAATCCTTAGCAAAGCAATATGATTTGATCAATACGGTGCCCGATGATATCCCGGCAGAAATTTTAGAGCATATAGATGATGCCATTGTGAGAAAGGCATTTGAGTCTTGTCAGAAGTTAATTGATCATGCGACGAATTATAATTATTTTGCAGATCCAGCCATTGATGATTTGCGTGCCGAGCCACGACATGAAGATGCAATGACGGTCGAAAAAATATTTGCAGCCATCAGAGCGCGATCAGAAACAGAGTGGGCGCCTTTGTATGCAGGCACAGATTTACATGTAGAACTGAAAAATAGATTAGACGCTTGTGAGAACCTGTATCAAAATTGGCAAGATTATTTAGTTTTGCGTCAAGATATGTGGGTGCTAGAGCGAGGTACAGAAAAAGAAAGTCTTGAATTGCAACCCGTCTACTTAAAAAAAGTTTTTAGTGAAAGATATAAAAAACCACATGACAATCCGGCAGATTTATTAGCGCAAGAACAAGCTTTAGTAGAGAAAGAGGCCGAAATAGAAAAACAGGAAGCTCAGAGAGCCGCCAGAGTTTATTGTCCGATAAAATCACTACCTGCAGTACTATTAGTGCCAGATTTTGAACGTCAGAAAAAAGCAACGGTCCCGAAAAGCACAGAATCAGAAAGTTCAAAGGTTGATGCATTATTATACTGTGATGAAGAACTTGATTTTGGGGATGAGCAACCGAATCAAAAGATGCGTATTCGTCAGTAAAGCGGATTTTATTTACTCTGGTTAGTTTTTTTCGCGGGTGCCGTATACCATCGATTTTGAGGAACCTGTTTAGGTTCTTCAGGATCGTGTTCATAGGCAGGTGTCATAATTGAAACATCGTATTCATTGAATACATCCACTATATGACTATGCAACTCAGAGTAAATTTTAGGGATTTTATTTGGTTGTTTACAATAAGCATTAATTTCGTAAGTAATGGCAAAATCTCCTAGAGACTGTTGTAGCACAAAAGCTTTGGGATTTTTGAGCAAGCCTGAAGTTCGCTCAGCAGCAATCAGTAGCATGGCTTCTACTTGGCGCCAAGGCGTTTCATAACCTATACCAACAGTTGTGTGTAAAATAATGCCTTGTTCTCTTGCGAGTAAGCTATAGTTTACGACTTCCTGATTGAGGATTTTAGAATTGGGCACTACGATATTTTCATTTTTTGGCGTGCGGATATAGGTTGCTAATAAACGCGTTTCTGTGACTTCCCCTATAAACTCTCCTACTTTTATTCTGTCGCCAACTTGAAAAGCACGTCTATAAATCATGCTATAACCTGCAATAATATTGGCTATAGCCGATGATGAGCCCAAAGAAAATAAGACGCCGATAAAAATTGAGATGCCTTTGAATGCATCAGAACCTGAGCCAGGTATGTAAGGGTATGATATAACTAGGGCAAAAATAATGACAAACAGGCGAACTAATCTGTAAGTGGGCCAGGCCCAGTCTTTTTCAAAATTCTCTAGTTTGATATCAGAGTTCGCGATTTTTTTAAAAAATAATCTAATGATTTTTAATGCGAATCGAGTGATAAAATATAGAATAATGAGAAATATGATATTGGGAATATTGCTAGTAACTGCGGTTAAAATATTATTTATGGGGTCAATGACCAGGCGTAAAATCCACCTTGCCATGCCATTGGTCCATGGGTATTGGGATAGGGTAAAGTAGGCATAACCATAACTAAGGAGGAATGCCGTCAAGATCCCTATGGTTTTGTTAAGCGCATGAACAATAGACCATATATGTTCCGTTTTGATTAATTTCTAAGACTTTAACTCTAAACCTTTAAATTTAACACTATAGATTTGGGAGAGTTTATTATCTGACCACCTATATAGTTTTAAGCCAAAAAATAATGCGACAGCTAATGCCAGTCCAGTAAGGGTTACATAAATTGTATTTTTTATCAAAGTTGATAATCGTCGAGCATGGCGATATTCTTCAATGGTTTGTTTAATTTTAATAATGTAAGCTTGTGCAAGTACTGTGCGATTCATATATTCCAGTGCCGCATCGGCATCCACCAATAAAAATAGTATTTGCTCTTTGGCCATGATAGTACTAGCGAAATCATTTTCCTTGGTATAGATATCTTCAATGTTAAATGTCTCATCGGCCGCAAGGTCACTGATTTTTTGTGCTATTTTTTTAGCTCTGAATTGAGCAGGAAACCCTGTCACGCCTCTAATATTAAATAAAAGGTTACCATCAACGATCACCGGAGCAGTATTCAGTTCAAATTCTTGCCCTGATTGGGCTATGCTTTGGTTTTTTGCGGCAAGAGAAGGGTAGGAGGTGATAATTATCATACAAAATAATACAATACTCGTAAGAGCACGGTAAAAGGCAATCACGCTGGCGGCAGCTGTTAATTTATCCATTGGACACAAAGTTTTGTCGATAATATAACTAATGTAGACTATTAATCTTTAAATTTATGAAAACACTGAATGAATGGTTAGAGCGTTACGCAGCTTATCACAAGAACCCCGTGAATATTGTGATTCATATGGTTTGTGTACTGTTGATATTTTGGAGTTTATTGGGTGTCATTTGGTCTATACCTGCGCCAGAATTTTTGGCTGTTTTTCCAAGAATTTGGGTCAAATTATTTATTTTGCTAGGACTGTGGTTCTATTGGCAGTTATCGGAGTTGGCTACCTTGTTAATGCTATTGGTCAGTATAGTTTGTTTGTTTAGTTTTTATTTACTACATCAGTACTCCCCCTATCCCGATCTTTTAATTTATCTGTTTATCTCGGTTTTTATTGCGGCTTGGCTGGGGCAGCTTATAGGCTATAAAATCGAAGGTAAAAAACCCGCTTTTATGCAGGATTTGTTTTTTTTGCTGATTGGTCCAGTTTGGGTTTTAAAGCATCTTGGTTTATTGCAGAAATGATTTAACCCAAGGCAGCCAGTTAAAGCACCACCAAAAGATTTAGCTAACAAACTAGTGGGCGTTAATAAAACTTTCCAACTCTAATAACCTAAGACATGTTGAGGACAGAGTCCCGCATCTGTGTTATATTAGCTGGCTTCATCACACATCACTTTTTTTTCGAGGTTCGGGTGTCTCAAGAGATCAAAAATATTGCGATTATCGCGCATGTGGATCATGGTAAAACCACGCTAATTGATAAATTACTACAACAATCAGGTACATTGGGTCGTAAAGACGATGGTACTTGTATTATGGACTCCAACGACTTGGAAAAAGAGCGTGGTATCACGATTTTATCCAAAAATACGGCGATTGAGTGGGAAGACTACAGAATCAATATCGTAGATACCCCGGGCCATGCTGATTTTGGTGGTGAAGTTGAACGTGTATTGTCTATGGTTGACAGTGTATTGTTGCTAGTGGATGCCGCTGATGGGCCTATGCCTCAAACACGTTTCGTCACTGAAAAAGCGTTTAAACAAGGGCTCAAACCTATTGTTGTGGTCAATAAGATTGACCGCAATGGGGCAAGACCTGATTGGGCTGTTGAGCAGGTTTTTGATTTATTTGATGATTTGGGCGCTACCGATGAGCAACTCGATTTCCCAATCGTCTACTGTTCTGCGCTGAATGGTACTGCGACCTTGGACTTGGACAACCCTGGTACAGATTTGAAGCCGCTATTTGAGTCTATTATTAAGTATGTACCTGCTCCGGATTGTGATCCCAATGGGCCATTCCAAATGCAAATCAGTTCTTTGGATTATTCTAGTTTTGTGGGCACCATTGGTGTTGGCCGAGTCACTCGTGGCACGGTTAAAACAAATATGCCCGTTTCTATTATTAGCAAAGACGGCAAAACGCGCTCTGGAAAAGTCTTACAGGTTTTGGGCCATATGGGCTTGAAGCGTACTGAAGTAGCAGAGGCAAGTGCTGGTGATATTATTGCTATTACGGGTATTACACCGCTGGATATCTCGGATACAGTATGTGATCCAAGTCAAGTAGAAGCATTACCACCATTAGAGGTGGATCAACCTACGATGAGCGTGATGTTCTTAGTGAATAAGTCTCCTTTTTGTGGCAAAGAGGGTGATTTTGTTACCAGTCGTCAGATCAGAGAACGTTTACTCAAAGAATGTGTACATAATGTTGCTCTGAGAGTTGAAGAATTACCTGATCCTGATAAGTTCAAAGTGTCAGGTCGTGGTGAATTGCATTTAACTATTCTGATTGAAAACATGCGCCGTGAAGGGTATGAATTCGCAGTCTCAAGACCTGAAGTCATTATGCATATCGCAGAAGACGGAAGTAAAGAAGAGCCCTACGAATTGCTGACTTTGGATGTGGAAGAAGAGCATCAAGGCAGCGTCATGGAAATTTTAGGCTCTCGTAAGGCAGAACTGAAGAATATGATGGCAGATGGCAAAGGCCGTATGCGTTTAGATTATATTGTGCCTGCTAGAGGATTGATTGGTTTCCATGGTTTGTTTTTAACCGCGACATCCGGAACAGGCCTTGCAGCACATGTGTTCGATCATTATGGTCCTTATAAGGCAGGTGTTGATGCACAGCGCAAGAATGGCGTATTGATTTCTAACTTAAATGGTAAAGCCACAGGATATTCTCTATTTAGCTTACAGGCACGCGGCCGTTTATTTATTGGCCCGCAAACAGAAGTTTACGAAGGTATGATTGTTGGCTTGCATATAAGAGACAACGACTTGGTTGTGAATGCCATTAGGCCGAAGCAATTAACCAATGTACGAGCTTCGGGTACTGACGAAAGTATTATTTTAACCCCCCCGATTAATCATTCTTTAGAACAAGGTTTAGAGTTCATTAATGAGGATGAATTGATGGAAGTCACACCTAAATCGATACGCTTTAGAAAGAAATTCTTAAAAGAACATGAGCGTAAGAAAGCCTCTAGAACAAAAGATTCATAGAGAGCTTCAAGATTTAAGAATAGAGAGTGTTTGTCACACCAACGATTGTTGGTGTGACAATAAATTATTATCTCAGATTAACGACCTAATTTTTTCTTAGAACCGTCTTGCTGTTCCATTGGAACATTATCAACAATCATATCACTATTTTCACTTTCTGAGCTTGTGGCTCTAAATTTTGATAAGTTAAATTCTGCAAATTGATTAAGCATGCTCTGGTTTTCCTGGTTTTCAGATATCTGTTCTATCGCTAGGGGAGGAATGTAAGCTTTGGAAAATAAATCACTTGTGAGCAAACAAGTATTCACTGTTTGAGCAAGCTGGTATACCTGAGCGAGCTTGTCTGACTGAGTTTTTTGATTTTCAAAAATGTTAATTTGTAGCGCGTCAATTAAAGCGGCAGAAAAGTAGGTCGCCAACATACCCACCTTGTTTTGTTCTAGTTTACCATTTTGACTGATACATAATGTATGCAAATAATGAAATAGTGAGTGTATTGTCTCAACCGATTTATGCTGTTTGGTTAATTTGAGTAACTGTAAATATTTTTTAAAAACTTCTTCAATTGTCGTGTGGGGTATACGATTTTTACCTGATTTAAGCTTTGCTTTTTTTAAGTCTCTGGACAGTTGTATCGCTGCCGTATTATCGCCTGTTTCTTTTGTAACGTGGGTTTTCTGAAAAGCATCGACTAAAACATAGGACCAAAACCGGCCGTCACATTGAAACAGTTTTAGGTTTTTCGGGCTGACAAAGGGCTTCATATCTTCTAATAACGCCTCAAAAGGTTTATCTTGGTTAGCCACTCTGTACAGGGTATGGTGATAATAATTTTTAGCGGATTCTTCACTGCTTTGCTTAAATACAACTGAAAAATCAATTTTCTCAAGATGCTGGCGAGCGAAATGTAAAAACACCAAAAAAGCTTTAGGAGTCATAAAGTACCCTCAGTGATCAATATATATAGAAGTTTGGAATCTTACTACGTAAGAGGTTTATTGTTAAGCACTTTTTTGAAATAAATAGACTACTTATTGTCATATAGCTGTATTGCCAAGAGTGACAATAGGCAGTAAGTTAAAAAGCAATAAAAACCCATTTCAAGCTTGGCGGTCATATCGACTAAGATATTAATATCGATAGGGATGCCTAATATCGTGGTTTCGTGGTTACTGCCAGAGCTTCTAGAGCCAGTTGATAGGTAGGATAAAAATATGGCGACAACAAATACATCGCACATTGACCATTTGCCTATGGCTTTCACAATAGCAAACATTCCTCGGCGCATTTTTTGATTTTTAGTCAACATCACATACACTAACATAATCCCTTTGGTGGCGGGTACAATGATGCTGAACAAAAATATCATGCTCGCAACAAAATAGTAATCTTGGATAAATAATTGCTGTATGGTATTCCAAATAGAATTGGATGTATTTAAAAAATCTATGCCTATATTCGTCAGGGGCGCTTGAACAGAACCTCGTGTGTTGACGGTTATCATCGATAAAACAACGCCCGGTATCAGAAATCCGAATGAAACGAGTGAGATAAATAAAGCCAGAATATTTCTCTGGCTGAATTGATTATGAGTTGGATTGTCCATATCTACTTATGTTTGCCAAATATATGTGGTCCACTATCATATGATGACTAAAGTCATTCAGCAACATTAGTTGTTTGCCTGAAAATAAGGCATGGGTATAAAACCCTTTACCACCAATTACTAAACCATCCAGCTTTTTTAGCTTCAGCTACTGGAGGATGCGTAGAAATGGTATCTGAAGCCGTGGGTGATTGGGCCAAGTTATCTCTAGCCAATGTAACTGGTTTTGGTTTTTGCGCTAGTACAGCTTTTTGCAGAGCATCTGGATCACTTTCTAGGGTAACAGTATGCATAGCTTTGGCCAGTGTTTCCAAATCAGATGTTTCCAAATCAGATTGAGGTTTGGGCAGTGTCTTGAGTAAAGCGATTAAAGATTCATAGGTGTTGGCAGGGAAGGCACCTTTTTCTCCTAGTTTGAAACGTTCTAAGTTATCCTGGGTGATACCCAATTCATCAAATTGTTCTAATGAATAATGTAAAGCAGCAAATGCTGGGTAGAGTTGGGCCATATATTGAAAAACACTAATAATACCGGATAACTTGAGCATCTGTTTTTGCTCAGCGGTGAGATTAAAATCGAGTGTTCCGATATTTAAGTTATTACATAATACCATTTGTTTTTCAAAGCGATTAGCATATAAGTTAAACGTATCCGCTTCTAATAACGCATTGACTTGTGCGGCCCAAATTTTAATCGCGCTAGAAGTATCCGTAATAGGAGGTAATTCATCGTTTTCTATTACATTAATTTCTGCTGTAGAGGCTAGCCAAATACCAATAGCTTCAGGATTTGTTTCACCGTTTGGCAGGTTAAATAAGTTAAGAGGGCAGTTTTTTTGTAGTCCACCATCAGAAAATTTTTCTTTTTGGCGAGTGCCAGTTGTGTCGGTTAATTCTAATTCTATGGGCTCAAAATAAACAGGAAAAGCGGAGGAAGCCGAAACGGCTTTCCAAATAGGTTGATCTTTTAGTCTGGGGTTCTTGGCACTAAAGACTTCATTAAAGCCTCGAGAAATATTGCAAGCTTCTACGGTAAAGCTTTTTAGATTTGGGTTAGTCGCTTTTAGCGCCTCCCATTGTGCAAAAGTCGTATTTTCATTGCCGGTAATTTGTTTTATAAAATCTTTAATAAATTGATGTAGTTCGGCGCCATCATGCAATCCCCCTTGGGTCAGCAGATCCCAGTCATTTACAATCGCCCAATGATTTTGAATAATTTTTTCGAAGTCGGTCGAAAAGGCAATTTGTTCTATTTTTTTTGCGGGTAAGCCGGAGGCAAAAAATAAAGAAAAAATAGCACCAACTGAGGTGCCAGCCACGGCACTAATTTTAGGTGTGAGACCTAGCCTTTCAAACTCCAGGCCGACACCGATATCAATAAATCCTTTGGCGCCACCGCCTTTGTAGGCGACATACTTTATTTGGGGGAAGCTCATCCGTAAGATTCCTGATTATTTAATATGAATTAGTCTAAACAATGTAAAAATATTATTCTTAGTTACTCAATCTAATCAAATTTCACTAGGCACCCCTGTGCAGGTTGAAGAGGCAGATGATTTAGTTGATGACTTTAAATCCTAATTTTTCGCCTAGGTAAAATCCACACCACCCTAAAATAATACCGCCTGATACCTGTAAAATAATATTGGTCATAAAGAGAAACACTTTGGCATTTTTTAATAAGTGCCAGTTTTCCAAACCAA
>CAXBML010000043.1:0-19517 GCA_963976875.1 uncultured Coxiellaceae bacterium
GCATATCAAGACTGACATTGGCTCGTTTAACATCAATACTAGGCCCATCATCTTTAAATATTAATGAGGTCCCAATACCCAGTGAATCTGAATCAGTTGCTATATCCCCATCTTCATCGATGATAGTATCTGATCGGGTTAACTGTATTAAATTTTCATCACTTAAAGTAACCGCATCATCTGGATCTGTGGCATCAGGATGTATCAAAGCTCTAATTTGATCCAAAGTAACCATACCATTGCCATCTACGGAAACAGTGAATACAACAATATCCCCACTGATACGACCTTCAATAATGGTACCATTCATATAAAGTAGAACATCTTCACCTGTTGCGGTGTCATCTAATCCACTATCTGTGCCATTTCCATCTGGAATACCTAATGTGTATTGTGTCGTGATGCTACCAGGGCCATCAGCACCATACTGGCTTGTGACATTAAAGGCACCAGAAAAATCAACAGAAGCATTTATATCGAGATTTGTTTCATCCACGATTAGGATACTGTCGTTATCGCTACGACTTTCTACCGTGATACTAGGAACATCATCTACAATGGTGACAATAATATTGGCACCAGCAGCATCCCCATCAACATCTTTGAATGAGTAGGCAAAAGTTTCTATGACTTCATTATTGCCCATACCTAAAGGATGATTAATATCATTTAATAATTCATAGGTGAAATCACCTTGAGAAAACCCACCACTATCTGTTGTATAAATCGTAAGTAGCCCGGCATCAGTTTGTATCGTCCAGATAGGATCACCTGATTTGTCTGTTGGGTATCCAGGTATGGATAAGTCTGTAATAGTGACAGGTTCATCGCCTAAGTCATCATTGGCTAAAAAATTACCAAATAGGATTAATGGGCTATTGCCAGGATCACTGCCATTAGCTAAGCTACTTTCACGAACCAGGAGTTTTTCACCCTCAGCGTCAATGTCATCATTATTTGCATTAGGCAAACGGTCTATGGGTTCTTCAGGGGCGATTAGAGGTAGCTCAACAGGCTCGAATTTTATTGGAGGCGCGCCAATATCAAGATCTCTAGGCTGACTTAGCACATCTGCACTACGAACATCGTGACTTAAAACAGGTGGGCCACCACCGCCTTCATTACCGGAGGCCCCAGCGGATGCGCCAGCAGCAGATTCATCTAAAGCTTCAATATCTTCAATACTAGTGATTTCATCACCACCACTTTCTTGCTCTTTTTTCTCTTCTTCTTTCTTTTTCTTCTTCTCTTCTTCAGAGAGAGCTTCAGTTTCTGTTTCACCTTCCGCAGCTTGGTTTATGGCTGTCGTATCTGTAGAAGCATCTGGTGCGACGTTAGTTTCTTGGGGCGTAGAAACATCATCAGTAGCGCCTTCTTCAGATTCATTAGAAGTATCTTTTGGTTTGACCTCAGGATTGTTGTCTACTTTTGTCTTGAGTTGCGCATCTATTTTAAAAGAATTGTCTGACTGATTTTCAACCTTGTTCTCTTCTGGCTCAGCATCTGGCCCTAGGCTAGCAAAAGCTTGTTTCATTTTACTAAAAAAGGAAGTGCTGCCATTAGCATTATCACTAGCCTTCTCATTCGACTTTTCAGCCTGTTGGTCTGTCGCATTGACTGGTTTGTTAGAATCATTCTGGTTGTTATCGCTCATTGCTTGCCCCGTTTAAACCAATTTTGGTGAATCTTCACGCATTAAATAAAAATCGCGCATGTTATTAATAAAAGCATTAAAACTTTCTATTAGGAATTGGACATTAGTATTAGCAATAAGTTTCCTGATATTAATGTCGGCTTTTGGGGCAACAAAATGACGAATTTAATGGCCGATGGTACTATTTTGGTCAGTATTTTTTTAATTTATTTGAGTTGAAATTAGAGTGGCTGGTGTAGGGGGAGTATTTTTTGTAGTAAAAATAGGTGCTAGTGCAAGTATTATTATCCAAAATATCTAATGGGGCCAGCTTGGATGGGTCTAATAGATTAGACTTTGGTCAGTGCGCGGATTGTTTGTTCTTTCTCTTGCCAAAGCCCATTTACCCACTCTCCAAATTGATGCCGCATATGAGGGTTATCTAAATCTTTCCAAGACAAAAATACGTTTGGGATTTCCCTTTGTTTGACATCCACTTTGGCAGACTGAATTTTGCCACACAGGAAATCCCAAAATGTTGGAATACCATTGGGATATACGATCGTGACATCTAGGACATGAGTTATTTTTTTATCCATAGTATATATTGCATTCGCAAACCCACCTATGCGTGGTCTCAACAAGTTCGGATAGGGTGATTGTTGCTTTTTTTGTTTTTCAGGAGTAAAACGAGTGCCTTCAAGAAAATTTAATATAGACACTGTATGGTGTTGAAATTTAGCACAGGTTTTTCTCGTTGTTTCGAGATCTTTGGTTTTTAAGCTGGGATTTTTGGCTATGGCTGCTTTAGAGTGTCTCGCCATGAATGGAAAGTCCAATGCCCACCAAGCAAGTCCAATAACAGGCACCCAGAACAATTCTTTTTTTATGAAGAATCGGATAAATGGTGCTTTGTGTAGAAACAGTTTTTGTAGGATAAGTATATCTGCCCAACTTTGATGATTACAAATAATAAAATACCAATCCTCTAATTTTAAATGGTTGATATTGGGCAGTTGATAATCAGTATTATGGGTTAAAGCCATTGAGAGATTGTTTGTTTTGATCCAATGATTAGCAATCCAAACTAGAACTTTATCTATAGTGCTTCGCATTTTAGAGGTGGGTGCCATTATTTTTAAGAAAATAAATACATATAGTGGAAGACACCAAAAGACAGTGTGTAAAGTTAAAAATAAGGCGTTTAAAACACCTTTTAAGGTGGGGGGTAATTTCTTTAGCATGAATATCTCAAAATAGGCTTTTTCTAAAAAACGAAAATAGATAGCTCCAATAAAGGTAGAACCATTTTTTCGTCATATAAGCTTCGCTACCGTTGTTACAAAAATTACATTTACAATAAGTAAACATTAAATTTTGTGCTGTGCAATCAAAGCTTATTCTTTGTAAAATTAGCTCTACCTTTATTGCAGGTGCTATACCAAGCGCTAAATTAAAACAAACACTTGTATTAGTCAATAAAGTTTTCATGTGTTCATATTTTGACCAACACAAAAACCGCTGTAATAATCAGTGAAATATGACTTACCCACAAGTCATTCACGTGCTTGTCCCTAAAAATTGTGAGTTATACACTCATTATTTTGAAAGCTCACCACACTAATAAGTTGGTTGGATAAAATAAAACTTGGATTTAATTTTTATGTTTTAGATTAATTTTGTGTTTAAAGTAAGTCATAATTGCCCAATACAAATGCGACTAAAAGCTGAAATTATGAATATATACCATTTAGACTATATTGAAACACCCAGGTTGCGGATTAGACCTGTTCAGATTGGAGACGAAAAAGAATTAAATCAAGCAATCAATCGTTCTTTGCCTATGTTGCAGCGCTGGATGCCTTGGGCTAAAGATCCTAGCCTACAGACAACACGAGAATTTATTCAGGATGGCGTCTTGGATTGGCAGTCAGGTGAGGCAGATGAATTCCCAATGGTTGTTATTCATAAAGAAGATAATAAGATTATCTCTGCCTCAGGTTTCAATGATTTGAATGATGTCAGCAAGCCTTATTTTGAGATGGGTTATTGGATAGACTCTGGCTATCAAGGGCAAGGATTGATTACAGAGCTGGTGATCGGGTTAACACGTTATACGTTAGAAGCACTTCAGGCAACGCGGGTGCAAATACGCATGCAAGCAGAAAATACAAAGAGCGTAGCAGTGGCTCAACGTTGTGGTTTTACCCTAGAAGCCAAATTAAAAAATTATTGTTTAGATTGTGAAAGCGGTTTGCCTGCAGACTCTTTACTATTTGCATGTTGCGATAGCGCACGATTACCAGCTTTAGAGGTGAAATGGTTTCAGAGTGAGAAGCAATATAAAGTTCGTGTAGAAAATAAAGATATTACAGACAAAAGTTTTAAATTATCTTTGCCCATCCTACAAACAAAGCGCTTAAAACTAATGCCACCCGATAGTCGAGATGCCCAAGCTTTTCAAAGTGCAGTTTTAGCTTCAGTCAATGAGCTTGGGCCGTGGTTTCTTTGGGCGAAAGCCAATATGACATTAGAACAAGCACAGCAACATATAAATAATCGTATAGTATCAGCTCATGATATTTATGCGCATGATCATTTGTTTTTGTGTGTGTGGGCACATGGGCAGAATGATTTACTGGGTGAAGTGAGTTGTAAAATATTAGATTGGGGCGTGTCTTTAGTTCAGATTCATTTTTGGTTTGATACCCGTTATACAGGTCAGGGTTATGCAATAGAAGCTGTGGCAGAAGTGGTGCGTTTTGCATTCATAAAATTAAATGCTAAACGTGTAGAGGTTAATATTCCTACACAAAATGATAAAAGTTTAGGTTTAATAAAGCGTTTAGGTTTCAATCATGAGGGCACATTACAAAATCATGCCAAGAACTTTATGACAAATGAAGTTATGTCGTCTGAATTATTTTCATTGACTGAATTAGCTGATTATTTCTAAACAGTATGTTTTTTAGAAATAAGTCACCTTTGAATTAGGTAGCGTAAGTTTAAGTTAAATAAATATAATGTTTATTCTGCTGCCTATCTTAAGTTAGGGAATTTCCTGTTTAAGTGTATGGTTGATTTTAAAAATTTTTAATTAACTTTTCGACTTACCTTTGTTATTAATTGGACTAATTTTTTTACTTTTAAACAGCACAAAAAAAACCCACCATAAGGTGGGCTTTTCGAAGATTGACGCTATATTATTTTATTATTATTACGCACAAGTTAGTCCATCTTGTGAATAGGACAACAAACTTTGTACTGATTCTGTCCTTGAGCGTTATTTATTATCATAGCCTCCCCAAACTAACAAACCAAAAATTTAGAGTCAACTGCTTTTGTTATAAATGGCATGAATAGGCACTCATCATAGTTATGATGCGGCTGCGATAACTTATTCATACTAAAGATTATCTTTGAATTAAATTCAACCTGGGATTACAAAAATTTTTTGTACTATAATAATCCAAAATTATTTTTAAAGATTTATTTGATAATAAAGTAAGTTTGATGCACAGTTTCAAATAAGAATCCCAAAATACTCATACCAGATATTATTGAAGGAATATTATGTTTAGTTCATTACTTAAAGTTAGCGTATTATCATTGGCATTGCTGGGTTTACAAACTGCATATGCTGCAGAACAAGATAAGTTGAATGTAGTTGTCAAATTAGATTCCATCAAAAAAACTCAGGCTCAGGAGGAGAGCGGTGATGAATTATATTTTTCTATAACAGAGTATTCATCAACTAAGACTTCAGATCATTATCAGGTGCCTGACTTTCCAACACATTGGTTATCTTCATATCTGGATCAGGTTAAAAATGTAAACCTATGGGAAAAAGAATTACAGCCAAATGAAGCTGTACAACTAATAATCTCATTGGTTGAAAGAGACGTGCCACCATGGAATGTTGATGATCTTATCGGTTCTTTAAAGTTAAAAGTGAAGTGGGAGAATAATCAGTTAACAAAAGAATGGAGTATTCCTAATCAGGATAATACGGCTAGAGAACCGGATACGACCAATACTTTTAAATTAACCGGTGATGAAGCACAATATAAAATCACACTGAAAGTTGAAGAGTCTGAAAAATCCGAATCTTCTAAAAACAAAGAGGAAGAAGCTAATTAGTTCTATAGAGGCTTTGAGGTATTGGCCCAGGGACTACTGGGGCCAATACAGAATTATTAGTTAAGACCCCTATGGATTAGTAACGCTCTTCTGGTGACACCTTATAGCTAACCTAAAACAACTTATCTCTAGAAATTAAAGAATGATACAAACATAAATTTCTGCAAAACTATACAGTAGTTATAATTCCAACCCTTTCCTTGCATGCGCCCATATTGCACCTACACTTATTCATACTAGCGATTTTAACATTCATGACCATAAAGTATTCTTAGGTCTATATATTGAATTGAGGTTTTAAAATAGTCATGCGTTAACCTGGATGAAATTAGGGAATACAGTGCAATTATTTAAATTAACACAAAATAAAATCTATTTGATAGGGGCTGCCACAGCCGTAATACCGGTTTGTAGCGGTGTGTTGATAGGCCAGGCTATAGAACATTTCCAAGCAAGCTGGGCACTAGCAGCCAGTGGTAGTATTATTGCTGTCGCATTATCTAGTACTATATTTTTTACACGATATATTAAGAATACGTTATCGTTAGATAATATTGCTGCAACCATAGATACACTATCAATACCCTTATTAATAGCCGATAGACAAAATCAATTAAAATATTCAAATCAATCAGCAAACAAAATTGAAGCTGTGAAAGCATGTGGTGACTCAAAAAATATTGTTGCTTTATTCCATGAGGCAATGTCTTCAGAATTAAATACCGAAAAAGACGCCAGCTTTAGCACGCACCTATTGAATAATCTCGTTGCGCCATTACATTTGAATATTACCTTAGCAGACAAGAATTATAGAGCATTATTTAAACCTATCACTGTGTGTAAAATTCGCATGGGCACCGTGGTTGAATTTCATGAGGTCGCTGTAGAATATATTGTATCTCTGCCTAGTGAAGGTACATTGGCTATACAAGCAGAGCCATTAATAGAGCCAGAGGCACAAGTTGTTCTACCGTTACAAATAGAACATATTGTAGAGTGTGTTCAACATGCGATGTTGATTGTTGATGAAGATAATACCATACAATTTATTAATGAAAGTATGATTTGTTTGCTAAATATATCAAGAGATAATACAAATTCGAATAAAAAATTAATGCAGGCGCTGGGAGCACAAACAGAACACTTAAAGGCTTTCTTAACACAAGCACTTCAATATGAAGAAAAAACTGAATTTTTACAAGATGGCTCACCAACCGCAGACTGGTTTGTTACACCTATTATGGTCGATGGAATGCATAAAGGTTATATGATAGAAGCGCACACACCGTCTAAGCAAGAAGTTGTTAGCTTAAAAAACAACTTAGAGGAAGTGGGTCGTTGGGCTAAGACCTGTGAAAAAGAAATTGCGCATTTCATTAACCTATTAGGCTATATAGATTTGTATCAAGATAAAGATAAATTGAGTACAACAATTTTAGATTTTAAGCAGTATAAACATCCTTTACTCAAAAAAGGTATAAAGTCAGTCCAACGTTTAGCAGATATAGTAAATCAATCAACAAAAGAAACGAATGCAATGCGTTCACATCTTGCCCAACAGCAGACGGCGCCTATCATGAGCTCAAACCAGATGAGTATATTGAGCCACGCATTATTAAGAAATTTAGACGAATTAAGACGTGATTATTGCTCACTTAAAAACCATCAAGCAGAAAATAGTCGTATTGTGAATGAGCAAAAAGGGATAACGCAAGGATTAAACCAGATAACAGAAGATGGATATTCATTGACGCAGGCGTGTAGGGGCAAAGTGCTTTCCGGTTTTGAAATGGTTACGCTTATCGTACAAAGCATGCAACAATTTGAATCTGAATTATCAGCCATGCTAAAAATTCTTGAACAAACCCAAGGCAAAATTAAAAAAATAGAAATGGCTAAGGATGTTTCAACAACTTTAGAATTATTCATGGAGTCATTAACAGGACAAATTCGACAAGCAACTCAGCATTGCAAGAAAAATAAATCACGCTTAAATATGTTAATTCCGAATTATACGACGCATCATTTACAAATGGGCCATTTACAAACGCAATGGCAAAATAGTTTACAGCTTATTCAAACTCAGGAAAATACATTATCTGAGTGGCGTGGCTATCAAAAGCAAGAGGAGACTTATCAGTCGACTTTAGAAGTACGCCTAGAAGCGTTATATGTGCTATCTGAAAAAATTATGCGAAAAAGCATGGGTGTAGATGAGAAGAATGACGATCAAGTTAATAATATTTCATCTGGCTTACATCAGTTTGAAGATGTAATCTTAAGAAGTGGTTTACCTCAAATCAATATTAATGAAATAGCAGAAAAAAATAATTAACTATTCACCTCATCTTAAAATTTTAAGCATAGTGAAGCCATAGTTTGCAATTAAATAAAACTTGATTTCATCTATAACTTGATTTCATCTATAACTTTGCCTTAATCTTAAGAGCATCTAAATGGATTTAGGTGAGTCAATTTATGTCAAAGGTTAGAAAATTTATTAACGGCATTCATACGGCTAGTACTTTTTGTGTGGCCAGCATGGGTGTATTGGGTACAGCGACATTGGGTGCAATATTTAATGTGGCGAACAAGGGATTTAATTGTTTACCGTCTCCGCCAGTTGATGCCCGTGTTATATTTGATGCGACAAATTTCAATTATTTGCAGTTTATTAGCGAAGTCACTGCGCATGATGCAAATATTTCACTTCCAATTCACGCTGATCTCGCTTTTGCTGGTGCAGGTAGTTGTGCAACTGAGGTGGCTAAAACAGCGTTACTGATTAGCGTCCCAATTATCACGACTTATGCTGCAATTTCTGTTGCAAAAGGTATATCTGATTGCTCTAAAGACTCACCAGAAGCTTATCATAAACTAGATGTGGAGAGCGGTGAAGAGAGCTTTGAGTTAACCGAAAGAAGAAGATGTTGCTAGTATTTTTTTAGCCAGAATGGACCTATGGCTCAGTATCAATACTTAAGGTTAATTCATCGCCTTTTTGGGTAAAAGTCACGTGTTTTAAAGCACTCATACCCAGCAGTACTTCAGTACCGCTCATGCTAGGATTGATACTGGCTCTGACATTATTAATTTTAATGTGTCCTATGGTAATACTGCTCAGTTTTGTTCGGTAAATTTCTATTAGCCCCCCCGCAGTATTCGCACGGCCTACGGTGCCTTTTTTGAGACCAATTTTTTCTGCCAATTTACCTGGAATAACCACATCACTCGCGCCAGTATCCAGTAAAAAAATAACATCATACTCATTGATTTTACCTTTAGCCAAGTAATGATTAAAACGATTTCGTGTAATGATAGTTTTTTGAATGCCGGATATTGTCGCAACTTTTTGTTCTACATATCCGGGATTTAGTGATTTAGCTAGCCATTTGTCAAATAGTAGTGTTAATAATGCTAGTACTGCCACCCATGCCAAAATACCCATCCAATGACCATAGGTTTTGGTTTGTTCTTTTTCAGGTTTAGGTTCATTTGGCTCGCTCATTTGTCCAATATAATCTCGTGCTGAAGTGTATTAATAAGTATAATCTAATTTAGATAACTATAATATTTATCTTGAAATTATTCGGGATAAAGCTCGGATAAAATAGAACTTTTGACTAATTTGCTCCAATTTTGTTTTTTGGGGTTTTTTAGTATGCGCTAGACACCTTAAATTTGTTATAATTCCCGAAGCAATAATTTATGATGGTATCTAACATAAACAAATTATGGTTATAGATAAAAATACAGGGCTTATTTCGTCAGCCACTTATTTTCAGTCGCCCAACAAAGATGAAAGGCCTGGGCAAGAATTAAGTCTTCTTGTTATTCATGGTATTAGTTTACCGCCTGGCCAATTTCATGGGGATGATATCAAAGACTTTTTTTTAAATAAGTTAGACAGCTCAAAGCATGTTTTTTATCAAAAGATATCTAATTTCAAAGTTTCTAGTCATTTGGTGATTAGAAGAGATGGTCGGGTTTGGCAATTTGTGCCTTTCCATCAACGTGCCTGGCATGCAGGAATATCTCAGTTTGGTGGCAGAGATAAATGTAATGATTTTTCAATTGGTATCGAGTTAGAAGGCATTGATACTATGCCTTACAGTGAAGAGCAATATTGTGCTTTAAGCGCTTGCACTACTGAAATTATGAAAACCTATCCTGGTATCACTATGGATCGCATCGTTGGGCACGAACATATAGCCCCTGGACGTAAAACAGATCCTGGGCCTGCATTTGACTGGGCGTATTATCATTCCCAGTTATTATCAGTAGAAAATAACATAAAATAACATAACGTAAATAATTTTAATTTAATGACAGCAAAATAATAGTTGGGAGTTAGTATGCAACAACCGCCAAATGATCTTGATCCACTAGAAACACAGGAGTGGTTGGATGCATTGGATTCTGTTGTGAAAAGCAGTGGTACAACGCGGGCTCAATATATATTAGATAAGCTTAGCTACCATGCCAGTTTACAAGGTTGTGAATCACCACAGCATCAAAATACACCTTATTGCAATACGATTGCAGCAGCAGATGAGCCAAGTGTACCAGGTGATTATGAATCTGAACAAAATATCCGAGCACTGATTCGTTGGAATGCTATGGCCATGGTGGTGCGAGCTCAGCAAGTGGATGGCAGTTTAGGTGGGCATATTGGTACTTTTGCTTCTTCTGCTACTTTGTATGATGTGGGATTTAATCATTTTTGGCGTGGACCAGAAGCGCCTGCGGGTAGTGATTTAATTTATGTTCAAGGGCATGCTTCACCGGGGATATATGCGCGCTCATATTTAACAGGGCAGATTTCGGAAGAGCAGCTTGTACATTTTAGACGTGAAACGGATGGTAAAGGTTTATCTTCTTATCCACATCCTTGGCTAATGCCGAATTATTGGCAGTTCCCAACGGTATCAATGGGTTTGGGGCCACTTCAGGCGATGTTTCAGGCACGGTTTATGCGATATTTAGAAGATCGCGGTTTTTCTGAAAAATCAGATAGAAAAGTCTGGTGCTTTTGTGGCGATGGTGAAATGGATGAACCAGAGTCATTAGGTGGTTTGTCACTTGCGGGTCGTGAACGCTTAGATAATTTAGTTTTTGTGGTTAATTGCAATTTACAAAGATTGGATGGTCCCGTTCGAGGCAACAGTAAAATTGTACAAGAACTAGAAACTGCTTTTAGAGGTGCTAACTGGAATGTGATCAAAGTGCTTTGGGGTAGCGAATGGGATCCCCTTTTTGCTGCAGATAGAGATGGCATTTTATTAAAGCGTATGGAAGAAGCTGTTGATGGTGATTATCAAAATTATAAAGCCAAGGGTGGTGCTTATACGCGCGAACATTTCTTTGGCAAGTATCCAGAGTTGTTAAAACTGGTTGAGCATTTAAGTGACGATGACATATATCGCTTAAGTCGAGGTGGGCACGATCCGGCCAAGATATTTGCTGCATACAAATCAGCTTCAAATCACAAAGGTCAGCCTACTGTCATTTTGGCTAAAACCGTAAAAGGTTATGGTTTAGGCGCAGCGGGCGAAGCACAAAATACTGCGCATAACGTGAAAAAAATTAGCGTAGATGATCTCAAAATATTTCGAGACAGATTTTTATTACCGATCCCAGATGATAAAATTGAATCTGTGCCTTTTCATCATCCTGGTGATAATAACCCAGCGATCCGTTACATGAAGCAACGTCGTGAATCTTTAGGGGGGTATTTGCCCTACAGGCGCGAAAAAGCAGATGAAACTTTGGAGATGCCTAAGCTAGAGGCCTTTGCTTCACAATTAAAAAGTACAGGGGATAGAGCGATCTCAACGACCATGTCTTTTGTTCGTATATTGTCGACATTAGTGAAAGACAAAAATATTGGCAAAAGGATAGTGCCCATTGTGCCGGATGAAGCCCGTACATTTGGAATGGAAGGTTTGTTTAGACAAATTGGCATTTACTCCAGTGTTGGACAAAAATACCGTCCTGTAGATGCTGATCAGGTTATGTATTACAAAGAAGCTCAAGATGGTCAAATACTAGAAGAAGGCCTTAACGAAGCAGGTTCTTTCTGTTCTTGGATTGCGGCGGCCACATCTTATAGCACGCATAACTGCATTATGATTCCATTTTATATTTATTATTCTATGTTCGGTTTTCAGAGAATTGGTGATCTGGCTTGGGCTGGAGGAGATTCTAGAGCGAAAGGTTTCTTGTTGGGCGCGACATCTGGTAGAACCACGTTGAATGGGGAAGGTTTACAACATCAAGATGGGCATAGTCATATATTGGGTAGCACAGTGCCTAATTGTATTTGTTATGACCCAACATATGCATATGAATTAGCCGTTATCATTCAGAACGGTTTGCAAAGAATGTACGTTGATGATGAGAGTGTCTACTTTTACATTACATTAATGAATGAAAATTACGCACATCCTGAAATGCCCGTGGGTTCTGAACAAGGCATTATTAAAGGTATGTACTTGCTTGAGGAAGTCAAAAAACCTGCAAAACTGCATGTGCAGTTAATGGGGTCCGGCTCGATCTTGCTAGAAGTACAGGCGGCGGTAAAATTATTAGAAGAATTTGACGTGAGTGCGGATGTTTGGAGTATGACCAGTTTTAACGAATTACGTAAAGAAGCATTAGAGGTGCAGCGTTGGAATCAATTCAATCCAGAGAAAAAAGCCAAAAGCAGTTATTTAGAGCAACAGTTGGAGAATGTGACCGTTCCCATTATTGCCGCAACCGATCATATGAAATCGTACGCAGATAGCATTCGAGGCTTTGTGAAGCAAGATTACTATGTGTTGGGAACGGATGGTTTTGGTCGCAGTGATACTCGTGAGAGACTACGCAGGCATTTTGAAGTCGATCGTTATCATGTTGCCTTTACGGCACTGGTTGCTTTGTTCAACCAAGGCAAAGTGGATAAAACTGTAATCGCAAAAGCACGAAAAGCTTTTAAAATTGAAACGAATAAACAAGATCCAAGATCTTTGTAGTCTATTGGGAGAATCGTCTTGAGTGCAATAGAAGTTGTAAAAGTGCCAAATATTGGTGATGCGAGCGCTGTGGAAATTATTGATATTCTGGTGAAGCCAGGAGATAGGATTGCGTTAGAAGATCCGATCATTACGCTGGAAACCGATAAAGCTGCGATGGATGTTCCAAGTCCAATCGCCGGGGTTGTTGAATCTTTAGAAGTGAAAGAGGGCGATAAGGTTTCTGAAGGGGATGTAATTTTAAAGGTGAAAGCCGCGGAGAGCGCCGAACCTGAAGTGCAAGCTGAAAAGGTTGAGTCAAAACCAAGCTCTGAAACTGAAACCAAACCTGAAGCCAAATCTGAAGCCAAATCTGAAGCCAAATCTGAGACAGCACCTGATGAGAATACTGCAGATAATACAGCGGTTGTAAGTGAAGATATTTGTCTACCAAAGTCAGACGATTTCAAAGATGTCACTGTGATTGAAATCTTAGTGGCTGTCGGAGATGAAATTGAGCAGGATCAATCTATTATTGCGGTAGAAAGTGAAAAGGCGAGTTTAGAATTACCCAGTTCACATAAAGGCGTGGTCGAAGAAATTTATCTCGAAGTAGGACAAAAAGGGAATCCTGGTGATAAAGTTCTAAAAATAAGAGTCTCACACAATGGGCCTGCTGTTCAGGCTGAAAGTGTTCATGAGGCACCTGCTGTTTCTACAGCGTCCTCATCTGCACAATCATCTATTAAGAAGCCAACAGAAGTAGAGGTTGCGGATTCAGCAAGTATATCGTCAGGTGGCGGGCATGCTGGACCCGCTACACGAAAATTTGCTCGTGCTTTAGGTGTAGATTTGACCAAAGTATCGGGTAGTGGGCATAAAGGTCGAGTCACAACACACGATGTGGAGCGATATGTTAAGTCTCAAATTAAAGCCATAGAGACTGGCAGTATCAAAACGGGTCATAACAATGCATCGGACATGAGAGGCTTACCTGAGCTTCCGACTATAGACTTTACCCAGTTTGGTGAAATTGAAAGCAAACCCATGGGCCGTATTAAGAAGCTGACCGCACGGAACATGTTCAGAAATTGGGTTAATATTCCACATGTGACACAATTTGATGAAGCGGACATTACCGAGCTAGAAGTTTTTCGTAAGGAAAATAAAAAAGCAGCAATGGACAATGGCATACCGTTAACGCCGGTCAGTTTTATTGTGAAAGCGGTTGTGTCTGCTTTAAAAGCGTTCCCACAATTTAATGCTTCTTTGTCGCCTTCAGGCGAAGAAGTGATTTATAAAAAATATTACAATGTGGGTGTAGCGGTTGATACACCCAATGGCCTTATGGTGCCAGTGATTAAAAATGTAGACAGCAAAGGTTTATTTGAAATTGCTAAAGAATTGGCGGAACTGAGTGCTAAGGCGAAAAAGGGGACATTAAAGTCTGCTGATTTACAGGGTAATACTTTTACCATTTCTAGTTTGGGTAATATGGGTGGAACACAATTTACGCCAATTATTAATGCACCGGATGTGGCTATTTTAGGTGTGTCCAAGTTGCAAATTAAGCCGAAATTTATAAATGAAGAATTTGTGCCTAGAAAAATGTTGCCATTAGCGGTGTCATATGACCACCGAGTCATTGATGGTGTGGAAGGGGCTAAATTCATGCAGCACATTTGTGCTAGGTTACAAGATATTAGGAAATTACTACTATAGGATTAAGGGGATATTATGTCGCAACAGATAAAAAAAGCAAAAGTTGTTGTTATTGGTAGTGGGCCTGGAGGCTACAGCGCAGCATTTAGAGCTGCTGATTTAATGGGTGAAGGCGTTGTGCTTGTTGAGCGTTACCCAGAACTAGGTGGCGTATGTTTAAATGTTGGGTGTATCCCATCTAAAGCGTTGTTACATGTTGCCAACACGATTAACGAATCAAAAAAAATGGCGAGCCATGGGGTGAGTTTTGGCGAGCCCAAAATTGACTTAGATAAACTTCGCGGCTTTAAAGACAGCGTCATTGGCAAATCTAATGTTGGCTTAAAACAAATGGCCAAAATGCGTAAAGTAGATGTGCTTGAAGGCGAAGCTAAATTTACAGGACCTAATACAGTTGTTGTCACCGGTAAAGATGGTGCCACAATTGAGTTTGAAAAGGCCATTATTGCAGCCGGTTCAGAAGCCGTACATTTGCCATTTTTGCCTGATGATGAGCGTATCTGGGATTCTACCAGCGCATTAGAGTTGCGCAATATTCCTAAGAAAATGCTCATCATTGGTGGTGGTATCATTGGTTTAGAAATGGCCACGGTTTACCATGCATTAGGGACACAAATCGATGTGGTTGAGTTCACGGATTTTGTCATGCCAGGTGTGGATAAAGACATTTCTACACCATTCTTTAAATTTGTTCAAAAGCGTTACAATAATATGTGGTTTAACACGAAAGTCGTTGGCGCTAAAGCGAGCAAAAAGGGAATTGAAGTTTCATTTGAAGGTAAAGATGCCCCTGAAAAACAAATATATGATGCCGTGTTACAGTCCGTGGGTAGAATACCCAATGGTAAAAAAATCGGTGCAGAAGCCGCTGGTGTTCAAGTCGATGAGCGTGGTTTTATAGCCACTAATAATCAAATGCAAACCAATGTACCACATATTTATGCGATTGGGGATATTGTGGGGCAGCCTATGTTGGCACATAAAGCCATTCCAGAGGGTAGATTGGCTGCTGAAGTCATATCGGGTAAGAAGCATTTCTTTGATGCCAAATGTATTCCGAATGTAGCCTATACCGATCCAGAGGTGTCATGGGTTGGTTTAACTGAGATAGAAGCTAAAAAACAAGGCGTTGAATATGATAAAGGTGTATTTCCTTGGGTTGCGTCAGGTCGAGCCAATGGTACAGATCGTACAGAAGGCATGACGAAGATCTTATTCTGCAAAAAAACACATCGTATCTTGGGGGGCGCCATTGTGGGGGCTCATGCGGGTGATTTAATTTCTGAATTAGCCTTAGCGATTGAAATGGGTTGTGAAGCAGAAGATTTATCTTTGACAATTCACCCTCATCCAACTTTGTCTGAAACCATCATGCAAGCTTGTGAAGTGTATGAAGGGACTGTGACAGACTTACCCAATAAGAAAAAATAATAATATAAACACTTTTTAGCCCTAAGCCTTTGGCTTGGGGCTTCTCTTTATTGTAAAACAACCCATTCAAATTCAGCCTAAATAAAGTGACTCTGCATTTCTCGGCAGGCTCAGTGTCTCAGTATGCACGACCATTTATCTGAAAATAGATGTATTTATATTCTATCTATATGAATTATCAAGTAAATTCTAAAGCCCCCTATTTTTAATGTATTGCCGAAGTCATCCTTCAAAATATAACATGCCTATTTGCTCTAATAATTAATTTCCTTAGGAAATATCGATGTCTGCAAATGGCCCAAGCAATCCTCTATCTATAAAAATTGACAAAAATGATCATCTAATTGTCATCGATGGTAATGAAACACATCACTACGAATCAGCTGAAGCGTTAGAGTCTTTATATAAGTTCTTACAACAAAATAAAAAAAAGATCCATTTGGCTGGGATTAACAACATTAACAAGGTGTTTGTTTATTTATATGGAATCTATGAGGTTTATTCTTCTTCCGGTTATAAGCGTAATGCTCAATTTATCAATAAAAAAACTAATTGTATGGCTGCCAAAAAATGTTTTGAACTAATATACGAGCAGGTGAAAGAAGAGTTGAATTTGAATCAAGTCATGATGCCGTCTGAGAATGAAAAATTCAATTCTGATTCGATTTTTTGGCTCATCATAAAGTTTGAGAGTGAGCATTCCCCATTATGGGTGAAGCAGTTGCTTGATAAATTCAAGCTGCCTCTGGAAGTAATTACGGCAGATGGGGCATTAACCCTTATGCATTTAGTGTGGGAACAAGACAAATATAACTGGAAGGATAGAGAATTATTTGAAGAGATTTTTAGTAAAATTCTTGATCAGCATCTAAATGACTTAAAGATAGAGGATTTTATTTGTAGGGATGGTCATGGCTATGATTTACATTCTTCTGTACTTTTTTGGCTGCTTAAAGAGCATAATATTAATACATTTTGCAGAATTGTAAACCACTTCTTTGATGAGATCCCCTTAGAGTTGTATATTACATATGATGTTGGTGAGACCATGTTTAATTGGTTATCCGAGTATCATTCAAGCTCGCCGACATATAAACGTATAAAAGATTTGATGATAGAGCACGCAAGCATAGGAGATTTTGTGGGACCGTCTGATGGAGGTTGGTTAGAAGGAAGCCCTTTATGGTGCTTTGCTAAATATGATGCAGAGATGTTTGCGAGAGTTTTACAGCATTTTAATTATGAAATTCCTTTAGAATATCTTTTAAGAAAAGATGTTAAGTATGGAAATTTAAATTCAATAGTAGATTTATTAACATACCAAATTGGAAGTGATCAAAGTTATGATAGAAGTGAGTTGAAAAAAATACTAATAAATACAACCTTTTGTAGTGCCCTAGATTATGAACATCTTGAGTTAAAGTTACACGAGCAAGGGTTTTTAAAAGATCTAGACTACCATTACCTTGCTAACAAGCTAAGCAAAAATAAATTCAATGAAATTCGTCAATTAATGCAAAATAAAGCGCAGTTACTTTCTTATATTAATAATTCAACAATAGTCGATTTACCATTGTTACAAAAACTTGCAAATTCTGCTTTTAAAGCAGGATATTTACGGGCCTATTATGATATG
The DNA here is from genome assembly GCA_963976875.1 of uncultured Coxiellaceae bacterium. GTDB lineage: Bacteria > Pseudomonadota > Gammaproteobacteria > Berkiellales > Berkiellaceae > Berkiella_A. Next base: position 17,558 of record CAXBML010000043.1, read on the forward strand.
GGCCTATATTTGACAAAGATGACAAGCATTGGTAGTAATTACCTTAAAGACGCTGTGCTTGCTTTTTATAATGTGCCTGTTTCGTCAATAAAATTTGATGCCTCCAGAATTCAAATAGTTTCCCTTTGTCATGGTTGGAATATATCAAGACCTACGTTTCATAAATTAGAAATTACAAGTGAATACATTAAAAAAATATTAGGATGTTTATATCAAATTCAATCTGTTAGTCTCAGAAATGAAGAAATACTATCATTTGCTAGGCAGATTATTGCGGTTTGCTCCGACTCTGCTGAGCCGATTATAAATGAAGAAATATTTACAATTACGGATATTTCTAATGATATCGAAGAGACAGTGGATATAATAGATGGGATAATATTAGACTTTCTAATTAAGTCTGTAAAGCCAGCAGAGAACGAGATATATGCAGATGATGCTGCTGCTATAGCGAGTTCATCATATACACCGCAGCTTAGTTCTCATTCTGCGCAAAGTGGTAACAGAGATCGAGATGACAGCAGTCCCGATAGTGATATGCTTAAAAGACAGAGAAAATCATAGGTCGGTTCTTAGGGGGCTGGTAGTGGCTTTAATAGGCAAGATGTTTAATGTTAAAGCTCTTGCCTATATTTTATCTAAGCGGCATGACGACTTTGGGAAGAAAATTTGTTAAATAACCAAGAAATAAAGGCGCATAATACCACAGCGCAGATTAATCCGCTCAATGACTCCATCGAAATATAACGCGATATAATCACTATTTTAAGCGCGAGAATGGTTAATATTAACATCAGTAGTAATACAATACGAAACTTAGGCTTAAATAAAATATAGCCTGCTAAATATAATAACGTACCTTGAATAAAGTATTTTATGAAGTGATTCAGATTGAAAATATCTGGGTTGTTCCAAAATGCAAATAAGGGGTTTATCCCTGTTTTGATATGGTTGTATTGCAGGGTTGGCAAATAGGGATACAAGTGGTAAGCAATGCCAACAAACAGTAACATGGTTGTTGCAAAAATGAGATATTTGTTTTTATCTGTCCTAAAAATTTTGAGTTGAATTTTATCCCAAGCAATGGCTTTAATAGTTAATAGGCATCCTAAAATTCCCCCTATAACCCCGCTGATTGTATTTAGCATAACATCGAGTAATGAGCTAACTCTGGTTGTGTGAAAGCTTTGAGTTAATTCTAGTGTCGTAGACAGTATGAGAGCAAAAATGAAGCACAATACAAGGCGTAAAATAAAGTGTAGTTTGTTATGACTGATGAGTGCGATTAAAAATCCCAGGGGCACATAAAACAATAAGTTTTGATATATATCGAATAAATGTATCTTGTTTTGCCACCCATATAAAAAATCATAAGGGATAGGGCGAGAGGGCATATTCCAGTGACCAAGAGGCACAATGGAAGCGTACACAATAAAAGCTGTATAAATAAATAGCATACTCCAACTACATATATATATTTGTGTGGATGTTTGCCCAGGGAGATCAAAATTTTTGCTCATCATATAGTAAGTATACTAAATGTTGAAAGTTTCGTAGGTTCCCAAAGAAATAATAATTTAGATATATGTTTTGCTGCGCACAAATATTATTAGGGGATTCTATTGATACTTAAATTATTAGATCACCCCTGATAAAGAAAAATCAACAGGACCAATTAATAGGACAGCCCTAAAAAGTTATTTAACTCATTCTTTTCAAAAGATATCATGGGTTGAGCTCAAGTTTTTCTTTTTTAAAAAAGGGGGGTATAGCGCAACAACTGCCAGGACACCCATCAATTGCCAGGACACCCATCAATTGCCAGGACACCCATTAGTCAACTGCCAGGACATCCATTAACCAAATTATCGAACTGCCAGGACACCCATTAACCAAAAAATTATCAAGGACATATATGGACCCCGCTGCATTGCAAGTGGTAAATCATCCAATCTTAGCG
>CAXBML010000044.1:0-15770 GCA_963976875.1 uncultured Coxiellaceae bacterium
CAAGTCTGACAGCACGGTTCAGTTATTTGAAGGTGTGTAATTTCGGACGGATACCAAAGGACACAAGAATTTCAATGTAACAGTTCCCGATCGATTGCCAAAGATTACAGCTTTAATTTGGAGGAATCTGATTTTTCTACGCTATATTTTTGTAGTTCTTCAGGCACATCGAACAGTAGTCCGCTTTTAGATATTAACCTGTCTCGCAGATCATCAACTACTATGTTTTGCGGCTTTTCTGCAATATCTGTGTCAAGATAACAAACTGGTTTTATATCATTAGGCAGAGGAAAGCCATAAACAATCTCAAAGCATTCTGCGCCTTCAATTTTAGGAGCTTCAGAGCTAGTGCCATATCCCCACTTATGCAAGGTTCTAGTCAGATTATTTTTTTCTAAAAAAGAATATAGTTTACAAGGCGTTTTTTCATCGTAATAAATTACCAAAACTTGGTTTTTGGGGAATAATTGTGCAAGTGGTTCAGCTACTTTCGCAGCCCTAACTTCCTGCGGCTCAAAATCTTGCTTGCCGAGCTTGTTCATGCTTTCATCTGAATTAATTGCAATAACCAGTGGTAGGTGGGCATATGTTTTGGTTACACGCTTAAATCCAGCTAATGTTGTTGGAACGATTAATTCAGCAGCAAAGGCATAGGTACCGTTGGTAAAATGAGCACCCTTGACATTCAGCGCTTTAAACGCTGAAATGATATCCGTGTGCTTGCTTGATTCAATAAACTGAAGATTTTCTTGTTTTTCTGTGCCTTGTAACATAACTGTGAACTCCTAGTAAGTTACTATTTGTGAACTTTCAGCAAATTATTATCAATGGGACGCTCAGACTCTTTGCTATCAGGAAACTCCCGGTAAATAAGAATTTGCGGGACTTAAAGCGTAGTAGGATTATAGCTTACGATAAACGTTATGGATACCTTTATATTTTGAAAGACTACGGTTAGAGCGGATTGGTAAGAAGGCATGAAGCCCAAGCGCCCCAATTTATACGCTTGACAGCTAGCTTAATAATCCCCAGTCGAATTTTTTAATGCTGAGCATAGCGGGCGGCAAGGGAACGAAACTTTGATAAATAATTGTTTACATGGAGCTTGCTTTTGACACTCTATGTAAACAATTTACTGGCTAATATCACCCCGCCCTTCTCTATTTTTGCTGTGGTTTATAGCATAATTACATTGTATATCAGTACTATGCAATGGGCCGTCGAATTTACGTACTACTTCTTAAGATCAAACCAAATATTTAACCACAAATTCATTTTTTCCTACCTGCTTATTTATTATCTTAAAGTATTTGACCGTTTATATGAATTATTCTGAAGAATTTTCATCGTCACCAAAATGGTGTTTTTGTAATTCAATATCTTCCTCTGCTCGGCGCTGCTCATGAATAATTTGTTTATCTAAATCAGCAGTATATTTGCGCGCAAATTCTTTGACTTTAGAGTTTGAATCTTGGAGCCAGTTTGAGATAGCTTCCTTTTTCTGCTGTAGTGCATTAACTCGGCCAAACTCGCCTTCAAGCACCCCCGTGCTTTGCATGATAATTGATATCTCAGCTAATAAAGAATTACCTTCTGGTACAGAAGATATCATACTTCTACAAATATCGTTTGTTTCAGGCGCGCCGTTATAATTAAGTAAAATTGCAATTACAATACGATGGCTTGTTTCATCACCTTCAGATGCCAACTCAAGTAACTTAGTATTTAGTTCGGGCGTATATTTTGGGAAAATATTAAATATCAACTTTGCACCACGAAAGCGAAATACGTGATAATTACCATCATACCAAGCACTAACAGTAGCCAAGATTGTATCAAGGTGACTAGAAAGTGATTGGGCTAACTGATGAAAATTGAAAGGGATTGCTTCATAAGACATTGTTCGTTTATTTGAGTTGCTATCAATATCAATACGCTGCTTGAAAAAATGTAAGATTTCCTTTGGGTATTTCTCAACAATGGGCACCAGTACTTCTTCCGCATGAAAATCAATTTTTTCCAGTAACACAAGATTTGATAATACAGTTTTCACCTCATCTATATTTAAGTTTGAGAGAAGGTGAACTCGCTCTGGTCTAAACCAAAAATCACCAATCCAATTGGCATAATTTAGCTTGGTTAACGCTTCTATAGCAGGCAGAAACAATGATCCTATAAGATGTTTGTTATGTTCATTATAATTTTTTGTTGAAGCAACAATTAACTTAGTTAACGCATATTTATCACTATACTTGCGTGCCATTTCCAAAATGTTAGACAAGAGCACTTCATCGAGTGGTGCGTAGAACTCAAAAGCTTTTGCGCATTCTCCCAAATATTTGCCGTTACTTAACCAAGTATTCATTTGTGCAATCAGAACATCATGCAACTCACTTTTTAACAGGCCATCGAAAATAGCAGCTAAAAAAGGCATTAGTTCATGTTCATTATACTTAATTAGCTCAAAAGAAAATGTTGGCTGCGCGGCTGCTAACAAATTTAAATACTTACAAAATATTGGAAAGGTTGCCATATAATTTGATTTTGTTTGAGTGCATCTGATAATAATATTTTTCCAATAATCTTGATTATCATTTGTTATCTGATCAATATATAATTGAATTTGATTCTCACGATACTCATTCTTCCCTGTGATTTCCCATCCATCATCTGTCCAAGATTGGATAAAGACAGATTCAAACCCTACTAAGGTTTTGTATATCACGTAATCATCAATACTATTTAATTGATCACGAAATGCTATCGATTTTTTCATTATTATATTGCAAAGTGAGTTACAATTATCGTGATTAATTTTATCACCATCTAAAATGTCTGAAGATCGACGATAGAGGAAACAAATATCAGCCTCAATTGATTCAAGTATTTCATATTGTTCAGTGGAAATAAGGGCAGAATAAAATTCAATGAGTTCAATGCAGTTGCCTAAAATTATTTCGAGCAATTCATCGCTGTAATTGCCCATATTGGGTGTTCGAGTAGCAGTATTAAATGCTGATATGAATAAGCGTTTGGTGCTCTCAGGATCATTTGAGTTATATTGTTTGAAAAGAAGTTTTAGTATTCGGTCTCGTAGAATAGAGGCTTGCTTGCCAGCTGGGATACTACCTTGTCGAATAGTGAATGATTTATAGTTGCTTGATAAGCCCTCAGTCGTTGGATCTAATATGCCGCATGCAATATTAGCAATAAGCGCCTTTACTGCAGCCAATAAATCAGCATCAAAACTTTCTAAGGCATCTAAAATACTATACTGTACTGAAAAGCCAACATTCCCAAGCACATCAATATCGTATTTAACTAAATTTGAGATTGTTTCAATTACTTTATTTTTATCTTGCGGATCGGTTAAAGTCGCATATAGCTCTACTAGGCAGAGAAAAGTACGCGTTACATCAACATATCGCACACAATTAATGGTCGATAAACAGAGGGTTAATATATCTTTTGATGTTTTACCTGGCATAGGGCCTAGTGGAGTTTCGATTTTAACAGGAGCAATTTTATTTGATTCAACTATAGCAGTGTTCACAAGCTCTATGATGAATGGCAACTCATTCAGGTAATCTGAAAAGTGTGGCAAAGTATACTCTTGAAAACGCTCCAGAATTTCATAGCGCTCATTGTTATCTTTACAGTCAATAAGTTCTTCTGACAAATTGCGGCCGAGCAATTTTTTACCTTCAAGTAATCGTCTATAGTCACGCTGTACTTTTTGAAATTCATAACCTGCTGGCTTTAAGTGCTGCTCCATGATCCTCTTGAGGCGATCATCTATTGCCTCTAAAACATGTTTTCCAAAATCTGAGTCATCAGGTTTTTTATAAGTGATATCATGAGCTGTTTCTGACCAAGCATGGTTAAGAACCGTTTGTATCTGGATTTCGCTCTTCAGCCCCTCAAACTCTGAATACTCTGGAAGTTTGAGGCGGTCATCACTGAGTTCAACAACATAATGATTGGCAGTATAATGGTCGTTCGCAACTTTAGGAGATGCGCCAGGACCATGAATTTTTGAGTTGTCCCAGTCAATTTTAAAATTATCACGTATAATCCCTGACTGTAAAAAAGCATTAACATCATTATTGTAGTAAAAGATGATTCTGCAACCTGATAAATCATGCCTAAGTTTTTCAATACAATCTGAATCTTGTGCACCGATTTCTATTAATCTTTTAGAGAATGAATCATAGGTTTTTGCACGGCATTGGATTTGTTGCAAATGATAGCGATAACAATTAATTTGAGCTGAAGAGGAAATGGCTGCAGCCAGTATATCTTTAATTATGTAAGAAAATTTTTCATATAGCTGAACTTTCTGTTTATACTCTTCTAAATTCATATTAAAGTTACCAGTTTACTGACTATTCTAAAGTTTAAATTCATTTCCATTTGAGTCTCTTTTAAGTAGATTATATAGATTCGATTTTAAAATATTGCAGTACGTTTCTATTGCCCTTGCAATACCACTTGTAGCGAATGCTATATAATTGTGAACTTCCCGTAAATATTTATTTACGGGAGCTTTACGTCCATTCGCTTAACATCATAAATTATCTCAACTTTTAACTTTGGACCAATTTTGCAATCGTTCCGTAAACAAAGGTATCCTTATTAAGGATAGAGTCAAAGCCTAATGGAAATGAAGATCTTTGCTTTTGTGATATACTTGTCTCACATAAGACATAATTACAATCACCAAAAATATTCATGTTATTTTGGGGTATTCTTAATATTACTCCTTGAATTTGATCTTTTGGGTCAGATAACGATATAAAGCCATCATCTTCCCTAACATCTCTGTCAGTTGTTTTACCATTGCCCCATGTGGTAACTTGAGTTGTTGCATCCCCATAGATCCCGTCTAATAAAATATCTGCTGGAATAGAACAAAAAGAGAGATCTAACAAGATAAACAAACTATTTATTTCAGTTTTATTGATTAAATCTTTTGAAGCTTTATCCAAACAATTAATTACATCTCCCTTTCTTATATCCAGGTAACCAAACACTGAAGAATAGTGGGTCAAGCAAGTAATTGTAGAGCAGCTTGGCTTGGAAAAATTAAAACGTATCTTGAACTTACTATCGTCAAAAACAAATTTATAATTGTTTATTTTTATATTTTCATTAACGCACTCAACAATACTATTTAATCTGTACTTATATGGGACTGTAATATATTCAAGGCTATAGCAAAGGTCACGCTGCACTTTACTTAACTCTTTTTTTAGGTCGCTTTCAAAGCTGCTAATACGTCCCTCTATTTCGCCATTCCTCGGAGACTTGATTTGTATAAATACCTCTTTATTTTCAGGCGTTTTTATTGTTATATCTGGCGGAATGCTGGAGCCAATAATTTTTTTTTCATAATCAATTCTATACTCTTGTGGAACAGATAAAATATCGAATAAGAAATTTACTTCAGCAACAAAAGATAATAATGTAGACGCTTGCGTTTGTGTATTTAAGTTTTTTAAAAGTTCTTCGAAATTATTTATATTTAACTTAATGTCATTAAGTCGAGCTTCAAGCACATCTACAGAGAAACCCATTCTATCCTGATATTTCATCCATCGTTTTTTAAATTCATTTGTCAATAGCATGGTAAAAGCCATATTTTACTTTATTTGCTATAATTATGGCACAGACATAACATTTTTCTTCTGAACTTAAAGACAGGAATTTGTAGTTTGTTTTGAATATTCAAGGGATTGCGTCATTGCATAGAAGCTGAAAAACCATGCAGTAAAGTTATTTATCATGCCTTTCAAGCCATTCCCTTGTTAAAGATTGTGCTTCTTCAACTTGTCCTGGATTTAATCTTTCCAAAATTAGTTTACGCTGCATAGCAGAATCCTTGTCAATTTCTTGTTCCTCTTTACCATAATCATTTTTAGAGCTGATTACTGCCGCTATATTAAACCACATATATGCTTTTATCAAATCAACCTTTATGCCCTTACCTTTTTGATACATCTCGCCTAATTTAAATTGCGCATATCGATGTCCTTGCTCGGACGCTTTAGTATATAAATCTAAAGCGGAAGAATAATCCTGAGGAAGAAATACACCTTCTTCAAACATACCTGCCAAAAATATCTGCGCAAAAACGTTTTTTTGCCCTGAAGACTTTTTAAGCCAAAAAATCATTTTTTCAGGTTCACCTCTCGACAAATGCTCGATAGCCAAAGCAAACTGTGCATTTGAGTTACCTTTTTTTGCCGCCAATAATGTTTCATTAAATGAAATCTGACTTCTAAGTATACTTGCACTTTTTGAAGCAACATCTAAACCTTGCTTGGCTGCTTTGTCATACCATTGTAAAGCTAAGGCTTCATTTTTCTCCACGCCAATCCCATGCTGGTACATATTGCCTATGTTATTCTGTGCCTCTGAAACCCCTTGCTCTGCAGCTTTAATAAACCACTTAGCAGCTTTAGCATAATCTTGGACAGTAACATCTTCATAAAACATTACACCGAGCTTAAACTGGGAAACCTTATCACCTTGATTAGCTTTTTTCTCAAGTGCTATTATTTTTTTCTTGCTTTCAGCGGCGAAATCATCTAAAATTTTTCTGAGCTCTTCATTTGTCAACTTTGAAAAATATTCCTGAGACTCCTCTTCTGACATGGTTGATGCCTGAGATACCGCGAAAAATAAAATACAAGATAAAGTCAACATTACATAGCAATAGATAATTTTCTTTGTGCATTTTAATGTAGTGTTATAGGTCATTTTCATTTCAACTCAAACAGCATCCTTAAATTCTACAATAACATCCTGGTAATATTTATTTCAATATTTTTATCATATGACCATATAACCAACTGAGTTAACTTAAATTTTTATTTTTCAAAGTATGAGATATTGCCTTGACCAAATATTTTTGCGTGTACTTTCATGGCATATCTATCTGTCATACCTGATATATAGTCACAGATCACCCGCAATGACTTGTTCTCGCTTTCATATTTAAGCTTTGTTTTGCTTGGCAGTAAATCTGGGCTTATCGACAGCACATCAAATAATTCACAGACAATGATTTGACCATTTTTTACTATTTTCTGTGTATCTGAAGACTTTATAATATTCTTTTCTATTATACTTTTTAATTCAGCTAATAAATTTTCTGCTGATGTATTTAAGAAAACTTTTAAGTCCAAGTAACCTGATTCAAATTCTTTCTTCTCATGAACTTCGACATTGGTAACTAAATACCATATTAAAGATGATATTACAGCCTTAAGATCACCAGAGTTTATTTCTAATATTTCTTTGGTTCGTTTTTTTCCATGTAAGTCCGATATAAAATATTTAAGTTCTTCATGATTAGAAAGGTATGCTTTCAGTTGCTCGAACACTTCACAGCTTAACATTTTAAGCTCAATAGCATCCTCAAGGTCATGAACAGCATATGAGATATCATCTGCTAAATCCATAATTGAACAATCAAATGATTTATGTACTGTTCGATTTTGACCATTTTCATTGGTATATGTTTTAAATGTTTTGATATCTGTATCTTCAAACATATTTAAAGCCCAATCTACAACGTCCTTTTCCGAATCGTAATAACATTTTGGAGGCTCATAATCATTTTGCTTTAATTGATGAAAGCCATTTAGTTCCTCGTTTTTATAATCAGGCTTTACCTCAGAATAAATGGCAGGATATTTCAAAATCCCCAAGATAAACCTTCTTGTTGGGTTAATTCCCCCATCTGTTTCCTTATAATATTTTGCAAGTTTAGATACAATGCGTAATGTTTGACCATTGCCCTCAAAGCCTCCTTCATTGCGCATCATATAATTTAAAGCAATTTCTCCGCCATGCCCAAACGGAGGATGCCCTATATCATGGGCTAAGCAAATTGCCTCTATTAGATCAAGAGCTAAGTTATCTTTGACTTCCTTATATATGGGTGGAACAAGGAGATCATCCTTAACTTGTATGCGTCTTGCAATTGATCTACCAATTTGAGCAACTTCAATCGAATGTGTTAGTCTATTTCTATGAAAATCACTTTCGCTCACTTGTAATACTTGTGTTTTTGACTGCAATCTTCTGAATGATTCCGAGTGCACTAACCTTTGCTTATCAATTTCATAGCAATTTCTAAATTTTCTTTCAAATTTTGGGTGCTCACATCTTCTTTCTTGGAGATTTGATTCTTCTGTTTTTTTAACCATGAGGTGTCTGTTGGCTCTAATTAGTTGCAGGATATAAATAATGCTATAATTATGGCACAGACTCAGGATTTAAAATCTGAAATTAAAGGCAGGAATTTGCAGTTTGTTTGAAAATTTCTTTGAGTTACGGCATTGCATAGTAGCAAGATACTATGCAGATCTACCATATATCACCATAAGAAACTTAAGCAACCTCATCTATAACTGTGACATTTTCAATGGGAAAAAATGTTGATCGTCAACTTGAAATTCCGAAGCTAAACGTCAGTCATCCCCACGTGTGTGGAGAACAAGAGAATCAGACTTTCTCGTAAATAACATTAGGATCATTTATTAAAAAGTATTTATGATCTACTGTTTCATTAACTTTAATTCCATCTGTTGTTTCAAAAGAAGGTAGAGTCGGCCTTAGCTGCCCTCCAACCGTCTTATATGGCTGATATTTAATAATGGTTATTTCTATTCCATCTTGATTTCGAGCTATAAAGTTTTCTTTCTCAATTCTACCTGACATACAATGCTCCAGTTTTTTTACCAATCCAAGCTAAAATTATATTCCAAATATGGGGGAAAAAAGAAATTAATAGGCTACTCCTCTGACCGGCACTGCTGCATAATATATCCACATTATGAACGCTTACGAATTTACGTACTACTTTCTAAATCCCAACCAAATATTTTTCTTATCAATCATAATTACGCCCAGCAAACCATTTCACCACAACTGGCTTTGGTAAGCAAATTTTGGATATACGCTACTGCGCTTATTTCTTAGTGCTTGAATTTCAATTTATAAGATCCTTAGAGCTCTAACGAAGCTTTCAAGTAATCCTTTATTTTCATCCCATAGATGAAGTCTTGATTTCCATTAATCAAGGTCACAGATATTTTGTCTTTGAAGGCTCTCCTAACAACTCAGATGCTTTCAGACTATTTGCATATTCATATGAGATGAAATTTCTATCCTTCGTATTAATATAAGCTTCTTCTTCATGTGAGATATCACTAATTTTTTTGCATGTAATACTATTAAATAGATCTTTAACCTTTGTTAAAACATGAACCTCAGATTCAGAGAAGCAAGAAAGATCAGGCCCTTTTTTTGATTTTAATTTTTCACCACTAGAATCGTCTGGGAAAACTATTTCCTCTATCTCAATCATATCATTCTCGATGAGATATACTTGGTATCTTTCATAATTACTTGGAACTGGTCCATATTGCATTTTTACATATTGAAGTCCAGTAATTGAAGTTTCATGTTTAGCATAATGTTCAAAGTCAGCATAAAATAATAGTTTGTTAAGCTTTGTTTTAAATTGCCCAGAAGGGTAACAAAAAAACCTAATCATAGTAATTACTTTGCTTATATTTAATTTTTGCCATCCACTAAAGATGTTTTTGTCATAGTTACCAAATATACTCTGATACGTGTCTACAAAATTATTTTCTAGCTGCACCATCTTTGTTAACTGTTCAGTTAATACTTCTTTCTTCTCGGGTGTAAATAATTTTTGTTTTTTTCTAATCAGGTCCAGCATATTGATCGGGTTTTGGATTAAACGAAGTAAAGTATCATGTCCATTTTCTTGTAATTTCCCTTTTTCATAACGGCTTATTGTAACTTCTCCCCAAGATAATAATTCGCACAACTCCTTTTGTGTTAAATTAAATTTCTTTCTAAACTCTCGTATCTCTTCAGGCTGAAGCATATTATTCCGACGACGATATTCACGGTATGCCAAATCTAGTACATCATCTTCAGCTCTAGGATCGTCAAAGTCTTGATTACATCTGAGGCAATGAAAATATGTAGAGGGAACAGAAATACTTTCGCCTCTAACCACAACAGCTTCATCCCCTACAATTTGTTCAAGCTCGGTTTGTTGAACACAGTAAGGACAAATATCTTTTATCGTCATAATATTCACCTTATTTACTTGAGCCAGACTTCATTGGGTATTTGATAGGAAAATCAGCTTTGTGAAAAGAAATGCATTTTGGAATTTCAAGATCACCATCTTCTCCAATGGTCAACTTTATATACACTTCAACACCATCTATATTATCTCCAAATACATATATATGCTGTGATGGATGTGTATAGTCCTGCTCAGGCCCTTTCGAATAATTGACGATACTAAGGGCTGAAATAATATCTCTAACATTCGAGCTAGTTAACCCTAATTCTTTAATAGTATGATTGTTTACAGGTCTTGGAATAATATGCAAACCTCTTTGGCTCATTACTTCCCTGAATCTTTTAAGAAATAGCTCGCTTCCGTGACTCACTTCTAATGCCCAGATTATTTTAGTTATTAAGCTAATTATAGCTCATTTGATAATTTTGTCAACTTATATTTATCAATTGATAAATTTTAGTGAGGGTACACATTTTAACTTATTTAGACGTCAACTCCGGGCCTAACCGATTATCGCTTTGTAACCAAATATAAATATCCATATCCATGCCATCGGGGTAATAAGCTGTCGAGCAAGCCGATCTGGTTCAAAGCGACCGGTTTTTAATTGTGATACAATATTGTTGTGTCGACTTGATAACTAACGAGAGAGATTTATATGAAAGAAATGAAAAAATACAGACATAGGAGCGCTATTTCTGGCCATTATGTTACAAAAAAATATGCAGAATCACATCCTAAAACTACTGTTAAGGAAAAAATTCAGCCAAAAAAAGGGGGAAAAAAGTGAGTAATATTAACTCCTTAAGGGAAGTGTTTATTAAAATGGAAAAGCTATCAAAATATACTTTTGCTCTCGCGCAAGATCTTAATATGTGTGTGAAGTCCCAGTAATAAATTGTTTACTGGAACTTCACCCTCATTCTTCATCCAATAAATCGTTTTTATCCACCCCGTCGAATTTTGCTGCCATCGTAGGGTTCTTCCGTGTTAACTTTTTAATCGTTACGTCTTGTGCTTTATCATTCGCAAGTCGTAAGTTTCGATCCGTGCTGAGTAGAGCATCCTTCGTCTTCTGCAAATGGATGATTGATTTGTCAATCTCATCGATAGCTGTTTTACACTTTCTAGAAGCAATATCATAGTTCCTAGCAAAAGCAGTCTTAAATTGATCTAGATCGTTCTCGAAATTAGTTATGTCGACATTCTGTGATTTAACCAGTGCAAGCTCTGTCTTGTATTCTAACGACTTCATTGCTGCATTGCGAAGCAGAGTAATAATGGGAATGAAAAATTGAGGGCGAATAACGTACATTTTCGGATAACGATGAAAAACATCAACAATCCCAGAATTATATAGCTCGCTATCAGGCTCTAGTAATGAAACAAGAATGGCATACTCGCAGCCTTTTTCCAATCGATCTTTATCTAACTCTTTAAAAAAATCTTCGTTCTTTTTCTTAGTCGCGGTGGTATCACTTTCATTTTTCATTTCAAACATAATTGAAACGATCTCAGTACCAACACTATCTGAGTCACGAAAAACAAAGTCCCCCTTGCTTCCAGAACTTACATCATTGTCTTTTTCGAAATACGCATTTGGGAAAGCGGTAGCACGAATTCGATTAAACTCAGTCTCACAATGCTGCTCAAGGGTTTCACCAACCATTTTAGTCGAAAGACGTGCCTTCATATCTCGAAGGCGTTCGATCGCATCGTCACGATCTTTAATCTGTGTTTCGTACTTATCTCTGAGTGATTTTTCGGAAAGTTGTTTTTCTAATTCCACATGCTTAAGACTGCTCTTAAGTTCGTCACGCTCATTCTCGACCTTACTAAGCGCCTCAGCAATGGCAAGCTTCTGTGCAGCTTCACCAGCACTAAGTTTTGCTTCGGCCAACTTCGAAGCAGCCTTATTATCTTGCCTCGCTTTCTCTAACTCATTGGCAAGTGCATCGCGCTCTTTCTCTACTTCCTTCATAGCTTCTGTCACAGCCAGTTTGCGCGCCACTTCTTCAGCATCTAATCTTGCTTCCAAGCTTTTAATCTCAGCATCTTTAGCCAATACCTCTTCTTGCATATCATTTCTGATATTACTTTTGACTAGTTCCACTTCTTTCTGTTTGTCTTTTTCTGCCAATTCAAGTCGTTCATGTAATTTCTGGTCAAACTCACTATCTCGAACTTGCTTCAAAATGTCAGCATATCCAGCTTCATCGACTTTGAACGCTTTCTTACAATGTGGACAGATAATTTCATGCATGTCTTATTTTCCTTCCTTCAATCCTACATTAAAACCCCGAACCCCATCCCCGCCAGAAGTGAAGAGATGACTCATAGCGGCTATGGGTTTGCCATCATACCCGATGTTTTTAAATTTGGTTCGTTTCTGTTCAGCAATGCCGCAAGCATCGGCGTAGTGCTTTTCCAACCCTTCAACGAGCTTGGTATTTTTATAATCCATGGTTTCTCCCGGCTCAAACGTCCGGATATCTTTACCACGAAAATAAGGTTCTGCGCAGATGATGGACTCCGGCTGGTCATTTTTATGAAAAAAAACCAATTTGTAATTCAATGCTTCAGTTATAAAACCAACCACATGTACATTTAGTACCCGCAGCAGTTTCTTTGGAGTACTCAGAAGGGAACAGCCTAAATGCCAATCTAATGTGTGTAGAAGCTTCATTGAGCCTCCTGTTTGTTATATAAGCTTTTTTCGAACACATCATCTTTTTCGCCGATACTTTGAAGAAGAGATAAGTACTGCTCAGGATCGTTTTTAATCTTTGAAATAATATGCTGTGCAACAGTCTTCATTTCGGGAACTTCTATTGGAGAAGCGCCACGTTCAAATCCACCACACAAATGTGAATACTCGTTATTAACTCGGTTTGTAAATATTACTGGAATGTTATCTGCACCAAAAAACCTTAAAAGCTTGTCGTCACCATCAACGCCATTTGGATATTTGTAATAAAGGTAGATTTCCAAAAATTTCCTAGCATTATTTCCAAAGTTATAGAACTCGTGATAATTCTCGTCATTAATAGATTCAGCAGTTGCACATTTATATATCTGATGAAATAAATAATTAAATTCCGTAACATAGTTTTTCAAGTATTCGGGCATTAGACATATTTGACTTGAGTCGCCAGATCGCTCCACCAAAAAAAACTCACGTATTTTTTTCTTGCCTTTGCCCTTATAATCATTAGAAATTCTCTTTAGGTATTTCAAAAAATCTAGATTGTGTGTGGAAATAAATAGCTGCAAATAATTTTTTTGCTTCACAATTTTAGCGTTGATAAGGCTGTAGACAAAAAAGATATGGTTTGCATCCAGACTAGAGATAGGATCGTCAATCCAAATGATAGGCTGATTGCCTTTAGTCTCAATATCCTCAAGTTTGGCCATGAAATAGCAGAAAGCTATCAGGCTGCACTCTCCCTCACTTAGATGAAATGCCTTCTTATCGTTGCGAGTTACTTCAAACCGGTATCCCGAGGACGCCTCACCGGGGTTTTCTTCAATAGCATTCAGAGAAAGAAATTGGTGCCCAAAAAAATTATTCAAATAATCATTTACCCGATCAGCACCCATGCGTTCGTCTTTTAGCTGAGATTTTAACACATTGATTCTTGACCGCTTGGTTTTGATATTTTTCTCTAGTGTATTCTTAGCTTCTTCTGCTTTTATATTTTTTTCTTTCAAGATAGCAATGGCTATATTTTCATCTTCATAGTTTATGTCGTTAATGAATGTATGAACTTCATGAAGTCGGAGAGCAGCGCGAGCCCTTAATTGTTCTGCCCCCAGCGATGCAGTAAACTGATTTGATTCGTTTCTAAGTTCCTCAAACGAGTGTCTAGCTGCATTTAAAGCACCTTCAAAGGACTTAGGCTCATCAAATATGAGAGGGGTAAAAATATCGCCTTTTCGTTTTTCTACCTGCTCCTTAATGGAATTCAGACTTTCACAATAAGAGGCTAATTGGGCTGACAACTGCTCTGCCAGTAAATCCAGTTTCGTGGTGAAGATAGAATAAAAATCTAAATTCTTAATTTTCAGTAGATTTGCAACTCGTAACAACTCGTCTTCAATAGATGTAAGCAAGTTATCAAGTGCTTGCCGAAGATCTTCAGATTCTTGATTAAAATGCTTGTTCAATTTCCCCCATAAATTAGAAGGAAGTTCGCTACCACAAAATGCGCACTTATCTCTTTTATCTAGGTGATGTTGTCGACCAGCTCTCACCCAACCCTCTAATAGTGCATCGCTTAGCAACTCCTTTATTGGGTCAGACGCCTGAACCCTTTTTTCAATTAATTCTCTAGCTGTTGATGTAATAGTGGAGTATTTAAGATTAAATGGTAATGATTCTGAAATAACCGGCTTGGACTCCTCTTTGAGGAGTGTAGAAAAATCGCTTACCTCTTCACCAGTAAGCGGGGAATAGGTATCTTCCATAACGGTATTTATGTCTGCTCTTAATTTGGGTACATTGTAAAGGACATCACCAAATAATTTATTGTGCTTAATGCCGGTGCCTTCCCTATTAGCTTTGCCACTTAACTTTCCATCCAATTCTGACAACTTATTTTTATGGGCTGTCTGAGCTTCTTCGAATTTATCCTTGGCGCTAAGGAGTTCCCCCAGCAACCCTGACTTATCCTCTTCATTTCCGAGTTCAGATTCATGCCTTTCGATTTCTTCCTCAATCTTGGCATTATCTTCCCCCAAGATGGCAAACGAATTGATGGGTTGCTCATTATCGATGATAAAGCGAAGGTTGTCTCTAACAAAATCCTCATTGAAAACTCGAACAACTTGTCCATGGCTATTCAATGAATTTTGAGTGGCATTACTGCTATCATTAAAAGATAACTGAAATTCAGGTGCGCTATATTTGTCTGAGATAGAACCAGTTTCGAGAGCTCTAAAAATACGTGATAAAGTTGTTTTGCCTGAATAATTACGGCCATAAAAAATATTGATATTCTTAAACTCTGCGATGTTGTTACCGCCATCCCTTACGGCTGATGCCCATTGAAAGTCCCGAAAGACTGCCATGCTTTTTATCGAATCAATCCTCTTTATCTCGTGACCCATTACTATTTTACCCTTCATATTTCTTAAATTTATCTGCTTGCCGAAAAATCTCTTTCTTCTGCACCAACATTACTGAGACAGATCTCTTTGTCTAAATTAAAGAACATTTAAGACCCAATGATAATGAAAAGACTCAAAGTCAAGTAGCCCCCCCCCTCTCTACAGAGGAGAAATTTTATATTCTTACTGGCTTTTGTAGATTCGTTAGATTTTCCAGAGTGTTGCTAATTTGATATAACGATAGAATACCTCTGAGCCCCAAACAAAATTCTCCTAATCCCGCACTACCTTGATAAATATACTCAGTGCATGTAAATTTGTTAGCCAGCGACAAAATGTTTTCACAATATATACAGTTATTAATTATTTAAAATTAGGTGCTATAATTATGGCACATACTCAGAAATTAAACCTGAACTTAAAGGCAGGATTTTACAGTTTGTTTTTAATTGTCAGGGAGTTGCAACGTTGCATAGTTGCTATGTTGATTTTATAACTCAGCGTTAATCCCCTAGACAATGGG
>CAXBML010000045.1:0-13365 GCA_963976875.1 uncultured Coxiellaceae bacterium
GCACGGCGGCTAAAGTGTTATCTAAACTGTAATTCCAGTTACCATTAGCATCAATGACTAAGCTGCCCAAAGGGCTACCGACATTGCTGACGCTGGTGTTAAATTGAGCTTCGCCGCTATCTATATCGGTGATATTTAAACTACCGGATGCGGTCAGAACACTAGAGTTTGCATCTTCCGTTACAGCTTCAGTATTAGCACCACTAATGACAGGAACATCATTTGTACCGAAAATAGTGATGTCAATTTGCTGTGTGGCTGTCCCATCTATGCTTTGCACTTGGAAACTGTCGGTGAGCTGGGCCCCGGCCGCTAGGGTTTGGACGGCGGCTAAGGTGTTGTCTAAGCTGTAATGCCAATTGCCACTGGCATCAAGGGTCAAGTTGCCTAAAGGACTGCCAACATTGCTGACACTGGTGTTAAACTGCGCTTCACCACTGTCAATATCCGTAACAATTAGTAGGCCGGTTGCTGATAAGATGGATGGAGCTGCATCCTCTGTGACTGTACCTGTAGAAACACCACTTATGACTGCCACATCATTAATTCCGGTAATAGTAATGATCAGATTAGTTGAATCTGAATCCAAGCCATCACTTACGGTATATTGAAATACTTCCGATTGCTGCTCACCATCAGATAGTGCTTGTACTTGAGGACTGTCATTATCAAGGTGATATATGTAAGTGCCATCTGAATTTATGGTTAAAGTTCCATATGTACCAACTTTAGTGCCCGCATCAGCTACCGATAAAGGATCTGGTTCTGAATCAGCATCGGAATCGTTAATTAAAACATTCCCCGAAATAAAATTTGGAGAGGCATCTTCTATTATACTATTCGCGTCAGGCTGAGCTTCAGGTAACTTGTTAGTTACTTCATCAGCAGTATAGGTTCTATTCGTAAACTGAAAGAGTTCAACTTTGCGAATTATATCTTCACCGTCACGATCTGGAACATTGTCTTTGATTATAATAAACCCAAAGCATTTTGTTACGGTATATTCATTCCTGTGCCCCGAGAATATAGCAATGTCATGATAAGATGATCCGCCATCTAAGTAATCATCTCCTTTACCACCTATTAGCGTATCATTACCTACTGATCCCAACAAATTATCATGGCCTGTTCCACCTTCCAATCTATCATGTCCGTAGCCACCAATAAGCGTGTCATCATCTTCCCCGCCCTTTAATAAGTCATTACCTAAACCACCATAAAGAAAGTCATCACCGGCCCCTCCCACCAATTCATCATCACCCCAATCACCAAACAAAATGTCATGTCCATGACCACCGTCTACGTAATCATTGCCCGAACCGCCAAAGAGTTTATCATTACCACCTTCACCGTATAAATTATCTTCTCCACCCTTACCAAGAATCAAATCTCGACCATCATTGCCCATAACGAGATCATTTTGATTACCGCCGATAAATACATCATCACCGGTTCCTAAGTAAGCAGTAGTTGATAAAGTAACGCCTTTGATAATAACTGTGTCATCTCCGCTACCAGCATCAATAGTCACATGTCCATCAACAGCTACAACATAGATGCAGTCATTCCCTGAGCCGCCATCTACAGACACATTCCCTTCAACATCTTGGATAAGGACATTATCGTTTCCACTGCCGGCATTAACCGTTACATCTCCAGTAGCACCGTTGATTTTAATGAAGTCGTTCCCTGAACCACCATCGATCGTAACATCGCCTGTCAGATTGTTTACCATAATTTTATCGTTACCTGACCCTGCATCCAGGGTAACCTCACCTGTGACATTATTAATGACTATCTTATCTTTACCAGAACCAGAATTAATTTCAATTTCAGCTTCATCAGTAACGCCTTTTATGGTTATCTTATCCTTGCCGCCACCTGTGTCGACAACAACGTTCCCACTCACATTTTTTAGAACAATACGATCACTGCGATTACTGCCTTCTATGATTTCATCATCACTCATAACTACACCCTTTCTTGTTATATTGATTCTTACACGTATCCTATTAACGTTATATGTTTACTTTGCCATGTTCAACATATTTTTCTAGTGGGGGGTGAAATTATAAAGTTCACTGTTTTTGGCAGTTATTTATATTTTAACCCTAAACACTAAATCAGCACATACAAATGAAATGAATTGCATTAGGTCAACAATACTTTTAAATGTGTACCTTCATTAAAGTTTATGTGGTATTGTTTAATATTCTTTTTCAGAAAATTCTTAAACAACTCCTTAAAGTTCACAAAAACACCATTGCCTAGGCAGCGCCTTAAAACATCTACTATATCTCATGATTATTTAATATTATTTTAGAATGAGTTTTACCAAAAACTCACGGAATAGAAAACCCATATCAAGATTGAATATACATCTAACATTTCTCAAACTAGGTTTTGCTTGAAGTTATCTCTGCATCACTTGGATAAAACTATTTCTATCATTCTATAAACAGGTATTGTCTTGTATTTTTTCGGGGTATATACTTGATGAGCTTTTGCATTGGTTCATAAGCTGAGGTTCAGTAAAGATAATTATTCAGGCATTAAATGATAATTTTTCTCTATAGTAGTAACTGTTAATGCCAACGATAAAAGTCGTTAAGTCCTATGATCAACGCTTTATTTCTAACATTACGGTTTGACCCTTCAACACTTGACCTTCACTTTTAAATATAACCATGAGATATACAAACTTTATCGAATAACTGAACAGGCAAGTTATCAATTTTCTAGAAACAATAATAAAAACTTTAGGGCAGGATCATATTGCGCATAGTTGCCTTTCAAAAATAACAAGAGCACTAAGGCAAAAAATTGTAGAAATATCGCCTAATCCATAGGCACATATATTTGTCATAAGAGGTAAGAGTATAAACAACTCAACGATCAGGCTGATTGGTTTGCTTGCAACAAGCAATTTTATTAGATTATCACTTGTTGCACTTAAAATATAAGCTAAGTTTACACTTTTGATTTAGCGCGTTCTAAGTCTTCTTCCACTCTATCCTTGTACCAACCTGGCAAGTTCTTACTTGCCAACGACTTGGTATACCATTCGATAGCAGAGGTATAATTTTTATATTGCTCCATGATGTTTCCCAAAAAATGCATGGCTGCGGGATTATCTTTTTCCGCTAATACTTTCAAGCCTTTTATGTAGCAAACATCATCCTCCGTAGCGCTTTGTGAGCTAACAATACATTTTGCTGTCACCTCATAAATAACCTCAACATTCTGCGCATGTATTTTATTCACTTCATTGCCAGTCAATTCGGCGAGCTCAATTGCTTTTTGGGTATATTCTTTATTGGCTTCAATTTTCTCTAATGCTTTCTTCTTGCTCTCATCATCATATGGCTCAGCATGTACACTTAACATCAAAAATGTCGTGCAAAAGATAAGTGCTAGTTTAATCTGTTTCATTGTGAGTTCCTTAGTTTTTTGCTTTGTTTGTTGTCCGGGGTTGTCTCTATTAGCTTTCTAATCTCATCATAACTTAAAATTTCATTTTCGATTAAACCTTCTGCGATTATGCGAAGTTTTTCTTTGTTCTTGGTTAGTATGGCTTTTGCAACATTATAATTTCGTTCTAATATTTTCTCAGCTCGTTCTGCGCTATTCCCAATGCTACTCCCAAATACTTCATCAACAATTAAGCTTTGCTTATCATCCATAGCATATTTTTGCACCATATCTTTGACAATTTGGTTTGCACTTTGTAAATCGCTAGATGCACCCGTGGTGACATTGTCTGGACCAAATGTAAGTTGCTCTGCAACCAAGCCTCCCATTTTAACGGCAATCATTGCCTCTAACTCTTTCTTTGTGGATGAAAAATTTTCATCTCTTAGCTCAAAATAAGTGACACCAAGACTATGGCCGCGTAAGCCTACTGTTGCTTTGTGTAGATTAAGTGGGTAATTTGGGTGTAACAGACCTACAAGCGCATGCCCTGCCTCATGATAGGCGGTCAGTCTTATTTCTTTTTCTGTGAAATCACCCGTCCCTAAGTCAACACCCAATACAATCTTGTCCTTGGCATATTCAATGGACTCATTATCAACAAAAGGTTTATTTTGATTTGACGCATAAATGGCAGCTTCGTTTATAAGATTTTCTAAATCAGCACCAGAAAAACTAGGCGTTGTTCTCGCAATCTTTTCGACATTAATACTAGGATCATATTTTACTTTGTTAAGCTTTTGTTTGACTATGGCAACCCGCTCCTTAATGCTAGGCAATCTAAAATATACTTTGCGATCAAACCGACCGGGCCTTAATATTGCCTCGTCCATTAGCTCCATTTTGTTGGTCGCGGCAACAAAGATGATCCCCTCATTGACATCCTCTTGAATGTTATCCATTTCGGACAATAATTGATTAATGGTTTGAGATTGCCCGCTCATATTTGAGCCACCACGCTTTTGCGCTAAAACATCGACTTCATCAATAAACACAATACAAGGACTAAATTTTCTCGCTGTTTTAAATAGCTCTCGGACTCTGGAAGCGCCCACCCCAACGTACTTCTCATCAAAATCAGAACCCGATACGGCTAAAAAGGTCACGCCAGCCTCACCTGCCATAGCCCTAGCCATTAAAGTTTTGCCCGTACCTGGCGGACCATAAATTAAAACGCCTTTAGGTACCTTAGCACCGATTTTTTTATATTTGTCTGGCTCTTTCAAATAATCAATAATATCTTTGACTTCTTGCTTGGATTGATTCATCCCGGCGATATCCGCAAAACTGCTTTTAACTTCATAAGGTGATAAAATTTTAATTTGCAAATTTGGGCTCGGGTCGCGCTCAAAAAGCGATATCTTCTTAATAGCATATTCAATTGACTCAGCATCGACTTCTATTTTTTTATTTTTCCCCGCAAAAATTGCCGCTTCATTTAATACCGCATCAAGCTCTGCTCCAGAAAAACCAGATGTTTTTTGCGCTATTTCAGTTATATCGATATTTTTATTGTGTTTTAGTTTTTTTAACAAATATGTAAGAATTTCTTTTCTGTCATTTATAGAAGGTAAGCGAACATATACCTGCCGATCGAATCGACCGGGTCTTAACAACGCGCCATCCAATGATTCTAATCTATTTGTGGCTGCAACTAAAAATATATTTTTATTAATATCATCATCAACAGGACTCAGCTCTTGTAACAATTGATTAATAGTCTGCAGCTGACTTGCAGACATATTATCGCCTTTCCTAGAGGGGGCTAAGGCATCCAGCTCATCAATAAAAATAATACAGGGTTTATTGTCTCTTGCTATTTTAAACAGCTCTCTTATTCTAGCTGCCCCGACACCGACGTATTGATCCTCAAACGAAGCGCCCGATGTTGCAATGAAGTTTACTTTTGCTTCGCCGGCAACCGCTTTTGCTAATAAAGTCTTACCGGTTCCGGGTGGGCCATATAGCAATATCCCTTTAGGCGCACGTGCACCCAGTTTAATATAACGTTCAGGTTCACGAATAAAAGTCAGTAAATCCCTCAAGTCTTCTTTAGCTTCTTTTTGCCCAGCGACATCTTTTAACTTTGTTTTTATTTTATTCGCTTCAATTATTTGAAACTGAGAACCTTTGTTTGTTGTTCCTTCCGCATTGTCACTTAATGCATAAAAGTAGCCTAAGGTATGTAGTAATTTCTCTGCGTCATCGTGCCCTTGTTCTGCCGCCAATAACAACCATCCTACTGCTTGATTGTTGTCTTTAGGTAACAGCTGACCATTATAAAAAGCCCGTCCAATTTTATATTGCTCATCAGGCTCTGTAAATTTCACCTCATCTGTGACGCTGGCTTCATCTGCAGTATAATTAAAAGCATAGTTTGCGCCCGTTAAACCCACAGAAAAAAGCAGCAATACACCTAGGTTAACCACTGATAATATACTTTTATTATTTTTTGAAATATATCTTGAATATAAGAACTGTGACAATAGTGTTACTGTAAACACTAATAATGTGCCAATAATTAAGTACATGTATTCCATGAAACAATCCTAATATAAATACAGATAAAACATACTTCAAAAATACTGCGTATTAGCTCAGCATCTTGAGCGGTTAATTAACTTACAATAATAATAGACGATTTAGGAAAAACTGATAGCTTTAAAATTTATACTTTGTTTATTCACCAGCTGATAACGAATGAGTTTTCATCTTGTCCACTCAGTTATATTTAGACTTTTAAATTTGCTTATTATTAAGTCAATCATCAATACTGAACGTTATCCATCTTATCTTAGCGTTATAACTCTTAATATCCATTTGCTTGCTTATACGATATCTTTGCTTAAATTTTAACTTTTTACTTGAAAATCAAACTAAACTTGAAATAATTTATACATATGCGTAAAATTTTATTATTTTAATTTAAATTAAATAGTTCTTATGACCATACTCAAAATACTGCAATACCCGGATCCAAAATTAAAAAGAGTCTCAATCCCTGTTGATGATTTTGGTCCTGACATACAAAAAGTAATCGATGATATGCTCGAAACGCACTATAATGCTGAAAATTGTGCCGCACTTGCTGCTACACAACTAGATTTAGAACCGGCTTGGCGAATTACTGTGATTGATTACTCTGAGAATAAAGATCAACCCCAGTGTTTAGTCAATCCTGAAATAATAGAATCTTCTGGAGAACAATTTGAGATAGAGGGTTGTATGTCAGTTTACCCAGATTATGCGCGTGAAAAAGTCAAACGCGCAATGAAAGTTAAAGTGCATGCTCAAGATAGATACGGAAAACCAATAGAAATCGAAGCAGAAGGTTTTTATGCTAAGTGCCTACAACACGAGATAGATCACTTAGATGGCCTAACTTATGTGGACAGATTACCTAAAATCAAAAAAGATCGCATCAATAAAAAAGTTACTAAGGCCAAACGCGAGATTAAAAACAATCGTGAAAGTTAGACTTTTAATGACTCTTGTCAACAAATTTGGTTTATACTATATCTCAGGTTTATCTGGATTAAAAAACCCTGCTAGTCGCCACCTTTCATTGTTTCGTTTTTCCAGAATAACGACAGTTGCAGGTTCAAAATAGATTGGCGGTATCGCTTCTGAGCTTGATTCTAATAATTGATGCAAGATAATTTGAATTGTTGGCAAATGGCCAACAAATAAAGTATTCTCTTGAACATACACAAGCTCATCAATAAATTTATCTGCATCCATATCAGGATCTAGTGTTGAACTATATTTTAATTTTTCTATCATATTAAAATAACTGGCCACTATTCCCGCTGTTTGGAGTGCTCTTGTTTTTTGACTATGGTATATTGTCTGTATTTCTAAAGATTTTGAGTCTAAATACTCACACACTCGCTCAACTTGCCTAATGCCGACTTCACTCAGTGGGCGAGCTTGGTCCACCATTTGATCGACAGCATCACCGTGGCGCATTAATAATATATGCATATTCACCCTATTTATATTCATCAGATGGTATCAAGTAAAATAAACAATCACTGATTGCCACTTCAAAATTAGTTGTGACCATATATAATCTCAGTTTTTTTTTTGCAAGCAAACGATTTTGAAGAATATAAAAGTACTCGTTAATATTCAATGTATCTGGCATATTGACAAAATCGAGCATATCTACTGAATCGGATTTGACCCAGGCTATCATTTCATCTTGCATGACAATTTCACTATTAAACTTATCTGCATCAAAAGGTAATACAATGTCGCAACCAGGCAATAAAGAATCTCCATATCCTAAAGTGCGATCTTTTTTCAGCTCTACTCTAATGGGGTCTTTTCGCACAACTAAACCTTGTGCATTTAATAAAGATAAATCAGGTGCCATAAAATACTGTTCAATACCTTGTTCTGCTCTCAAACGAGAATCAGGGTCATCTGCACCACCACATTCGATAACAACACTTGGATAGTGCATCGCGACTGTCTCAACCAACGTGTCTAATTTTATATCAAAGACAATACACTCATTAACAAATAAAGAGGCTATCTGTTTATTCGCCTTAGATTCTTTAGTGATGACAGCATAAGCTGGGCTTGAACCTGAGGTATTATGAATATCGACTAAGCATTGTGGTTGTACTTGTTTCAAGATTTTAATAATCTCTGCTGCGATTTTGCCTTCTGCTGAATCACTCTGATTGTTGAACACTCTATTTAAATCTATGTTTGACTCAGCAGTACGGTAGTTGAAGTATGGTTCCCTCAGCGCAGCCTGTATTGCAGATATAAAACAAACAATATTCACGGCAGGTTTTTGCCCTTTACGAAGCCAATGTATCATTGCATCAAACCCTGAAGGTTCATTTCCGTGTAATAATGTTGAAATCACTCTCGTTTGAGACGTATCTTCGCCATGGAGAACAATGCATATTGGTTGTTGATATTTCTGCAACCACTGTAACGCTGTCATACGACACAAATTGAGCTCAGGCTCTTCAATGACTTTAAAAATATTGCTTTGAATTTTCAAATTTCTTTACTCCATTCATGAACGGGTTTATCTTGGAGGCTATTTTTAATGTATTGCTCAAACATCAACTTCACAGCCTCTTCTCGGCTATGCTTATGTTCAAATTTATATATTAATTCTTTTTGCCAATTAGCACCATTTTGCTTATTATGACTGCGTGCTTCTATGATATCCATTACCCATTTAACTTCTTCTTGCGCAATACCTATCTCCAACAAGGATTCTTTTACCATTGGGAAATAGTACTGTAATATGTCAACAACAGGCCTTGCCTGCGAATAATCTTCTTGCGTCAAGGGCCAAATTAATTCGGCTTGCAAACCATGTTTAGATGCTCGATAAAAATTGTATTCAGCAAACATAAATGGGAAGGACACCAAGAATTTGTTTATATTCTTTTTAATTGCATAAGATAAACCAATTAAGAACGCAGCATTAGCCAACATATCTCTTTTGGTGGGTCCCGAGGGTAATGTCCTTAACTCTATTCTTAAGTGTCCACCATCTGCTTCATCATATATGGCTCTATTCCAGTGCCATACAACGCCTTGCTGTACTTTTAGCTCAAATAAATCTGGCCCGTCATTTTTATTTGGCTTCATCTCTTTTGGCTTACAAATTGGTAGTAAAGGTGGGTAAAGACAAACGTTTTCCGCGAAACATTCTAATGCACTTTGACGTAGCCACCCGTAACCGAATGGCACGCGATTCGGTTGCCGCCATTCAGTATATAAATCATCTCTACGGCAATCTACAGTCTGCTTAAATAAAGTAATTCTTGTTTCATCCCATAGTATCTTGTTCATGAGAGTAGGCGAATTGGCCCCAAGCGCAATAGCCAAAGGGCTTGCAATTTGTATGGCATTAAACAGATCGACAAACTCATGAGGGGGCACTTTAAGCTGTACCTGAAAAGATGTGTTAGCGCCCTCTAAGGTCAAATCATCATTTTCCATCTGAAGCGACTCAACGCCATTAATATTTAATTTAAACTTGCCATTTTTTAATTCTTTGGTGATATTAGACAAAGCATGATATCTTTTTTCATTTGTCATGAAATCTTTTGAAATATGGGACTTTTTCAAAATAGGCAAAATGCCAATTGTCACCGCTTGGCTATCAAATTGGGCACATTGTTGATTAATACGATTGAGTGCGGTGGACATTTCTTGATGAATCATTGAAAAAGGTTTGTTCTGAAAGCGTACTGGGGAAAGATTATACTCTAAGTTGTATTGATTTAGTTCGTGTTGTAATAAAGGATCATTCGCATGTTGAATGATGTGGTGGCTGATAAGACTGGGGTTTAGCTTTGAGTCGACTATAGACATTTCTAACTCTGCCCCAAATGTTTGTTCGCCCAGTCCAAAATCGGGCTCATCTAACAATGTCGATAAAGTCTCCAAGTGTGCATGCAACCTGGCACTAAATAAATCATAATCTGCTTTCGTAAAATTTTCTTTTTCTATTGGCAATCCCATCAAACAGTCCCTTGGTAGTCCGGTTATAGCGGTCAAAATATTTTCTCTTCCATAATGATATGCTATTTCCTATATAATGGTCACTATATAAACCGAATACTCATATTTGATAATGGTATAAACTTGAAAGATTTCATCAGCCCTATATTTTTAACCCAAGATTCTTCTGATTTTAGTGAGCTTAATAAACGATTATCAAAAACGCCAGGATATAATCTCAAAGATGGCGATAATATGATAAAAGCCTCAAATGATGCAGAAGCAATTAAGTCTTTCTTAATTGGTTATCAAAACTCAAAATTAACTTATCAATCTTACTTGAAAGAGCTTGAACGCATTCTTTTATGGTGCTCACATATTCAAAAAGTGACTATTTCTGATTTGAGTTTTGATGATTTAATTGAGTATCAAAATTTTTTAGCCGATCCAAAACCTAGGGCACGTTGGTGTGGCAACAAGCGCTCAAAAACTTTAAAAAATGGTGAGATTAATCCACAATGGCGGCCATTTGGCACGCCCCTCTCACCCGCTACACGCAAAAAAACCATGAGTATCTTAGATTGCTTTTTTAATTATCTGGTTCAAACACAATACCTAAAAGGTAATCCTTTATCAGTCAATAAGCGAAGAAAGCAAAGAGGCTTTACCCAAAGTATGGAGCGCTGGCTGGAAAAAGAAGAGATCAATACAACTCTGCATGCATTAGATGAACAGTTGAAAACAAACCCAGAACAGAAAGAACAAATCGTGAGAGCAAAATATATTATTCTGACGTTATTCTATACTGGCTTAAGATTAGCAGAGTTAAGTGATCACTTAATGGGACATTTTACTCTCATTGAAAATCAATGGTATTTAAAAGTAGTCGGTAAAGGCTCTAAGCCTAGAAACATTGTGGTTGTTGATGATTATTTAGATATTATCAGTCAATTTCGAGCATCCATAGATTGCCCAACACCACTACCTGGCTTTGAAGAGCAAATCCCATTGATCCCAGCACTAGACCAAACAACCCCTATTCAAAAAAGACGCATTGACCAAATTATTAAATGGGCTTTTGAGCTAGGCGCAATCCAATATGAGCGAATGGCAGCTTCTGAGCAAGAGGAGAGTCATAAGTATTTACATCGCGCCTCTAGATTACGCAAAGCCTCTGCACATTGGTTGCGGCATTCATATGGCACTTACCTGGTGAAGTCAGGTTGTCCTATTGAGAAAGTGAAATCTTTAATGGGGCATGCAGATATTTCTACGACAATGATATATGTCCACATTGCAAAGAATGATCTGCATGATAGTGCGCAAGGCTTAACCTTGCGCGAAGCCTGAGCAATTTTTATTATCTTACTCTTCTTTGTGAAGGTGATGGAAAATCACTTGCACCAGAAGAATACTCGGCCTCTTCACCAGAGGAATATGATGAAGAAGATGATTCATCAAATATAATATGTTGTCTTTCCTTCGTAGGAGATGATGCCTCTACAGGAGCAGACGTATGTAAATATGTCACTGTGGCTGGTGCTTCAGCGCCTAAAACAGCATCAGAAACAGCATTTTGAGCCTGTAAGTTGGCATCATCTGAGGAAGAAGATGAATCTTTACCCTGAGCGGCTGCTAATGTTGAAGTCAGCTCGTCCATATAAGGCGCATCTTTAACAACACTTGGGTTGACGTCTTTTTTCTTACCAGCACAACAACCTTTGACTTCCGCAGCTTGTTCGTCATCAGATAAACTAACAACTGGCGTTGAATTATCTGGGCTATCACCGACTTTAGCTGTATTATTTTTGTAACGTCTTACTAACAATCCTAAACCGAGCACTGCGGTTAATGAGCCTGCTAAAACACTTAAAGAGAATACAGAGGCTTTAGCTAATACTGCAGCGACTGCTGTGGCACCTACGGGTGTTGCGAATAATACGCTTGCTGTGACAAGCGCGGCACTGCCAACTAATAAATTTCTACGAGAAAACAAAGCGCTCAATCTTGAAGGGGTTTTGCTATCCATTTGCTTTTCTGCTTTTAAACGTTCATCTGAGTCAGAACCTGATGTTTCTGGACCTAATTTACTCATACTACAATCTCCATTTTCAACTACTAAAGTCACCCATCAAACTGGGCGGTAAAATTCCAACTCATGCTAGCATAGCTAGCAAGTAGCTACAACAAAGATTTATCAGCACATATATTCCATTTCTTTTTTCTCACCAATAACAGTCTAAATTAGACAAAAAAAATCCCCAACACTTTGCAGTGTTGAGGACCTTAAGTTCGGCATTCTATCGAATAGAAAAACCAATCTAGCGATACATTTTACTGGCCAAAGCTAACATTGCGGCTAGCACTGGGAGCAGCGACTTCATCTTTCGCAGCATCATCATTAGTGGCTGTAGCCATATTATAACCACCTTGAGCAGGTGTATGGGTTGGGCGAGTTGCAGCTAATGCCGCTTCTGCAGCTGGATCCATTTCAGCCTGAGCAGGAATTGATGCATCATTTTGAGCGTCAGAACCATTTGTTTTAGTTGAGCGAGCTTTCGCTGCACGAAAGGTAGCTGCTACAGCCTTGAAAGGAAGTGCTGCAATTTTAGCAACTAGGCCAACCGTACCACTGATTACAGCATAACCTAACTTGGCAACGGCTTTAATTGCGTTAAAACCTGCTTTGGCAATAGTGCTAATCGCGCTTCCAGCAAAACCAGCAACCCTTTTAGTGGCTGAGAAACCGGCTGTAGCAACAGTGCCAATACCATTTCCGACAAAGCCAGCAACACTTTTAGATGCAGAGTAAGCGGCTTTTGCAACAGTGCTAATACCATTTCCAACAAAGCCAGCAACACTTTTAGTGGCAGAATAAGCGGCTTTTGCAACAGTACTAATACCATTTCCGACAAAACCAGCAACACTTTTAGTGGCAGAATAAGCGGGTTTAACAACAGTGCTAATACCATTTGCGACAAAACCAATAACACTTTTAGTGGCAGAATAAGCGGCTTTTGCAACAGTGCTAATACCATTTCCGACAAAGCCAGCAACACTTTTAGTGGCAGAATAAGCGGCTTTTGCAACAGCGCTAATACCATTCCCGACAAAACCAACAACACTTTTAGTGGCAGAGAAAGCGGCTTTGACAACAGGCGCTGCGACTTTAGCTGCAATAAAAGCGCCTGCAGTCATAGCGGCACCAGCTGCAAATTGTGCGGCAAGTGTCATACCAGGAAAAACGCCAGCGTAAGCAATTGTTGCACCACCTAAACCAGCGACTAATGAAGCGACTGCTATTTTAGCTAATCTGCTTCTTCTAGCTGATGCTTGAATACGTTTTGCTGCTCGATCACGTTCTGCTGCTTGAGCACGTTCCGCTGCTTGAGCACGTTCTGCTGCTTGAGC
>CAXBML010000046.1:0-12956 GCA_963976875.1 uncultured Coxiellaceae bacterium
AGGGTTAGAGTGTTGTGTTCATGACGTGAGTGCCCCCGTTGTTGGTGGAGACCCGAGAAAAACAAGGTGTTGAATTGGATACCAGCCTTGGCTAGCATGACAAGCGTAAAATGTATTTGAGTAATGATAGCAAAGCACGCAGAATTATACTCATAGAACAGCAAACGCCATCTTAAGCATAAATTTTAAAATTTGAGTTTGAAGTACTTTGAAATAAAGTTGGTAGGCGCGAGTGACTTTGAACCGATAGGTTATGTGTTTGATATTAAAGTAAAATGACCCCAAAAATGGCTAAAATGTTGCCCCCAAAGTTGCCCCCAAACGACCGTTCGTCGTTTGAAGCCTGGTTTCGGGATTTAACACTAGCCAATGTATCTCATTTTACGTCTAAATGTCGCTTGCAATATCTTATTCTGGAATATTTGGAAATTTAACCAAACCAAACTGACTATTAACAATTGCTTCCCTACACTGTTTCTTAAAATTTCTATCTCTATGTTCCAACAGATATTGATAAATAGGAAATAGATCCATTGTTCTAATTAACAAAATATTATGTTGTTCTGCTACAGAAATGCATTTTGTAGTAAACTGCTCTGCTCTTTGAGCTGGTGGAGTAAAACGATACCCATTCCCAAAAAGCACCCCTTTAGCCGATAGCTTTACATTGGGTTTTGAAATATATTCGGATAAGTTTCTCATCAATTGTGAGATTTTCTTAACATCTATAGCTTTTTTTTCTTTTCCTTCTGCTTCCCCCAAAAACGCACCTTCAGAACAA
This sequence comes from uncultured Coxiellaceae bacterium, assembly GCA_963976875.1. Classification (GTDB taxonomy): domain Bacteria; phylum Pseudomonadota; class Gammaproteobacteria; order Berkiellales; family Berkiellaceae; genus Berkiella_A. Next base: position 782 of record CAXBML010000046.1, read on the forward strand.
GTAAATACAACATCAAATTGAGATTCATTATCCTGATAAGATTCAGCTTTAAACCCTATTAATGATAAGCAATGTTTTAAGCTATCTTCTAATGGCGTCCCAGCCTCATATAACAACCTTTTAGGGATTATTGTATTTTCAAGTTCTCTTTCTTTTATTAGCTTTTTACCAGTTAGATCCTGGATCCTTTTCTCAATCAATAAGATTTTATTTTCTATTTTTTTCTCAGCTTCAATCTCATATTCTTTATTAGAAACCCAGTCGGGGGGTGGAGAAAGCTCACTTTTATTTTTTAGTGTTTTATTTATTGATATCAAATTTTTAACAAATTTGTTTGCAAATATTACCGCAATATCTGTCCAACTTTCTTCTTCTGTTCCATCTTCAGATTGATTTGTATCTATAAATTTAGGGTCATTAAGATTAAAGGCTGGCAAAACAATTATATGACTATTATGAGATGTGGAAATTATACCTCCTAAAATACCATTACCTTTATTTTGGTATAAAATTGGCTCCCCTGGAAAATTATCTTCCTCAAATGTTACCTCATACTGAAAACAGTCTTTATTTTCTTCCCAAATTGTTCGAAGTATTGCGTTTTTACTATTATATTTAATTGATGCCCCAAACGAAGCATGATATACAGATAGCCCTGGACAAACAAAGTATGAATTGATCAGCTTAACATCATTTATGATTTGGCGATTTCTGCCAGTACCAGAGTACTCTTTTTCCCCTGTATAGTAATAGAACTCTATTGGCTTCACACAAACTATACATATCATTATGCCTGCTTTAATTGCATTATCAATTTCTTTATCCCAAAAATTAAGATCATTAACAAACTCACCTGACATTTCTTGATTAATGCATTGCTTCCCTCTATATTTTGAACTTGCCCACAAGTTGAATTCATCAAAAATGGTGGGGAATAGTAATACCATGTCAGCATCTATCAAAGAGCAGTGTTTTCTATAAGGTACGAACTCTAATTCTACGCCTGCATTATCTGATGGGAATTCTTCAATTCCAACTGCAATAATTTTAACACTCAATTTATTATCCCTTAAAATCAATCATCAAACATAAAGTTAAGAAAATTCTCAACATGTTATTTTAATAGCGGCTGTATTAGTGTGTTAATTAATTCAAAAGCATTATATACTCCCGCTATAGTTGCGATATTGCTAAGAGGTTCAAATAATGCTTTAACCACTGATTTATTTGGATTTGGCTTTATTAATTGACTTTGAATTGACTCAATATCTGCGATAGTTTCTAATTTCTGTGTTTCATCAATTTTACCAGATTGTTCAACCTCAGATTTAAACTTATCAAGTTCATTCATCAGCTCTGTAAATTTACAATTTACAACATTTCCATCCCCAATAACAGTTACCCCATTGATATTTGTTATATTAAAAGTTGGATGTTGCTTAACCCTACGAAAAGTAGATGCTTCCTCATATCTATCTATGCCAGTATCTGAAATTTTATATTTGAGTTGTGGGTTTGTAACGTTAACCCCCTGTTTTGTGGTAAATGTTTTATCTACCTGCTCCTTAATAACCCACCCTTTTTGAATTAAATAATCAAGGTTGGAGCTTATTTCCTGCTGCTTATAATCATATTCGGTTTTCACCGCTTGTGTGATGTCTCTTATACCTTTAGCTATGCTAGTAGGACTGCGGGCGTTTATGTGAATTTTATGTAAAACCCTCATGATGTTATCACGTATTTCATCTTGCGTATTCATTGTATACCTGATCAGTAATAAATTAAAATACTAATTTATTAACGTATCGGTCAGTTTGTGAAGAACATAAGTAATACCCTTTTAACAACACGATATTTTTGTTCTTAAAATGCTTTACAACCTATTTATTTCAAAATATTTTCAAGCTAGTTCTTATATCAGTCGATTTAGATTGGTAAACCCTTCTATCTGCTGACATACCATCATACCTAACTGGAGCATTACATTGATCGAACCACATGAACAACTTTTAACAAAACCTAGTAATGATACCCTTTTGTACAAAATTGTTCCTTCAAAATTTTTCTTTGATATGCTGAGAAACGACTATCTGTATTTTAGACGAGTTGATACTTATCATGATGACAACAGAGATTCAGAACAGCCAGACAATCATAATGATACCTATGGAAAAAAGGTTTTCGAAAAGGACCCAACTTTTACTCTAACCGATTATTATAATAGATGCAGAGCAAGAACTTATGCCTGTTGTTTTACAACTGAAAATACAAAGTATATTGAGGATAATTATTCAAATGGAGATCCAAGTTGTATTTGCTTGGTTTTTCAGTGTGGAAAATTTATCGAACAACTGAATTCCATTTATAATGAGACTAAAATATCATTCAAAAACCAACTGCTTGAAAATTTCTTTTACATCAACTACGGGCTTGTTACCTATGGGAAATTTAATAATTTCATTTCAAAAAGAGGTGATATGGCAAACCCAATTGAATTTGCCTACTTTAAAGATGAAGATAAATATTCAAAAGAAAAAGAATTTCGAATAACTCTATCAACCCATGGGATGCCTAAAGCATTTCAATTACCAGACAAATCTAAATTTTCTTTCCCTGATTTTATAAAAATCGAGCTGAACTTCAAAGAAGCACTTATATCCAACGCTTTAAAAATGATTTTAATTTCAAAGAACCATTCCACTAATTTCAGAAGTGAGCTTGAGGAGCAACTTAAATTAAACAATATAGATATAAACTTTATTAACAGCTAGTTATAATAAATCACCCCTAAGCTGGCATTAACACAACATCTTCCATCCCATCCATAACCCACATACCAATAAACAACCGCATCACCTCCACCGACAACTCACCCCTAATAATCTCTTGTTTATCGGCTTCGCACAGCATGCAATCCAGCACACATTCAGGAGCAACACCCAAACCAACACAACATTTAGTAACAAACTCAACCAAAGTTTGATTCAGATATAGCATATTGGGGTGGGAACACCGGGAACACCGGGAACAACCAATAGATACGGGGGCTGTAGCGTTCCCGTTCTGTTCCCGGTGGTCTTTTGACCGGGAACAAAACTGTTCGATAGTATGTTCTAGGGACATATAGGATTCCTCGAAATGATGAATAATTGAATTGATGAGCGCTGCGAATCAAAATCCCACTTTTTGAAGGGGACGCTTGCAGCGCAAAGGGGATTTATACCACCAGACCAGACAGAACAACCAAGTCCCTTTATTAGCTACACTCATACTCATCAGAAATAAGAATATGATAAAGATTCTTCAAACCTGCGTTGGTTCTTGTCTTTTTGGTTAGGCGATCGGCATCTTTAAGCACAATCCATTTAGCACGATTTAATGCCTCTACTATACGAGGGCGTTCAAAGCCTGCCCCTGCTTCTTTTAGAGCCACGGAGAAGAACATATACACTCGGTCTCTGTCTTTACCTTTACCGGCATCTCTATACCAGCCTGCGCGATTGATAATAGACTTATCACAATCCTCATGAACAGATGAAAAACGAGAATCTCCATGCTTGGCAATAAACTCACTCACAGATTGTAGGATTTGATTATCTTCTGTCTGGACTGGACCTAAGAATCTGCGATAACGTTGAAATGCGATTAAAGATGCATCCAATGCACTTTCAGGCTCCCAAGGTAAAAGCCCATACTCTATACCCAATTCACCGGCCAACCCCATGATGGCAAAGACTGTTGCGGCTCTTCTCTCTAAATTGGTAGCCAAGTGTTTGCTATATTTTTGCGTTATCTTGTTCAAAAACTCTGAGAAATCTCGCTTATCTTCTATTAGCTTTTTAATAAAAGCTGGGCCTATATGACCATAGTGTTGAAAGCGCATGGCTTTGAGGTGGTCAGAGAATTTGCGTCCATTTTCAAACCCATGGAGATTACTAAAAGCACCGTATTCAAATGCAACAGGGATACTCAGCAAGCGTACAAGCTGGCCTACATTTGGGCGCTTACCAATCTCGTTCATAATAGAGGCCAAAGTTCGCTCACCGGTGGATAATGTCATAATGCGCCAACGCTGAACCTTGCGCGCATTGCCCATACGCCCAGCTCGTTGTTTACCTTGGCCATTGACCAACATATAAGTAATTTTGCCAATCTCATATGGGGAGGCTTCATCAATCTCATCCAAAATTAAGCAAGTGTCATTGCGAGCCGCTGCGACGCCTTCAAGACCATTGGCAGTTGCGCTCCACGAACGTACAAATTCAGATGAACCCCAAATACTAGCCGCAACCTCTATAGCCGTGCTTTTACCACATGAGGAGTCTCCTACCCAATGAATCCCACCACCTTGCTGGCGAGCAATAAACTTTAATAATGGGCCAGTTAGTGCAGCTGAGACTGAAACCATGAGAGGAATGTTACCCACACATAGCTTACCAATCTCTTGTTGCCACCCTGCTAGCGTGCCTGCACACCGAAATTCATTTTCGCCTAAGCTCTCAGATTGGAATACCACATCCGCTTTACCTATAACCTTATTGGGTAAAATAAAAGCATCATCATGCCAACCGACCCTTTCAACTGCGGTGATTTTGCGCTTTGAGGGTTGGGACATGACATAACCCATGATATCGCTTCGCCGTTTGGGGTTGAATACAACCCCTTGGCTCAACAACTCACCTCGAAGTTCATCCCCATTACCTTTTAACAGATGCATCGGCATTGCCCATTCATGCCATCGACCATTGGTGTCTTGGAATTTTAGCAATCGACCAAAATTATCCTGACTAGGCGAAGAGGTAATCCCCTCTACTTTTAATGGTGAACAAATCCATTCATCCACTTCAATTACCTCGCCTTCTTTAAAGCGCACACCATGCCAATATACCCCTGGTCTCATCTTGTTGCCGTTTAACTCAAACCAATCATCATAAGATTGGTAAGTAGAGCGTTCTATCTTTGGTTTAGATAGTTTGGAAGGCAATATATTCATAGGATTTTTAATATCTGTAATCAATTTGTTCCCGCTGTTCCCGGTCATAGAATCACACCGGGAACGGCTACAGCCCCCGTGGTTATTGACTTGTTCCCGGTGTTCCCGTTGTTCCCGGTCCAAAGTGTCATTCTCAATCATGAAACCTCCTTTGTGCGCTTGGATATGCGAGTGGCCTTCCAATTAATGAGATCGTTAAAGTCGCTTAATGAAATAGGTGCATCTTTAGGCCATACAGGCTCTGTATAGTCTGCCCCGGCAGCAATAGCCGCTTCACGCGCTTTTGTTATGCCGGGATTCCCTGGTGTTAACCTGTCATCATCTGCACAAATCAACATTGGAGTGTCAGGCCAATGATGCCGTATCAATGTGGATACAAAAATTAGGTTACCCGCATCAATTGCAGCAACCACACTACAATCAGGATAGGCAGCGGCTAATGTGGCGCCGGTCGCATAGCCTTCACAAATTAGGATCTTCTTTGGAGAGCTTACCCAAGATACCGGAATAAAATTACTCTTTTTAGCACCACCAGATAATAATTTTTTGGTACCATCTGGGTTAATAAATTGTAAACTTTGAATCTCATGCTCAAAGTTAACTATGGGTAGCACCAATGTATTCCCCCTTTGCCTCGCAACAAAGGGGACAACGCGCTTATTGACTAAATATGGATGTTCTTGATTTGCAGGCTCGGTATTGTCCCATATATATTTAGCACGCTCAGCTGCTTGCTGATTTACCTGAAGCTGCCTCTTCTCACGCTGCTTCTTTGCCTGTCCTATTAGTTGGCGATGATTTGACCATTCTTGCGCGCTCATCTCATCTTTAGACTTAGCGCACCAATTTATGACCATACCTGTACGCCAATTACCAAAACAACCCGCAGGAATGTTATTAGCATACAACACATACCACCCCGCCATATCATTGTTGTTGTCTTTGGTGGAGAACCTATGTATTTCACCATCTGAAATAATATCAGATGGTGGTTTTATACCAGAATTGAGCATTTGGGTTTTAAATTGTTCAATATGATTAAGCATCAATAACCTCACACGGCTCCTTACGACTATGCTTGACTTGCTGCTCTATCCATTCATCAATTTCGGTTGCTAACCAGCCAACCGCTCTACCCCCTCCTAGGTTTATGGCTTTGGGAAATTTGTTTTCTGAAATACGTAAATAGATGGTGCTACGAGATAATCCCGTAATGCTTTTAATACTAGAAAGTCTTAGTATCTTTTGTGTCATTCATGAACTCCTTAAACATTTATAAGCTTTACACCTACTATGTTATCGAGTCACAAAACTCGCACAACCGTGTTAGGGCAGCTATTAACCCAATAGTGCTTATTGGGTTAAGGATACAATGTTTGCAAGGGATATTGGGCACTCATAACCTTACTATTGGGCTATGTTTTTTTTAAATTAACAAAACTTAATGTTAAACTATGTACGCAGATTTCTTTGAGGAAATTATCAGATATAGAGTGATATGTAGTAAGATTAGTTGATATGATTTGACATGGAGTGATACAGGTTAAATGATATGAATTAATCTGAAGTGATATGACTTGAGATAGAGTAATATTAAAACACTGTTTTCAACATGAAAATATTTTGGCAGCTACGTGGTACATTCCATATGTAATAATTTACGCAATAAGCAAGTTATTACATATAAAACATACCACCTTTGCATATAAGTAAGCTTAGCTTTGGTCTAAAAGCTCACCCAAAAACTGACAAAACGGAATAATATTCTGCCTGACACTCGCCTCTTCTAACGCCGCCATATAAGTATCTCGTTGCTCCACTGGAACAATTGTCCAAGGATACCCACCTGATGCGCACATCACATTCATCATAAAACGTCCAATTCGACCGTTGCCGTCCATATACGGATGAATATAAACAAAGAAAAAATGGCCTAACACAATACGAACCGACGCCTCTTCTTCTTGTTTGAGTAGGTCAAAATACGCAGGCATGAGCTCTCGTACTGCTTCAACATTGGGTGGTACATGTTGTGAGCGCCGAATATATACCAAATTACTACGATACCCAGCCAAATCAGCTGGCTGCAAGATACCTGCGGTTACACTTGGGCTAAACAACTCACGAAACCAATCACCATGGTCTTTCCAAGCAACCTCACCTGGATTTTCACCCTGAATGACTTTTTCAATACTTTGCTTGACGCTTTGGAATGCTTGCCAATAACCTCGTGCTGCTAAAGCGTCTTTATGTTCTTTGTGTCTTTCAATTAAATCTGGATTCCAATTACCACTACGGACTTGATCAATGAGCTCTACGCTAACGCGATAACCTTCAATAGAGAGCGAGTGATAAGCATCGCTGATATATTGCTCATCCATATCTTTAAGATATGTATCTAAATCTATTGCTTGGGTAGCAGCCTTAGGAAACTGCTTGATAACATCCTCACGCATTTCATGCCATAACATGCGGATGCGGTTCACATGTGGTGATAGCTCTCTATGAGAGAATGATATAGGCGTAGGCGCTTCAAATGGATCATTCTCACGGATATCATACCCGGCAGATTGCATTGTCTTTATAATATCATCGGCAATTTTGTCATTGCCAATATTCCTAAACGCACCTGCTAAACGACCTGCCACAGTGCTATGCCCACCCTCTAAAAGCATTGGTAGAATCTCAGACGCATCTCGAATCATTGCAAGCGCGGCTCTCACATCCGTTGGGTTTTGTTTGAAAATTTGAGTGGAACAATTCACAAGAGCGGGAATGAGGGAAAAAACATTCAAGCCTTTTTTATCTTCAATATTATTTTCCTTTGGCATAGCGTATCTTACATTCAATACAGATGTATCAAATGGAAGCTGAGTTATCTTATTGTCACCTTTAGGAGAGTGCACTAAAAGTTGTCTAGGCACGGTCCAATTTTCTGCATGTAGTAATACGGATTGTTCCGGTGACAAGCACCATGTTTGATCAAATCGTTGACTGAGATATGAGGCAGAGAAATCCCAAAATGAAGCGTACCAGCTCGTGCTTTCTCCACGAGGTTCATCTGGCCGCGATGGGACATACCAGCCCTTTATGACCTCTAGCAAGAAACCATTTTTAGACAGGCGCTCACGATGGGTTCGGCTTAAGTCTTTTGCACGAACGGCAACAACACCCTGCTTTTGAAGTTCTCGCAGAGCCTCTAATGAAACAGCCAATTTTTCTGAAGGTGCAACCATCATTCTTTACCATATTATGAGTTATTATTTCGTGCTAATCCTAGGTTATTGCGTTGTGGAAATCCTAGGTTATTGCGTTGTGTTAATTATAGGGTATTACGCTGTGTTATTCATAGGTTATTGTGCAAAAAGTATATTTTTTTTATTCAGCCTTATCAGCACCTCACTTTAAAAACATAAATAACCATTATATTTCAATAGTTTATATAGTTTCTCATAGAAGAGGTAATTTATAGCCTAAAAATAAGTGTGCTTACTCTAGTGTGATAATTGGGTCCTTTCTACCATATATTTATACGGGGCACAGAAGCGCAAAATGCGTGTAGAAACTGGGATTGAGATTTCACCCCCCACTCAAGTAGTGGCGGTAATAATAATTCTGGTTAGAGCAGAATATGATGGGGAAGCACTACCCACCTAGTTGTCTACCTTGGTTTAAATTATAGAAGATATAGGATAAGCGAATTTATTGTAAGCTTGTGAACTTTTTTAGGTAACACAAAAAACGTTGTAACAGAGATTATCTACGTGCCTGTAGTGAAAAAAAAGCAAGAAGATAATACCCACTTACTTGTATATCTAAGGTACGTATAGCTATATATATTTTTTTCTGGGGGTAGTATTAGTAACCTTACTGTTTAAATACAATAAGACTATTTTTCATGGGAAAGGAAAGTTTTGAATGGCAAATCACAGTAACGTATCTAAGTTATCAGATATAATAAGCAACTTTATTGAATTTGAAATTGAAAAATGTAAAAAATTTCCATATAACCATAATCCTACCCTTGGCGATATGTATGAAGCAATTACAGAAGGAGCAATAGATCAAATTATCCCAGTAAAATTTAATCTAAAGATTGTAAGTGGCTTTATCTATGATGAATATGGGTTTCAAAGTAGACAGATAGACCGAATGCTTGTTGTTGGTGATGGGAAAAGAATTGGGCGTACTAATTCTTATGAATACAATATAAATGATGTTCTTGTTATCTTTGAAGTAAAAAAAAGCCTAAATAAAAATGAGCTATCAGATGCATATGAATTATTATCTGCAATCTCAAGAGCATATAAAAACAGTTTCGAGGCAAGAATAAGTAATAAAGACGAAATTAATATAATGTATGCGGCAAAATCATTTTCACAAATTACGGGGCGACCAGAACCAGCTGAGTATTATGATATTAAGTTCATGAACCAAGAAGAAGCTCTAATTTTTTATACTTTAGTGAGGGATACATACGCACCAATTTCCATTGTCCATGGGTATGGGGGTTATAAAACAGAAAAAGGCTTAAGAGATAGCTTTATAAGTTTCCTAAAATCAAAAATTAATTCAGAGTGTTTTGGCACACCTTGTATACCAAATCTTACATCTAGCGCTCCATTTTCTATAGTTAAGACAACTGGCATGCCATTTAAAGCAAAATTAATCCAGGAAGATTATTGGCCAATAGTCTCCTCTACTCGAACTAATACAATGTATCTTATGATTGAAATAATATGGACAAAACTATCATTGGTTTTTAATTATAGAATGCCATGGGGCATAGATCTAGAAAGTGATGTAATGGCTCTGCTTTTAAGCGGTAAGTACGCCTGTAATGAAGAAAATAATTCAGAGGGGTGGAGATATAAATTTGAATCAATTCAAGAAAATGAATTGAAAGATAACATATGCAAAGAAGATTGGGAACCACCTATTGTCCCCAATATTTTCTATAAACTAGTCCAAAACATATCTATATGTGGGGATTTAAATGTTGAATCTGAATATTTTAAATGTCATGTTGTTGAATCCAGTCGCTCCGAAGAAGAGATAATTAAAGAGTTAATAGGAACAAATATTCTTACTTTTGATAAAAATACAGGCAATATCTCAATAATAGGGAAGGAATTATATTTTGTACAAGTTTCAGATAATTCTTGGGCTATTTATGATGACAAGTCGAGACTTAGCCAATGGTGTAAATTAAAGGGTATAGAGCCTAATTTTATAAATGTTTATAGGGGCATAAATTAAAATACCTATCTTCCTTATTTTTCAATATCAACAGTAAAGGTTGACTCCCCTGACTCAATTCCCTTTTTTGCTTTTTTATAAGCAAAGCGTTGTAATTGAGGAGAGCTTTGGTTTAAATCATCTTTTTGTGTTGTGAGGAATTTTAATTCTTCAATAAAAATTTCATCTGATTCAATTTGAAACAACTCAACATTTTTTAAAATTCTTATTTTGTTCATGAGGGTGTTATATTTGTTTCCCACACTGAGATGTGTAGCAGCTCGATCCTTTGGGTTAATAAAAGTTAATATACTTGATAAGCCTGTAATAATAAAAGATATTATACCTGCAACAGCTATCCACTCTTCTTTATTAAAAATCGATACCCCAGCGAAAGCAGAAAGGATTACAATAGATAGGCCAGTGTATAAGTGGGTGTTATCCCAAAATCTTGCTGCAGCGTAATGACCTTTTGATGAATAGCATAAATTCTCTTCGAGCCTTTGAGCTTCCTTAGCAGCCTCTTGCCTAGCCTTTGAAAACTGACTTAATCTTGTTTCAATTTTTTTATCCATAGCTAGGGAAATAATCTCCAAATAAATTTTGCCAATGTTTAATTGCTTTGGCAACATTATTAACTTTTACTGATTCTTCAGCATACCATGCTTCTATATAAGCTTTTTGTAAAGCTGATTGTGCAATATACTCATCGTTTTTTTCTTTTTGATAACTTCCAACATCACCCCCATAACCCGATGGGTCTAAGTTTTCTTGCAAAACAAGTTTACTAGCTTTCTGAAAAAAATACCTTACTCCTGAAGGGTAATCACTAATAATTATGTTATCAAAAACTTCTAATGCTAACACTTCTAAATGGAAGGATTGAAAAAAACTATTATGAATTCTATTCCAGGCTTTAATCATCTTAATTAGGGGGATTAATTTGCCATTTTGTATTTGATTTTTTTTCGTTAATATCTCAACATGGATTTTAGGGTCGGTAGAGATCCATATATTTCTTGTTGAGTTTGGAATCAAGAATCCACCATTTTTTCGATGAAAAGCAGGCACTATATCTACCATAAAATCAGTAAATGTAATCGTAACGGCCTGTCCGTTTCTACTTATTTTAGGAGTTTTAGTGAAAGTTTTTTGTAGGACTCTTTTTACCTGATCTAATAAGTTGGCAGGCCCATTGTTTTGAGCCCTAAAATATTTGGGGTCCAGGATTATAAATATATCTATATCTGACTTGCTTAATGGAGATATCAATGTGCATCTCCGATATGAGCCTGTAAGAAAAGAATCAAGAACAATCATGTCGGATTGAATAACGTTTCTAACATTTGTTTGACGTGTTGAAACTGTTGATTCCTGTAGCATAGTGATTTGTAAATTGTTTTTAAATTTCTCAATTGCTAAGCTGATAGATGTGGCCACAAAAACCTCTAATATTTTTTGAATTGAGTAAGTTATCATAACGTTAAAAATAAATATGTGACAAGCTGAGACTCCCATAGAACACCCAACTCTGCTTATAGCTTACATGGTTTCCTATCAACCAAATATTTGGGTCCTTCCAACCACATACTTATACGGGGCACAGAAGCGCAATACCCGTGCAGCAAGTGGAATTCTGGTTGGGGGCTCCTTCTTCTAGTGTTGGTAACTTACACTGTAAAATTCAGCGTTTTGTTATTTGGCACTATAAAGTTTTAGCGTTTAGGTCAGGTACCACTCTTGATCGAGTATACTGCCTTTGACTTTAAAATATAACGAAACCCTATGGTTGTTAGTATTCCTGCTTATTTACCAAGTAGCTTGTTACCAGCTCACTCATTGCTATAAATATCTAAGCTTTTTCTAAAACCAGTGTCTTATATCCTTTTTTTGGCTCTTCATCAAAAACAGGGGCACTTTAAATCCATTATATTAAGCTAAGTG
>CAXBML010000047.1:0-9350 GCA_963976875.1 uncultured Coxiellaceae bacterium
TGAGTTCGCTGATAGGCTATAATCCAAAACCTGTGGAAATACCACAGTTTTTTTTTTAAATCGATCTGTCAGACACAAAATATTTTACATACTCCAGCCTTAATGCCTTTCATCATCCGCTTTCGATTCTGTATTTGGCTGAAGTGAGATAAATGGAACTCACTACCAATAGCATGAGAGAAACGAGTGCCAATATTTTGAACTATAGATAACCATCCTGCATTATCAAAGTCTAATCTACTTAAAATTGGCTCAAGGTGGGAAGGAATGGCGCCCGATTTATCGGCTCGAATAACTCTGCCGGTATAATCGACTAAGTCAAAATAATCTAATAATGGTATATGAATATCTGCACCCACCACATTGTGGTTACGGCTATTTAAAGCCAATAAATACTCGACTTGTTTTACGTCATTAATCGCTTGTTTTTCACTAGAATTTCTTTTAGTTTTTTGTTGACGTTTAAAGTTTTTAATTCGATCGAATATTGACGTAAAATCAGATTCTTCCGGCGTGTCGACAATTCCCGCGCGAATTGGGTTCAAATCTACATAAACCATGGCACTCAAAACAGCACCCTCATCGAGCAGAGCTTGGGATTTAAAACGACTTTCCCAAAATCGACCTTTACAGTTGTCTTCCTTGTTTGCTGCTCGAGCAAAAGGTTCATTTAAGCAACGCATAAACCAGCTAATATCATATAAGCGTCTACGCCACTCTATAACTTTTAGCTTTTTCTTAGAATTGAGCTTCGCATCTCTTGGATAAATTAAAGACCACCTTTGCACAACCTCTTCATCAGACCAGTCACTCGCAGGTGCCTCATCAACTCGCAATACTAAATGATAATGATTGCTCATCAACGCATACGCGCACACTTTTATTGAAAAAATAGAAGCTAATTTTTTTAGCCTAGTCAGCATCCAAGTTTTTCTATGAGAGTAATCTTGTTTGCTATAGCTGTCGACACCACAGAGAAAACTTCAACGTACACAACGTGTCATACAGTGATAATAAGGCGTGGCTTCTAAATTTACCTGCTTACGACGAGATGAGGTCATAAACTAAATAACTCCATAATATAATATATATTAACCTACACCGATGTAATCTTAATGTCAATCAATAATATAAATTATAATGGGTGTCCCTTTAGGTTTTCCCTTTAGGTTTCTCCCTTTAGGTTTCCCTTTAGGTTACTTTAGGTTACCTTTAGGTTCTTTAGGTTCCTTTAGGTTCCTTTAGGTTCCTTTAGGTTCCTTTAGGTTCCTTTAGGTTTTCTTTAGGTTTCTGCGAATCTAAATCCCACTTTTGAAGGGGGACCCGCGCAGCGGGTACAAACCGATACCATAGCTAACAGATTAGACCGGGATCATCGCTAACAATTTTATACTGTTTGGCAAAAAGGATGCCGACATGCCCTGTGGAGTTGCCCCTTAAAACAGATCCACTCTTCCTAGCTGACTTTATGTAAAAATTGTCTTGGGGACAACATTTTTAGCCCTTTATGTGGGGCATGCTCATTATAATCATCGAACCATTTACCTAAATTGCTGATTACAGTCTTAGCATTAGGCAATTCGTTTACCCACACATAATCCCTTTTAAAAGTTTTAACAAAAGCCTAAGCCAAACCGTTGCTTTCGGGACTATATGGCCGTGTTGTACAAACTTCAAAACCAAGATTACGAGCAAAGTTAACTGTTTTTCTTGCTGTATAGCAGGGGCCGTTGTCAGTTAACCCTAGGTTATTGCCTTGTGGCTATCGGAAAATCACAAACAAAAGGTATAAAACGCCACAAAGCTTTTTAAAACAGGACAAAACTAGCGTATTTTGTTATTTGTTTGATGGAAAAAAGCTATGAGTACTAACTTCTACTTTACTTTCTAGGCTCTTTTCAGAATCAGGTTCGGGATAATTATTCTTCTTAATTGCATTAAACATGGTCAGATGCTCACCCAATGGTGGTTGAGCAGACTGCTTATTCACGGCTTTTATTATCATGCCATAAATTTCATCTTGTGCTTGGATACTGACTTTATTATTCCCATAAACTTCATCTTCTACTTGGATGCTGACTTTTTTATTCCCATAAATATAATCTTTAAACTCATTTAAACTTGGAGCATGAACTTGAATGCCTGCGTCGAGCAAAATTTGAACGACTTCAGCGTTGCCAGATGCTGCAATGACAGGCAACATGTAAACATAATCAGACCCTTGTCTTAAGTTCACATTTGCCCCTCGATCCAACAGTAGTCTGACAGCATCAATCTGGTTATACGCTGCTGCGATATATAAAGCAGTTTGCTTGTATGAATTTCCCTGCCCTTGATTAGCATCGATGTTTGCGCCTTGATCCAATAGTAATTCAATTAAGCTAAGCCGCCCGCGAGCAGAGCTTGTAAATAAAGCAGTGGTACCTTTCATATTGCCTTCCGTGACCTGAGCATCAACAAAAGCACCATAATTTAATAAGTGCTTTGCTATGTTTTTGTTACAGTAAGAGCAAGCGATGTGCAACAGAGGCCGACCTTGAAAATTGAATGCTTGAACGGTTTGATTAGGATTTGACTTTGCCTTGAGTAAAATCTCTACTATATCCTGTTTGCCAGATATAACAGCTCTAGATAGGGCTGTGTTGCCCTTATACCTTCCATAAGTAACAACCCTATCTATCTCTACTTTTGCTTCAAGCAGCATTTCAATGAGAGGTATATCATTTCTATGTACGGCTTCAAGAAGCAGCGTACTTCCCTTATCAAGGCCTGAGCTTAAAAGCACATGCTTGTTAGCGTTATTTTCTATAAGATATTTTGCTATGGGTACATTTTTTTTCAGAACGGCACGCTCAAGGGGAGTTTCACCCTCATGAGCTCCTTTAGTTTGGGTTTGGTTGACATCGGCGCCATTTCGAACCAGGTACTTCACAAGCTCTAAATGATTTGCTTTCACGGCACAAAATAATGGCGTTAAACCAAGGTGGTTGTGCAGCTTTAAATCTGCATTGTTTTCGACTAAAAGTTTTGCGCATTTAAATTCACCTTTCATGCAAGCCAAGGCTAAAGGTGAAGGACTGCCATGCTTTGCACAATTTATCTCTTCTAATTTAATATCAACAAAACCATCAGCCAGTAGCTCATTTACAACCTTATCGAAACCTTTTTCGCAAGCAGCAGACAATGCTGACATTTTATCGTAAGGCCCTGAATTTACAATTGTATCTTTATAGTTAAACACGCCTGTTTTTCTAAGGGCAATAACAAGTGTTGGCTGATTTGTTATAGCCGCAAGAAACAGAGCTGAGCAACCTTTATGCTCTCCGCTATTCTGGATGTAATTTAAGTTTATCTTTTTTGAGCCAATCATTATTTTTGCTTTTTTCGTTTTCTTCTTTAGAATCATTGAAAGCAATTTATTTCCATTAACATCCACTATTTTTGTTGGGCTTTTGCGAACAGGTAACTGTGGTTTTGAAAATTCGCTGGTGATTTTTATTCGGGTTTTTACAAGATCTTCGCCAAACTTAATGATCGACTCACATTTTAAATTAACTTCAGGCATTTCTGAAGGTGTGGCTATTTGACTGATTTCAGTATAGGGTCTTTTGATTCGTCCTTGATGGCTTTTCAATCTATCTGGTGGGCTTTTATCCTTAGTTGTTTTCTTTTTCTGCTCTCTCAGACGCTGCATTTTTGATTCTATTAACTTTCTTTTTTCTGCTAGGTTTTCCTTAGCATTTTTTTGCAAAACTAAAGACTCACTTTTGTTGCTTTCGGTCTCTTTTTTGGGCTTTACAGTCTTAGAACTAATACTTGATGTGGCGCTGAAGCTTGAGTTAGAGTTTGTGGATCCTCGACGTGCTTCTGGTTGAGGCTCATACTTTGATAGAAATTGAGCGATAACAAACTCATCTACTCCATTTTTACTAAGTTCAGTTTTTGCTTCTGAAAGTAAACCTTTTAACTTATCAAGCTGTTCCTCCCCTTTAAGAGCTTCAGCTATTCTACGGTACTCTGAAACTGTATGTATGTTAGATTTTTGAAATGGCTGGCTGCTAGGCTTGGCTTCAGAAGGGCTGGTAGCTGCTTTTGCTTGCGCTATACATTGCTCCATAAATGATGTTAAATTGTTTCGGTAAATAGATGAGTCCAAAATAACAGTGTCTTCACTTCTTGCTAATGCGACAAAAAGTTGGCTCAGTGATTTTGTAAAATCTGAATTTCTTATGGGGTTCAGTCGGCCCATCTCCTTGTTAATTTCACTGAAACTTTCGTCCAAAAATGGCTCATATATGATAACATTTTCATACTGTAAGCCAATTATCTCCTCGGGCGAATACACCTGGAATCCTTTAGCGCCATACAATGATTGAGCTTTTTCGACAAGGTTCGGGTGAGTAATAACGCATGTTCGTAGCCTGTCAGTAACTAAGCTTCTTATCCGCTCTAACGCTTGTGGCGACTTTTTCGTATTACTCAACAATACTTCACCCTCATTTTCAATATGTTCGCAAGCATTGTCAAAAGTATGCTCGCGCTTATTTTTAGGGGTAAGGTCTATGCGCAAATTATTAATTTTGGATGCGACCAGCATCACATTTTTAGGACATCTATAGGGAAACTTCAAAATTACAGACTGTACAATCATAGGGCTGGGATACAAACGTTCAATATAGATCTTGCTAGGGATAGCATCCTCTAGACATTGTCCATCTCCATATAAATAGTACGCATTTCCATTTATTGCTAATTTTGAAGCTGATTTTAATTGGCAGTTTGACAAATTTTGGGCTTCGTCTAATACTACCTTATAGTATTCCTTTCGATTATTTATACCAGGAATTGGCATAAATTCAGCCAGCCTAATAGGACCAGCTTTTAAATCAGATAATAATTTTTGATAGGAACCATCTATCCAAGCTCTTTGCTCGTGCTCCATAAATAAGCTTTGCTTTTTGCCAACCGATTGAATATCAAGGTATTCTTCACTCGTATACCCTGAGCGAACTCTAAATTCTTGGTAAAGCTTTTCTGTATCTTTATTTGAAAAAGGAATCTTGATTGCTTTGGAATGTTGCTTGATATAGCCCTCTAACCAATTAATCACATACGCTTTTGCTTGTCTTCCTTGTATTATTTTTATTTCATTGTCATCATCTGACAATAACTCTGAATAAGTTGCAAATTTAACTTTATTAAATGCTTGCTTTGATGCAACTTTTCGAAATCCTTCACGTGCAGAATCAACTAAATGTGCACCTTGACTCGTAAATAGAATCATTTGATCATTCGTTAGCAGCTCTGCCTCATTGAGCAATTCCATGGCTACTGTTGTTTTACCTGAGCCAGGAAGCCCTGAGATAATGGTGGGGCCTACCGTTTTGACACCAGCTTCTTGCTCATTATCTAAAACTAATGTTTTTAGTCTATCTCCTGCTTTAGCTTCAATAGCAACCTGTTTAAAATCAATAGAGCAGCTCGGTCTTTCTTTGTCATTGTCGTCATTATCGTTATCTTCAATTTCATTATCGTTCCTGAGTGAAGCTATTGAATCACTTAGGCAATTAGGCCTATCATTTGTTTCCTCAAAATAATCTTTATCTTCTTGTGAATTATCATTATTATTGTCATCGAATAATAACTTTACCGACTCACTGTTTGCTCTTTTCATGGTGTTGAAATGCTTAAGCACACCTGATTCTAATTTTAGCAATTCTCTTTTATAATTATGGGTAGGAAGTATTGCAAGCACCACTAATTTTCCGTCGATGTCTGTTAGCAGTATACGACCAGCTTTGTTTGAACCATAGCGAATACTGAATATGTTTTGGTGTCCTCTTAGTTTTTCAAACCGCACGCTTAAAGGGTTCTCAAAGCAATTTCGCAATGCTACCTTTTGCTCTTTTGATAGTTGAGATTTAATGGTTTTATCTACATATATACCACTCCAATAGTGGATAGTGACAGCTTCGCTGTTTGATTTTATTGAATTTGTCATGCTTTATCTCAAGTAATGTGTACAGATTGGCCCAAAAAATGAGTACATATGCTAACACAGATTGTGCTGACTAGCTATGTAGATTAGTTGGTTATTTGATGCTGTATATAGAGATTCTAAGTTGGAATTGTTATCTTTTTGTCTTAAGAGAGCATGATTGTAAGCCCCCCAAAAAAACAAGTATGTCCACCTATCTGATCAAGAGAGAGTATATACACTGCTATAGCGATGGGAGGAGATTTAAAGCTTTGTCTTAGCAATCATAGTTTATAAACTTAATGAAGGAATGTGAAATAACAGAGGACGACATCCATCTATGCTTGAAAAGATCTATAACGTTAGTTTTACTGTGTTCGGTTAGTCAGGTCCAAGTATCAAATTTTGAACATAGAAATATTTCACTTTCCTAAAGTTTAAAGCTTTTGACATGGTTATTTGGAATGATTACTTAAGCTACAAGATAGCTTTGTTTCGAGCTTTAATGCCTTTCATAACCCGCTTCCGATTCTGTCTTTAGCTAAAGTGAGATAAATGAAACTCACTGCCAATAGCATGAGAGAAATGAGAACCTATATTTTGAACTATAGATAACCATCCAGCATTATTAAATTTTAATCTGCTTAAAATTGGCTCAAGGTAAAGAGAAATAGCCCCCTGATTTATCAGCTCTAATGACTCTACCGGTATAATCGACTAAGTCAAAATAATCTAATAATGATATATGAATATCTGAACCCAAAACATTGTGGTTATTGCTATATAAAGCTAATAAATATTCAATTTGTTTTAGCTTATTAATCGCTTGTTCTTCACTAATATGTTGTGTCGGTTTCGATGGCTTTATTTATCACTGATCCTGCTGCACCAAGAAAAAGGACACTCATTATAAATCAAGGAATAAAAGAGAACTTCATCCATCTAAACTTTGAAAATTCTATAATGTTAGTTTTATTCTTATCGGTTTATCGGGTTCATATAAAGGTTAGTGCATAGAAACATTTAAATGATCTGAAGTTTAAAGCTTATGACATGGCTATTTGGAATAGTCGCTTAAGCTACAAGATAGCTTTGTTTCGCAGCCTTAATTCCTTTCATCATCCGCTTTCGATCCTGTATTTGGCAAAAGTGGGATAAAAGGAGCTTACGACCAATAGCGTGAGATATTTCACTAAGGGTATGAATAATCACCTCTTCTTGTTTTAACTTTTTCTGTTTTAAAACTTTGCTCGAATGCAAAACATATATAATTATACATGTTTCATATCCCTGTCCAGCACGAGAAACATATTGTTGCCGCATCTCGATCAACTGCTTGTGTGCATCCATATGCTCATCTAAAACAATGTTTTTCACCAGTTTGATTTTTGTACCTTCTGCTGATACAAAACACATACCATATGTAACGACTATAGATCGCATCAATGCTTTGATTAATATCATTGAGCCATCATCCTTTGTTACGTTTACATACTCATCGTACATGAGACTGGCATCTCTGAGGTCTTTTTCTATCAACATATATCTAGAAATCTGACCTGATTTGTGTGTGTTTATTTCTATAACCTTACAGGAACTCTCAAATTTTTCTTTATAATGATAAGTTATGTCTGGTTGAGCATCCTGCTGCGTATACGTTTTTTTCCACCATTCATATGTCTTTTTTTTCTACAGAATTGTTCCCGGTAGATACAAATAGAATCCTAAATTACTTAAAAAGTTATACATTAATATTTATGCTTGATTTGCTACTCTATTCATTCATCAATTTCGGTTGCTAACCAGCCAACCGCTCAACCCCCTCCTAAGTATATAGCTTTGGGAAATTTATTTTGTGAGATGCGTAAATAGATGGCGTTACGAAACATAACAATATTTTCTTAGCGCTACTGGCAAAGAAAGGTTAATGCGCTATCAATTTTTTGATACGGAGTGATACAGGGGCTCAAACCCACGTTATAGCTTAGAAGCTGAACCTTCTATATTTTTTGCTGTACAACTTACCCGCATGGTGTTATATTCTGTCTCTTGTAACAATATTTAGTTAGGTAAATAAACATGAAAGGTGGCCCAGTCCCTCACGTTCATACTCTATCGTTATCTTTTGAACCATATACTTTATTGGATCAATATTCGATTAATATAGAAAAGACTTTAACGATAAGGTTGAGGAACATTACATCCCTTGAAAATGAATATTCAGCTTATTTCAATGCATTCAGCAGTTCAAACCTTACCGTAAACGATACAATAACTACCACCCCACGCACCGGGAATGGTGGATATGAAGAAATCGGCATAGACAAAACTTTCTCTTCTCCAATTGATTTCCTTAATTATTGTCCTATTTTTGAGGACGCAACAAAAGTAACGTTGAATGTAGAAATTGAAGATATGCCTTTCAATGCGAATGATGAAGTAACCAATTTATACAAAAAAACGCTGGCACCAGAGAAGCTAGATTCATTATTAGAGGGTATTGGAGAGGAACTGTCTGCTAGAGAGAAGAGAAGACAAGTTGAGGGAAAACTCAAAACAACGCTTACAAGAAATATTATATCCTACTTGGATAAAACCAAAGAAGACACTTTTGGTGTAAAATTCTTGACGCTTGGCGCCCTACTTCTTACCACACTTATACTTTCCCACCCAATCTCTTTGGCTCTTAACCTTAGCGCCAATCTGCTATATCTCGCTTCAGGGACAGGACTAGCAACAATGTTTTTAACTTTGAACATTGGAAGTATAATAGCGACCAGTTCATTTTCAAAAAAGAAATATGACATAATTAATAAGCTGGGAGAACTAGAAAATGAAAATATTGACACCCCTGAAAGTAAGAAACACCTTGTAGACAAGCTAATCAACATCCTTGGTACTTCTCCAGCTAGTTCTTCTCCAACTGGCTCCCGTGAAAGAGTCCGTGATGAACTTAATGCAATGGCCTGTAGTGACGCAATAGAACTAGGCCAAAGTGTTCAAGCAAGTCAACAACAGGGCATCTTTTATAGAAGTTTTCAGCTGGCAAAAACTTTCTTCTCTGCAGATGCATTGCGTCCTGAATACTATGTGGGACAAGAAATGGAGAAAAAAAGAAACTCTCCTTAACCTAGATAAACTTTGAATGATATATTTTGTATGTAATATCTTAGCTAAAAACTAATTTATTACATATAAAATATACCTACTATTCGATACTATCCCCAAGCCCTATATTTACTTTTAACTTTAGATAAGAGAGAGTAAAAAGACTTATTGATGCAAGATTATTTAGAAAAGATAAGAATTCAAAACTCAGGCTCTTCATCAAAAACAGGGGCACTTTAAATCCATTATATTAAGCTAAGTGTTT
>CAXBML010000048.1:0-7567 GCA_963976875.1 uncultured Coxiellaceae bacterium
CCCCAACCTGCGGTTTTGGAGACCGCTGCTCTGCCAATTGAGCTACTGGCCTATACATACAAACAAGCAGCCGCACCCTAAAAAACGGAATACGACTGCCTTTTGGGTGATAACTAATTAATCAAGAATCTTAGCAACCACACCAGCCCCAACAGTTCTACCACCCTCACGGATAGCAAACTTCAGGCCTTCTTCCATCGCGATTGGCGTAATGAGCGCCACAGTCACGCTGATATTATCACCTGGCATTACCATTTCAGTGCCTTCAGGTAATTCAATAGCACCAGTTACGTCAGTGGTTCTAAAATAGAACTGAGGACGATAACCAGCTAAGAATGGTGTACGACGACCACCCTCATCTTTAGATAAAACATAAATTTCGGCTTCAAATTTAGCATGAGGCGTAATAGATTTAGGCACAGCTAATACTTGGCCACGCTCAATGTCTTCGCGCTTAATACCACGTAACAAGATACCAACGTTATCTCCAGCACGACCTTCTGGTAACATTTTACGGAACATTTCTACGCCAGTAACAACTGACTTAACGGTATCTTTAATACCAATAATTTCAATTTCTTCACCAACTTTGATGATACCACGCTCGATACGGCCGGTAACAACAGTACCGCGACCAGATATAGAAAACACATCTTCTACTGGCAACAAGAATGGCTTGTCTGTTTCACGCTCAGGCAAAGGAAAGTAATCATCCATTGCTTGAACTAATTTTTCAATTGCAGGCACACCAATATCACTGGTATCGCCTTCAAGTGCTTTTAGAGCAGAACCTGTGACAACAGGAATATCATCACCAGGGAAATCATAGCTTGAAAGTAAATCTCTTACTTCCATTTCAACTAATTCTAATAATTCATCATCGTCAACCATATCGGCTTTATTTAAGAAGACAACAATGTATGGAACACCAACCTGACGAGCCAAAAGAATATGTTCACGTGTTTGTGGCATAGGACCATCAGCAGCAGAACATACTAAAATAGCACCATCCATTTGAGCAGCACCGGTAATCATGTTTTTCACATAATCCGCGTGTCCTGGACAATCAACATGGGCATAGTGACGAGAGTCTGATTCATACTCAACGTGTGAAGTTGCGATAGTAATACCGCGCTCACGTTCTTCAGGCGCCTTATCGATATTTGCAAAGTCAACAATCTCTGCAAGACCTTTGTCAGCAAGTACTTTAGTAATTGCTGCAGTCAGCGTGGTTTTACCATGATCCACATGTCCAATTGTGCCAACATTTACGTGTGGCTTGTTACGTTCGAATTCAGCCATAGGATTAAACCCCCTGATTAAGCTATATAATTGCAAGCAAAAACTAAAAAAATTGCCCCATTATTCTGGAGCCCACAACCGGGATTGAACCGGTGACCTCTTCCTTACCAAGGAAGTGCTCTACCACTGAGCTATGTGGGCTATTATAAGGAACCACATATTCAGCTCTTGGAGCGGGTGATGGGGATCGAACCCACACCATCAGCTTGGAAGGCTGAGGTTCTACCATTGAACTACACCCGCAAAAGCATTGTTGTCTAGCCAGATTCGCAGTTAACCAACTGATCAATTCTGGTGGAGGGGGGAGGATTCGAACCTCCGAAGGCTAAGCCGTCAGATTTACAGTCTGATCCCTTTGACCGCTCGGGAACCCCTCCTTAAAAAACGCGAAGGCATATTCTGCAAAAGCTATCTAAAGATGTCAACTTCTTTGAAAAAACAAGCTGCTTAACTTTCAAAGCATTCTTGTTGTCACATCTGTTGAATCATTAGATTTTAGTGTGCTTTACTTCTGTAAAAACCATCTTAAGAGGCTTTAACAGATGGAGCTGGCGACAGGAGTCGAACCCGCGACCTGCTGATTACAAATCAGCTGCTCTACCAACTGAGCTACACCAGCACACTTAACTTTTGAAATATTGTCTTACTCAAATAGTTGAAAGACCAACACCTTCCTAGCTAGGGTATTCTACTTGTATGTAGGTACTTAAGCAATTGATAACCGCATTAAATACAGCATTAAATTAAATATATTTCTAATTTTATTGTTGCGTGCCTTAAAACTGAGAAATTTTTCTTCTAATTATGCTGGTATAAAGCTTGTCGCCTGTTTTTGAACATGTTTTTTGTTCAAAAGATTTGGGCAACTATATGCTGCAATACCTTCTAACACTAGGTGAGGACTATATAATATAGCGTGGCTCTGTGCAAATTGTGTTAGTGCTTGAGCGCCCCCACCCGTTAAAATAATTTGGCATGATGGGCCAAACTCTTTTGCCATATCTCGACAAAGTTTTTCTATTACTGCAATCTGAGAAAAATCTACGCCTGCCGTTATCCCATCGAGCGTATTTTTTTGAGAACCATTGAAGGGGGGAGATTCACCCCCATTCATTTTAGTTTGCCGAATAGATTTTCCATTGAGAAGCAAAAGCGCTTCTACAGATTGAATCATCATTTCTTTTCCGGGCAATATGTACCCCCCTGCATGTGAACCTTTTGCAGTTAAAATGTCTACTTTGAGGCATGTGCCACTATCAACAATACATAATGCTTTGTTATCTTGTTTATAGAAGCAATGAGCCGCCAATAAAGCGAGCCATCTATCAACCCCCAGCTGCATAGGATTAGAGTAGCCATTGATCAGCCCTGCTCGTCGAACTTCAGATTTAAGATATGCTGGCTGAATAGGCCACTTAGCCTGAATCCAGCTCTGAAGCAAAATTGAGAACGGCTTAGAACCCACATGACTTATTTGAATCTGAATAGGATTGAGATGTCCCCAGTTTTTTTCAAAGCAAGCAATAATACTTTCCGTTGGTTGTGACAGTGAAAAGCCACCCCCAAACTCTATGTTTTTTTGCCCTTGGGATATTGTGGCCCACTTTACATTAGAATTGCCCGCATCAATTAGCAACAACATGCGAACGCCTTATGCTTACATCACCATAGGTTAAAGCACGCAAAATATTATGCACCTCAACTAACAATTCACCACGCTCATTCACACCTAGGCAAAATCCCTCTTCTTCGTGTGCCCCTGCAGAAATTGTAACAGTATTCTGACTAAGTAAATCATACTGTTTCCAATCAGAATGGAATGCGCTAAAACTCTTATTTTCAAATACTCTTATTGCCTGAATAATGTGTTGCAATAATAACCCGCAAAGCTGATTCCTCTGTATTCCTCCAGAAAATGCTGCATTCAGCCCTGTCCATTGGCTCTCTTTATCTTCAGGAATATCAACATTAAGACCTATTCCCATCACAATATGAGTTTGTGCTGTTTTATTATCTGTTTGGGTCTCAATTAAGATTCCGCCTAATTTTCTCTCTTTGAAATAGATATCATTAGGCCACTTTATCCCAAGTCCTTGTGGCAGTGGCTGTAAACTCTCTAGCGCTTTTAATATTGCCATTCCTAAGACCAAGCTTAGGCCAGACAGCCCCCTGAATACACAGGAACTTTTCCAATACAAGGACAAATATATATTGCGCCCATATGGCGACTGCCAAACTTTTCCTTGTCGACCTTTACCTGATGTTTGTGTTTCACTCACACAGGCGCTAAATGATTTCAAACCATAGGGAATCTGGGCTAAAAGGTAATCATTAGTAGAGGGTACGGATTGCAAAACTTCCAGCCTATTCATGTCAGCTAGAATCTCTTTTGATAATTCTGAAAAAATCATAGGTTTGTTCAGCAGATCCAATGGATGATATAACCTATATCCCTTCGCCCTCACTGCATCGATGCTCACGCCTAAAGCTTCCAAAAATTGTATTGCTTTCCATATAGAGGTTCTGCTTACGCGCAAAGACTTTGCGATCTGGGCACCAGAATGAAACTTCCCATCGTTTAAAATCTTAATAACTTCAAAAGCAATTTGCATAACGACAGCCACCTACCCAAAACAGAAAGAACCCAAGTAAGTTGGTTGGGTTACATTTTAAGGGGTCATTATACCCTACATAACATCAATTGGTAATAATATTACACGTTTTCGCTTATCTTAGGCCCGATGTTTTAACGCTTTATGTTGATCTTTCTCCTCTGCTCCATTTGAATGGGGACTGAGATCTGTCTCAAACCGAGTAAATACAAGTTTTATATTTCTAAATGATTGTTGTTGCTGTTGTCTTAGCCTTGTAAAAGCTCTTTCTCTTAATGTTAAAGTACCGCCCTTATCTTCTAATAATTTTTCAATCTCCGAGAATCTATATAAATGAGCAAGATCTCTAGCCGTTCTACCACTGTCATTTTTAATATCAATATTTCCTCTATCCATTTTGCTAAGCACATAATTCACGCCTTCTATATTTTGAAGTGAAACAAAGCAATGCAGCATATAATTTGGGCTTATCAAGTACTGATTTATATCTAACTGGAAATGCTCAATCATATATTCCAGAATTCTTTTATTATTTTTCAATATGACAACCCCCATAGGCAGATCTTTATCTGATATAGGTCTTTGCTGTTTTGCGATGGCTTCACACAATATAATTAAGGACTCGAGATCCTCATTTTTAATGGCTATTACTAGCAGTTGATTATCCCAAGGTGCGTTTGAATCAATTAATAATTGAATCACCCCCGCCTGCTTATTTTTTACCGCAACATCTAGTGGTGTTTCATCTATAATATTTTTCCCGCTAGAGTCGGCACCATAGGCTAAAAAAACCTGTACTAAGTCTCCACGTCCATGGCGAGCCGCAAAATGCAAAACACTATCAATCGCATATTTTGCATAGCCCAACTTAAAATCACAGCCCATCCTATACCAACGTTTTGATAAGTAGTATGCCGCTTCCGTTGTTGTGAGTGTGTTTTTTTCAGCCTTATCATAAAACTCAACATTTTCTTTTTCTAAATAATATTGAGGTATATAGGTCCAGGGCATTTTTTTATGCTTAATATATGTCCATGCCGAGCCCAGTATTCCCGCTCCAGCCAGTAGTCCTACCGACATCAATACACCTAATCCCAGGGTATAAGCCGCAAAAAAACTCGCTCCTACACCTAAGCTCAACATTAGACCATCATACAAAAGGGGGCTTAAATATGGCTTGGGGGAATCTAATAGGGCATATATATTTTTTTTAAGCGCGGGCAACATAAATTTTTCCTTATGCTCAAAAATTAGAGCAGTAAAAACAAGAGCAAATACAACAATATAAATACTCCTCTTTTTGCCTTTTTGTCAAAATAGCTTATAATATACAGCCTTTTTACATCGAAGAAGTATTATGATGAAGAAAAACTGCTTATTTTCCCCACTGTTTTGTATATTAATTATGCTATTGTCTCCTATTTTACATGGTCAATCAGCTAACAAAAATTATAGAGCTTATAAAGTACCCCCTAACCAAGCGACCCCCAAAGTTCAAAAGGTTGCACCTGTTAGACACCATCAAAACAAGAAAGCAGTTCAAGTGCTTCGAAAACCAGCAACTCAAACGCCACGCGCACGCTCTCAGTATGGGCCAAAAGCAGTTATGGTTAAGCGCCCCGGCATGACGCGAGCTCAGGCAAACAGAGCTGTTACCAAAACAACCCCTCTTAAAATTGTAAAGCATCATCGAATTTCTAGGGATGTCGCTGTCGTTAAGAAAATTATCCATCCCAAAGTGAATACTTTTAAAGCCCCTATTCAGAAACAAGGCAAAAAATATCGCGTTAGAGGAAAAACATATCAAGTGTTACCCTCCAGCAAGGGTTACCATGAAAAAGGTATCGCATCTTGGTATGGCAAACCATTCCATGGCCGCAAAACGGCAAACGGGGAAACTTACAATATGCACAATATCAGCGCAGCTCATAAGTCTTTACCGCTTAACTCTGTGGTAAAAGTTAAAAACTTAAAAAATAATAAAGAGATTACGGTAAAAATAAATGATAGAGGCCCATTTAAAGGCTCTAGAGTGATTGATTTGTCCTATGCTGCTGCCAAAAAGTTAGGCATGGTAGAACAAGGTCTCGCCAAAGTTGAAATCAAAGCTATTAGCTAAAACATAATAATAATTAATTAAGGAGCGCATAATGAGATCATTATCCACAACAGAACTAAGCCATGTCTCTGGGGGAAACGTCGTAGAAAAGAATGAAACGGTCATTGTTTACCAAGAGCCCCCTGTTGCTTATAATCCTTTTATACGCAATCTCGCTTGGCTTGTAATAGACGTTGCTCTGCGAGTACTCATCGAATCTGCGTTTGAAGACGAATATGATGATTATTATTACTGTGATGGGTATTATTGCTAAAAAAATCTCAATAGATAGGGGCAGCATATACGCTGCCCTTATTGCTCCATCCTATATCCTTACTGCTCTAATTCTTCTTTAGTCAAAATATATTCACCTGTCAAGGTTTTTAGAAATGCCACAATATCTGAAACCTCTTTCTCTGATAAATTTTTATTTAGCTGATATTTAGCCATTAACCGCACAGTGTTTTCCAAGGTTTTTTGCGACCCATCATGCAAATATGGTGCTGTTTTATCAATATTCCTAAGAGAGGGTACTTTGAAAAAATGCTTTTGCCCCTCGATTTTAGTGACATTATAACGACCTAGATCTGCTTCTGTTACCTTGCCATCCCGATCGGCAAAATAATCACCGAACAATCCCATCTTTTGATACATATTCCCACCAACATTTATCCCCATATGGCAGGTAATACACCCTACAGATTTGAATAATTCATAACCTGATTTTTCCTGCGCTGAGATAGCATCTGGATTACCATTCAAATATTGATCAAACCTAGAGTTCGGGGTAATTAGTGACCGCTCATAATCAGCAATCGCTTTTTGAATATTTTCAGGGCTTAAACCATCATTAAACAATTTATCAAATGTTTTCAGATACTCTGGGTCTTGGTTTAATTTTTCTAAAACCTGAACCCAATTTGATCCCATTTCTAATGGGTTATTCACAGGCCCATCTGCTTGCTCCTCTAAAGTGGCAACTCGACCATCCCAGAATTGAACAAAATTATAACCACTATTAAAAACCGTGGGCGAATTAATAGGACCTCTTTGCCCATGTATCCCTAGCGAGGTTACTTGATTATCTACGCCACCAGTCGATAGCGCATGGCAACTCGCACATGAAATCGTATCGTCACCAGATAAGCGTTTATCATGGAAAAGCTTTCGCCCTAAATCGACCATTTGAGGATCAATTTCAGACTGGGTAGGCAAAGGTTTTATTAGTTCATTAAGGGGTTTATTAGTCTCAGAGACAATTTGAGCAGATCCAGAAGAATCCTCGGATTGTGCCTGCAAGCTGGCACTGACTATATACGCACAAGAAATTAATATTAAAGATATTTTTTTAAATTTAAACATTTTAGGCCTATTCCCTGGCGAGTTATTTATTCTATTGTTTATCGAAGTACACAAGCTGTGCAACCTAGCAATTATAAACATCACAAAAAGTCTAGCCTATTAAAAGTTAGGCAAAAAAAAACCCTGATAGTCTTTTGACTATCAGGGTTTCGTAATTTAACGCCTGGCGATGTCCTACTTTCACATGGGGAGG
>CAXBML010000049.1:0-6191 GCA_963976875.1 uncultured Coxiellaceae bacterium
CTCAGTTGCCAGGAATAAGAAAGTTTGGATATATCACGCACCCGTAGCTCAGTTGGATAGAGTACCTGGCTACGAACTAGGGGGTCGCACGTTCGAATCGTGCCGGGTGCGCCACATTATTCGCAGTTAAATCAAGCAGTTACTTCACTATGTGGAGTGCTGCTTTTTTTGTGCTTTTTTGTGGTGTAGTAAAAAATGTACCACTCACATTTTCAGCACAAATATTGTCGGCAAAACTAGGCTAACGTCCGCTTTCGGCCATTAGTGGACAAAATATTTTGTTGAATGCCCTTTTGTAGTTAGTTCATTTTTTCTTTTCTTTTCTTTTACTTTGTACATTAATGAGTCGCCATCCGCTAACATCTTAGTCAGCGTAGAATTACTTTCTGGATTAAACTCGACAATGCCATATGAAAAGGCAATTTCATATCCTCGGTTAGCTTCTTTATTGTAGCTGATTAGTAGGCGACTGATTTCATCGATTTTTGCTTCTGCTTGTTTAATCGTCGCATCGATGAAAAAAAGAACAAATTCATCGCCTCCCAACCGTGCAAAAAGATCTGAATCCCGGATAAACTTCCGTATTGTGTTAACAAAAGCAATCAATGCACGATCACCTTCTGCATGCCCGAACTTGTCGTTGATTGGCTTAAAGTTATCTAAGTCTATAAAAGCGAGCGCTGCTGGAATGTTTTGCCGGTTACAAAGACTAAGGCTATTCTCAGCCAGCATCATAAAACCTCTACGGTTAGGTATTTTTGTAAGTTCGTCAAGTATCGCCATTTGTAATGCGACAAGTTCTCGTTCCACCATGGAAGCGAGATCCTCGAAACTTTCTATGTCTTCTTTCTCAAAATCTCGTGGTTCAATGTCAATAATACAAAGGGTTCCAAGTTTGTGGCCATTTATATTGAGAGGGCATCCAGCATAAAAACGAATATGTGGTTCGTCTAATACCAAGGGATTATCCGCAAAACGTGGGTCACCCAGAGCATTAGGAATGATAAATACTTCATCCCCCAGAATTGCATGCCCACAAAATGAGATATCACGAGATGTTTCATTTACACTGAGGCCGACACAGGACTTAAACCACTGTCGGTTATCATCTACTAGAGAGACAAGTGCGATTGGGACATCAAACAACCGCTTAGCCATTCGTGTCAGCCGATCAAAACGTTCTTCCGGAAGGGTATCTAGAATATTAAGAGACTTAAGGGTTTCAAGTCGGCTTTTTTCATCTTGTGGAACACTAGGCTTTTCCAATTTAACCTCTATGTTTAGATAATAATAAAAATAAGAAGAAGCATATCTTACAGTTTAATATTTTGGTCGAGAATAACTACTTTCGAGCATTTCTCATATTTATTGTTTAGTCTGATTTGGGTCTATAGCGGTCATAATGAAGCTGCTTTTATGGCTTAGCAAGCAAATGTCCGCTATGGATAGATAGCGGACATGAGGTAGTGTCCCAAAAATGTACCAATCTGAGAGTAATTTGAGCTAAAAACTGCTCATTTAGGCTTATTTGGCACATTAACCAAGATCGCAAGTTATTGAAATATAATGATTTAATAACCTACTGGTGCCACTACGAACTAGGGGGTCGCACGTTCGAATCGTGCCGGGTGCGCCATCTAATTTGCAGTTATATCAAGCAGTTACTTCGCCAGGTGGAGTGCTGCTTTTTTTGGCCTGTCAGAAATGTGCCCAAGAATGTAGCATTTAAATCAAAGACCCGAACACCTAAGTAAAAATCAGGTTGTGGTCTGCTTTCGGCCAAATGCGGAAATGACCAAAATACAAATTTAGCAAAACATTAATTTCCAAAAATCACCGTTCTCATAGAAAGTGATCCCCAGTCAAACCCTTCAATTGGAAATTCAATTGATTCGCCTTCTTCGACAGAACCATAAGCATAGATCAATGGTAACCAGTGGTCCTCTGTTGGATGGGCTACCTTCCCGTCATGTGTAGATGATAGAGTCAGAAGTGAGTTGGTCTGGTAATTTTCCAGTTTATGTGTAACTGCCTCATCGAACCTTTTTGCCCAGTCAGGTGTTTTTTCACTACCGGCACGTTTCTGGTCAAAGGCATCTTTCAGATTATGTACAATATTGCCGCTTCCTAAAATTAATATCTCCTGATCACGAAGAGCCTGCAATGATTTGGCTATACTAAGATGCTGTTCTTCGTTAAGGTACTTGTTGATACTAAGCTGAATCACAGGGATGTCCGCTGCAGGATACATCCATTTAAGTATGCTCCAAGTGCCATGGTCTAGCCCCCAATCTAGAGTAAGCATGCCCTTTTTACTAGCCAGAATTTCTTCAATTTTTTCTGCTATTTCCGGGCTTCCAGGGGCGGGATACTCAATTTTATAGAGCGCATCAGGAAAGCCCCAAAAATCATGAATGGTTTTGGGGCTGCTATTGCCAGTCAAGAAAGTACCTTCAATATACCAATGAGCTGAAATCGCAAGAATTGCTTTTGGCTTCCTGGTTTTTGCAGCCAACTTCGCAAAACCACGGCTCCATTGATTGTTTTCTATTGCGTTCAATGGAGAACCGTGGCCTACAAAAATTACAGGCATTCGTTCAGTAAGTTTAGTTTCTAACTGGCTCATATGACTGTCTTACATAAGAAATAGCATTTAATTTCTGGCCAATATAATAATCAAAGGAATACTTGCCAGCACCGTTAAAGGCTAGTGATAGGGTTACTGCAAATAACGCCAGAGCGAATTCATATCCGTTATTACTCATAAACAAGCCATTTTCGATATGTGCTGTAAATATTGCTACAAACATTGTGAAAGCCAGGACGATACCAGCAGGCCTAACAAGAAGACCAATTAATAGGGCAATCCCTCCAAAAAACTCTGCGCTGCCAGCCATTAAAGCCATTAAATAACCTGGATTCAGATCAAGCGACGCCATATATTGGCCAGTGCCTTCCAGACCATATCCTCCGAACCAGGCAAAGAGTTTTTGAGCTCCATGAGCTATGAAAATAATACCGATTGGTACCCGTAAAGCCACTTCACCCAGGCTGTTATTTGTGCTGATTAGACGCTCAACTAGATTTTTCATTAACCACCTCAATTTTCAGTTAAATTTAAGAATTTATCGTACATCGCTTTAATATTGAGCATGTGTTGCCCAAGTATTTAAAGCAAACCTCCATATTCGTCATTATGTTTCTCAGAGAGTTCCAGAGGTTGTGTTAAATATAAATGTCTCAATATATGAGATAAATGTGTAATTATGAGATGTATTGTTTCATAATATGAAACAATGAATAAGTTTATTGAAATGCAAAGTTTCCGGGCTGTTGTTAATTCAGGCAGCTTTGTTAAAGCGGCTGACGAACTTGGTGTTTCCAAAGCAGCTGTGTCACGTTACGTTTCAGATCTAGAGTCCAGGCTTGGTGTTAGACTTTTACAAAGAACAACTCGTCGTTTATCCCTGACTGAAGAAGGAGAAATCTTTAATAATCGAAGTAGGGACATATTAGCTGAACTTGAAGAAGCTGAAAATGAAATAAGTTCAAGAAGTTCAAGTGTGAGCGGGCAGATCCGGGTAAACGCCCCTGTCAGCTTTGGCATCAAATATTTAGCAGGACTCTGGGGCAAGTTTCATGATCTATATCCCAATGTGACACTTGATATTACATTATCTGACCAGTTGGTCGATTTATTAGATGATAATTTTGATATTGCTATCAGAATTTCACGGTTGACTGATTCAAGTTTGATTAGCAAAAAATTATCTACAACTCGCATGATGCTTTGTGCTTCACCTTCTTATCTACAAAAAGCGGGGGAACCGATTCAACCGATGGATTTACTTGAGCATCAAATCATAGCTTACAGTTATTGGTCAGGTGGGAATGAATGGCGTTTTGATGGCCCTGAAGGGCCGCAGAGTATAAAAATAAAACCATGGATAAACAGTAATAATGGAGAAACTTGTTTAGCTATGGCGCTTGAAAATGAGGGTATTATTCTTCAACCATCATTTCTGGTTGAAGAATACATTGCTAAAAAGCATTTAAAAGAAATTCTGCCAGAATACAAGTCTATAGAATTGGGTATTTATGCTATGTATCCCAGCAGAAAACATGTTGCCTCTAAAACCAGGGCATTAGTAAATTTTTTGTCAGAGTCATTAAATTAGATTGAAATTATATGTTTTATTTAAAAATACCAATGTGGCTAACTAGTGATAAATTCATACATCAATCAAAGTTTATTGTAAATTCGATATCTATTAGGAATTAAATTTTATGATTCACCATCTTTCGATACCGGCAAAAGAGCCACTTTCAGTAGCAAAGGCACTTGTAGAATTATTCGATGGCCATCTAAGTAAATTTGGTCCTTACCCTGACTCATATATAGCTTGGGCAGGAGATAATAAGGGCACTGCTATTGAGGTTTACCCTATAGGTACTGAGATGTTTCCAGATTCTGCCAATGGGCAAGCAAATTTTCGGCATGTTCCAGATGCCTCAGGATATACAGCTACACATGCAACAATTTCTGTGAATAAAACTGTTGAACAAATTTCCTCACTTGCTAATAAACATGGCTGGAGGGCTATAAAACTTTCAAGGGGTTCTTTCGATGTGATTGAGTTCTGGATTGAAAATCATGTAATGCTTGAGCTAATGACTGCCGAGATGACAGCAGATTACCTGAAAGACACTTCCACAGATAATTAAGAATCATATTTCTTATACAGTAGCTATAAAAAAGTTTCAGTAAGCAGAATTACAGGTAATTAGAAATGTCCGCTTTCGGCCATAAGCAGACATTAACTCGGTATAGTATTGGGCACTCCTATTAAAAGGGTCTTGGCCCTTGTCCTCTAGGCGGAGTTCCCTGTTCAATTTCGCAAAGCCGGTCGCCAAGAGAAGAACGAATCATGATTGTCATCCACGCCATCAAAACACCATCGGACATTCGTTCTAAATTAAAGGTGAAGTCATCAATGGTGTCTGTATCAAATACAAAATCATCTTCATTGCTTGTAGGGGGTTGACCATAGGGGCTGTAATCAGGATGCTTGTCAAAAAGCTCCTGAAGAAACTCAGATGGGTAAGCAAATTGAGTAGTAAGATACTCCTGTCCTTGCCGATTTGAACGTCTAATTGTTGTATGGACATGAACTGCTCGCGGTCTATACCAGCCCGGCATACATGTATTGAACCAGACAATACCATTCTGATCGGTCATTTGATGCCCACGAAAAAAACGTGAGGCTAGTGCTTCCAGATTATCACCAGTACAAAAATCAGGCGTATCTGCGGTCTCACTAGAGTAAATGCCAGAAGCATCACAATGCCAGACATCAATATTGGCGTCACCGACAGGGCGATATTGATCATCGACAACTCTGAACCCTAAACGCATTGGCATGCCACCTTTTCCTTCACTAATGTCTTCGCGTTCAGGTGCCAAGTCATCATGGCAAGGACCAACCATCATCGAACAAGTTGGTACTCTTATAACATCAGTGACGCTTGAGTTTAAAAACGGATTAGGGTAGGAATTTAACTCCGCCATAGCGGAAGTCCCACCTATGGCCATGCTTCCTGGATCAAGAGCATTAGAGTTTGTAGTTTGTCCAATAGATGGCCTTATACCCAGTGCCAATCCTGCCATTGAGCCGGCAGTTGTGCTTATAAATTGCCTTCTAGATGTATATTTTTTATCTCTCACAGTTTGAACCCACCAAAATTCATTACTTGTTGTATCTAGAATATACAATGATTTATTGGATGTCCGCTTTGGATAGAAAGCAGGCGTTTAAAACACTGTAGTAAAAAACGTACCAAAACAGCACTAATTTAGCCTAAATATAATTAAATTAGGTTAAATTGGTACGGTGACCAAGACCGCAAGTTATTGATTCGTAATAACCATATTGCTAAAAAGTGCCACTACGAACTAGGGGATCGCACGTTCGAATCGTGCCAGGTGCGCTATCTAATTTATAGCATAATCAAGCAGTTACTTCACTAAGTGAAGAGCTGCTTTTTTGTGCCTGTCACAAAAGTGGTAAAGGATGTACCATTTTAACGATTAATTTGAATATCTGGGTAAAAATTAGGATTGCCTCAGAAGTCAATTTGAATCGCCACCAGTTCACTAGACTCTTTCCAGCCTCGTTTGGTACTGCTTTTCA
>CAXBML010000050.1:0-5631 GCA_963976875.1 uncultured Coxiellaceae bacterium
TTGATGATGAAAAGTATGGTGAAATGGTTGGTTGTCCGTAATCCGGACGGATACTTTCAGGGCCTTAGCATTGCATAGTATAAGTGTACTATGCAATTGGAAGTCAAAGTTACGTACTACTTTATAACTTCCTATCGAGAAAATTTTTGTCTTAAGTGCGCCCGACGTTCAGCATCAGTTTTTCTTGTTAATTCTAGCCGTATTTTCTCTAGCCGATCAACACAATGCTGAATACACCCCAAACTTAAAGCTCTGCCAGAATATTGTTCTATAGCATAGACTAACTCATCTAGATGAAATACATTATAAGGTATCGCAGTCTTAAATTCGGCATCACCAGTAAATACAACTATATTATGGATAAGCCTTGATGCTGATAACGTAGGAAAAAGCTTCTTGATAGCGCTAACATGTTTATAGTTTTGAAATATAGGGTTCTGAAATGTATTTTTAACCTTATAAATTATTTGTGTCCACATTTTTGAATTCGCATTAGCAAATATCCACCCAGAGAAATGCTTTGTCTCTATTACGAATATACCTTTTGCAGAAATCAAAATATGATCAATCTGTGTAGTTGAACCGTCACCTAAACGCAATGTAACATTATTGAGAACATGAGCTGAACTATTATTACAATACTTTGCTAATGTTCGCTTAACTAATGATTCGCCACAATTACCAGCTCGCCGTGATTTAGCCCCTTTGAAAATATTAGTAAAGAATAAACTTAGAACTGCCATCAAAACAAAACACACTACTTCAAACATAATCTCTCAACTTCTAATGACATTTATATATGCTACCTGACTTTATGGCATGGCTTTACATATGAGCGTTTATGCATATGTAAGCAATATAGGGGCTAATCTACAGCTGCCTTGGTAGCACCTGCTTACCACTCTTGACCTATTTTTATCCTTTAATAACTGGGCATAAAGTGATACCGAAAAAAAGGAAGATAATATAGAAGAAACCGTATGAAATATATTGTTATTACACTAATTATACTGCTTTATTTATGAAGTCCCAGTTATAAATTGTTTACTGAGACCTTACCCTCATTCTTCATCCAATAAACCGTTTTTATCCATCTCATCGAATTTTGCTGCCATCGTAGGATTCTTACGTGTTAGCTTCTTGATCGTTACGTCCTGCGCTTTATCATTCGCAAGTCGTAGGTTTCGATCCGTACCGAGCAGAGCATCCTTGGTCTTTTGTAAGTGATCAATTGATTTATCAATCTCATCGATTGCTGTTTTAAATTTCCTAGAGGCAAGATCATAGTTTTTAGCAAAGGCGGTCTTGAATTGATCTAAGTCATTTTCAAAATTAGTTATGTCGATATTCTGTGATTTAACCAGTGCAAGCTCTGTTTTGTATTCTAACGACTTCATTGCCGCATTGCGTAGCAGGGTAATAATGGGAATGAAAAACTGGGGCCGAATAACGTACATTTTCGGGTAGCGATGAAACACATCGACAATCCCAGAATTATATAGCTCGTTATCAGGCTCAAGCAATGAGACAAGAATTGCATACTCACAGCCCTTTTCCAACCTATCTTTATCTAACTCTTTAAAAAAGTCTTCGTTCTTTTTCTTAGTAGCGGTGGTATCACTTTCATTTTTCATTTCAAACATAATTGAGACAATCTCAATACCAGCACTATCTGAGTCACGAAAAACAAAGTCCCCCTTGCTTCCAGAACTAGCATCATTGTCTTTTTCGAAATACGCATTTGGAAAAGCAGTAGCACGAATTCGATTAAACTCAGTCTCACAATGCTGTTCGAGGGTTTCACCAACCATTTTAGTCGAAAGACGTGCTTTCATGTCCCGGAGACGCTCGATCGAATCGTCACGATCTTTAATCTGTGTTTCGTATTTATCTATAAGTGATTTCTCGGCAAGTTGTTTTTCTAATTTCGCTTGATTAAGACTGCTCTTAAGTTCGTCACGCTCTTTCTCAACCTTATTAAGTGCCTCAGCAATTGCAAGCTTCTGTGCGGCTTCCCCAGCCTTAAGCCTTTCCTCTGCTAACTTCGAGGCAGTCTGCTTCTCTTGCTTTGCTTTCTCTAATTCATTGGCAAGTACATCGCGCTCTTTCTCTACTTCTTTCAAGGATTCTGCTACAGCTAGTTTGCGAGCCACTTCCTCAGCACCTAATTTTGCTTCCAACTTATTAATCTCAGCGTCTTTAGCCGATGCCAATTCTTGCATATCGCTTCTGATATTGCTTTTGGCTAGCTCTACTTCATTCTTTTTGTCTCTTTCAGCCAATTCAAGGCGTTCACGTAACTGCTGATCAAATTCACTATCGCGAACTTGTTTCAAAATGTCAGCATAACCAGCTTCATCGACTTTGAACGCCTTTTTACAATGTGGACAGATAATTTCATGCATGTCTTATTTTCCTTCTAACAATCCTACGTAAAGCTCTCAAATACCATCCCCGTCAACAGGATGCAGCAATCCTTTTGTCTTCGATAGTGCGAGCCAATCCAAAAACACAGAAAACTCCTCATAAACGCTTCCGGCCGCAAAGGTCCCCGGCGCATATCCGTCTCTAATGACCCACGATGTGCTTTAAGCTTATGTTTTATATAATATAATCAGTAAACATAAATTTTAGGTGAAAAGTGTAACTTATTGAAACTAAACAACTATATTTTTTTAACTTTCAATAATTTTACCATGCTTTAGCTATTATACAATTTTAAAGCGCTATGGCTTCCCTTTACCAGGAACATATCCAGCATTTTTGTTAAGCTTCCAGTTACCATGCCTCAATAAAAAAATGGCTTGAAAAACAGCTAAAGCCAGAGTTTATTCCAGCATAATTAGAAACCAGGAATCTAGATATGAAAAAAGCAATGTTAATTGAACAAGTGGGTCAGTATGTTGCCCAAATAAACAGCCAGTGGGACCCAAGGCTAACAGAAGCCTTCATAGATCTTGTAAGGGAATATGATGCCCATGGTGGTTTGTCTAAACATTTTACAAATGAACTTTGTAATAAGACATCCTTTCTTGAAAGAATATGGGAGTTGCTACTATTTAGGATGTTAAAAAATTCAAAATACCCATTCAAGATTGGTAAAGATGGGCAGCCTGACTTTTATATACCTAAGCAACAGTTATGGATTGAAGCCATAGCACCCAAGCCAATTGACATTTCTGATGAATATTTAAACTTAACCCAGCAAAAACAAATTATTTCCCATCAAGTACCACACGACGAAATAATATTAAGATGGATGAGTGCTATTGCAGAGAAAAAGCGAAAGCTAGAGCAATATAAAGAAAAAAATGTGGTTAAAGAAAATGAAAAGTATATTATTGCCATAAGCAGCTGCCAACTTGGTGACATACCTACACTTCAAGGTCAATCTGGATACCCATGCCCCGTAGAAATCGGTTATGGTATAGGTCCGCTTGTAGCATATTTTTATAAAGATAATCCAGATCTAGACCATGTGAATAACACTCACAGAGAGTCCGTTTTTAACAAAAATAAAAGTCCTGTTGAAACTCAAATATTTTTCAATCCAGAAAATAATTGTGTCAGTGGCATCTTAGGAAGTACAGCTGGAATAGATGATATACTAAACTGCAATGCAAAGTTTGCTTTAGCCCATAATTATAAAGCTACCAACCCCCTTCCTCGTGGAATATTCAAATCTACCGACGAATATATTGCAATAACATTAGATGAAAGCAAATTGAAAATTGAAAAAATCAACTAGGTGTTTCTGAATGCATAGCATATTAATTTTCTGACAGTGGACCCAATAGTCTAACAAGATACTAGCCCGTTTGTGTACCTAGACCCCACAAATGGTGGTTTTGTTATTAAATAGTATGTTCGTACTAAAATAGCTTGCCGACTGAGAAAATTTTCAACTTTTTGCGTCAGGCTCTTTGATTTCTTTATAGAGACTTGTCAAGCTATCCGGAGACATGTCTATAATCGGCTCATACATGAACGAATTTAGATGAATATTCTCAGGCGTCATCAACAATACCCGTTCTAATAATTTAATTTGTAATAACTTATTAGGATTTTTTCCCTTGTATAATTCAAACAACGTGAATGTCTGATTTTTTTTATGATATTTTTCCGCTTTGTCTGTCATAACAGATTGCATATACTCTTCAGCTTTTAGTCTGATCGCGACTGACAGTATTACTTTCTTTTCCAGGTCCATATCGTTTAAAACGATACTTGAAATTTTATCAGCCTTGTCATAAATAAGTTTAATAACATTTATATTTGATGAAGTATTTAAAGCAATAGATGATTTGTCAACTAATATCTTTTTAATAATATCTTCAAGAACTTGTATTGTAATCAGACAAGAATCTTCTTTGATATGTAACATTGAAGTAAGCTTTTTATATTCTTGTTTATGGCCACAATATTCTGCGAGATTCCTTATAAATGGTATGCTTGAAATCAAAACCTCATCATTTTCATGCAAAGTGTCTTTCCAGCTTTTAAAAGGATTGTTTTGGTACTTTTCCTTTTTCAATATAATTTTATCTACATTTTTTTCGGTATGAAGTTTCTGTTCTCGGCTCATGTCTAACCTACTGCTGACAGTTCGATAAAAATCAAAGTTGTGTGTTAATATAATTTGCGCAAAATTTGGATTTTTCGATATTTCATTTAGATACTCAACAATGGCATACTTATTTTTATAATCAAATGAGTCAACAATATCATCGAAGATTAATAATGTTTTTTGAGGGCTTTTCTTTCTACCTTCGATTTCGAAGATAATATTTAGGATATACAGAGCTCGCTTTTCCCCATTACTTAAAATGCCAAATAGCTCCGTCTCTTCCACAGAAATGGCGGACTCATTTTCATTTTCCTTAAATGAAAATGTAATTACAGGAGTTTGTCGTTTAAGTATTACGTCCTCTTGATTACTAATACCAACTTTAAATGGAACAATAAAACGCTCATTGAAGATATCAATTATATTTTCCCATTTTGTTTTTTCTTTTCTTGCATCTCGAATAATTTTCTCAAGTTCCTCTTTGGAGTTATCATATTTGCTCAATAACTCATTACATAGATCATTGCATGTGTCTAAATATGCACACCAGAGTTTCACCTTCAATGCAGGTAAATCTCGTAATTCTGGTATTAAAAATCTATTTTTTTCAATTAAATCCCTAAATTCTTTAACATCTTTATTCTTTTTGAGACTCTTATCAAGCTGTTCAAAAGATTTAGATAATTTTTCATCTGACAAAATTCTTTTTTTTTCATCAACAATGGTCTTCTCTAATTCGGTAGAACTAGTTACCCTCTTTTCTTGCCCGGATATTTTCACATTAATAGAATGCTCGGCTTTAAAATACCCGTTTGAGTCTAATTGCTTAACTATTTCATCTGCATTATTATGATTAAAAACACCCTTTTTAAAAAAGGTTGAATCAGATAATAATTTTTCATAGTTAGAAATATAATCATTTAGTTTATCTAACAAGTCTTTACCTTTGAGCAAGCTTAATACTTTGTCATTAAATAGATCATTATATTTGATATCAGCAAGATTAGAAGTGAAGTACCAGTGGGTCTGTGTGATCGCCACTAGCACTCTTGTTATTCTGTTTT
>CAXBML010000051.1:0-5129 GCA_963976875.1 uncultured Coxiellaceae bacterium
CCAATGTGAGGCATCGATTATAGAGTAAAGTTACCTTTAGCCATGAGGCAACACGCCGCAAAGCGAGATGTCCGGTTTTGACCTAAGGTGAAATTTGAAAGACAAAATACTCTGTAATAACAGTCGCTTAAGTCAATAGCGCCTTAACTGTATTGAAGCATAGCAGAAAATATTTGCTACAGTTATTTTAGCTTTATAAGCCAAAATAATGCTGCCATTCCAGTAAGTGGTTCTGATGCTGAACATCACACATACCCATGCTCATACACGCTTTGAAAAATTAGAAGAAAGAAGAAAGAAGAAAAGTGAAGAAGAGTGAAGAAAAGAACACCCATTATAACTCCCAATAAAAGCTATAAACTCTGCACATCTAAATTTTGCGTATAGATTAAAGTTATAGTAGGTGCACTTTCTGCTCATTAGCTGTGGAACCAACCATTCAAGGATAGTTCTAAGTCGGTGCTTAAGCAAGGATGTGTTAGCCCTGTCACTACTGCGTCCCCTTGATATAAATACTTAATAAGGGCCTGGAGTGTGAGCGAAAGATCTTTAATAATATTGACGATTAAATCTATGGACTAAGTTTCAATTTACAGTCGCAAAATAAAGCCTAAAATATTTAATCATTAGTTATAGTAGCTTTGCTAGCATTTCATTGTATATTATTTGTTATATTTAAAAGATGAGTAAAACAACTTAGCGACTTGTATAAGAAGTACAAATGAAAACAAAAATACATTATAAATGGACTATTATATTGCTGGCGCCAATAGTTGCTATATGTGCAGCAATCATGATGGCTGGCAAGGGATTTGAAAGTCCTGCCTACATTACTGTATTTGTAACTATCGTTTGTGCCCTTTGGTGGATCTTTGAACCTGTCCCAATACCTGTTACTTCACTACTACCACTAAGTTTGTTTCCTTTATTTGGTGTGCTCACCCCTAATCAAGTTGGTCAATCTTATGGCTCGCCATTAATTCTATTGTTGTTAGGTGGTTTTATACTATCTCAAGCTATGCAAAAATCAGGCACCCACAAACGACTTGCTCTTGCCATGGTCAATGTTTTTGGGGGCACGCATAGCAAAAGCTTAGTTTTAGGCTTTATGGTAACCTCAGCGTTTTTAAGTATGTGGATATCCAATACTGCAACTACTTTAATGTTATTACCCGTTGCCATGGCAATTTTACAGCAGCATCCAAGCCAAAGATTGCATGCCCCCTTACTCCTAGGCATTGCCTATGCCGCTAGTGTCGGTGGTATTGGTACCCCTATTGGTACACCACCTAATATCGTCTTTATGCAAATCTACGAACAAAATACTTCTCATGATATATCCTTTGTCGATTGGATGAAGTTTTCCGTTCCACTGGTGATTATATTTATTCCACTCATTTGGCTATGGTTAACTCGCAATTTAAAGCATGAAGAAGACATAAAATTACCACCCGTTGGCCAATGGTCAATCGCACAAAAACGAGTGCTACTCGTGTTTGCGTTAACAGCGCTCGCTTGGATTACACGTCAAGAGCCTTTTGGGGGTTGGAGTGCGCTGCTGAGTTTACCCGCTGCCTCAGATGCCTCTGTTGCATTATTGGCTGTTGTTGTGATGTTTCTAGTGCCTGATGGCAAAGGCAGTCAATTATTAGACTGGAAAACGGCAGAAAAAATACCCTGGGGTATTTTATTACTGTTTGGCTCAGGTATTACGATTGCAACAGCCTTCAAGCAAACAGGTTTAAGCGAACATATTGGTCATATACTCACGCAATATGTCGGTGTTCATTATTTTATCTTAATTATCATTATATGCTTAGCAGTGAGCTTCTTAACTGAAATTACCTCAAATACCGCTACAACCGTTCTTTTGCTCCCAATTCTAGCGGCTACAGCTTTAGCGAGTGAAATTGACCCACGGTTACTTATGGTGCCAGCAACTATGAGTGCATCCTGCGCATTTATGTTACCTGTTGCCACAGCACCTAATGCCATTGTTTTTGGTTCGGATTTAATCTCAATCAAACGTATGATGCGAGAAGGTTTTATATTGAACTTTGTTGGAGCCTGTATTATATCTACAATCTGTTACTATACCTTTTGCTAAAATATCAAATGATTAATACTTTGCGAGAATATTGATTATATTGCCCAAGAAAATTAACAAACTCAGTACCTCTAAACCTCGAGTATCGGTTAAAGTTATAACACCTAAAATGGCACTTATTGCAAATCCGAAAAAAAATAGAAAACTCTAGATCTCTAAATTTTAAAACTTGGAAATTTTAGCTCAATGATTACCTTTCAAGCGGGTAAATTTTATTGGTTTTTAATGTCTTTTGTCAGCGAAAAGTCACAAATCTCACATCACGATAAAGTACAGACAATATAAACCTCACTTAACAGGTGATACTGCACCCCTTCCTGTTAGTTGAATAAGTTAGAGTTAATTTTAGGAATGCTTCAAGTGTTAGGTTGCTTAGTGCACATTGTGGGTGCAAAACTTAACACATAATAGTTATCTTGTTGACATATGCATTGGTCAAATGTACGATTTGTTCTCCCATCTTATTAACATCAAAGCGATATCTA
The DNA here is from genome assembly GCA_963976875.1 of uncultured Coxiellaceae bacterium. GTDB lineage: Bacteria > Pseudomonadota > Gammaproteobacteria > Berkiellales > Berkiellaceae > Berkiella_A. The sequence goes on from CAXBML010000051.1 coordinate 2,593, forward strand.
ATGGCTTTAACCTATGGCCCTCTCAACAAAAATATTCATACTCAATCTTTAGAGTTGATTGGAAAAATTATGCTCCATTGTGGCTCTCTTTTTACAACCGCCATTGAAAACATTAATGCCGAGCTTTCTTATACAGTCAGCTTCAATAATCAAACAATTAATGTAAGCGAATTAATCCGTAATGCCAATTTAAATCATATTGCTCATAACCCAGTAGATGGTGAGCTCTATTTTGAACGAAAGTTACCGCATATAAATACTTCAGATATAGATACAAGCTATCAAAATGATCCTAAATATTCCTCTCTGAGCCATGGCGAACAACTTGCCATCAAAGATTTTACATATGGTAGCGATGAAGTAAACCAATTTCTTTATGGTGATTTTATGGGAATGTCTGGCGCTAACACAGAAATGTTCGATATGGCTTTTTTAACGACGCTGATGGTTGCATCTGGATTAAATAAAATACTACCAGATATTGAACAACCCACAGTCTATCGTGGCGAAAGCTATACAAGTAATAATACCATCGCTTCCTATGTCAATGTCATAGGTAATGACAGTGATTTTACTCAAGAATTTGGTTTTAAAAGTACCAGTATAAATGAGTTTGTCGCAAGCTCATTTGCAACTAATCTATATATTATTATTGATAATCATAATGCTAAAGATATCATCGGTCTTTCTCAACACCCTCTTGAAGAGGAATACGTTATTAATGTTGAAAAGTTTCAATGGACAAGCTATGAAATACTTGAAGATGATTATAATTTGATCATGACACTTGTTAATCCAGATACGAATGAATCTATGCAATTTGAAAACAGTCTTTCTGTAGGGACACACATCTTAAATGCAAATGTCATTAATCCTCTCATTGAGAAGACTGATGAATACAACGACAATCAACTAACACAATTTATAGAATTATATGAACTCGCTTTAGTAAACAGCCTAGATATCGACTTTATATCAAATTATAACAAAAAGATTATTGATAGTTACTCAAAACAAAGTCATCTTGACTTGATAGAAGCAGATGATACTTCTGAATCTAAAGATATTAACGACTATACACCTCATGAACTCATTTTAAATGGTTATCCTACAAATTATGTCTTTACGGCCGAGCAGGACGGCCAGGAAGATAGTTGGTTTATCGCCTTAAGGCACAATGAATATTCAGCACAAGTAGATGTAGCAGTAGGATCAATATTTCAATACTACATGCCAAACTCTCCAGATTCGCATGTCGTTATTGATAAGCAAAATAATGACTTTTATACCGCATCACGACAGGTTGAAAATGCAATTGATGCATCATACTTTAGCTATCCCGAGAATAGTTCATTTCACAACTACGGAAAAATTAGTGTATTAGCCTATTTTGTTGGAGAAACAGATTTCCATTCAGGAAATTATATATTACAGGAACTCTATCCAAATCATTTCGAAGCAATTAAAATCGACAGTGCAGAGAGCTTTGATTTCTGCGGGATAAAAAACCCTATCTATATTGATGATATTCTAGATAACCACTGGGATTTTCCCGATATTGTAACCCAAAGTGATTCATATCAAACTGAGCAGATTGAAATGATACACCAAATAGCACAGACCCCATTTGATGTATTTGAGTCAATTATAAAGACACATGTGACTAGTTCAGCTGCAGAAGGTAGCATACATTTTTTGAATAAGCTTATTGATGAGTCTACCCTTTTTGATGGTGCTCCTGATTCTAAAGAACAAGTCATTCAATCTATTGATACGGTTGCTCATGCCATTGACGCTGGTCCAACAGCACTGCAAGAGTTAGGATTTTTAAAAACTGACCAATTAATTGAAGTAATGGCTCAAAGACATGAAACTTTTCAGGACATAAGCTCCCAACTTCAAACGAGTTATTTTGATGTTGCAACTTCTTGTAATTCAAATATTCCAATGCAAATTCCGAGTTTATCATTTGATATTATACCCCACCAGGATATGTGTATATTAGTATAAAATAATTCCTTTTAGCAATGAAATTTGAAATTATGAACTTTAGTCGAAGATTCGTAGTTTTTGTGTACCATAAAGCCCTATAAAGAAGGGGCACAAAAACTACTTTTTGCTTCTTAATTTTGAAAATTTAATCCGATACCACAAAGAAAACTTCGGCGCACACAACGTGTCATACAATGATAATCCCTTTTCAGAAGCCTTGTTTAAAACCGTTAAATATTGCATTAGTTGTCCAACGAAGCCATTTAAGAATATAGAGCAAGCTGCAAGATGGATGGTTAAATTTACCCGCTGGTATAATTGCGAGCACAAGCATAGCGGAATAAAATTTGTTAATCCTTATCAACGGCATGCTGGTTTAGAACAAGATATTTTAGATAAAAGAGTCCAGCTTTATGAATGTGCTAAAAAAAGACACTCAAATAAGTGGGTTTCAAATATTCGCTGCTGGAAAGTCGAATAATTAGTGCACATACACTGAGTGATCCCCACGAATCTCACGTAGTTAGCCTCTGAAACTCAGCCAT
>CAXBML010000052.1:0-4876 GCA_963976875.1 uncultured Coxiellaceae bacterium
CTTGATGATGAAAAGTATGGTGAAATGGTTGGTTGTCCGTAATCCGGACGGATACGTCCTTTGACAGGTCATTGCATAGTACTAGTATACTATGTAATGCATAAAACCCTGAATTCTCAAGTGTATTTAATAAATCCCTACGGTCTATAATAATTTTCAACTTAATATGGGTATCCTGCAAGGTTGAACTGTTACAAGCGATCAAAGTTTGACAGTCCACTCGCAAATAGCTAGAATTATGACTCCCTTATGTCAATTGATAGTGGGTTCAGCAGTTTATGGCGTCGCCTAGTTTCCATTCGTATCTCTCCTCTCCATTTAAACGTGATTTTTGGCTATTTTTTTGGAATGAATTAAAACACCTTGCCAGTCAGGCGACCAACCTAAATGTTGCTATTTTAACTGGACCTCGCAATTATTTCTTTGGCCTGCTACCGACTGTCTCTACATTTATTATGCTGTTGATAGCCACATCAGCCTTATCGGTTGTGCCATGGGCCATTGCGAGTATGTCTGCGACTACAGGTCTTGGAGCGAGCGTTGGGATAGCGCAAGGCGCTAGCGCTTATCTATATAGTTTTATAGGTGTTATGGCTTTTGCCATTGGAGGTTATTGGTTTGAAGGCCCATTGAGTAGAGGCATTTACAGGGGGACACCTGTAAGTCCTGGGGCAACATATGGACACGAGCAAAATGTAGATGTACACAAATTATACCGACATGCGCACCATTTGGTTTTGGCAGGGGAATATTTCCATAACCTGCCTGTAGAGGAAAAGCATGGGTTATTAGAGCGAGATCAAACCATTGTAGTTGATAAAAAAAAATTGGGCACTTATTACCCATTTTCGTTGACTATAAACAAGGGCGAAAATAAAAAACACCTTATAAATGGGGCTGGACGGGATGAAACCGCGGGGCATTTGAATTTTTCATCGGGCTGTTTTTCATCTGAGTTGAATTTGACGTTTAATGAACGGACGGCTTTGACTATGATGGCGATTGTAAAAATTAGACAAAGAAAAACACTGAGAACAGCTATTTTCGCCATGTATCAGAATGTATTAGACACCATTGAGCTATTACAAAATATAAGTGGGTTATTCAAGGTTTTTCTACCTATTACAAATTTTGTAAGGTTATTAGGTAGAGCTGCAGAAAGAGCGGCTTATAAAGAATGCCTTATTGAAGTGACCAAGGCAGGAATGGGAGAGGCTTTGAGAACCGGATTAAAAAAAGCCGCATGCTTTTCTTTAAGCAAAAAAGAGAGGACAGGAGCTGATGTTAGAGAGGTGTATGCTGGTGGGCACTGGTATGATTTTATCAAAAAACCACTTCATGAGTATCTTCGTAAAATAGAAGGCGCTGAGCATAAACAGCATTGGTTCTTGGCTTTAGTCGATAATATTGTTATGAACATGAGCTATTTTATCAGCAGACTTGAAGCGACCGAACTCAATTCAGAAGAAATTGGTAACATTATTGCGGAAACGATGGAAAAAGAAGGACTGCGCAAATTGCATTTCTCTTTGACGGGCAAAGTGAAAAAATTGTCAGATAGTGGTGTTATGAGCTATGATGATGTTGCTTATCCAGAAGTTGAAAAATCTATTCAAAAATATTTTAGAGATTCATTATCTCAAAAAGCTCAAACAAAAATAGAGGATTATTTTAAGCCCGCTCCAGCTATTATAGCAAGAAATGAAAATGAGGTAGTGGATGGGAATGCATCGGGTGACAGATCGCCCTCAGCTCGAATTAGAGCTAAATAAAATTAGCTTTTGCGTGAAATCCCGGTAAATAAATTTTTACTGGAACTTCACAAATAATTAATGTTATTGAGGCAGAACAATGCTTGTAAAATGCAATAAATACATAAACTTATATGATGGCACTGAAATGAATGCTAGTCCGTGGTTCGTAAAGGGTCATGAATATACTGTTTTGGCCTTTTTTACGCGTTCTCATCATGGTCCCTTAATTCTATTACATTCAGATATAGCCAATGAGCCTAGACTTGTTTCTATGATAGGCTTTGAAGTAATATCACAGGAGATACCTCAAACTTGGATCCCTCAATCCCGTACTGTATTTGGAAATAACCTTTTCTGTTCACTGCTTCCGAAACCTTGGGAGTATGATAGGTTTGAAAGAGACTTATTTTCTGAAGATTCAAAAGCTGTATCATTGTATAACCAGGAAGCAAAGATAATATTTGAAGAATCAGGAAAAGAATTTATTCCATTTAAAAAGAATTATCCTAAAATGAAACCAGGAGAATTAACCCATGAAAAAGCTATTCAGCTTGGAGCTAAGTATTTGCTAGATAGAGATTATCCAATAGACGTGGGATCAGGGGAAGCAAAATTTCCTGGAGAAGAAGATGATCGAGACAGTGAAGGGTGCCACGTTCTTGTTTCTTTTACTTCTCTATATTTTGATGCCCCTGAAGATGAACATCCTTTTGACCCGGGTGTCTATATAGTTTTTGTGCATTTATATTCTGGAAAAGTAAACATGATAGGTCCAATGTAGTGTGCATAGAAAGGCATGCGAGTAAAGCGCATCTAACATGGGGTATTTGTCACCTTTATTTCTTTGTTAGTATATTTTGGCAAATGATACATAGATCGTTTAAGAGCTCTTGCAACTGCTTATCTTCCTCCATTATCTTTCCATCTTTTTCAATCCAATAATCAGATAAGGTTCCCATCCCCCCATAAGCTTTGAGTATAGTTCTAGCAATAGAGTCTAGCTCGTGTGGGGCATTCAATTTATTTAAAATATAAACAAATAAATCCCTCCAATAGAGATCAGAGCCAAGCATTTGTGAGCGTTCTATCAATGCTATTATTTTCTGCAAAATTTGTATTACTTTTTGGCTGGATATTTCCATATTATCTCTTCAGTTATATTATTCGAAGATTAGGTTTTACATTGACTATATTGAGCTTTAAAGGTAGTACGTTGAAAATTGCTTCCAATTTCATAGTGCAGATATACAGTGCAATTACTTATCCGAGCAAGGCCAAGTTTTGTATAATTAAATGCCAATAATTATAAATAGGCTAGGGCATCATCTATCAGAAGATGCAATCCACAACCAATCCCTTCATAGCGCCAATAAATTACTCTGCCGTCTTCAATTGTAAACGTGGTCTTGCAGAGAGCATCATCAGGTTCTGGCTTTTTAAAGGTTAATAATTTCTTTTTTTTTGAAATGTAATAAACATCATCTGGCTGTCCCCATTGCTGCAAAAGTTCGTCTTCTTCGGCATTTAACCACGTGTTTAAAGTGGTATTATACTTTTCCTTTAAAGACTCAGAATTATCTTTTTGCATGGTTGCATCGGGCTCGTATTTATGTGTGGCTACACATGACGATAACATCAGAATAGACAGAATAATTGCAATATGGCGGGACATTATGTTTCTCATAGTCTTTAGTGTGTATATGCAGCTGCCACAAAAGTAAAACTTGCGTGCTAAAGCAAACATATTTAATATAATTCCTTGCTGATAACGTTTATACACAGAAAGAGAGAATGGATCAAGGATGCATATATGTATAACTATATCTCATGAAAACAATTGATTTTTGCAAATTTGAAGTTCGTTCTTAATTTATAATAAACACTTGCGTGCTTATATTTAAACAAGTTATAACCACCAGGGACAAGTAATGGCCAAACGGAAGCACCTTAAAGGAATTACAAATTCATTTCATGACAAATTCCTCTCAAGGAACAATGATTTAAATGGATACTGGGCATTGGGGATGTTATATAAAGACTCAGCTTCCGCAGGAGAGTCATCGAACATTATAATTGACTTGCTACAGTGTACTTCCGAGCCAGTATTGAGTCATACAGAATATTTATGTAGGTTTTTCAATGTGTTTGTTTGTGAGCAGTTGCATCATTACGGCTTAAGCTTAAAGTATGTAAATGAAATCAAAATTACAATCTTATTTAATATATCTAAAGTCCCAAAGGAACAAACCATGGCGTCTGCGTGGGGGGAGATTTTTAAAATTAAAGTTGAGTTAATAGATGATCTGAATAAAAGGTATATTCGCGAGTCTAAAGGCTGGTGCTGGCGACACAACCCACAGAGAGAGCAAGGTGGGTATTCAGAAGCATACGACGATAAATGCAACCTTGTTAAAAACATAAAAAGCGCGTTATCAGAAAGATGTAAAAAACTTTATAGTCAATTCAGATTTATAAAAAATAAGGTATAAGGAAGTACTGAAAAAATTCAAAATTCCACCCCATTGCATATTTGTTTGCTGAAAATTCTTTCCAGCACTCAGAGTTATCAGATATTAACTAAGTTAAGGATGCCGAAATGAATGTTTATAAAGACAGTAAACAAGAAATTAGAGTTGAAGGTGACCTTTATATTCCGGTGATTTCTGATGAAAGCTACAAAGCAATTGCTGTGGAAGTATCGAAAGAATTAAAATTATTGGCCAGAGAAATTTTGAACTTACTGAAAAAATCTCAGCGAGATGATTACAAGTTTTTTGAAGATATTTTTGAAAGTATCATAAAATCATTAGATGAACTAGAAAATTTCAGAGAAACTATTGAGCATTGTCATCGTTTAGGCTACCGGCGTCCGTTAGAGGCAACTCTAACGTATCAGTCTTATACAGAGTGTAAGGAAATTTACGATAAGCTCGAGGAAATTGATAAAAAATGGGAAAAAGTAAGCACAAACGGTTGGCTAGCGGCAAGGGCTGTAGCACATTGATATGTGTGGGTTTGATAAGGATAAGAATTTGTGGTTGGGGTTTAAAAAGTAGTATGTAAATTAGGTATCCGTCCGAAATTACACACCTTCAAATAACTGAACCGTGCTGTCAGACTTG
>CAXBML010000053.1:0-3770 GCA_963976875.1 uncultured Coxiellaceae bacterium
GTGAAGTCCCAGTAAATAATTATTTACTGGGACTTCACATACATTCTGCTAATGATTATTCTTCACCTGAAGAATATGAGATGCGCGCAGAAAAAAATTAATTTTTTGTTCGGGAAAGTGTTGCCAGATCAGAACGTCTACGACTGGGGCTTGAAATTATCTCGCGTTTTACTGGATTATGAGGATCTGTGAATAGTAATGTTGCCTCTAAATTATTTTGAGTTAGAATTTTATGCAATTCATGATGTTCATTATAATTTAATTTTTCTATAATATTTAAAGCTTTACTATTAATATTTTGTGCAAGCCATTTTCCGCAATCATTTATAGTTTCTCTGTATCTCAGTTCATTCCCCAAATCCGCAGCAACCATTGCATAGAACGCATATCCTGTAATCCCAATGCCAGGTAAGTTCGAGGCGGCAATTGACTGAGATGTATCAATCCTATTAAAAATACTGTAGAGAATATAGACGAGAAGAAGAGAGAGCATTTTTAACTCATTACGAACACGAGCCAGCCCTCTTTTGTTTTTTAAAAGAAAGTAGGCCACATTTCCAATATCACCTTTTCTCATTTTTGATAATGTTTGATTGCGTATTTTAGCTGCTTTTATTTCACAAGGCCAGCTGAATGTGAGTGAACTTTTTTTAGGTATTACATCACAAGGGATTATCATTGCAATTTCATCTTCAACTTTAGGTCCTTTATTGAAGGTTTCCGGTTGAAGGGCTGATTTCTCTGATATAAGCTTTTTAAGGGGCTCTTTTAATTTTTTTGGTATATTAGTCTTTTGACGTTCCAACGCAGGCTCTGTGGTAGCGTCGAAATCTAATTTGCTTCTCTTGCCTGTCATAGCGGTATCCTATACATTATAAGCAGCATGTTATCTTGCTTACTATATTACAGAAAATGGATGATACATAAAATATAGCGTGTGGCTTACTGTCTGCAAATGGTGTTATTTCGTCGTTAAACTTCGAATTACTTGCTGATATTCTGCATTGATTCTTAATTAATATAAGCAGACAGTATGATAGGTTAAATAAATCAGGTGCTTTTTCTGAACAATGTAGCTCAATAGTTCAATCAGTTTTCCCGTGCTTTATTATCACTTCATAAAATGAGCAAAATACTAATTGATTTTAATCTTTATATAAATCAAAGGATTAACAGTGAGGTTCCGGTAAATAATTGTAATGCTAGGCATCAAACATACCCTTGCTAATACACGCTTTTCTGTTAGAATAGCTCGCCATATAGTAGTAAATGGAATTTTTTGTGACCGCAGCACCAGAGCGTATAGAGCTGACTCAGGCTGAAAAAGCAGAACTGATCTCTCGTATAAAAAGTAATAGCCTTACTGAAGATGATAGCGATATGCTTATTGGTCTGATTGAGTTTAACCATTGGCTACAAATACAAATTATCGAAAAAAACATATCCATCCATAAGCTGCGTCATGCTTTCTTTGGACCATCTGAAAAAAAAGCCTCAAACACCCCAGAAAAACCAAAAGTTCCAAAAGACCTCGCCAAGCCTATAGAGCCAGCGCGCAAACTCGCCATTTCTAAAAATCATGGCCGCTTGAGTGCGGATGATTACACTGAGATTGAAACAGTCAATGTCGAACACACAGAATATAAAGCCGGGCAAGAATGTCCTGAGCTTTGTGGCGGAAGATTATGGCCTGTTTCTCCTGGTAATATTGTTAAAATCACGGGTCAAGGTTTCGCCAAAGCAACGAAATATGTACAAAAGAAATTACGTTGTGGGTTGTGTGGCATGTTATTCACGGCACCTTTGCCTTCAGATATCTCTAATGACAAGTATGACTATAATATGAAATCTCAATTATGCATGCTTAAATATTACATGGGCTTACCTTTTTATAGACTTGAAACTTACCAAAGCGTTTTGGGCATGCCCTTGCCTGACAGCACTCAATGGAAATTAGTTGAAGAAGTCGCGGACTCTATCTATCCCATATTTTATTCTCTAGAAAAACTTGCTGCTCAAGGCCGCCTGGCTCATGCCGATGATACTTCCGTCAAAATCATATCTTGCATCTTAGAAAACAAAAAAATGACTGACCGCAAGCAAAGAAAAGGCATGTTTACAACAGGCGTTTTATCTTATGTTGGGCAGCATAAAATTTATTTATTTTACAGCGGCAGAAAGCATGCCGGTGAAAATATCAAACACATTTTATTGAACCGCAGCCCATCAATGGAACCAATCCTATACATGTGCGATGCCTTAAGTCGAAACATACCTAAAGAATTAAAAACTATATTGATACATTGTATAAGTCACGCTAGGCGCAAGTTCGTAGAAGTAGAGCCATACTTCGACAAGGAATGCGGTTATGTTATAGACCAGCTTGCCAAAATCTATGGTTTTGACGCCAAAGCAAAGGAGCAAGGCATGAGTTTAGACGAGCGACTAAGCTATCACCAGGAAAATAGTGGGCCAATCATGTCGAAGTTACATGCCTGGTTAAAACAACAATTTGACAAGGGCTTGGTTGAGCCTAATAGTGCATTAGGAAAAGCGATTGGCTATTTTCTAAAGCATTGGGATGCGTTGACTCAATTTCTCAAAATAGCTGGTGCGCCATTGGATAATAATATATTGGAGGCAGCGTTAAAACTACCGATTAGAGTCAGAAAGAACGCCATGTTCTATGCCACTGAACACGGCGCATTTGTAGGTAATATGCTGCTATCCATTATTCAAACCTGCATTGGTGCAAATGAAAATCCAGTTGAATACTTAACAGCATTACAACAAAATAAAAGTCAAATTTTTAAAGAGCCTGAGAAATTATTACCCTGGAATTACAAACACCAAATTGATCAGGTTGATGCTGTGGCAGCTTGATGCCCAACATTAAAATCTATACCTTTACTTAAAGCATTTGAGGGCAGCTTCCTCCACTCATCTGGCGTCATCATCAGCCTTGGGTCGCCTTGCATCAAAAGCACCTGAACTTGACTAGCATTTAGCTCCCAGGTTTCAGCTTCAGCGCTTGGCCACCAAGATAATACCCCTTTAGAAAATCTTTTCATACAAAGCCAAAACCCATTGCCATCGAAAACCAATAATTTAACTGCGCTGCGACGCCTATTGGTAAAAGCAAAAATAGTACCAGAAAATGGGTCGTTGGATAATTTGCTTTTGCAAATATGAGCCAAACCATCAATGCCTTTTCTAAAATCGGCAGGCTGAATGGCTAATAATAATTTGTGTTGAGGGGTAATTTGTAACATCACGCTAGTCCGCCCATAAAGTGTGTTAATAGCTGTGATAATGCTGCCTCTGGTAGTTGGTTTATAATAAGGTAAGCACCATCAGGGCGTTTGATTTCGACTTTGGTTTTAAGAGCGTCATCCTCCTGGGGCTTAATATTAAAAGACTCGCATTTTTCGGCTGACTGCTTTACCTCAACAAAGTCCATTTGGACACCATTTTTAGATCGGTTTTTATGCATTTGAGCTTTAATCTGCTGAGCACTAACCCGCAAAGCACGAGAAACTTCAGTCATAGAATGGTGCTCTAATAAAGTAATAGCTTGCTGCCAGAGGGTATCAGGGAATTTGGTTTGTTTTTTTCGTTCAGAGCGAAACTGGTCGAACTGTTGATTTACTTGGTTAAGAGAAAGTGCCTGGTTTATCGTGCCTATCATACTGCCTGCCTTTATCGATTAATAATAAAAACAGAATAACAAGAGTGCTAGTGGCGATCACACAGACCCACTGGTACTTCAC
>CAXBML010000054.1:0-3469 GCA_963976875.1 uncultured Coxiellaceae bacterium
TATATGATGGCTTAAGCGATACGGATAAACCATGTAGAATCAGTGCGCCGACCTATCCCTTCAAAAAAGAGCGGTATTGGTTTGAAGGGGATGAAAAAGCAGCCAGCAAAGGATTGCCCTCACAATTGCATCCTCTGGTGCATGAGAATAAATCTGGATTAGAAGATGTTATATTTAGAGCCCAGTTCAGTGGTAACGAATCATTCTTAAAAGACCATGTGGTCCAAGGCCAAAAGATGTTGCCTGGCGTAGCTTATTTAGAGATGGCGCGTTTTAGTCTGCAGCAAGCTATGCGCGAGTCTTTTGAAAATATTCGTTTAAGCCATATTGTGTGGGCAACCCCTGTGGTGGTGACCGATGCGCAAGCGGTCACGATTGAGATAAGTCTGTATCCTGAAAGTGATGAAGCTGTCAGCTTTGAAATTACCCAAGGGGAAGAGGGTGAAGGTCAAGAGCAAGAGCGAATTATTCATAGCCAGGGTGTGGCGCGGTTTAATGTAGAATCTGGTGTTCAAAGCGCCGTGGATTTCTCTGAGCTGAAACAGTCCCATAATAAACAAGCTATGGATAAAAAGGCTTTATATGAGGCTTTTGCCCAAGCGGGGCTTGAGTATGGCCCGTCGCATCAAGCATTAGAAAGCCTTATGGTGAATCAGGATAAAACAGAAGTGCTCGCTGAACTTAGGTTGCCCGCTCACCTGAAAGATACTTTGGATGATTATGTGCTGCATCCCAGCTTGATGGATGGTGCGTTACAAGCGGCGATTGGTTTAGGAGATATAGAGGATAAAGTTGTCACCAAAATTCCCTTTGCCTTAGATGAGCTCACTATCCTAAAACCGTGCACGCAAAGTATGTGGGTTTGGGTACGTTTTAACCCTAACAGTACGGATAAAGTTGAAAAGCTGGATATTGACATGATAGATGAGCAGGGTGAAGCATGCGCGATAATTAAGGGAATTGCTTTAGATGCTCAAAACAAACCATTCGATGTTTTAAACGAAAAAACTCCCAATTTTTTAGAAAGCTCAATACAGGCTAAAGACAAAGTATATGAGTTTACTGTCAAGCCCCAGTTCAAAATACGGAATAAGCACAGCAGTCAAAATGATTCAGTTGGTCAGAAGTCAACAACAGTTGCTCTAAAAGATAAAGCACAGATTAAGCAGCATTCAAGAGGCGTGCTGAAGACTCAAGAACAAACTTTGCATCAAATAGAAGCCTCACAGGACCTTCAGGTAACCGTACCATCAAATGCATCAATAAACAAAGGGATGAGTCAAGTAGGCAGTAAAGCCATATCAATTTATTCTTCTGAAGAAAGTGTACAACAAGCACTTATCATGCTGTTATCAAAAGCGCTCTACATTAAAGCAGAAGAGATAGATTTGGAAGAACCATTTGTAGATATGGGGATAGACTCAATCATTGGTGTAGAATTGATAAACAGTCTTAAAAACTTTTTTGGCTTGGAAGTTAATGTTACAAAGCTTTATGAGTGCCCAAATGTCTCAAAGCTAACACAGTATTTAGTGGGTGAATTAAAAGCTAAAGGTATGTGGTCACAAACAAAACCACAAGTTTTTAAGTCCAAGCAAAAAGAGAATGAAAAAAGCAGCCAACGAACTTTTCACAAGAAACATTCGCGTTCTATTGTAAAAAAATTAGGACATCAGAATTCTGAAGCCATTGCCATAGTTGGCATGTCAGGCCAATTTCCTAAATCTGAAAGTCTTGAAGCATTTTGGGAAAATCTAAAAACAGGGCGAGACTGTATTGAGCAAGTGCCTTTAAGTCGTTGGAATTTAAACACATACTATGATTCAAACCCGCAAATTCCAGGCAAAACTTATTGCAAAAAAATGGGTGCACTTGAAAACGCTGCTGAATTTGATCCGTTCTTTTTTAATATATCGCCACGCGAAGCAGAGTTTATGGATCCACAGCAACGAGTGTTTTTGCAATGTGCTTGGCACGCGATAGAAGATGCAGGTTACAGTGCTCAATCACTCTCAGGCAGCTTGTGTAGCGTTTTTGTGGGCTGTACATCTTCTGACTATGGCTCCTTGTCAGAGGGAAATATTAATGCGCAAGGTTTGGTTGGTGGTGCAAATTCCATTCTAGCAGCTCGTATATCGTACTTTATGAATTTACAGGGGCCATCTTTATCGATTGACACTGCTTGCTCATCCTCTTTAGTTGCTATTGCTGAAGCCTGTGATAGTTTGATTTTAGGTAGTTCGAATTTAGCATTAGCAGGGGGGGTATGCATTCTGCCGGGTCCTGCCATGCATTTAATGACATCAAGTGCCGGCATGTTATCTCCCGAGGGTAAGTGCTTTACCTTTGACGAAAGAGCCAACGGCTTTGTGCCAGGCGAAGGGGTTGGCGTTGTTGTTCTAAAAAGGTTTGATGATGCGATACGCGATAACGATAGTATCTATGGGGTTATTCGAGGTTGGGGCATCAATCAAGATGGTAAAACCAATGGTATTACAGCACCAAATCAAGATTCACAAACCCGCCTAGAGCGATCTGTATATGAGCGCTTTAACATTAATCCAGAGACTATTAGCTATGTAGAAGCTCATGGCACTGGAACCAAACTGGGCGATCCTATTGAGGTAGAGGCGCTAATTAACGCTTTTTCTGGGAAAACGGATAAGCAAAGATTTTGTGCCTTGGGTTCTGTTAAAAGCAATATTGGACATTTGTTGGCAGCGGCTGGTATTGCAAGCGTTGAGAAAGTATTACTTTCATTCGCTAATAATCAAATTCCACCAACAATTAATTTTGAAAAGCTGAATAATCATATTCATTTAGATGACTCTCCTTTTTATATTAATACTAGATTAACCCCCTGGCCAAGAGATCCACAAACGCCTAGAAGAGCAGCAATTAGCTCTTTTGGGTTTAGTGGTACCAATGCTCATATTGTTCTTGAAGATTACACAAAACCTCCAGAACAATTAAGCCCATCTGTTGAGCAGTCAGCACAAATTATTGTGCTTTCTGCAAAAAGCCATGAAAGCTTAAATGCATATGTTAATCGATTGCTTATATATATCAATGCTCACTCAAAAAAGCAAAGTGATAATAAAGAAGATGATTTATTTTTCTGTAACTTTCGATTATGTGATTTGGCTTATACATTGCAAGTAGGTAGAGAGCCTCTTGAGTTCCGGTTAGGTTTCATTGTTAAGACTATTGATGAATTAAGAAAAAAATTAGATGCTTACTTAGAGCAAGACAAAGCTTTTATAGACGGATTATATAAAGGGCAAGTAAAAACAAATAAAGATATCATGTCAACTTTTCAAGAAGATGATGTTCTGAAGAAAGCTGTCATGGAATGGGGTAAAACTGGTAACTATTACAAAATACTTGAGTTTTGGGTTAAGGGATTAAATTTTGATTGGCAGCTGCTTTATCAAGAGCTGACAAAAGAAAACCACCCCAAACGAATCAG
>CAXBML010000055.1:0-3287 GCA_963976875.1 uncultured Coxiellaceae bacterium
CATCGGTCGTAGAAATCGTTTTCCCCGTTGGCTGGCACGTTGATGCTGCACAAAGTGCATATTTACCCTGGCACGTCGTCACATCAGCCCGTGCCACAAAACTAAAAACTAATGTTGCAAATAATATGGCTAATAGTTTCATCGGTAGATCTCCATTTATAAATTAACCTTGTAGTGCAAAGCTGGCATAAGCCAAAATATCATATCAATATATTAATCCCTAAATATTCCGAGCTGCTATCCTACACTGTATCTGTAATAATTTTCGGTCTATAAGTTGCCGGGAAACTTTATCCCGAATCGCAGCGGGAGTAGGAATTGTGTTCCATTTATGCTCTCGTTTTATCCGATTAACGGCCTCATTCAATAAATCTGCGGGCAAATCATTTAATGCCTCACGATAAATTACCTGCAAATCGCTTTGATTTGTTGCGGGTAGTTTGAACGTCTCCATGAATAAAAGCAACTGGCCCATCGAAACCGCGTACTCCCTGGGAGTTGCTGGCTGTAGTTTTACATCTAACTCATCCAATAATGCTGGCAACAATTCCCTAATTTCATCTGGAATCTGTAAATTTCCCATCGATTTGGACAATGCTGCGTTGGTTCTGAGATACTCTACCGCTGGCATCAATTCCTGCTGCGTGTAGGATGGCCGCTCGACCATCTGCAAGTCTGCTGCCGCCATCACCGTTTGCTCCTTTTTCGTCACTCCAGCATTCTTGGTTAAGCCATGTTGCGGGGTTTTTGATAAATTGAGACTCTCGGCCATTTGTTTCATTGGCATATCGCGTTATCCCCTCCAAAATAGTGTTTAAATCAATTTTCTTCATTGCAGACAAAAATGCTTTTTTCGCCGCACCCTTTCCGGTCTTTCTTGGGACAAGATTCCAAAAATCATCAAATCGATCTATATATTCTTTCTTACTACTCTTTTGGTTATGGTTATGGTTATGGTTATGGTTAGTTGATTTGCCGTTGGCTGTCCGTTGAGCAGCCGTTGGAGTGACTTCTTTTCTTTTCAAGGCACTAGCGTGACCAGCTTGAGATTTTTGTTGAATATTTTTTGCAACATTTATCCACGCTTTTTCGAGTCTTTTTTGACGCAAACACCCATCGGAAACATCAAAAAACTGGATCACTGTCGGTTTTATTTTGGTTTTCCATCGCTTCGGGGTGCAGCGGATAACCCTTGAAATCCGAATATCATCGTCGGGCAATGGCTCACCATTATTGCGCCAAGTCGCTAAAAGGATAAGCAGATATGCGCCATGTTCCTCAGTTGTTAGATGGGTTGTATCTGCCAAATAAGCATCGGTTGCGAGTGGCATAAACGGCGCTTGGCTCATTTTAAATCCTTCTCAGCGATAGCGCAGAGAAAATCGCAACTCGGTACTATCGGGTTAGTTGTCGGCCAATCAACTGGTATTTCATCTATAAACATTCTAACTTCATTAATTACTGTTAATCTTGCCCCGACTTCGTGGCAAAGTTTAGCTGTTCGCTCGAATTGTTCTGGAAATTCCTTTCGGATTAAGGCCCAATATGCTGGGCTTTTTGCTTTTGGGCAAGGAATACAATTATTATTATGAAAACCCAATTCATACATTATTGGTGGTTTAATGCCAGCGCGGATTATCATATCCAAACAGGCGGCTTTAGTTAGGCCGCGTTCAATAAGCGGGTAACTAACGCTAATTTCATGAAAATGTTCTGTGAATCTATCGGCGCGGGTAACGTCGCGTGGATCAGCGGTATAGCCCATAATATGATGGTCGTCAGCTTCTTGGAAAAGAATACGGGGCGTTACCTTGAGTTCGACGGTACAGGGCGCACCAGCTATTCCCGCCAAATATCGGCGCTTTTCCCAGACAGCAAATGTGTCTTTGAATTTATCATTTTTTAAAATGGTTATTTTTTTACCAAACCATTCCTCACATTCTTTCATATATCGGATGTTGTCTGGGTGTTCTGCGCCCGTGTCGCAATAGGCAATAACGTCTGGGTTAGATAATTTTGTTGCAACGCTAGACGCAGCCCCACATGAAAACCATGATACTGTACGACTCATACTAAAACCTCGATCAACCAAAAGCCGCCCCAAAGAACCAACCCAACGGCGGCAATTAACGCGGCAAATATTCCAAGTGCGCTAAATATAGCCTTGCTTTCAGGGTGTATAATCATACTGTCAACCTATATTTGTTCGCCTTGCGGCCTGATTTATTAATATGGAATTCCCCAGTTTTTTCAATGATACCGTTTTTCTCTAACTCATTCATTCGCCGCCAAACCGGGAACCCAATTATTTTTTCAAGCTGTTCCGCAGCAAATGGAATCCCGCGCTCAAGAACGGTTACAATCTCTTGATGTTGGTTTCCAAGTGAAAACTCTACAGAGTGGGCAGCGTCATGTGATGTTTGCGGGTCGTTATTTCTGGCGCGCGGTGTGAATAAATCAACCATTTCTTGCAACCGCCTCTCGTAGCTTTAAATCCAATAATAGGGGAACCGTGACCTCAATAACACCCATAACCCCTTGTTTTCTTAACTCAGTAAGCCGCTTTATTTCATTCATATAATGCTTGCGAATTGCATCCTTTTCGGTGCGGTCCAGCTTAATAACCTCATTAGTGGCCCGCTTCATAAAGTCAAACTTGTCACCAAGTATTTTCTTAATCCGCTCTGTAAATAAAATAGGGTTTGAACCTAATTTCTGATGACAACCGCGACAATGGCTTGTCGCATTATGAATATTATATCTACCACTGAGTCTTGCCCGACCAACGAAGTGAGAGCAATCAAGCCCGCCTCTTTCACCCTCATGGAAGTATCTCCCACATTCCTGACAAGTGTAATTATCCCGAAGCCGCACAATTTCCGAAAAGGTGATATCATATTTATCACGCTTCATTTTAAGCCCTTATCAGCGTCGATATGGTCAGTTATGGCCCTAAGGATCAAAAGCTCGGCAGATACGCTCATGCTGCGCCTATCTAGCTTTGAGAGCGCCTTAAAAGCCTCTTTTACATCATCATCCAAATAGACGTTGATGGTCACTCGTTTTTGTGTGTTTTTTATCATGGTTGCCATCATAGCTCATTTTTAAAATATTAAAAGCCTTTTTATCGTTAAGATAAATTATTTTAGGGTTTACATATTTAGTTATTTAGTTTATATTGATCATATTAAATAAATAAAACGGGAGTTAATAACATGAAATTTAACCATACAGCCCTCGCAGCCGAAACAGCCAAAATCTGCGCTGAAATTAAAGATCGGAAAAGG
>CAXBML010000056.1:0-3031 GCA_963976875.1 uncultured Coxiellaceae bacterium
GAAGCCAAAAAACCGAAGTGCAGTCCAGCCGCTTAACCTCAAAGCCAAGGATGGCTTTATTTTCATCCATTTGTCTGTTGTATCGCATTTTTTGAGATGATAGTTTATTCAATTATCTTCTACCTATATTTTTAGGCCAGCCTGTTTGAATGTAACAACCAATTCTGTGTATTCTTGGCCTCGACTGAGTATACTAAGATTTTTATACCACCAACTGGCAATCCGTTTTTTTTTGGGGTTTTTATCATTTTGAAACTAGCATACCGTTAACAATTTTTTTGACATTTAGGTAACTATGTTGATAAGATATCTTCTACTTATTTAGTCATAAATTGGTATCTAAGAGAGTCTCTATGAAGGCAATTCGACATAAAATCAAAGCGAAAAAAAAGCATAAAGAAGAAAAGTTAAGAAAATCCACGTATATCGCTGGTTGTGGAAACGTCCCTTTGGTTGAGGAAACCTTTGTTGATAACAAGAATCGCCAGTTCAAGCAAAAGGTTTTTGACAAAGATTTTATACCTCAGCAAATTCCAGAAGGAGCTATTCTCGCAGATTTAAAAGCGCAGAACATAGAGTTTTGGGAGCAGCCAATATATTATTATCTTGATAAAACTTTCGTCTGTTCAGGCTGTGGTGAAACTTGCATTTGGCCTGCCGCTGAGCAAAAAAAATGGCATGAGGTTTACAACTTCGATTATGTTGGTATTAGTAGATGTTTGGCATGTCGTCAACGTACTAAGAGCTTCAATCAAATGAACAATGATTTATCTGACATATATCTTTGCTATAATGAGGAACCAAATAACCCAGATAAGATGTTAAATTTAGCTGAAGCAATTGTTCGGCATTTTATACAAACCAAAAAGGGGAGGCTAGACTTTGCAATTTCATTGGCACGAAAGGCACGGAAAATAAGTGATAACGTTCAGACGTTATATTGGGAAGGACTTGCGTTAATGCTATCAATGCATAAAGAGAAAGGCATTAAAGCATTATCAGAATATATTGAAGTAGTTAAGCATAACCCAACTACACCGAACTATATTAAAAGTGCAAAGAAACATATTGCTGATAATCAAACTCTGTGTTAGAAGAATCCAAATGTATCACTTAATTTCAAACTGAGCTTGCTAAGATCTGTACTTGTTAGCCAAAAAATACTTGGTTTTTTTAAGATTGTATTGCAGGGAATCACTAGGCAACTATTTTTGAGTCGTTTTTAGGGCAGGGTAACAGTGGTTAAAGAAAGGACATTATTAAACATAAAATATGTATTACATGTTTTCTCTAACATTTATGCTAGTTAATATATTCTGCAGACACAGCATCTACTGTTGTGTCCACCTTTTGTCCTGTGTGGTTCCAAAAATATTGAAATTAGATGTTTAGCTAATTGCTGTATTTACAACTTCCTTTATCATTTAAGGTTTAAATCCATTATCTATGCTATATTTGACTAATATAATGAACATTATAGGTGTATTAGCATGAGTGCACGTGGCGCAAAACCAGATGATTCCCATGAAATTACTATCAGTGTGATGGGGCCTAAAGGTTCTGGGAAGAGTAACATCATTAATAGATTCTTTGATGATCAAGATCCCACATACGCTTTCAAACCAACATTAGCTAATGTTAGATATTCTAAACCGGTACAAGTGGAAAATGAAATTGTACAATTAGAGTGTTGGGATACAATTGCTAACTCAAAATCTAATCACGCTAGTCCCTCTGACTCACAACATCCAATGGACACTGCTCATTGTTGCATCATATGCTATGACATTAATGATACTCAAAGTTATGTTGATGCGAAAGAATTAGTTAAAAACATAAAGGGAAAAGACTTAAATAATACTATATTCCTTGTTGGCAATAAATTAGACTTAAAGGACAGTCGAAAAATTACTGAGGCCGATGCGAAAGATTTTGCTGATAATCAAAATATACAATACATAGAAACTTCAGCTAAATTTGATACTAACATTGAGCAGCTTTTTATGGCTGCCGCTGATTCAACGCTAAATCGTTTAAAGTCAGATTACTCCGAAAAGGCAAATGTTGAACCTGAGGGAGAAGAGCCAAAAGTCCCTATTCAACCTGTCAGCGAATCAAGATGGTATTCTCCCATTACTAACCTTTTCAAACGAAGTGTTAAACATAATCCCGATACAATATCCAAACAAGATCTAATGGCGCTATTACCCCCTGACACAGATAACAAAAACGAAATGCAGAATTACGCCTCAAATTCCGGTGCCAGAATAGAACAACTTTATAATTCTGGGTGTTTTAAGGATATTCTAGAAAATATGGCTTCTGATACAAACAAGGAGGAATTTAGGCAAGCAAGAGAAGAGATTAAAGACAGGCTTACTGAGATGGGAAAAAAGGTTGGATTAGATTTATCTGCTGTAGCCAACAGTACTGCTACGGGAATAATTGGTGTTCACGAAGAGAAAAATAAGCAAACTGAAAAGACAAGAATCAGACTTTAGAAGCAAATGCATTTATTACTATAACGACAAGGCTACAGAATTGTTCGCTCCACTGTTTGTGATTATTTACAGTAAACCAAAACAGATTATTAGCTCACGTTTAGAAATGAAAAATCTATGTATCTGAATATACAGCTACTAGAAGAGGGGGAAGGGCCTATTCAAGTCGATGGTTATACTAGGTGCAATAAGTGTTGCAGTACTAACAACATTTTACGCTCGGCATGTTGGGCGGACGTGCGTCGAGATTATAATATGTGCGTCAGTTTTCTAATGAACCCAATAAGCCACATATAGCTTTAGCTATATATACAGAAACAATATGATGTTGAAAAACAGCTCAACGACATACCAGAGCCATGGTTAGACAATAATTATTAAAACTTACAGAATGGGCTCTTAAATAGCTTCAATGATAGTGGTAAAACAACTATATGATAAAGAATGCGCTGTAATCCCGACAGCTATTTTCAGGGGTATCCGTCCGAAATTACACACCTTCAAATAACTGAACCGTGCTGTCAGACTTG
>CAXBML010000057.1:0-2523 GCA_963976875.1 uncultured Coxiellaceae bacterium
CAACTAAAACAATGGGTTAAAGATAATACGGCTTAGTTATCTGGGTCAGCCCCTTGATTATTTGTCCCGACATGTCTCGTTTGGAAACTCCAATTCTATTGTTGTATGCGATAAGTCATAGGGAATTAAAAGTGTTGCTATCTCATCTTTTATTTTGGTCTGAACTAAAGCGTCAGCAGGGTCGCTAAGGGTAAGATGAGCGGTTAGAACACTGTTATTGCCATCAAGTGACCAGAGATGAATATGATGGATGCCACTAATATAGGTTAATGATTTCAGGTCATTTATGATTTTTAGTTGGACTGCCTTATCAGGTGTTGCCTGTAGAAAAATTCGAATGGTAGCAACAAGATTCTTCACCACATTAATTAAAATAAACAAGGTGAAACCAATTGATAATACTGGGTCCAAAATGGGGAGATCAACGAATAGTAAAATGACTGCGACAATGAGGACTGCGAACCAGCCAAGCACGTCTTCAAGTAAATGCCAGTTCAGAATACGCTCATTTAATGATTTTCCTGCACTTAATTTATAAGCTGCAAAGCCGTTGACTAAAACTCCGAAGATGGCCAGTGCTATCATTCCTTCAGCATGTGGCATTTGTGGGTTTAACAATCGTGGCAGGGCTTCGCTCAATACCCAAATTGAGCCACCAACAAGTACTGCGCCATTAATTAGTGCGCTCAGCAATGAAAACCGTTGATAGCCATAGCTGAAGCTTTCATCGGCAGATTTGTCGGATATTTTGTTAAGCAGCCAAGCGAGACCAATGGACAAGCTATCGCCAAGATCGTGAACGGCGTCAGCCATGATGGCTGTACTGTTGGTCAGCCAGCCACCGATAAACTCGATAATGGTAAAACCAACATTGAGAAAAAAAGCCCAGCCAATACGGGTAGAAGAGCTATTACTTTCGTAATGTTTATGCATAGCAAGCTGACCTCTTGAAATATATTGCTAAGTTTTCAATAAGCATCGAAAATTAAAAAATTACTCCGTTTCCTGAAAATGCTCTTGTGTTGTTCTGCTAAGATAGGTATCCATTTTTAGCCTTTGGTTCTCCAATCAATGGTGCCTGCTATGTATAGCAAAAATATAATCATGCCAATTGTCACAAACATAGTGTCACCTATTTCAAGGTTAGTAGATTCACATCTATTTTTTCATCATGAAGAAATAGATTATATTTGTAATATAGTTTGACAGTGACAGTTGTTAACCGTTGTTTAGATTGATCTATGGACCTCTAATAGGTCAATGAAATATCCGGTGTTGTACTGTTAATTTCGATATATTTTTAGAGGTCATAGCCTTCCTTATTGTCTTCAGGCATGATTTTCTGACTCCTCCCGCCCCCCATTTTTGTCAGACCCAATCAAATAATGAATCAAAGAAAGCAGTCTCCTTAAAATTCAACAATAAGATTAAAATATTCTTTCATCAAAGGGTTTATATAGACCGTCGGAACTAAAATAGATGACTTCCTCGGGAAAACCCATCTCAATCTCTTCAGGATTATCTTGATCGATCCTTCCCGGTAGTGCTATACCTACAATATCCGGTTGATATTTTATGAGAGTACTGATGCTTTCTGCTGGCACATGCCCTTCAATAAAATATTTGCCGGCAATAGCTGTGTGGCAGGAAGAAAAACCACTAGGTATTCCGTTTTCCTTTCTGACTGAGCGAATGAGCATAACTTTTCTTATCGCGACGGAAAATCCATTGTCCTTTAGGTGATCGACCCAGTTGCCTACGCATTTGCATTTTTTCGATCGGTAGACCACCACGTCAGCATCTTCAATATCGACTTCAAAAATATTTGGTACAAAAATAACAGCGAGAGTTAGGACCATCATCAGTAATATCTTTACAGCTATATCGATTGGGAAGGATCTGTTCAAAATCTCTCTGCGTTTTTTTTATAGCTTGTCATCACCCGTAACCCTTTGTAAATATCAGGAAGAGATGTGCTGTCGCCATTTGGCGATCGCCCAAGTCGTGAACGGCGTCAGACATGATGGCGGTACTGTTAGTCAGCCAGCCGCCGATAAACTCGATAATGGTAAAGCCGACATTGAGAAAGAAGGCCCAACCAATACGTCTAGAGGAATCATTGTTGCCGCTGAGGACGTGATTGTGCATCGTTAGTCTACCGGTTTCTTTTTTTCCAGATAGCTGGCAAGATGTTTCTTGGCGTCTTCTTTCGTTGCGAATGGCCCTATATTTTCTCCGCCTCTCGTTAAAAAATACCATTGACTATTTATACAATTAATTCGATGCACTCTGAAATGAAAGTCTGCTATGGAATCATCTTCACGTTGCATTATTAGATCCTCAAGACGCTAGCACACATGAATCAATTTTGTTTTTCATGTGTGCCGCCTGCCAGAATGAATCGGCTCTAGCCAATAGGGCCGCCAATAGGTAACGCTTGCTCTATGGGGCTAACATAAACCCAGCCGGAGATATTCGGGCCAATTCGTCCCGCTGTACGAATAATGCCGGTGACGTCATCGA
>CAXBML010000058.1:0-2454 GCA_963976875.1 uncultured Coxiellaceae bacterium
TGTCAATGGCGATGTTAATAAAATAAAAGCGCTGGTTCTTAATAAAGTGCCGTCGTTTAAGTCTGCGCCAATTTTAGTTGATATCGACAAAATATTACTGCTAGAAAAGACCTTGTATAAACTAACAATGTTATTCGTTAATACGCTGAAAATTCCGTTAGAGGCATTTGACCCAGATGAGTCTTTTGAAAGCTATGGTGTAGATTCAATAACTATTGTTAGCGTGAATGCAGAAGTTGATGCAGCCTTCCCTCAAGCCCCTAAGACGCTGTTGTTTGAGTATCATACCATTAATGAATTAGCAAAATATTTTACAGAACAGCATACTGCTGATTGTGCCACTTGGGTGGGCTTAACCCCACAAGCAGCATTACCTCAGCAAAAGAGGCTTGTACCAGTAGAGTCTGTTCAGCCGCTACAAAGTCTAAAAGGAAAGCCTCGCGCTGGAAAGCCCCGATTTGGCGCAGTGGGTGAGGAAAAAATCGCCATCATTGGGCTCAGCGGGAAATATCCTCAGGCAAAAGATTTAGAGCAATTTTGGGAAAATTTAAAGCAAGGCAAAGACTGCGTTATCGAAATCCCAGAAGACCGGTGGCCTTTAGAGAATTTTTATCTGCCTGATAAAATGTTGGCCTCTTCAAGCGGAAGAAGCTATAGCAAATGGGGTGGGTTTATTGAAGGCTTTGCTGATTTTGATCCCTTGTTCTTTGGTATCTCGCCCAGAGAAGCGCTCAGTTTAGATCCACAAGAGCGTTTATTCTTAGAATATTGTTGGCGAGCCATTGAAGATGCGGGTTATACCCGCAAACAATTGAAAGTTCAACATGCGAGTAAAGTCGGTGTCTTTGCAGGGATCACTAAAATGGGTTATGAGCTTTATGGACCAGATGTCTGGGCTCAAGGCATAAAAGCATTTCCCCACACCTCATTTGGCTCCGTGGCTAACCGAGTTTCCTATCTTCTAGATTTGCATGGCCCTAGTATGCCAATTGATACGATGTGTTCATCCTCGCTGACGGCAATTCATGAAGCCTGTAATAGCTTAAAAGCAGGTCAATGTGAAGTCGCTATTGCAGGAGGCGTTAATCTTTATTTGCATCCTTCAACCTATGTTGGTTTATGTGCCCAATTAATGTTATCAGAGGATGGTAAGTGTTATAGTTTTGGCCAAGGTGGTAATGGTTTTGTGCCAGGAGAAGGCGTTGGCGTGTTGCTGCTTAAGCCATTGTCTAAAGCTATTGCAGATCAAGATAGAATCTATGGCGTCATTCGGAGCTCAAGTATTAATCATGGCGGGAAAACCAATGGTTATACTGTGCCGAGTCCGAGAGCGCAGGGGGCTCTCGTTAAAGAGGCGCTATTAAAAGCAGAGCTTGATAGTCGTGCCATAAGTTACATAGAAGCGCATGGCACTGGAACTGAGTTGGGTGATCCCATTGAGGTTGAAGGATTGAAGCAAGCCTTTGCATCTCCTAGTGATACAAAGTCTCTATGCATGCTTGGTTCAGTTAAATCTAATATTGGGCACTTAGAAGCTGCTGCAGGCATTGCAGGTATAACCAAAATATTGCTGCAAATGCGACATCAACAAATTGCGCCTTCTTTACATGCCGCAACGCTTAATCCCAATATTGATTTTGATAGCACACCATTTAGGGTTAATCAGGAACTCAGCGATTGGCAGGTGCCGGAAGTAGAAGGGCGGCATTATCCACGTATTGCTGGGATTTCTTCTTTTGGCGCTGGCGGGAGTAATGCGCATGTGATTATCGAGGAGTATGTTACTAGCAATGCACCTATTAAATTTCATGAGGAAATAACACCTTTTGTTGTAGTCCTGTCTGCCAAAAATACTGCTATCCTTGGTAAGTATGCGGGTGCATTGTTAGAGGCCGTGAGGATTCAGCAAAATAGACTTAAGGATGAAGATAGGCAAAGTGATGCAGAGTATGCTTATCTAAGAGATTTGAGCTACACGTTTCAGGTAGGACGAGAAAGTTTTGATACGCGGCTGGCGGTGATAGTGGGTTCAGTCGCAGAGCTTATTGACAAGCTTGATTTTTATGTAACAAATACGGAAAGTCAGCAATTTTCACATATCGAAAATCTTTATTTTGGTGAGGCCAATAAAAACAAAGAAATATTATCTATGTTTTCAAGCGATAGAGCGCTTCAAGAATCCTTGGAAAAATGGGTAAAGACAAAGGATTATAAAAAATTGACAAGCCTTTGGGTCAAGGGGCTTGACTTTGATTGGCGAAAACTTTATGAATTTTATTCGCAAGATACGTACCCGCAACGTATAGATGCGCCAACATACCCTTTCGATAAGCAAAGATTTTGGCTTGAGAGTTTATTTGAGGTTAATAGTGTTTCTGAGCTTTATGCCCAAAAAGTGAAGAGCAATAGTGCAGTCAAGGGGCAAATGGTATTGCACCCCCTAGTGCATGAGAA
>CAXBML010000059.1:0-2454 GCA_963976875.1 uncultured Coxiellaceae bacterium
CAATGCTCAACAAATAATTTTTCTTTTGCTAAATTCAATTTTTTTAAACCGTCTTTTCTCTCTTTATTTGTCATTTTATGCACTAATCCTTTAGGAAAATCCCGGTGGATCATGGGAACTGTGGTAGTACAAGCCTGTAAGAATTCAGTTAATGAAGGAGGCCAATCATATAACCTGCGGCACTCAGTAATTCCTTTCTTAATCTGGTGGGGCATAATATTTTCTTCCTCAAAAGCCTCTGCCCAGGTATCGCGCCAATTGTTTACACTGATTTCATTTGGGTGAGCAGAACGCCATCGAATCGGATACATAGCATCTAATTTTGAGTACAAATGATCCATCAAAGACACGCCTAGCGTTGGGTGTTTTTGTAACCAAATTTCAGTTTTCGATAAGTTTTTCATTGAAACTCCTCTCTTTTCGTCCTTGATTAACAAAAGCTAATCCATCAAACTTGTCAGGCTTACAATGCAACCATTCAGCTTTAAAACCGCGCCATGAATTCTCAATGCAAATTTTGAAAACTTCTTCCAAAGTCATTTTTGACTTGTCGGCTTCTTTTTGAAAAGTTTTGATAACTGTAGCTGTGACAGGTGCTTTTAAACTGTTTCGTAGTTGTAACCAATCTTTAGCAATTTGAGAGTCTATTTTTAAAGACACTAGCCTCGCTAGAGGCGTTACGCTTTTTTCTTTATGTATTTCTTTTTTTATTAATATTGGTATTGGTTCTTGGGTAGGGTTATTTTTGGAAACCACTTGGGTTATGTTTGGAAACCCACTGGGTTTTTTGATTTTATCTTTAGAATGATCTTTTTTAGGTCTGCCGCCTAACTTTCCAACTCTTTGATTATGCTTGCATTTAGAGTTATATATAGCTAGTTCTTCATCACACCTTTTGTTACGATATACACCTTTTTTTAACGTAAAAAATTCATCTAAAATTATTTTTAACGCATCTTTCTCTTCTTCAGTGTTAGCAAGAAGTAATCTAGATAATTTATTTATGTCAGAAATGAGAGGTCTTTCTGTAGAGTAATACAGCTCAATAGCGTCACTAAATAACGATCGCTCAATGCGCGAAAGATGCCTCGTTTTATTATTGAAATCACCAATGTGCTTAGAATAATAATTAATAGTACTATCTCCCTTTTTCTTAATTTTTATTAAAGTGAGTCTAGCTTTTTAATGCGAAGTTCCGACTATGCTTTCACACACCTCGCTGCGGCATTTTATTTAAAGGGGTTCCTCTTTTAATTGATACTCAACCACTTTACTTTTTTTATGAAACTGGTTAATCACCGTCTTGCGTTCCCGGTGGAATGAATAACCATCATTTGTTAACTCATGGATACGTGAAGCTAGTCTCATGATTCCCAACTTTCTCCAGGCATCCGCACTGGTTAATGTTTTGTCTTGTTTTTTAAAATATTCTAAAATTCTCTGACATTGTGTATTCATTTTCGACCTCGCTTAATTCGCTCTAAACTTTCTAAAGCCCCGGTTAATGCTCGACCCGCCTCTTCAACAACTATGGTTAATCTATCCATTTCTTCACGCCTAGTGATTGGATGGACTTCATATCCCAATTCGCCAGCTATCCACTTCATAGTGCTATGCCGCCCCTGCTCTTTTGCTTGATACAAAATCATCATTATTTGAGAAATGTCGAGCTTTTCTGGCCTTCGGATATTTAAGCAGTCGTTTAGAAGCCGACTAGCATTTTCAACGGCCTTGTCAGGCCACAACTGACTTGCAATCACCTTACTGCCACCCATTTCCTGCACAAGTGCCTTTATCGCATCTTCTGGGTGATCAAATGTAGGTTCTAATTGCATATTTTTAAGTAAATCTCGTAAGTAGTCGTAAAATAAATGTCTTCAAAACAGCCCTTTAATTAAAATTCTAAAAAATTGTTTGAGTATTCTATAAAATTCGTGTAAAAATGCTGGGTTTTGGTTGTTTTCCTATCGTAAAGGGTCGGATGGCTTTTATTATTTAAAAAAATATACTGTGCGTGTTTAGTATTTTTAAACATGGTTTTTAACAAATCTTTGTAAAAGGCCATATATTTTAAAATACTCAAATATACCCGCTTGCTTAATAAGTAAGTTCTATCTGAGGAGATACGCATGGCTAAAAATCATTTAACGTATACCCGGCTACTAGAAGCCACCACAATTGGTCGTAAAACACCCGCCAATCTTGCACGTTTGCTGAATGAATCTGAACAAACGATAAATAATTGGCGTATTAGAGGAATTCCAAAAAATATTGATAAATTATTTACTATTGAAGATAAAACAGGTGCTTCACCTCGATACATAATTTTAGGTGAACAGCAATCAAAACAGACAGTTAGATGTAATAAGCTAATCGAAGAATTTGAAAAACTTATAAGAAATATGGAGGATGAAGATATTAATAGAATTATTGAACTTTGCAGGGCAATTGCTG
>CAXBML010000060.1:0-2453 GCA_963976875.1 uncultured Coxiellaceae bacterium
GATGATGAAAAGTATGGTGAAATGGTTGGTTGTCCGTAATCCGGACGGATACTAAAATCGACGACCAATTGCATAGTACTAGTATACTATGCAATGATAAAAACCCTTTAAAAACAAGGCTTTAGATATTCCAGTATTATTGTATTAATTGGAATGTATATTTACTGGATTAAAGTAATAAAAACGTATATAGTTAAATTAATCAATATACATTATTATTACCTCTGGTTTATGATTACAACTGAAGCAGCTATTTCAATATTTAAGCAGCATGGCGGTATTCTTAGAACAAAAGATGCCATAAGCTTAGGCATAAACCCAAAAACACTCTACAGTATGCGTGATAAAGGTTATATCGACTCACTCAACCGCGGAATATTTCGCCTAGTAGATTCAACCGCTGATGCGACATACATTGATCTTATAATTGTCAGTAAGCGTTTACCCAAAGGTGTTATTTGTTTGATTTCGGCTCTTTCGTTTCATGGCTTAACAACTGAGATCCCTCGGTCTGTTTGTGTGGGTTTTCGGCAAGGCTGGCGTCAACCAAAGATCGAATATCCTCCTGTAAAAATTTTCCGCTATTCAACAACTTCATTTGATTCAGGTATTGAGTACCATACATTAAATGGCCTTAGTGTTCCTGTTTACTCTGCGGCAAAAACCGTGGTGGACTGCTTTAAGTTTCGTAATCGTGTTGGAAAAGACGTGGCGCTGGAGGCATTGAAAGAATATTTGCATCAATATAAAGGAGCATCATTAGATGAGCTGTATAATTATGCTAGGATATGCCGTGTTGAAGGTATAATTACCCCATATTTAGAAATGAGCTCTTTATGAATGACAAAATAATAAAAGATGTTAGTGCCTCAATACGGCAAAAATTGTTAAATCTGTCTGTGAAGTCTAAGCGCCCTTTTGAAGAGGTGCTGCAGTACTATATGATTGAAAGATTTATCTATAGATTGTCTATATCTGCATACAAGGATCTTTTTATTTTAAAAGGTGCTTTAATGCTTCATGTTTGGCAATTATCAGCCTCAAGAGCAACTCGTGATATTGACTTATTAGGTACAGCTGATAACTCTGTTGAGAATATTTCAAGTATAATTAAGGATATATGTCTGATTGTTGACGATGATGGTGTTATTTATGATGAAAATTCTGTGCAGGCTGAAGTTATTCAAGAACAAAATTCTTATAGTGGAATTAGGGCAAAATTCAACGGGGATATCGGTCGTGCGCGAGCAAGGATGCAAATAGACATTGGGTTTGGCGATGTTATCCACCCCGAGCCTATAAAAGTTTCTTATCCAACCTTGCTGCCCAATATCTCCACTCCTGACATTCTAGGCTACACTCCAGAGACCTTAATTTCTGAAAAAGTTCACTCTATGGTTCGTCATGGTACTAGAAATAGTCGCATAAAAGATTTTTTTGATATTTGGTTTTTATCAAGACAGTTTTTATTTGAGGGCCAAACTTTATCAAAAGCAATACAAAAAACATTTGCTAATCGAGAAATGCCTTTGAGTAAGTTGCACTCAGACATTTTTTCAGATGAGTTTAAAGCTAACGTTCAGATGCAGCGCTATTGGACTGCGTTTATTAATAAAAATATATCTGGTATAACTCTTCCCAATGATTTTGACAGCATAATGAATCAAATTGCTTTATTTATTTCCCCAATCTTTGAGGCCATAGAAAGATCTAATGAATTTACTTATACATGGGTAGCGCCTGGCCCATGGAAATAAATACTTTCACCTTACTATCATATTATAAAAATATTGTTCAATGGAGAGATATGTCATGACAAATGTAGAGTTTGTTGAAACGGTCCCAGATGATATTGAAAAAGAAATGCGCAACGATTTAATTGAATATGAATCCAGCCATGGGGTTGACGTAAATTACCGAGCATTTTCACTTGTTTTGAAACATGAAAATGGTGATGCTATAGGAGTGCTAAATGCATTCACGGCATATGCAGAAATCTACATTGATGATATGTGGATACATTCAAAGTATCGGAAACAAGGCTATGGAAAGAAATTGATATCAGAACTAGAAAATAAATTTACTGGAAAAGGTTTTAATAATATCAATTTATGTACAAGTGACTTTAACGCTCCAAAATTTTATGAAAAATGTGGTTTTATTGTCGAATTTACTCGTGTTAACAGAATAAACCCAAAACTTACTAAAACATTTTTTGTGAAATATTTTAACGAAAATGAACAAACTCAAGGGATAATCTCGCCAGCACCGAGGACTCATCTTGACTGATCCGCCGGTTGTTAATATTCTAGGACAAGCATCAAAAGTGCGTTAAATTAAAACTCTCCTGCCCCACTCTTCGATTAAAATTTGATAAATAGTTGCATAGCACTAATATACTGCTATGTGATTAGTCAAGTATTTTGATAATACCTGTTCCTCCACGAAGTGGA
>CAXBML010000061.1:0-2250 GCA_963976875.1 uncultured Coxiellaceae bacterium
TAAGAAGGGTCGATACGCTGTAATGAAGAAGATTGCTGCTCTTATCCCTGCTCGCGGGGGCAGCAAGGGCATACCCAACAAAAACATTCGCAAGCTATGCGGGTATCCGTTGATAATATATTCTATTGCTGCTTGCAAATTTTGTGAAGAAATAGGTGATGTGTTTGTCTCTACGGACGACAGAGAGATAGCAGATATCGCAGAAGAATATGGCGCAAAAATACCTTTTTTGAGGCCGAAAAAATATGCTAGCGATAAATCGACAGATTATCAATATTTAGAACATTTTTTTTCGAAAGTGAATGTTGACGAAGTTGCCCTAATACGACCAACAACTCCTTTAAGAAACCCCGTTATCATGGGCTCTCATATTAAAAAGTATTTTAAAATACAAGAAGAAATAACAAGTATGCGCTCAATGCACGAATTGCCAGAGTCACCATATAAATTTTTTAAAATTAATGATCGCGGTTTTTGCGAGGGCTTTTTTGATGATTTTGAGGGTATTAAAAATTATACAAATCTACCCAGGCAGGTTTTTCCGAAGGCGTATCACCCTAATGGGTATATTGATATTGTGAAACGAGAAACCATTTTTGATGGCAAAGCATATGGTGATAAAATATATCCGGCCGTGACTGATTATATAACTGAAATAGACACTCTTTACGAATTAAAAATAATAGAAAATGAATTAAAAATTAATGGTAATTTGCTGATAGATTTGTTACAATATGGTAGTGACGAGTTAATAATAGCATGATAAGCACAGAAAACAGAATAGTATTAGATAGTTTTGAACTTAAAGATAATCATTTAACGGCAAAAAAACACAAATATGAATCAATAGCTATTAGCAATCAATTGCCAATAATTTGGCACAAGGCTAAAGATTTCAACGTTTATGATCAGTCCGGCAACAAGTGGATTGACATGACATCGGGTATATTTGTTGCCAACGCAGGACATTCCAATCCACATGTGAATGACGCCATCAAGGCTCAACTAGATAAGGATATGAGCTTTGCTTTCCTATATAATACTGAAATAAGATATGAATTCATTGAAAAATTATTAGAGATATCACCAAATCATTTTGAGAAAGCTGTGTTGCTGAATAGCGGTTCTGAAATAACGGACATTGCCAGCAAGCTTATAAAATTTTGGGCCAAAAAGAACAATAAAAAATATATTATTGTATTTGAGGGCAGCTATCACGGCCGTACATTGGGCGCAGATTTCCTTTGCGGCACATCAGACAGCACAGACTGGTCTGGAATTAAAGATGACAATATTATATTTCTTAAGTTTCCTTATGAAAATGAGCGATTTAATCTTGATGATTTGCCTCCGTGGGTCGATCCAAGCGAGATTGCCGCTTTCTTTTTGGAAACATATCAAGGGTGGGGCGCATGTATGTACCCTGAGCACTACATAAAAGATCTTTATGATTTTGCTCGTCAATCCGGCGCTTTGGTGTGTTTTGATGAAATACAAGCCGGCTTTTATAGGATGGGCGAGCTTTATGGATATATGACATATGGTGACTATATCAAGCCAGATTTAATTTGTCTTGGCAAGGGGATATCGTCTTCTTTGCCTATGTCGGCATTGCTTGGGACTAAAGAACTGATTGACGTAGATATCAATGCTAAAGTTGGCGGGACTCACTCTGGGAACGCTTTGTGCTGCGCCGCCGCTTTAGCTAATATAAATTTTTTGACAGACGACGATTTCCAAGAAGAATTAAAAGAAAAAGTAAAGTTGTTCGAGTCAGCCTCGAAGTCCTTACTTAAATTCAAGTCGGTGACAAATGTTAACTGTAAGGGCATGATTGCTGGAATAATTTTCCACGACGAACCAACTGCTACAAAAGTTGTAAAAGAGTGTGTTTATAACGGCGTATTGCCGGTTTATACGTTCAAAAACTCGATAAAGCTAGGTCCACCGCTAACGATAACAAAAGACGCGATTAAAGAAGCCCTAGGCGTTATTTCTGATTGTATACAAAAGGTTGAGAATGAGCATTATTAAAAATAAAAGTTATTTAGAGGTTACATATTCTGAAGCCACAGCCCCAAAAACCAACTACCCAGACAAGCTTAGCGCTTGGATAAAAAGAAATTTTTTCAAAAAAACAGGGAAACTAATTGATTTCGGCTGTGGAAGAGGGGATCATTTGGATTCTTTTAAGAAACTGGGCTATGATGTGTGTGGCTTAGATGCGTCCCCAAACATTGAAGAGCTAAC
>CAXBML010000062.1:0-2067 GCA_963976875.1 uncultured Coxiellaceae bacterium
CACGCTACCAGGCTTACTTGCTGCGGGACGAAGTGGGTGAATACCCAAGGCTATTACAGGGTATTGCAGACCATCAGAACCAGCAAAAAGGATTTGATATGCAAGCGCCTGTTGCCGTGGGCGACTGGTCAAAAGCGGCACAAGTTTATACGAGAGGCATCGCCGACTTTAGCGCAGTGCCTTTAAAAAGAATAAGCCCGAAAGCCATTCAGGCGCTTCTCGGAAATCAATTAGAGGACAAAAATGAAAACGATTAAAGCAAAAACCATTGCCCTAGTGATAGCCATGTCCGCAAGCACTTCAGTCTATGCGTTTCCGGGCTATCAGTGGGAAAAAGCAGCACAAAGCGTTGGTATTGATCCTGTCATGCTCTACGCCGTTGCCTTGGCTGAGTCCGCCTCACATCGAGGTCTCAACATGACCAGTCCATGGCCATACGCAATTCGCAATGGTTCAAACGCAACCTACGCCAAATCTAAGACAGAAGCAGAGCAACTGTTAAACCAGGCACTGCAAGAGAGTGAAAAATATCAGCTCGATATTGGCCTTATGCAAATCAATTTGCATTGGCATGGGCATCGGGTGAGCTCAGCAGCGGAACTGCTAGACCCCATCACCAACCTTACGGTCGGCTCAAGTATTTTGGCCGAAGCAATCAAGTCTTCACCAAATGATTTAGAGCTTGGCATAGGCCGCTATCACAGTTGGAACGAAGAGCGTGCACGCTGGTATGGGCAAAGAGTGCTTTCTATCTATCGCAATATTTTACATGAACTGGAGGTCCGTCAATGACAACCAATCAACAAGACTTCTATCAATTAAATTTGGCGTACCTACACGCAGCACGTGAATTGGCGCGCATTGATCCGCAAGAGGCGGTCTTGCGCTTTGGACTTACACGCGACGTGGTGGATGCACTTATTAATGCCGGTGTTGACGACCTGCAACGAGTGGCGACCTCATCATTCATGCTGTTTCAACCAAGGGGTAACCAAAGCCAACTGATTGAGATGGTGAAGAGCAAAGGTACAGGTATCCCAAGAATCGCTTATTTATTATCAACCCTAAACAACAAGGGGGATGCATGATTGATAACCTGTCCAAAAGTGAGCTGTTTACCCGAGCCTCGCTGCTTATTAAGTACGGATTTCGAACAACCATTATCGCGCTCGATACAGGTTTGCCAATCCACATTATCAGAAGGCTGCACAAAGAAGTGACTGGCAAGTCACCTTGTCCTGGTCAATTGCCAGAATCTGATGCCATCGTTAAAAGCAGAAGAGCCCTAGTTGAAGGCTCCCTGCTGATGGCGCTTTATGTCAATATTGGTGGTGATAATGTCTACAAGAAATTAAATATCGATGCTTTGATGAAGGCTTACGATGCGTACTTGGTTGCAAGAGAAGAGGCAGATCTTCCAGCTGAGATCCCCTGGAAAAAACTGACCATCAATGAAGGTTGGGTTCTAGCTCGTGATTTAAGATCACAGCTTGCATCCTTACACCGGTGTCGATGCGGCAGTCTGTATTTGACGGTATCTCAACAGCGCATTCAGCTTAAATGTCCTGTGTGTGAGATTATGGCCGAGCAAACCACTAGAGCACTTTTTGAGAACTAACATGCTGATGCATGATTTGATTGTGCACCGCCCGTGCACTTTGAGAGTACTAAGAAGATGACAAACTTACTTAAATCTTTACCAGCACGCTGCTGGTTTATATCACTGGGGCTTTTTCTGGCGACTTTGGCTGCGGCTCATTTCTTTCCATCAGAAATATTAACGGCATCTGCCAAGTTAGCGGCTTTGCCATTTCTGTTCTGCACCGTCGTTTTTTTCAGCTACTTGGGATTCAAAGCGACCTGTAATCCCATCGGACTTATAGCCATCATCACTATGCTTGTAGCAATCGCATATTGGCAAGCGAGTTGGACAATTTTATGTGTCGGTTTAGCCTTCTTAGGCTTAAGCGGACTAATCCATTTATTTCAAAGACAACTGAAAGATACCGGGCGAGAACTAAGCCTGAGCGAAAAAAAATATTGGTACTGGGTAAACGAATTTGCAGA
>CAXBML010000063.1:0-1771 GCA_963976875.1 uncultured Coxiellaceae bacterium
AGGCTAATAATAGGCAATTTGTTAGTTATTATTAGGGCAATCTGTAGTTATTAGGGCAATCTTGATTTAGCGAAATCGCTACAGCCCAGTGAGAATGGTGCACCCGGAGGGATTCGAACCCCCGACCAAGTGGTTCGAAGCCACTTGCATATATCGAATTAACGCTATATAAATCAATGACTTGATAAAATAATTGCCCTAATGATTTACATATTGCCGTCCCCGAATGCCGCGTAAACCCTAGAGGCGTTTGCTTTATTAGGGCAAATTTATCGCTTGATTGGTAGCACTGTTTCGGGCTTTCTGCGATAGACTTTCTTGGTTGTTGCAGTAGAGTGATGCTGTAGTAACTGAGCAGCCTCTTCCGCAGTATCAACGTCAGAAGCAACCTTTGCTCTAAGGTCGCGCTCTTGGAAGGATTCAGTGAGGGCAGTAGTAGCTAATGCCTTCTTCCGTATTAATGCAAACTGAGTATCAAAGCTTGATGTTTCGCCCTTTTGGTTAACGAGAGGTTGCCCACCGCTGGTTGCAAATAAGAATATTGAATCAACTTTTAACCATTTTTTTCGCCAAGCCAGAATGTCATCAATTATTTCTTTTAGGCCAGTGGATTCTCCTTGAAATTGAAAAGGCATTATCTGCGCTTTACCACCTTTATGTCCTTTAGTTTTGTGTCGTTTCGGGAAAAATAAGCCGTCTGATCTAATGTCATTAAGTTTAATTCGCAGCAACACCGACTTATCTTTTCCGGTTGCCATTCGTAATGGAAGATATGTTTTATAGAGCTTGTTGGCGCAAGAATACAAGCAATCATATTCCCAGTCTTCGACATATCGCTCACGATCATCAAGTGAAAACTTTTTAACAATGCCAATGATTGGGTGTGTCATTTCGCATCCCCATTCAATCGCCTTTGAAAATATATGCGAAAGTACCTCATGGTCAAGATTGTAGGCTTTCTCGCTTATTGTTACCGATATATGCTCTTTGTATTCTCGCAATTTAGCGGCCCTAAACTCAACCACAGGTTGGTCAAGATCAAAAACGCTAGTTAATCTTTTTATGGATCGCAAATTGCTTCTTTGTGTTCCAGGCGCTTTTTTGGGAATCGTTTGAAGTATGTACCTGTTAAATAACTCTCTCAGTATGTAAGGCTTATTAGACGATGCCATTCTGGATGCCCAAAATGTGTAAGCGGCTTTCTCAGCTTGCTGCAAAGTGTCACCTGACCCGATTTTAACCTCACTTTTGTCACCCCACAGGTGCCTTGCGCTTTTATTAACCTGATACCAAAGCACAAACTTACCCTTTGCCCCGCGCTTTCTAAGCCGCCAGCCAGGGGGGTATTTTTTGTTTTCTTTTACTGTTCGATTAACCAATTGCGCTAAAATCCAGTTTATATTCTTTTAAGGGCTTATAGCTTTGTTGTTCTGAGAACTGATCAGACGGAACAACAAAAGACCCGTCCGGTCTTACTCTATAACTATAGCCCATGAAATCCAAGACTTTTATTTGCTTGGATCGAGTCTTTGCCCCGGTCAACTCCAACACCTGAATGCTAGAGAGCCAGAACCGCGCTTGCCTTTCATCACCTAATTTCATCATTCACCCGCTAACTTTTTGGTTATAGAAAGCTCTGAAGCTTGCTCAATTAACCCTATCGTGGTCCACGGGCCTTTGCGTCCAGCAAAGCAGACTATTCCTTGTTTTGTTAGGCACTTAGATACATCAGAATCGCGCTTGTAGCCAGTCAGGTGTTTGAGCGCGTCAA
>CAXBML010000064.1:0-1661 GCA_963976875.1 uncultured Coxiellaceae bacterium
TTAAAACCGCCCTTTCACGGCGGCAACAGGGGTTCGAATCCCCTACGGGATGCCAGCCTGTAATCCAAGTATAGCTTAAAAAACAGCCCTCGGCCATTTTGGTCGGGGGCGCTTTTTTTGTCAAATCAGTCCCACATTAGTCCCACGGCACTTGCTTATCTTGTCTTAAAACGTTAATATGATATACTATATACGATATAATTATTCTGTATTTGTTAACAATCGAGGGCAAGCAATGTTTGATAATGTAGAGATTGAGAGCTTATTAATTAGTGAAAAAATTGTTCGTGGTGTCACGGTTTATGTAATTGACACCAGGTCATTATACCGGGCAACAAAAATTTCTTCTTATAACAGAAAAGATTTTGGCAGATTTGCAACACGCAAAGAAGCTGTGGCAAAAATGAATAAATTACTGGGTGCTTACAATGGCAATGAAGAAATTGAAGCACAGAAAAAAGCAAAAGTAATTACAGTTAGTGATGCTGTCATACAATATTTATCAGCACAAAAATTGTTGATGACTAAAAGCTATCATAAGGATCAAAAATTTAATTTAGGATTGCTACAACAGGCTTTTTATAAAGATATACAAATCGATTACTGGAATATTTCAATAATAGCAGGCAAATCAGAACGTGAAGATTTCAGACAATTTATTGAAAATTTAATATTGAATGAAGGTAAAAGTATCGAAACTATGTTTACTCGCCGTAAACATTTCACAAAATTTTTTGAAGCTGTTGCAAAAAAAGGCTGGATAGATGCAAACCCAATTTCTGACATAAAATTGCCAGAGAAAAAACCTACTGATAATAGAGCGCCAAAGGTACAAAAACATTTTACAGCATGGTTGCAGACAGATGGTCTTGATGCTTACAGCGCGGCATATACATTAGCGGCTGAAAAGGTGTTGGCTGTTGGGCGCAAAAAATATCGCAAACGCAACCATCTTACAATAGCTCCAAATAAACTTGAAATGATGTTGTTGCTATCAATGACCAGTGGCATACGCCAAGGCGAATTACGCGCATTGCGCCGTTGTGATTATTCACCTAATGAGCAAAAAATAATAACGCGCCAAGCTGTAAAACATAGCACAAAAGAATTTGGCGATATTAAAACACAAGAGGGGCAAGACCGCGAAATTGAAGTGCCTTCAGAAATCTGCAAAATGCTTAATAAATTTATGCAAGAAAGCAAATTTCAAGAACGCGATGATTTAATTTTTCCATCAAGCACTGGCACACCATTACGCAAAAATGATTTTAGCGAGGCAATGAAACCAATCCGTTCAGCCTGCCCATTTATAGATAATGATACTGGCTTGCCACTACATTTTAAATGGGGCGATCTGCGCCATGTTTTTGCAAGTAACGAAATTGACCATCTTGGTGCTAACTGGCATGAGGTCTCTGAATCAATGGGTCACTCAAATCCAGAGTTCACAAAAAAACAATATGGTCACTACATTGAAGATGAAGAAAAAAGCCAGCGCAAGCGTGATGCCAGATCAGCAATATTAGTTAAAAGTAAAGGGCGCTAATGCGCCCCTTTAATACATTCTATAAATTGTTTCCACCACGGCTTTGGTGGGTCAACAACAACAGCTTTGGCTGCTTTTTTAGCATCCCAAAATGCTTTTAAGCGCTTTGATTGCG
>CAXBML010000065.1:0-1608 GCA_963976875.1 uncultured Coxiellaceae bacterium
TTGAAATAGGTGACCTAGTTAAATGGTTCGAATATTACGCCGATGGTGATATAGTCCGTGACGGTGGTACAGGTATCGTATTAGAACAGTCAAATACCAACGTCAAAGTTTTTTGTACAAAAAAGCGACATGCCCAGTGGTTCAGCATTAGAGAAATAGATTTAATTAAAAAAGGCTCATACAAGCCGGATAAAAATATCAAGAAGGAGATATAATGTCAATTTGTATTACATGTGAAGAAGAGTATTCAGACAAGCGTTACGCGCTGGGGTATGCTACATGCCTTTCATGCGGAGAAACAGAAGCAAGGGTAGTATCTCAGGGTCGGGCAGATGCCAAGCTCCGAGAGATGACCCCCTATCTCTCTGGTTCCCTCGCACAGCCAGATGCCCTGTTTGACAGTCGTCCTGGCTATAATACTGGGTATAACCCGGCTAAGGTTAGCAAAACTGGCTAAAACTAGCTAACCTTAACTAAAGGTTTAGCTAAATTTAACTAAAACTCCAACAAAGTGAATATTTTTTGAATATTACTGTAACCATGGTATAGTTACTCTATAACACCCATAATATTATAACACTTTATAGATCATAGAAGGTAGCTATCATGTCAAAATTCAAAAAGAAAGCTTTGAAGCTAATTAAGCTTGACCCAGATAAGACACTTGAAGAGCAACTTGAGGATTCTCTGAAAGAGTCTGATATATCTTTTTTTGATGATCCCTGGGATAGCATTCTGAGCGCTGTGAACGCGAGCAGGAGCGATCATATGAAAAATGATCAAAGGGGAAGTGATCAAGGCAGTTCAACTTCGAGTACTTCCCCTATTTCAAATGGAGATGGATTCTACGATTCATTAATGGGACTTTATGTCGATGATTTAGTGCACCTTACGCGAGATGCGAAACCTAGACGCTATCATGCGATTTCTGGTTCTGGCCCTGCGTGGTTTTTTGAGCCCGATACTAGAACACTTGTCAAAACAGAGCGCGGCATGCAAGTAATTATTCTCGCTGATGATGAGGACGATTTGGGAAGGTTACTTGTGCAAACCATGAATACATTAATTATGGTCCCAAAAGAGGAAATTTTGGATATTGGCTATAACTAAGCATGGCTGCGCTATGGAGAACAGGCGACGGCAATACTGTATCATTTAATGATATGTTTAATGATATCAAAGCCCACGTCTTAAATAATGGCTTGATATATGTCGGCACTGATAGCTTTATATCCAAAAGCAAGTGTACATTTGCAAACGCAATATGCTTACATGGGGCTGACAAGCAGGTTGGGGGAAAATATTTTTTTCGCAAGGTTTCTTTGCAAAGAGAAAAATTTGGCGGATTGGTTCATCGAATAACTCAAGAGGTCCAACAATCAATTGAGATTGCGCTGATGGTAACCGACAATGTGCCCAATGCCGAAATTGAATTGCACTTGGACATAAGCCCTGCCAATAAGCAAAACGGGACGAGCCAATTTGCCGACATGTTAACCGGCTTTGCGAAAGGTTCCGGTTTCAACGTTAAAGTTAAGCCCAATGCCTGGGCGTCACAGTCGGTTGCGGATAAACATTCTAAATAGGCTGTTTTCGTTTAATGAAACT